>NZ_JBVIMX010000018.1:0-208541 GCF_055579625.1 Streptomyces sp. NPDC032721 | reverse complement strand
TGATCCACATGAACATCGGCATCACGATCATCCACCACTTCCGCAACCGGGTCCCCGCCCTCCCCCTGGTCGCCGGGGTGATCGTGCTGATGCTCGTCGCCGCGTGGATCCTGCACCGCGCCGTGGAACGCCCGCTGGGGAAATGGTTCAACAAAACGCTGAAACGCGGCATCACCGATGTACGGGAGAACACCCCTGCCCGCCGGGGTGGTCGTCGGCGGGCGGGTGCGCCCGTCGCTCCCCTGCCCGACTCGCCCACCATGGGCATCACCATCCCCCAGCCCAGACCCGCACCCGAGCACCGGTCGGCCAATGACCGAGTGGTCAGATGACCTGGGGCTCGAAGTCCCAGTAGGGGCGGCGGCCTTCGAGCATGTGCTGGACCTGTTGGTGTTCCTCGAAGAAGTTGGCGGTGAGGCGGGCCAGGGCGTCGTGCTGGATGGCTTCCGCCTCCGGGGTCCGGCCCAGGGCGCGTAGGTCCTGGGCCAGGCCCGCCGCCATGTTGAGGGTGAGGACGTGGTTGTCGCCGACCGCTGCGCGGGCGCGGGTCAGGCCCTCGCGGCCCAGGGACAGGGCGCCTTCCCGGTCCTGTACCGCCGCGCGGGCCGACGCGGTGTTCATGGTGATGCCCACCGTCCATACGTGGGAGGGGCCGAGGGCCGTTTCCATCACCGTGCGGGCGTGTTCGGAGCGGGTCAGGGCGTCCTCGTGTTCGCCCTGGTCGCCCTGGATGAGCGCGCAGTTGTCCTCCACCCCCGCCGTGTAGGGGTGCGCGGGGCCGAGCTGGTGGGCGTAGCGGCGGGCGACGTCCTCGGCGATTTCGCGGGCGCCGTCCAGGTCGCCGGTGTCGCGCAGCAGCATCGCGTAGTCGGAGCTGACCAGGAGGGCTTCGGGGTGGCCTTCGCCGCGGCGGTGGATGATGCTGTCGCGGATCTTGCGCATGAGTGCGGAGGCGTAGTTGAGGTTGCCGTCGCGGCGCATGCACAGGGCGAGGTTGTGTTCGGCGATCAGGGTTTCGCCGTGCTTCTTGTCGAGTACCTGGGCGTGCAGGCGGCAGTTCTGTTCCTGGATGTCGAGGGCCTCGCGGTAGCGGCCCAGGAGGCGGAGCGTCCAGGCGGTGTGCAGGCCCGCGTGGAGGGTGAGGCGGGCCTTGCCGCCGAAGAGGCGGATGGACTCCTCCAGGATCTCGCTGTGCCGGTCGTAGGCCTCCTGGTAGCGGCCGAGAAGGCCCACCGCGATGGCGAGGTTGGAGCGGATGGAGAGGATGCGGGGGATCTGGTACTCGCCGAGGAGGTCGGTGGCGTCGGTGGCGGCCTCGTCGAAGAGGGTGCGGGCCTCCTCGTAGGAGCCCAGGGCCATCAGGGTGCCGCCCAGGCCGTTCTTGGCGCGGACGAGTTCGATGGGGCGCACCTCGGCGCCCGATGAGACCAGGTCGAGGGTGGCGCGGCCGATGCGCTCGGCCTCGTGGTAGTGGCCCAACCGGCGTTCCATGTTGGCCTGTTGGTGGCGGGCGACCAGGACGTGGGGGTCGGTGGGGCCGGAGAGTTTGGTCCAGGAGTCGGCCGCCGCCGCGCTCAGCCGGCGGCCCTCCACGTACTCGCCGCGCACCCGCAGGTACTCGATGCAGTTGAGGACGACGGCGCGGACGTCACGGTCGGTGGAGGCGAGGGCGCCCGCGAGTTCCAGGTGCGGGACGAGTTCGGCGTAGCGCTGCCAGTTGGTGCCGTTGCCGGGGTCGCGGGGGTCGCCCGCGACCAGGACCCGGCAGGCGATGGCGGCGGCCCGGCGGAAGTCCTCCGGGGAGAGGTGGCCCCGGACGAAGCGGTGGAAGAGGCGGTGCATGCGCAGGGTGCCGACGGTGACGATGTCCAGGCGGGGGCCCGGCTCGTACTCGACGCGCATCGAGGTGGCTTCCGAGAGGGTGCGCAGTGCGGAGTTCCAGGTGCTCGGTTCGGCGACCAGGGCGGCCAGGTGCTCGGGGAGGTCGCCGGAGCGGGCGGTGCGGAGCAGGCGCGCGGGGACGACGTCCGGGGAGAAGAAGGCGAGCAGGACGAGGAGTTCGTAGACCTGCGGGTGCTGTTCGAGGAGGCCGTTGACGGTGCGGCCCCAGGCGGCCTTGAATCCGGCAGGGTAGTTGTGGGCCCGCTCGACCTCCGCCTCGTGCGGGTCGCCGTGCTGGATCTCGCGTACGTAGTCGTCGACGGGTGCGGTCGGGTGGGTGTCCAGCCAGGCGGCGGTCTGGGCGATCAGGAGGGGCAGGTCCTGAACCGCGCAGGCGAGTTCGTTGGCCTGGCGGAAGGTGAGGCGGCGGGTGCGGAGGCGGGCGAAGGCGACGGACTCCTCGCGGTCGAAGGGCGGCAGCTCGATGAGTTCGGCGCCGTACGCCGCCCAGTCGGTGCGCGGGGTGGTGATCAGGAGGTGGCCGGGCCCGGTGGGAAGGATCCCTTCGAGAGGTTCCGGGTCCTCAGCGCCGTCGAGGACGACCAGCCAGCGGGCTCGTCTGCCGAGTTCCTCGCAGGCGGCGGTGATGTGGTCGCTGAGCTGGTCGCGCTGGACGGGGGCGACGCCCAACTCCTCCGCCAGTGCGGCGAATTCGGTGCGGGCGCGCATCCGTACGGAGGCGCCGACCCACCAGACGATGTCGTACTCGCCCGCGTGCCGGTGCACGTACTCGGTGGCGACCTGGGTCTTGCCGACGCCGGGCGGGCCGTGCAGCGCGACCCTGGCGCCCTCGCCGATCTCGGCGAAGGTGTCGTGGAGCCGGGCGAGGAGGTTCTCGCGGCCGGTGAAGCGGTGGTTGTGGCGGGGCGCGTTGTCGATCTCGCGGACGTCGTCGGGGAAGCGCGGGCCGCGTCCGAGGTCGACCGGGACGCCGGGGCCGGGACCGGGGCGGACCCCGGCGGTGGCGAGCAGCCTGCGCCGCGCCTCGGCGGGGCCCAGCCCGCGCAGCCGGGTCGGCGAGAGCGGGTTGGCGGCGGCGGGCAGGGAGGCGGCGGTGACGGTGACGGCGCTGATCCGCTCCCCGTACCGGGGGACGACCTCGCGCAGCACCTCTCCCCAGCCGTCCTGCCGCTCCTGCGGGAGCCGCTGGAACCAGTCGTCGACGACGACCAGGACCCGGCCCCGGGTGGGTGCGTCGAGGAGTTCGGTGAGGGCGTGCGCGTCGGGGGCGCGGTGCAGGGGGTCCCAGCGGACCAGTTTGGGGCGGACGTCGGCGCGGCTCAGCTGGTACTTCATCCAGTCGGCCCAGGACTGGGACTGCCCCGCGTAGACGACGGCGACGTACTGCGGCGGCGGGCCCTTCAGGGAGGAAGCCTGCGGGGACGAAGCCTGCGGGGACGAAGCCTGCGGGGGCGGGTTCTGCTGCGGCGCGCTGGACATGGGGCGGCTCTCCTCGTCCGTCAACTCAACTGTGGCACACACCCGTTGGTGGAACGGTACAACCGGGCAACTGCTCCGCCACCCGCCCGGCCGCATGCCGTACGAAGCGCTCCAGGTCCGCGCAGTACACGCTCGGGTGCCGGAATCCGGCACCGTGCGCGTACCGGTGGGCGTAGTTGCCGCCGCCGCACACCCGGACCACCGGGCAGGTCAGGCAGGTGTCTGCCAGAGCGGCTGCGCCGAGGTGCCGGGCGGCCACCCCGGGGTGGCGCAGCGCCTCGTCGAAGCTGTGCCGTACGACGTCGAGCCCGGTCTCCGGGGCCCCCGCGTACGCCGACTTCAGCGAGTCGACCTGTTCGATCCCGCCGTCGGTGTCGACGACGACGGCCGCGAGCGGGGAGAGCCCGACGGACTCCGCCGCGCTCTGCCCGCCGAGCAGCAGCGCCACCACCTCGGTGAAGAGCCGCACCCGGGGCCGCACCCCGTCCGGGGCCGCCCACCACAGGTCGAAGGCGCGGGCCAGCCAGTCGCCGTACGGGGTGGGCGCGGGGCGGTGCCTGCCGGGGCGGGCGTCGCCCCAGTTGCGGTGCGGGAGCAGGAAGTCGAGCGCGGGCGGGCGCAGCGCGCACAGCGTCTCGTACACCTCGGCCGGGTCCTGGGTGACGTCGATGGTGCAGAGCAGTCCTGCGTACGAGTGCGGGTGGCGCTCCGCGAGCAGCCGGGCGGCCCGGACGGCGGCGGGCCAGGACGGGCGCCCGGCCCGGTCGGGGCGGCGGGCGTTGAGCCGGGCCGTGCCGCCGTCGAGGCTGAGGCCGACGCGGATGCGGGCGGCGGCGAGCGCGTCGAGTACGGCCGGGGTGAGCAGGGTGCCGTTGGTCTGGACGGTGGCGGTGACGGCCGTCGCCGTGGCTTCGGCGGTGGCCCGGCCGACGGCGGCCCGTACCGTGTCGGCCACCTCGATGACGGGGGCCGCGCCCTTCAACAGGGGCTCCCCGCCGTGGAGTTCGATACGGACCCGGGTCAGGCGGTGGGCGGCGGCGTGCTCGGCGATGCGGTGCGCGGTGGCGCGGACGACGGCGGGCGGGACGGTGGCGGGGCGGTCGCGCCAGCTTCGGTCGGGGCTCTCGTAGATGTAGCAGTAGGTGCAGGCGAGGTTGCAGCGGCCGTGCACCTTGAGGACGAACTGACGGAAGGGGACGAGGGGGCCTGTTTGGTGAATGAGTTGGCCGTCGGCATACACCTTCTCAGCCATGGGCCACGTCCTCGCCGCACACCGCGTCCTCGTGGTACGGGGCGTCCTCGTAGTACGGGGCGTCCTCGTAGAACGCGACGACCCGCCCGCCGCGCGCCTCCCGTGCCCGTACCTCGTCGAGCACGGCGGCGAGCGCCGGATGTCCGACGCGTACGCCTGGAGCAGGGCGTACGAGGACCGGCAGCGGTACCGCCTCCGCCCGTACGGGGCTACCGGCCGATATCGGGGGCACCTCGGAGTGCCCCGTCACGCCCGGCCGCCCGTCAGCCGGCGTACGGATGCCAGTGCGTCGGCCGCCTCGGGGGTGTCCCGCATGCCCAGTTCCCCGTACAGGCGCAGCGCCTCCCGGTAGTCGGTGAGGGCGCGGGCCGGGCCGGCGGTGCGTTCGAGGACCTTGGCCCGGTAGAGGCGTGAACCGGCCCTGATCTCGGGGCGGCCCGCCTCCTCGGCGGTCTCGGCGGCCCGCCGGTAGTAGTCGGCGGCGTCGTTCCAGCGGGCGGTGGACCTGCCGCGCTGGGCCTGCTCCTCGGCGACCTGGGCCCTCAACTGCCAGCTGGCGGCCGCTATTTCGGTGCCCTCGCTGCTGCGGGCCGCGGCGCCCAGCATCCAGTCCGCCTCGTGCAGGTCGGACTGGCCGCCCTTGGCGACGTACCGGCTGAGCAGGGCGTGTCCGAGGGCCATCCGGCGGCCCGGCAGCTCGGGGTCGCCGTCGGCGGTGCTGTCGACGGCCTCGCGCATCATCCGTACCGCGTCGTCCCACTCCTCGGCGCGGATGAGGGCGTCGCCCAGCGACTTGAGGGCGTACGGGTAGAACTCGCTGTCCGGCTCCAGCCCGGCGAGCGACGCCCACCAGGCGTCGATCTGCTCGTGGAGGAGTTCCCGGTCGCCGGTGCGGGCGTAGGCGTCGGCGAGTGCCCAGGCGAGGTGCTGGAGGGTGAGGGTGCGCAACTCGCGGTCGTCCCCGCTGAGTTCGAGGGCGAGCCGCAGCACCTGGAGGCGCTCGTCCTCGGGTCCGGTGGCGCCGTCCCCGGCCAGCTGGAGGGCGGCGGCGAGCCCGAGGTAGGCGGACGCCAGCCGCCGCTCCAGGGCGACGCGCGCTTCGTGGGCCTCGCGGACGGCCGGGGCGGGGTCGGCGGCGCTCCCGGAGGTGTGGCGGGGGCGGCCGACCGGGCGGAGGTCCTGGCCAAAGCCCTCGTCGCGGTCCACGCCCCGGCCCTGGCCGGGTCCGAAGCCCTGATCCGCCGCGAATTCCTGGTCCGGCCCGAAGTCCTGGTCCGGCCCGAAGTCCTGGTCCGGCCCGAAGTCCTGGTCCGGTTCCGAGGCCCGGGGAGAGCCCGGGTGGCGGCTCAGGCCCGGTGCGCCGCCCTCGGGACCGGGGTACAGGTCCGAGTACTCGTCCACGTACGGATTGCCGTCGTCGCCGGGGCCCACCAGCTCATCCGCCGCCGCCTCCCCCGACCCTTCCGCCGCCGGCTCCCCCGGCCCCTCCACCCCCCGCAGGGCCGACCCCGCGCCGCCCCTCCCCCACTCCAGCTCGGCCAGCAGTTCCCGGTACGTGGCGACCGCCTCGCCCGCGTACTGCCGCCCCTCGGTCCGCCGCGCCGCCTCCGGCTCCCAGCGCACCTCGCCCTGTCCCAGCAGATGCCTGGCCAGGTCGAGGCTGAGGTCGGCGCAGTACTCCAGCTTGCCGATCCCGTCCGCCGAGCACCACGACCGCGCGGTGTCCACGGCCTCGCCCAGCATCCGCGCGGTCCACTCGCCCTCGCCGCCGTACTCGCTCCTGAGCAGCTCCCTGAAGTCGGGGGCCGAGCCCCACCCGGCCATCACCCGCAGGGTGAGGAGCGCGTTCGGGTAGACGGTGTCGTCGTCGCGCGAGGCCGGATCGCGCTTGGGCCTGGCCTCCTGGAGGCGGGCCAGCGCCTGCCCCCACAGCCGCATCTGGAGCCGCTGCGCCCGGTACGGTTCGCCCTCCTGCTCGCGTACGAAGTCGGGGAGCGCGGCCGATTCCGCGCCCGCCACCTCCACCTCGGCCGCGACGGCCACCAGGGTGGCGTGCCACGCCCGCAGCAGTGCGGAGCTCAGCGTTGCCGGCTCGGTGCGTGCGAACGACTCCAGCGCGCCGCGCAGGTCCTCCGTGGTCTGGCGCACCTCCCAGCGCAGGTACAGCAGCGCCCCCAGTTCCGCGTGCAGCGGGCCCGGGTCCCGGGAGGCGAGGACGGCGGCGCGCAGCAGTGCGGCCGCCTCGTCGAGGTCGCGGGCGGCGTGCCCGGCGGTGTACTGGGCGACCAGCTCCCGTGCTCTCCTGGCGAGTTCTTCGGATCCTTCGCCCACCGCGGTCGCGTCGGCGGCGGTCACCATCGGCACCGTCTGTCCGAAGCGGCGCAGTACGTCCGCCGACACCCGGGCGAAGGCGCGCAGCCCGTCCTCCTCGATGACGCCGGGGCGGCCGGACGGCGCCCGGTGCGCCTCACCGGCCAGGCAGGCGGCGGCCAGGGCGGGGAAGTTGCGGACGGTGTGGCCGTAGCGGGACTCAAGGTAGCCGGAGCAGTGCTTGAGGACGAGGTGGGCGTCGCTGACGGCGATCTGTTCCAGGAGTTCGCGCCGCACGCCGTCGATGAACTCGTAACCGATCATCCTGTCGACGTCGGTGCCGCGCCGCAGCAGCCCGCCGAGCATCACCTCGGCGAGCACCTCGGGGCCGCTGTCGGGGAGCATCGCGCGCTGGACGAGCTGCATGACGGGCAGCACGAGGGGGGCGGCGGAGAGGTAGACGGCGAGGCGGCCCGCATCCGGGGACGCGGTCCTGCGGAAGGCGCCCACCCGGTCGGCGGGGGTGACCTCGCGGTCGGTGCGGCGGGGCGCCCCGGAGGCGGGGTGCTCGGCGCGCACCCAGCCCGCGACGGTGCGCAGGCTCTGCCCCTTCGCCCCGGAGACCAGCCGTACCCAGGCCCGCAGCGGCCCCGGGCGGGGTGCCAGGACGGGTACCGGCAGCGCGCCGGGGCAGGGCTTCTCACTCCCGGCGGGGCGGAACTCCAGGCGTCCTGCGGGACCTTCTTCCCGTACCAACTCGCCGTGCAGGGCGGGCAGATGGGTCCTGCGCCACATTCGCTGCGGCAGTGGCTGGACGACGGCGACGGGGGCGGTGGCGGCCCAGCCGTGCAGCAGCTGCTGCATCTTGCCCGCCCGCCACAGGGGTCCGGCGCAGTCGGAGAGGACGAAGGTGAGGCGGCGCCCGGTGGGGTCGCGGAGTTCCCTGGCGCTGTGCAGGGGGGCGTCGGGGTCGGCGGACAGGGCGAAGGCGGCTTCGCCCTTGGCGTTCTCGCGCACGTAGTGGACGCGCACCTCGCGGAAGGCGCCGGAGCGTTCGCAGATCTGCCGCAGCTCCTGGAGGGTCTCCTCCCAGACCACCATCGACGAGGAGAGGTCCATCACGAACTGCACGCGGGCGGCCCGCCGCCGGCTGCCGCGCAGTACGGGGACGATGACGCCGGAGTCGGCGGCCCGGTCGGCGGTGGCGTCCTCGTCGAGCCCTTCGAAGGTGGTGCTGCGGGTGGGGGCGCGGTAGCCGCGCAGTGGGCGCAACGCCCTTTGCAGGGCGAGTGGTTCGGGGAGGGAGGCGGCGGTGGGCACGCGGACCTGGCCGCCCTTGCCGCTCCTGCCGTCCGGGCCTCCCCTGCCGTCCGGGCCGCCCTTCCCGCCCGTACCGTCGGTTCCGTCCGTGGCTTCGGCGCCGCCCCCGTCCGTGCCCGCTCCGGCGCCCGGCCCCGGTACGGCCAGTTCGGCGGTGGCCGGGCCCGGCAGCCGGGTGCCGTGCGGCGGGGTGGTGCCCGGCAGCGGTGGCGGCTGGCCGGTCCGCCCCTCGCGGTCGCCCCGGCCGTCGGGCTCGCCGGTGTCCGGGCCGGGGGCGCGCCCGGGGTGCACGGCGGGCGCCCAGCGGGCCAGCCACAGGGCGTCGGCGAGTTCGTCGGGGTGCGGGTCGATGCCCAGCTTGTGCAGACCGGCGATGAGGGACGTCAACTGCTCGTTAGTGGCACCGGAGTTGATGCTGTCGCCCGCCGTGATCCCGTGCCGTCGGCCTGCCATGGCTACGGCCGCTGACCTTGCTCGGCGGGACGCAGCAGGAGTTTGCCGAGGCTTTCCTGCTGGGCGTTGCGGGTGAGGTAGATGGCGTTCAACAGCTGGTCGGTGGGGCGCAGTTCGCCGTCCCCGCCCTCGGTGAAGAGGCGTACGAGGTCCTGGTGGGCCTCGTCGGCCCGCTCGCCGAAGTGGGCCTGGACCATGGCGGCGAGCTGTGAGCCCCGGGCGGGCTGGAGGCGCAGGTGGATGCAGCGGCGCATCAGCGGGGCGGGGAACTCGCGTTCGCCGTTGCTGGTCATCACGATCACCGGGAAGGCGTGGCACCGGACCTTGCCGCCGGTGACCGGCACCCGCCGCCCGTCGTCGCTGAGCACTTCGACGACGTCCTGGCCCGGCCGGTCGGCGATCCGCTCCAGTTCGGGGATGCCGAACTCGCCCTCCTCGACCACGTTGAGCAGGTCGTTGGGGAGGTCGATGTCGCTCTTGTCGAGTTCGTCGATGAGCAGGACGCGCGGGCGCTTGGTCGGCAGCAGTGCGGTGCCGAGCGGTCCGAGGCGGATGTAGCGGCCGATGTCCTGGGTCTGTGCCGCGTCGGCGCCCTTGAGCTGGGCGTCCTGGAGGCGGCCGATGGCGTCGTAGGTGTAGAGCCCGTCCTTCAGCTCCGTACGGCTGACGACGGGCCACTGGAGGACCCGGCCGAGTCCGAGTTCGTACGCGAGCTCGTGGGCGAGGGTGGACTTGCCGGTGCCGGGGTCGCCGGTGACGAGGAGCGGGCGGCGCAGGAAGAGGGCGGCGTTGATGAGCTGGAGCGACTGGGGTTCCTGGGCGGACAGGGACCTGCGGTCGCCGAGCCTGCGGGAGGAGGCGGCGTCGAGCGGGGGTGCTTCGCCGGCTTCGCCGGTGAGCGCCTTGCCGTTGAAGCTGCGCCAGCGCGGCGGTTTGGGGAGCCCGTCGATGCGGGCGGGCGCGGGCTCACCCTTGCCCTGGTAGATCAGCCACTCGTGCGTACTCATGGCGTGCTCCTCGTCGTCGGTCGGTCGTGGCGTGCCGAGGCCTGACCGACGGGGGCAGTCGGTGCCCGCAACGGGCCCCTGAGAATGTACCCAACCCCCCTGTGCGGGCAGGCCTGTTCCGGCCATCGGGGCCGGGAAACGGGAGTGGTGCGGAAGGCCGGGAGAGCGCTCGTGGCGCGGCGTGCGACCCGGGACGCGGCGGGCGCGGCGGGGTGCGCCGGGGTGTTCGTCACGGCGAGTCCAGCACCCCCTGGTCGACCGGGGGCGGCCGCCTGGGGTCGTCGTACAGCAGGGCGAGGCCCTCGGCCGGGTGTTCCCGGTCGGTGTTGCTGATCTCTTCCCTGATCCTGCGCAGCCGGTCGGGAAGCTCGCTGGCCCTGCCCGCGCGGGCGAGTTCCTTCCCGGTGAATTCGTGCAGTGCGTCGCAGGACTCCCGGCAGGGGGTGTCCGGGTGGCCGTCGATGTGCCAGAGCGCGATGCCGTGGCCTGCGGCGAGTGCGTCCCGCAGGACCTCGGAGTCGTCCTCGCCGGCCTTCCGGCAGAGCACCGGGATCTCCCCGGCGGCGAACCGGGCGAGCTGTCCCTCGGTGAGGATGCCGCCCCGGGGCGGGGTGCGGCGGGCCGTGAGCCGGGGGGCGGCCTGGGTGTCGGCCCAGCGGGCGGACCAGGCGTCGTCGACGGTGCCGAGCCGCTCCAGCTGACGTACGACGACGGGGCGGCGTACGCCGAGGAGGGCCTTCAGCTCGCGCGCGTAGAGATTGGCTTGTTGATGGACCTGCCAGCGGTGCACGGGCCAGTCGAACTCCGCCAGGTCCACGGCGATTTCGAGGGGCACGGGCCAGTCGTCGACGTCCATCTTCTTGAAGAACTTGTCGAGCAGGGGGCGCACGCGGTCGAAGAGTTCGCCCTTGGGGACGTTGCGCCCTTCGGCCACCGAGCGGCCGTTGGCGCCGTCGACCCTGATCGTCCAGTCGTAGCTGTGCCGCTCGCCCTCCAGCCGCAGCAGTTCCAGGATGATCACCGGCCGGTCGCTGTCGGGGTCCGGGTGGCAGCGCGGCCCGTCGTCGTCCGCCCGTTCCACCAGTACGCGGGGCAGCGGCTTGGGCTCGGGCGGCTCCTCCCTGACCGCCCCGCCGCGCCGCTCCTCGATCCACTCGGCCAGCTGTCTGCTGCCCTGGCCCTCGGAGGCGGCGAACCGCTGCACGAGGTCGAGGTAGTCCAGGAAGCACCCGGACCGGCGCGGGGTGGACCCGTCGTACAGCTCCCCGTGTCCGTCCCGCCAGGTGACCGGGTCCGCAGGGGGGTCCACGATCCGCCGCCGCGAGAAGGAGGCCCGGACGAGTACGGTCACGGCGTATCCGTTCAGGGGGTCGGGCAGCCCGGCCAGCAGTCCGAGCGCGGTGCGCCGGTCCTCCGGGGTCCAGATGCCCCGGTCGTACGCGCCGCCGGCGCCGGTGCCCGCCAGCTTGGACTGCTCCGCGATCCAGTCGTCGGCCGCTCCCGACCAGCGCTGTTCGTGCCACTTGTCGTGCTCGCGGACGATCTCCTGGTACAGCCCGTCGCAGCTCGCGAACTGCCGGAGCGCGGAGGTCGCGATGGACAGTCCGCCGGAGAGGTCGCCGGGCCGCCGGGACTTGGTCACCCCGACCACGGCCCCGGCCAGCGGGTCCAGCACGGGCCCGCCGGACAGCCCGGGACGCACCCGCACCTCCCCCTCGTCGAAGCGCCGCCCGTAGGGCCCCTCGTGCACCGCGACCCGGGTGGCGGCGGACCAGGCGACGCCTTTCCCCTCCCCGCTCTTCTGGTCCTCCGGTACGTACCCCAGCACCAGCCGTGAGGTCCCGGCGGGCTCCTCGGCCCAGTCGGCCAGCCAGACGCACTCGTGCTCCGGCGCCGGATCGTCCAGCCGTACGACGGCCAGGTCGAGCTCGACCGGAATGTCGCCGTCGTCCCCCAGGTCCCACAGCGAGGCCACCAGCCGGGCCCGCGCGGGCCGCCCGCCCCGGAACCCGTACCCGTGCACCAGGAACGGCGCGTCCCGCTTGTCCCGCAACGGCACCCGCAGCACGTGCGCGCAGGTCACGATGATCCCGGGCGCCACGAAGAACCCACTGCCCCACATCCGGGGAACCCCGTGCACACCGTCGCCGCCCCCCGCACCACCCCCGGCACCCTCGGCACCCCCGGCATCCTCGGTGAAGTACACCGTCGCCGCCGAGGCGAGCTCCTTCAGCCACTGACTGACCTCAGCCATCGCGGACACCCTCGCCCATGACGACCCCCCGCCCCCGTAGCGCCCCAACTTCCCTGCCCCGTACCGCTTTTGAGCTTCCACGAGATTACCGGCCGGTCCGGTTGCAGCGCAGCCCCGCCAACCGGAAGACCTCCCACGGGCCGGGACCTTCGCGTCCGCTTTATCCTTTCCCCATGTACTTCACTGACCGTGGCATCGAAGAGCTGGAGAAAAGACGCGGCGAGGAGGAAGTCACCTTCGAGTGGCTCGCCGAGCAGCTGCGCACGTTCGTGGACCTGAACCCCGACTTCGAGGTCCCGGTGGAACGCCTGGCGACGTGGCTGGCCCGGCTGGACGACGAGGACGAGGACGAGGAGTAGGGCGGAGCCGGAGGGGGTGACCGGCGACGCACCTCTCAGCCCGGCGAGGTACCTCTCAGCCCGGCGAGGTGCCCCTCAGCCCCGCGCCCTGATCCTGTCGTACGTCAGGCCCGCCGCGCCGTGGGCCAGGAGCAGGCCGCCCGCTACTGCCCAGCCCGCGCCGCCCCTGCGCAGGCCCCAGGCCAGCAGCGGTAGGCCGCAGGTGAGTTGGGCGGCGCCGAGGAGGCGGGCTCGGGGGCCGCGGACCCAGTCGCCCAGGGGGCCGTGGTCGACGCGGTCCAGTTCCACGCGCAGGGCGTCGCGCCAGCCCGCCCATTCCACCGTCTCCACGCCCGCGCCCACCCTGGCCGCCTCGCGCAGGCGGTCGGCGCTCTCGCCGGGGGACAGGCCCGGGGGCAGGGTGAGGCCCGTGCGGTGCAGTACGGCGATCAGGCCGAGCAGCCGGGCGCGGGCGTCGGCATCGGCGTCCTGGCGTGCCAGTGCCTCCAGGTACTCCATGTCGTGCACCGGGTCGAGGCCCAGGCGCACCGCGAAGGTGCGCATCGCCTCGTCCTCGCCGAGCGGCGTGCCGTCGGCCAGCCACTCGTACCCGACGCCGCGGCGGAATCCGGCGGCCAGCGAGTAGCCCGCCCGGTCCGGGTCCCACCACAGGGCCAGCACCGGCCAGCTGGTGCTGACCGCGAGGGCGGTGGCCCAGCCTGCCAGGACGCGGTCCACCGGTTCGTACGCACTCCCCTGCGCCAGCCACGGCTTGCCCTCCGGGACCAGCACGCTCCAGCCCTCGCCCGCCGGTGCGAGCAGCATCCGCTCGCGCAGCAGATGGGCCGCGGGGCGTACGTCATCGACCGGGGCGCGGCACAGAAGCAGGGCTCCGGTGGCTCCGGTGGTGTGCGCGGGCGGCGAAACAGGGTGCGACATAGTGCCCACGCTAGGTCAAATGCCTCGCTCACACCTCTCGCGGAGCGGGGGACGGAGTGCGGCGCCGGGCGGCACTTATGTTGACTTCACCCATCCGCGATATATCGTGTTTAGCAGAGGACGCGATATGTTGCGTATTCAAGTTGCGTCGTCAAGGGGAAGTCCGACCGGGCGGTCCGTCCGGGCAGTACGACTGGGGAAGGAATCACCATGACCGAGTGGTCCGTCACCGAACCGCAGAAACTCACCTTCGACGAGCCGGTGACCACACTCGCCGTACGCATCATCAACGGTGCGGTGAACGTCGTCGGCACCGACGAGCCCGGCGCGCGGCTCGAAGTGAGCGAGCTCGACGGGCCGCCGCTGACGGTCTCCCTCGACGACGGACGGCTGACCGTCGGCTACGAGGACCTGAGCTGGAAGGGCTTCACCGCCAAGTGGCTCGACCGCACCGAGTGGCAGCGCACCGCCGTCGTCTCGCTCGCGGTACCCACCGGTGCGCGGGTCGAGGTCCGTACGGTCGGCGCCCCCGCGGTCGTCTCCGGCATCGCGGCGCGCACCGATGTGCGCGGCGTCACCGGTGACACCACGCTGGTCGCCCTCGCGGGCCCGGTGCAGGTCGACACCGTCTCGGGCACCACCGAGGCGCAGTCCGTGACCGGCGACCTCCACTTCAAGTCGGTCACCGGCGACCTCACCGTCATGGCGGCCTCCGGCTCGGCCGTCCGGGCGGAGTCGGTCAACGGCGACCTCGCCATCGACGTCGGCCCGCAGCAGGGCCGCGCCACCGATCTCGGCCTGACCACGGTCTCCGGCGAGATCGCGATCCGGCTGCCCCACCCGGCGGACGCCAAGGTCGAGGCGAACACCGCCTCCGGGAGCGTCTCCAACGCCTTCGAGGACCTCCGGGTCTCGGGCATGTGGGGCGCGAAGAAGATCACCGGCACGCTGGGCGCGGGCACCGGGAAGCTGCGCGCCACGACCGTCTCGGGTTCCATCGCGCTGCTGCGGCGGCCCGCGGGGGCGGGAGACACGGGGGACGCGGAGGGTGCGGGGGACGCGCCCGGGGACGCGGGTCCTGGGGGTCACAGCTCGGCTCCCCAGGACGCGTCCCCGACGGCCGCCGCCGCGGGTGACACTCCCGCCGACGCGCGCCCGGACGCCTCCGGGGACGCCCCCGCCGACGCTCCCGGAACGCCCGATTCGCCCGACTCTCCTTCCACCGGCTCGACCGGCTCCACCGGAAAGGTCCTCTGACATGGCTCCCGTCTTCGCCCACGGCCGGCTCCGCCTCTATCTCCTCAAGCTGCTGGACGAGGCGCCCCGGCACGGCTACGAAGTGATCCGCCTCCTGGAGGAGCGCTTCCAGGGCCTGTACGCCCCGTCCGCCGGCACCGTCTACCCGCGCCTCGCCAAGCTGGAGGCCGAGGGCCTGGTCACGCACGCCACCGAGGGCGGCCGCAAGGTCTACTCGATCACCGACGCGGGCCGCCAGGAACTGGCCGACCGGGGCGGCGAGCTGGCCGACCTGGAGCTGGAGATCCGCGAGTCGGTGTCCGAGCTGGCCGCCGAGATCCGTGACGACGTACGGGGCGCCGCGGGCGACCTCCGCCGGGAGATGCGCGCGCAGGCGGCATCGGCGGGCGCCGACGCCAAGGAGTCCGGCACTTCCCCCGGCTCCGGCGACTGGGGCGGCGCCTGGGGCGACAAGGAGGCCTGGCGCCTGGCCAAGGAGGAGATGCGCAAGGCCCGCCAGGAGTGGAAGGAGCAGGCCCGCCGCGCGAAGGACGAGAGCCGCCGGGCCCGCCAGGACGCCCAGGAGGCCCGCCGCCAGGCCAAGGAGACCTCCGAACGGGCCCGCCAGCACATGCAGCAGGCGGCGCGCCGGGTCGAGGAGCAGGTGCGCGAGCATGTGGCGCGCGGCGACTGGCCCTCGGCGGTACGGGAGGGACTGGCCGAGATCGAGCGCGAGTTCAGCCGCAGCTGGGGCAAGGACTTCGGCTTCGGCCGCCCGCACGAGGCCCCGTCCGAGACACCGGACATCACGGTGGAACGCACGGACAGGTGGACCAAGGACGGCTGTGGGCAGCCGAGGGACGCCGCCCCTTCCGCCACCGAGGACTCCGTACCCGACCAGTCGCTTCCGGAGTGGGCCTACGAGGACACCAAGCCCGGCACCGACCCGGCCCGCGAACTGGACCGCCTGCTCGACCGCTTCCGCGACGGCGTACGCGACGCGGCCCGCGACCACGGGGTCACGTCCGCCCAACTGGCGGACGCGCGCGCCCGGTTGGCGGCCACGGCGGCACACATCGACCGCCTGCTGAACGGCCCGAAGGCGTAACACGACGCCATGTGAGGGCGCGGCCCCGGCGGGGCCGCGCCCTCACTGCCCTAGAGCAGCCGCTCCAGCTCCCCGTGCGACGCCCCGTACTCGGTCAGTACGTCCGCGACCACACCCGGCCGGGCTGCCATCGCCAGCAGCAGGTGTTCCGTGCCGATGGTCTTGTCGTTGCGGCCGAGCGCCACGCGCAGCGACCGCTCCAGGGTCTTCTTGGCGCCGTCCGCAAACTTGCGGTGCTCGCCGAGCCAGCGCCGTTTCGGCCGACCGGCACCCGCCAGTGCGCCCGTCCCGTGGGTCTCCTCGATCCTGGCGACCACCTGGTCGATGTCGATGCCGAGGTCGGCGAGCGCGCCCGCGTCCGCGTGGGAGAGGCCGCCGCGCCTGCGCATCCGTGCGAGGGACTCCTCGATCTCGGACCGGCGGCCGGCCAGGCCGAGGGTGGCGAGCACGGCACCGCCACGGCCCGCACCGGTGCCGGAACCCACGGAGCTCCCGACGCCACCGTCCTCCGCCATCGCCAGCAGCGCGATCAGCAGGTGCTCCTCCGTCACCTCGTCGGAGTTCAGCCGGGCCGCGTGCCCCTGCGACTCGACGACCATCCGTCGCGCATCCGCCGTGAACCGCTCGAACATGGCGCTACCTCCCGTGCTTCTTGTGGACGGCCTGCTTGCTGACACCCAGTACGTCGGCGATCTCCTGCCAGGACCAGCCCTGGTTGCGGGCTCCCCTGACCTGTACGGCTTCGAGCTGCTCCAGCAGCCGCCGCAGAGCGGCCACCGCACGCAGTCCGACCCGCGGATCCCGATCTCCCGCCCGTTCGGCGAGGTCCGTTGCTTCGGTCATGGTGTCAACTTACGTTGACAAGCCCGCCCCTGTCAACCTTCGTTGACAAAATCCGGGCCCGTCACCCGCCGCCACCTCACCGGTCGGGGCAGCCCACCCGCCGCTACCTCGGCGACACGTTCACCGTGACCCTCGCACCGGGCACCGCGTGCACCCGCACGGATTTCGCCCGCCCCTTGCCCACCGTCCGCGTGTCGCTCCACGCGAGCCCGCCGACCTCGACCCGCCAGCCGCGCGGGTGCGGCGGCAGGGAGACCTCGGTGACGGTGGAGCGCCGTCCGGCGTCGTAGCCGAGCCGGTAGGTGCCCTTCGACGGGTCGTACGCGTCCGTCCGCACCCGGCCCGCGACGGCGGAGGCGTACGGGGACGCCGTCTGCTCCTTGTTCGTACGGAAGTCCCCGTTGGCGTCCACCGCGCAGTAGCCGCCGCCGTAACACCACACATAGCCCGCCCAGCCGGAGCTGTAGCGGGCCATCGAGGCGAGGGCCTCGCGGTAGAAGCGGCCCATGTTCGGCAGACCGGTGTTGAGCGGGCCCCACTCGCCGACCACGACCGGGACGCCGTACCGCTTCGGGTACTGCGTGACGGCCGCCTCGTACGACTCGATCCACCGGGCGGAGGGGTCGTAGTCCGTGCCCGCCTCCATCCCCGCGTTGTAGAAGTGCGGGGCGTAGACGACCTTGCGGTCCTTGATCTTTCCGAGTCCGGTCGGTACGCCCTCGCCGACGATCGGGGTCGGTTCGACGAACAGCCAGGTGTCGCGGTCCACCGAACGCACCGCCGCCGCGAGGCGGTTGTGCATCGCGGTGATCTGGTCGCGCTCGATCCGGCGGGCGGCGGTCGCCAGGTCCTCGCCCTCCTTCAGCTCGCCCATCGGCTCGTTGATGAAGTCGTACCCGAGGACGGCGGGGTGGTCCTCGAAGCGGTCGGCGAGCATCCGCCACAGCGCGGCCTGGGCGCGCTGGAGGTCCTCGTCCTCGTAGAGGTGGGTGAAGGCGCGCTGCACGGCGGGCTGGAAGTACTCGGAGAACCAGTCGTCGGGGTTGGGTGTGAAGGGCAGCCCGTCGGTGCGGGTCGCCCACTCGGGGATGCCCCGGTGGTTGAAGGCAGGGCCGAAGACGTCCTGGTGGCCGTCGAGCAGGACCCGTACGCCGTACTTGTGCGCCCAGTCCAGGATGCGCTCGACCTTGCGCAGGTAGCGCTGGTCGTAGTGGCCCTTCCGGGGCTCGATGTCGTCCCAGAAGACCAGCAGGCGGGCGAAGTTGAAGCCCTTGGCCGCCATGTCGCGGAAGTGCTTCTCGGTGATGAGGGAGAGGGCCGCTTCGCCCCGGTTGGCCTTGTCCTCGACGTTCCAGCCGCGCAGGGTCAGGACCCGGCCCCGTTCGTCGGTCAGCCGGGGGATTCCGTCGTACGTCGTCGGAGCGGGCGCGGCGGCCCGGGGTGCGGGGGCGGGCGCGGGCGCGGGGGCCGCCGGAGCGACCCCTCCCCCGGCCAGCAGCACCGCACCGGCACCGACAGCGACAAAGGCGGTTCTGGACAACGTCGTACGCATGGGCCGCATGGGGCAACTCCTCGGACAACAGCACCAGTTCAGTCAGGTGCCGGTGATCCAAACAGCGCCCCGCGCGACTCTCAAGACCCGGTGAGCACAATCTTTCCGAAGAGGTCGCCGCCCGCCATCCGCTCGAAGCCCTCGCGGGCCCGGTCCAGCGGCAGCACCTGGTCGATCACCGGGCGGACGCCGGTGGCGGCGCAGAAGGAGAGCAGGTCCTCCAGCTCGTCCTTGGACCCCATGGTCGAGCCGACGACCTTGAGCTCCAGGAAGAAGATCCGGTTGAGTTCGACGGCGGAGGGGTTCTGTCCGCTGGTCGCACCGGAGATCACCAGGGTCCCGCCGGGGCGCAGCGACTTCACCGAGTGCGACCAGGTGGCGGCGCCGACGGTCTCGATCACGGCGTCGACGCGCTGCGGCAGCCGCGCCCCCGGCTCGAAGGCGTCCAGCGCGCCCAGTTCGACGGCCCGCTTGCGCTTGGCCTCGTCGCGGCTGGTCGCGTACACCCGCAGCCCGGCGGCCTTGCCGAGCACGATCGCGGCGGTCGCCACCCCGCCGCCCGCGCCCTGCACGAGGACCGCGTCGCCGGGCCGTACGCCCGCGTTGGTGAAGAGCATCCGGTACGCGGTCAGCCACGCGGTGGGCAGGCAGGCCGCCTCCTCGAAGCTGAGCTCCTCGGGCTTGCGGAGCACGTTCCAGGTGGGCACGGTGACGCGCTCGGCGAAGGTGCCCTGGTACTTCTCGGTGAGGATCGAGCGCTTCTCGTACGGGCCGACGCCGTGGCCGGTGTCCCCGATGACGGAGTGCAGGACGACCTCGTTGCCGTCCTCGTCGACGCCGGCCGCGTCGCAGCCGAGGATCATCGGCAGGGTCTCCTCGGCGATGCCCACCCCGCGCAGCGACCACAGGTCGTGGTGGTTGAGGCTCGCGGCCCGCACGGTCACGGTGGTCCACCCGGGCCGGGCCTCCGGCTCCGGGCGCTCCCCCAACTCAAGTCCGTTGAGCGGCTGGTCACGGTCGATACGGGCTGCGTAGGCGGCGAACATGGCCCGACCTTAGGCCGGTCCACCCCCACGACGGAACCACTGACGGGTGTGACCCGCGCCGCGTCGCGCCCTGACCCGCCCCGTGGCGCTCGGCCTAGACCACCATCGTCTGCCAGCCCCGCGTGATCTCCGCCCGTACGTCCGAGGCCGACCGGTCCGCCGTCAGCAGCTCCGCCAGCGCGGTCCCGTCGGCGGGGCGGGCCGCCGGGTCGGCGGTCAGTGCCCGGCGTACGACGGCTCCCAGCGCCGGGTCCAGTGCGTCGACCGCCGCCAGCGCGCCCGCCTCGGGCCCGGTGTCCACGATCCGCCGGATCACCGCACCGGTGCTGGTCGCCTGGAAGGGGCTGGCCCCGTGCGCGGCACACACCACGCAGCAGGCCCACGCCCATACGTCGGCCGCCGTGCCGACCGGCTCGTCGCCGAACTGCTCGGGGGCCATGTACGTCAGCGTTCCCGGGCCGCCGCCGGTGCGGGTGAGCCGGGTGCCGTCCACCAGGGCCGCGATCCCGAAGTCCAGCAGCCTGGGGCCCGCCGTGGTCAACATGATGTTGGCGGGCTTGAGGTCCCGGTGGACGAGGCCCAGCCGGTGCACCCCGGACAGCGCGGTCGCCAGCGCGAGGGCGAGCGCGCGCAGGGCCTGCGGGCCGCGGATCGGGCCCTGGTCGCGGAGATGGGCGTCGAGGGGGCGGCCGTCCAGCAGTTCCATCGCCAGGTACGGCCGTCCGGCGTCGACCCCGGCGTCCAGCACCCGCGCGGTGTACGCCCCCGGCACCATCGCGAGCACCTCGGACTCCCGCTCGAAGCGCTTCAACAGCTCGGCGTGGTCGAGGAGTTCGGGGTGGATCGTCTTCAGCGCGACCTGGGTGGCGGACCCCTCGCGCCGGGCCAGGTAGACCGTCCCCATGCCGCCGGAACCGATCCGGCCGATGAGGTGGTAACCGGCGATGGTGCGGGGCTCGTTGGGGTGGAGTTCCTGGTACGCGACCGGGGAGGCGGCACCCTGCGGCTGCGACGGTACGTACGGGGAGGGCCGGCCCGGCGCGAACGCGGGGGCAGGCGGCACCTGGGCGTACCGCGGTGCCTGCCCGGCTTCCGCGGTCCGCGCGTACGGCGACGGCGCGCCCGGCGCGAATGCCTGAGCGGGGCCGAACGCTCCGGCTGCGGGAACCCCGGCGGGCAGCACCCGCCTACTGGCCAGCGCGGCCACGATCTGGCACACCAGTGCCGCCACGACCAGGCCGAACGGCAGCACGATCCCGAGCGCCAGCCGCACCCCGCCCAGCAGGGCGAGCCGCAGCCCCACCGACTGCGCCCCCGCCGCCCGCCCCCGCGCGGCGGGCATCCCCGCGAGCCGCAGGTTGCGCTGCGTCAGGAACCACAGCAGCAGCCAGAGCACCAGCACCGCCAGCGCGAGGCCGAAGAAGATGTTCGTCGCGCCCGACATCGTCAGGTGGAACTGCATCGCCAGGAATCCGACAGCGCGGTCCCGGCCGAAGAGGAGGTCGAGCATCGTTCCGGCCAGTGTTTCGAACCCCGGAACCGATTCCGTCGCGATCCACCCGAACATGGCGGCCCCGCCGACGGCCGCCAGCGCCAGCTCCCCGGCTCCGGGCCGGGACAGCTTCCAGGGCGAGGCGCCTCCCTCACGCACCGCCGACTCCCGCTCGCGCAGGGCACGTTGGGCCCGGACAAGCACCGGGAACGAGGCCAGCCGTACCGCCAGGGCGGGCACTGCCACGCCGGCGAGCCCTATCGCCGACGACATTCCCGACCAGTCCACCGACATGCTTCCCCCGCATCCGCCGTACGCCCCGGCCGCCCGGCGCAGACACGGAGTATAGGCGCGCGATCACCGGCCGACGGGGCCAAGTGCCGCACCCCACAAGCGGATACGGGCCGGGGGGGGGGGGCCCCACCCCCAAAGGAGGAGGGAGAGGGGTGTGGTTCCAGGAAAGAAAAAGAGAAAGATAGGGTGAGACAACCCTCCCCCCCTCCCCCCCCCCCCCCCCCCCCCCCCCCCCCCCCCCCCCCCCCCCCCCTCCCCCCCCCCCCCCCCCCCCCCCTCCCCCCCCCCCCCCCCCGGCCCGTACTCGTGGAACAGCGGCAGCGGCGACTAGCGGCGCGCCACACCCTCCGCGCGCGCGGCGGCGGCGACCGCGGCGGTGACGGCGGGGGCGACCCGCTCGTCGAACGGGGAGGGGATGACGTAGTCGGCGGCCAGCTTGTCGCCCACGACGTCGGCCAGCGCGTTCGCGGCGGCGATCTTCATGCCCTCGGTGATCGTGTGGGCGCGCACCTGGAGGGCGCCCGCGAAGATGCCGGGGAAGGCGAGGACGTTGTTGATCTGGTTCGGGTAGTCCGAGCGGCCCGTGGCGACGACCGCCGCGTACTTGTGGGCGACGTCCGGGTGGACCTCGGGGTTCGGGTTGGCCATGGCGAACACGAACGCGTTCGGGGCCATCGAGGCGACCGCGGCCTCCGGGACCGTACCGCCGGAGACGCCGATGAAGACGTCGGCGCCCGCGAGGGCCGACTCCAGGGAGCCGGACAGGCCCGCCTTGTTCGTCAGCTCGGCCAGCTCGCGCTTGACCGGGGTGAGGTCGTCGCGGTCGCTGCTCACGATGCCCTTGCGGTCGGCGACGGCGACGTCACCGAGACCGGCCTCCAGCAGGAACTTGGCGATGGCGACGCCCGCCGCACCGGCGCCGGAGATGACCGCGCGCAGCTCGCCGAGCCCGCGGTTCGTCAGGCGGGCGGCGTTGCGCAGGGCGGCCAGGGTGACCACGGCGGTGCCGTGCTGGTCGTCGTGGAAGACCGGGATGTCCAGGGCTTCCTGGAGCCGGCGCTCGATCTCGAAGCAGCGCGGCGCCGAGATGTCCTCCAGGTTGACCCCGCCGAAGGAGGGGGCGAGGCGCACCACGGTCTCGACGATCTCGTCGGTGTTCGTCGTCGCGAGGGCGATCGGGACGGCGTCCACGCCGCCGAACTGCTTGAAGAGGATGGCCTTCCCCTCCATGACCGGAAGCGATGCCTCCGGGCCGATGTCACCGAGACCGAGGACCGCGGTGCCGTCGGTCACGACGGCGACGACGTTCGACTTCCAGGTGTAGTCGTTGACCAGGTCCGGCTGCTCGGCGATGGCGGTGCACACTTTGGCGACACCGGGTGTGTAAGCGAGGGACAGGTCGTCCTTGTCGCGCACGGGAACGGTGGCCTGGATGGCCATCTTTCCGCCCCGGTGGAGCGCGAAGGCCGGGTCGAAGGGCTCATCCAGCCCTGCGCTCGTGCCGGTCTCGGGATTGACGATCTCCGCTGCCATTGTCTTCAGACCCCTTAAGTCTTCATCAGTTGAGGGTGGCCACTCCTGGTTGAGGAGGGGTGGGCGGGTCCGCGTTCGCGCCCGGTCGTGGACGGTTGGCCCGCCCTGACAGGGGGAGGTGCGAACGCGCGGGCGCGCCGCACACGCGCCCTGGGCCCCGGATGAGGGGTGTAAGGGTCCTTCTTACCGGACCGAGCACATCGACGACGAGTCCGTATCGGTGCCGTGACCGAATGCGGGCAGACCGGCGGTGCGTTGTGGGATGACTCATGGCGCAATGTCGGACAAGTTCACCACAGGTCCTGGACTTGTCCCATTACGCGGCTTGAGTTGTATCCGCATCGCGAGACGGACCGCAGATTCTCCGGCGCGGAACCGAACTCCCCGTAGAAGGTCCGGCCTTGATGTACCGGCCCGTTGGGGGTACGGGGATCACCCGTTATCTGATTTTGACATGAGTGGCGCCCTAATTGAACGGGTCCGAATGGCAAGATGCCGTCATCACACCTGGTCGCGCCCCGGTCGTGCCACCCAGAGCCGCGTGCTCGACCACCGCGCCAGACCCGGAACAACCGGGCCAAACGCTCGGAAACAGTGCCCCGGGCACCCCGTACGTCCCACCCTCATCTGCCGGAGGACCCCCATGACCGCACGCACCCCCCGCCGCACGGCCGCTCGTTCCCGGATAGCCGCGGTCGGCGCGCTCGCGGTCGCCGGAGCCCTGGTGCTCACCGGCTGCGGTGACCAGACCGGCGCCGGCGACAGCGGCAGTGACGGCGGCGGCAAGGCCAAGACCGGCGGCAACGCGCTCTTCGCCAAGCTCCCCGAGAAGATCCAGAAGAAGGGCACGCTGGAGATCGGCACCAACGCCGAGTACGCCCCGATGGAGTCCAAGCAGGGCAGCGACATCATCGGCGTGGACCCGGACATCGCCGCCGAGCTGGCCAAGAAGCTGGGCGTCAAGGTGAAGTTCACCGACGCGAAGTTCGACACCCTGATCACCGGTGTGAACACGGGGCGTTACGACCTGGCGATGTCCTCCATCACGGACACCAAGGCCCGCCAGGAGGGTCTGGACGACAAGGGCAAGAAGCTCGGCACGGGCGTCGACTTCGTCGACTACTTCGTGGCCGGCACCGCCGTGTACGTCAAGAAGGGCAACGCGGCGGGCATCAAGTCCTTCGACGACCTGTGCGGCAAGCCGGTCGGCGTGCAGATGGGCACCACGTACGAGACGGCCCTGAAGACGCAGTCCAAGAAGTGCACCGACGCCGGCAAGAAGGCCGTCGACATCAAGTCCTTCGAGAACGACACCGAGGCGCAGACCCGCGTGCGGGCCGGTGGTGTGGTCGCCGGTGTCAACGACTACCCGGTGGCGGCCGACCTGGCCCGCAAGGCGGGCGGCGGCAACACCTTCGAGGTCGTCGGCGAGCAGTTCGAGGCGGGCCCGTTCGGCATCGCCGTCGACAAGAAGAACACCCAGCTGCGCGACGTCGTCAAGGAGGCCCTTGAGGCGATCATGAAGGACGGCTCGTACAAGAAGGTGCTGGAGAAGTGGGGCGCCCAGACCGGCGCGATCGACGCCGCGGCCATCAACGGCGGCAAGTGACCGGTACTCCCCCGTGCCGGCGCACCGCGCTCTCGCGCGTGCGTGCGCCGGCCGTGTCGTTCCTCTGTGCATCACTGAAGGGCAGTCGTCATGACTGAGAAGTTCAGCAAGGAGCCGGCCGACAAAATCCCCGGCGGCTCCACGGCCCCGGAACCGGCCGACCCGACGGTCACCCCGTCGTCCGGCAGCTCCGGGAAGTCCGCTCCGGCCGGTCAGGCAGGTCCCGCGGGGCCGTCCGGTCCCGCCGAGGTCATCAAGGCCATCCCCGTCCGGCACTACGGGCGCTGGGTCAGCGGCGTGATCGTCGTCGCGGTACTGCTCCTGCTCGGGTACTCGTTCTCGCAGGGCGACATCCAGTGGGGGGCGATCCCCGACACGCTCTTCAACTCCGACGTCGTCGCGGGCGCCGGCCGCACCCTGCTGATCAGCGTGCTCGCCATGGTGATGGGCGTGGTGCTCGGCATCGTGCTGGCCGTGATGCGGCTCTCCAAGAACCCGGTGACCAGCGGTGTCGCCTGGCTCTACATCTGGTTCTTCCGCGGTACGCCGGTCTACCTCCAGCTGCTGCTGTGGTTCAACCTGGCGCTGATCTTCCCGGTCCTCAATCTCGGTCCGTTCTACAAGGACGAGATGACCGACGTGATGACCCCGTTCCTGTGCGCGCTGCTCGGCCTCGGGCTCAACGAGGCGGCGTACATGGCGGAGATCTGCCGGGCCGGTCTGCTGGCCGTAGACGAGGGCCAGACCGAGGCCTCGCAGGCGCTGGGCATGAGCCAGGCCAAGACGCTGCGCCGGATCGTGATCCCGCAGGCGATGCGGGTGATCGTGCCGCCGACCGGCAACGAGTTCATCAACATGCTCAAGACGTCGGCGCTGGTGTACGCGGTGACGTACAACGAACTGCTGCGCTCGACGTCCTCGATCGGTTCGACCTCGTACGCCGTGATGGAGATGTTCTTCGTCGCCGCCATCTGGTACCTGGTCATGACCAGCGTGTTCACCGTCTTCCAGTTCTACCTGGAGCGGCGTTTCGCCCGGGGTTCGCTGCGCTCGCTGCCCGCCACCCCCTGGCAGAAGATCAAGGCCAATCTGTTCGGCCTGGGCAGTGAGAGGGGCACCCGATGAGCGTCATGGTGAAGGCCGAGAACGTCCACAAGTCGTTCGGCCACGTGGAAGTCCTCAAGGGCATCGACCTGGAGGTCGCCACGGGCGAGGTGTTCTGCCTCGTCGGCCCCTCCGGCTCCGGGAAGTCCACCTTCCTGCGGTGCATCAACCACCTGGAGAAGGTCAACGCGGGCCGGCTCACGGTCGACGGCCAGCTGGTCGGCTACCGGCAGCAGGGCAACAAGCTGTACGAGCTCAAGGACAGCGAGGTCGCCCGCCAGCGCCGGGACATCGGCATGGTCTTCCAGCGCTTCAACCTCTTCCCGCACATGACGGCGCTGGAGAACGTCATGGAGGCGCCCGTCCAGGTCAAGGGCGAGTCCAAGGCGACCGCACGGGCCCGCGCCGGGCAGCTCCTGGACCGGGTCGGCCTGGCCGACAAGGCGGGCAACTACCCCTCGCAGCTCTCCGGCGGCCAGCAGCAACGCGTCGCCATCGCACGGGCGTTGGCGATGGAGCCGAAGCTGATGCTCTTCGACGAGCCGACCTCGGCGCTCGACCCCGAGCTGGTGGGCGACGTGCTGGACGTGATGCGCTCGCTGGCCGAGGACGGCATGACGATGATCGTCGTGACGCACGAGATGGGCTTCGCGAGGGAGGTCGGCGACTCGCTGGTCTTCATGGACGAGGGCGTCGTCGTCGAGGCGGGCCACCCGCGCGACGTACTGACCAATCCGCAGCACGACCGTACGAAGTCGTTCCTTTCGAAGGTGCTGTGATCCCGAAAGTGCTGTGATCCGACGGTGCTGTGAACCCGGTTCGCAATCTCCACCGGTTTCACGGTATCCGTACGCCCGTGGCACGGAATTGCCCTTGATCGTCCGCGAGAGCGCGGCTTAGGCTCGCCGCGCTCTCGCAAGTCCACGAAATTGGGGGAATTCCTTGAGGATCAGGCGAAGCGTAATTGCCGGTGTCATTTCGGTACTGGCCCTCGGCAGCCTGCCCGTATTCACGGCGACCGCGCAGGCGGACCCCAGCTGTTCGGTCAACACATCGGGATCGACGAGCGGCAAGTCGTACACGACCAAGGTCACCTCGAATCCCTGCGGCCGTCAGGTGCGCGCCTACGTCCGCTGCATCTACCCCGAGACCGCCTACCGCACGACCAAGGTGGGCACCGCGGTGAAGAGCACCGGCTCGAAGAGCAGGGCGACCTGCAACTCGAAGGACAAGATCGAGAAGCGCGGTCACCAGGTGAACGTGCCGGGCCAGGGCTGGACGACCTACCTGGACTGAGGTCCTGGGTCACCGAACGGGCCGGAGGCGGCAGAGGATGGTGGTGCATCCTCTGCCGCCTCCGGCGTACGCGCGCGGCGCCCGCTACCTGGGGGTGGTGTACCCGGTGTACTGCCAGGAGATGTTGTGCGCCTTGCCCCGGGGGCCGTTCTGCGTGATGCCGTGGAAGAGCACCGCCATCTGCGGGCCCTCCTTGAAGTCGTAGTCGCACTTCTTGGGGCTGTTCAGCGCGCCGTTGTCATCGGCGCACTGGCCCTTCTTGCCGGAACCGTCCCTGGCGGCCCAGACCACGACGGCCCGCTCGCCGTCCGCGACCAGGTCGTTGACCGTGAAGCTGTCGTCGGCCCCGTCGAAACAGATGTTGTACATGTACATCTGGTCGGCGTTGCAGGTCTTCGTGCCGCCGGCGCTCGCGGACGAACCGGTGAACAGCGTCACGGATGCCGCGGCGGTCAGCACCGCACCCGCCTGCACCATCCGACGCCTCAATGCCGTCATTTTCATCGCAGTCGTGCCTTTCCCCGAAGAGCTCCCGAAAGAGCATGGAGAAAACACTCTCGCCGAAATCCAAGGCAAGATCGCAGGCGTCACACAATCCCTACGGCACCGTTTCCCAGCCCTTTCCCAGCAGCCGCTTCATGCACCACTTCCACTACTTGACCGCAAGGACCATAGAATCCGACGGCGACGCCCACACGGCCCGCGCCTCCGCGAATCCGGCCGCACGCAGGGTCGAGGCGTGCCATTCGAGGGACGGGGTCTCGCCGTCCGCGTGCTCCCCGAAGATCGCGAACCGCTCGGCGGTCGGAGCGGCCAACTGCGGGTCGGCGGCGGCCAGTTCCCACCACTGCCCCCAGTCGAGCACGCCCTCGGCCTTCGCCCGCTGCATCCCGGCGTGCCGAAGTGCCCGCTCGGCGGCGTTGATCCGGGGCGTGGAGGTGTCCTTCATCCGGTCCGCGTTCATGAACACCCCGCCGTCCCGCACCAGTTCGCCGAGCTGCGAGTACAGCGTCCCGAGCGGCCCCAGTTTCAGCCAGTGCAGTGCGGTGGCGGTCAGCACCGCGTCGTACGTCTCGTACGGCAGCTTGGAGCGCCACTGCGGATCCATCAGGTCGGCCGTCACGAACTCGGCCCGGCCGTCCCCCTCGAAGGTGCCGCGCGCGATGGTGAGCAGCGCCGGGTCGAGATCGACGCCGGTACTCGTGGCCCCCGGGAACCGCCGGAGCAGCCTGCCCGTGATACTTCCCGTACCGCACGCCAGGTCGAGCACCCGAGGCTCGGCCCCGACGAACGCCTCCACCATGTCGAGCATGACCCGAAGCCGCTCCTCGCGGTCGGGCATGTACCACTCCTGCTGCCGGTCCCAGCTCTCCTGCCAGGAATTCCAGCCCGCCGTATTCGCCGTGTCCGCCGCACCCGTCATGGAAACCGCCCACTCCCGTAATACTCTCGAACGAGAAACGCCCATTACTCAGACGCCCCGCCGAGACTAGACCGCACCAGTAAGGACTACAAGTGGAACTGGCCTATTACGCGGACTATGCCGTACGCCTGGTGAACAGCGAGGAGCCGGCCCGCAACAAGGACGTGCTCACCACGGTGGAAGCGGTCCGCGACCTGTTCGGCACCAACAAGCAGGCGGCCCGGCGCGCGACGGACGCGGACGTGACCCGGTTCCGTTCCGTACGGGGCCGGCTGCGCGCGATCTTCGAGGCGGGTGACGCCGGTGACGACACCCTCGCCGTCGACCTGCTCAACTCCCTCCTCCTCGAATTCCCGGTGAGCCCGCAGATCTCCGGCCACGAGACCCGTAAGGAGGACGGGCTCCCCGACTGGCACATGCACCTCGCGGACCACCCGTCGAACGCGACCGCGGGGTACGCCGCCATCGCCTCCATGGGCCTGGCATTCCACCTCACCGAGCACGGCGCCGACCGGCTCGGCCTGTGCCAGGCACCCCCGTGCCGCAACGCGTACCTGGACACCTCCACCAACCGGTCGCGCCGCTACTGCTCCGACCGCTGCGCCACCCGCGCCAACGTCGCCGCCTACCGGGCCCGCAAGCGCCTGGAGACGGAACGGTCCGCCAGCACCGGCCGCACCGCCGAGGCCAGCCAGGAGAGCGCCGTCCCCACCGACCACTGACGCCCGGCCTGCAAGGGCCGGTACCGTCCCCGCACCCGCCCCAGCACCAACGAGGGCGGCACGGCCCCGAAGGCCCGCGAATCCACCACCTCGGCGTCCGGGTTGTCCCCGAGCACCCACCAGCCGCCTTCCCGCTTCTCCAGCACCCGCTTCACGACCAGCAGGTCCTGCTGCAACGGATGCCGCATGACGACCACGTCACCCGGCCGGACCTCCGCGCCGTAGTGCACCAGCGCCCGGTCCCGGTGCAGCAGCGTGGGCACCATCGAATGGCCCATCACCTCGGCGATCCCGAACGGCGCCCCGGTCTCCTGCCCCGGCGGCTCCCTTCCCTCCTCGATCCCGTCCCGCCCGTCCCGGGCGCGCCCGCTCTCCGTCATCTGCGGCACCTCCAGCTTCCGTTCCTCACCGGCCCCCGGTCCCATAGTGGCCCCGGACTTTTGACGTAAGCCCATGGGGGCACTCGCGAAAACACCTCCCTCACGGAGTAATCTCCCCCTTGAGAAGACGATCACGAGGAAGGAATGCGACTTATGCTCTCCCGCCTGTTCGCCCCCAAGGTCAAGGTCAGCGCCCACTGCGACCTCCCCTGCGGCGTGTACGACCCGGCCCAGGCCCGCATCGAGGCCGAGTCGGTCAAGGCCGTCCAGGAGAAGATGGCCGCCAACGACGACGCGCACTTCCAGGCGCGCGCCGTCGTCATCAAGGAGCAGCGCGCGGAGCTCGCCAAGCACCACGTCTCGGTGCTCTGGAGCGACTACTTCAAGCCCCCGCACTTCGAGAAGTACCCCCAGCTGCACCAGCTGGTCAACGACACCCTCAAGGCCCTCTCGGCCGCCAAGGGATCGACGGACCCGAAGACCGGCGAGAAGGCCCTTGAGCTGATCGCCGAGATCGACCGCATCTTCTGGGAGACGAAGAAGGCCTGACCTTCCCCCTCCCCCTCCGGTCGGCGCCCCACCAGGCGCGTCGGTCAGAGGCCACGACGAGGCCCGGCGAGCACCCCTCGCCGGGCCTCGTCGCGTTCCGGACACCGGTCCGGGCCGCCGGGCAGGGCTCTCCTCCACTAATTCTCGTCACAGTGACATGCTGGAGTCCTCACCGGTACAAGGGAGTTGGGCTCATGCAGTGGACCGTCCATGGCGAGCGGCAGATCTACAGCAACCCGTGGGTCAACCTGTGGCTCGTGGACGTCCAGCAGCCCGTGGCCGGGATCCCCGATCTCGCCGACCCCGCTGGGTGTCATACCGCACAGGGCGGCGATCCGCGAGGAGCAGATCCCGTCCTTGGCCTTCACCAGCCGGAACACCCAGGTGAAATCGCTGAGCCGGCGTGCCTCCTGCCACTCCGCACTGGCCAACAGCTCCGACAGCAGAGCCAGGTGAGGCTGTGGACGCGACACTCGTGCCCCTCACTCGCCCGTACGGACATCCCGATGAGACCAACCGGCCGACAGATTAGCCACGTTAGGTAACCCCTGCGACCTGAGAGCAGAGGGCGGGGCGCCCGCGAAGGTCATCCTGCCGGAGGCGAGGCGAGCGAACATGTGTTCCCGTGGTCGCTGGTGCGAGAGAGTGGGTGGGAAATTGGTACGGGTGTGTAGATTACGACCGTACGGTCGATGGCGTGAAGCTGGTCGTGCGGGTGAAGCTGCTGCCAACGCCCGCACAGGCGTTGGCGCTTGGGGCGACGCTGCATGCCTGCAACCGGTCCGCCACGTATGCGGCGCAGGTGGCGTTCGAGCAGCGGGTGTTCTCCCGCAACGACCTGCAAAAACTCGTCTATACCGAGGTGAAGGCCACGTTCGGGCTGTCCGCGCAGCCCGCCGTACGAGTCATCAAGAAGACCGTTGACGCGTACACCACCCTGCGCGCAAGCCTGAAGGCCGGGAACCTCGGCAAGGTGGGCTCGAAACGGTGGGCGCGGGCCACCGGCTCGCCGGTGGTGTTCCGTCCGGACGCCGCCCAGCCGTTCGACGACCGGTGCCTGTCCTGGCAGTACGACGCCCGCACCGTGTCGATCTGGACGGTGGACGGACGCCTCAAGGGGCTGCGCTACGCCGGCCAAGCCGACCAGCTCAGAATGCTCGCCGAAAACCGGCGCGGTGAGTCCGACCTCATCCGCATCCACGGCAAGTGGTACCTGCTGGCCACCTGCGAAGTGCCCGACCCCGAGGTGTACCAGCCGGTGGACTTTCTCGGCGTGGACCGGGGCATCGTCAATCTGGCCACCACCTCCGACGGCACCAACTACCAGGGCCGCCGACTGTCCCGCTACCGGCGTTGGCATGCCCGTAAACGGGCCGAACTCCAGAAGAAGAGCACCCGCTCGGCCCGGCGCCGGGCCGCCCGCCGCACGAAGAAGGAGCACCGTCATGCCACCCACGTGAACCACAAGATCGCCAAGGAGATCGTGTCCGCTGCGCAACGCACCGGTCGGGGCATCGCCGTCGAGGAACTCGACGGGATCCTTCCCCAAGCTCTCAACTTCGTTCGAGCAGGGGAGACCCCATCCCGGGTACGGCTTCGTCGCAGCCAGCGGGACGCCCTCTCCTCCTGGCCGTTCCACCAGCTCGGGCAGCACCTTGAGTACAAGGCCCGCCGGGCCGGGGTGCCGTTCCTCGCGGTGGATGCGGCCTACACCTCGCAGCGCTGCCCGCGCTGCGGACACACCGAGCGGGCCAACCGGCCCGACCGGGACCACTTCTCCTGTCGTCGGTGCGGCCTCGCTGGGCCCGCCGACCACGTCGCCGGGGTCAACGTGCGCAACCGTGCACGCCTGGCGTGGGTGCTCGTCACCGCACCCGTCCCAGACACGGCCTAGCTACCCGTACTGGGAGATGCGACCCGTGACCGCCCCATCGTCGGGGGCAGTCGGGAGCGCGACCCGGCTTGCAGGAACCGCGCCCACAAGCCCGGTCCCTTCATGGCCGGGAAGGTGACATCCCGCTCGCGACGAGGGAACGCAATGCCCGCGATGGCCGCAGATGACCGACAGATCACCGTTCAGGAGTGGAGGATGCAGTTCCGTTCCGTCCGCAAATGCATCCCCCTCGTCCGGGGTCTCGTCACCAAGACGCTCCTGAGCTGGGGGTACGGGCAGAACGACATCGACCGGGTGACCCTCGTCTGCGGGGAGCTGTCCACCAACGCCGTCGAACACGGCGGCAGGCGCGGCCACCTCTTCGAGGTCAGGCTGACCACTGACGGCCCGCACTGCCTCATCGAGGTCTCCGACGCCAACGACACGCCGCCCCGCCCCGTGCAGACCGACGAGGACGACGAGGACGGGCGCGGGCTCCTCCTCGTCGCCGCCCTCGCCGAGGAGACCGGCCACCACCGGCGCCATCCGATCGGCAAGACCGTCTGGGCCCGCCTGCTCCTCGACGCCCCGAAGGGGTGAGGCGGGCCCCGCACCCCCGCTTGGAAACCTTCTGACCCGCCCCGTACGTTGACGGCCAGGACGACCGGGGACGGCCAGGACGTCCGGCGACGGCGCGGTGAAAAGCAGAGGGAGACGAGACGGTGGCAGCAGGGGTACGGGAAAGCGGTTCACAGGCCGCGCGAATACCCTCGTGGGCGGCGGCCGGCCGAATGTCGCCCGACCGGATTTCGGTACTGCGCAAGCGAATTCCCGGGCCCCGCACCCTCGCCTGGTCGCTGACCGCCCTATTCTTCGTCCTCTATTCCACGGTCGCCGTTCTCCGCAACGGCCGTATGCTCAATGCCGGATTCGACCTCGGGATATTCGAGCAGGCCATCGCCGCCTATGCGCGCGGCGAGGCGCCGATCGTCGAGTTGAAGGGGCCGGGGTTCAACCTCCTCGGCGATCACTTCCATCCGATCCTGGTGCTCGTCGCCCCCGTCTACCGGCTGTTCCCGAGCGGTGTCACCCTCCTGATCGTGCAGTCGGCGCTGCTCGCGCTGGCCTGCCTGCCGCTGACCAGGTGGGCGCACCGGGCGGCCGGGCCCGTTGCCGCGCTGGTGGTGGGGTGCGGGGTCGGGGCCTCGTGGGGGATCGTCTCGGCGGCGGCCAAGGACTTCCACGAGATCGCGTTCGCCGTGCCGCTGCTGGCGTTCAGCGCGACCGCGCTGGCACAGCGGCGCTGGTGGGCGGGCGCGCTCTGGGCCGCCCCGCTGCTCCTCGTCAAGGAGGACCTCGGGCTGACGCTCGCCGCCGTGGGCGCGTACATCGCCTGGCAGGCGATACGGGAACGGCGTTCCGCGCAGGACAGTAATTCCCGTCTCCTGCTGGGAACGGGCGTGGCCGTCCTGGGCATCGCGGGCACCGCGGTCGAAATGCTCGTACTGCTTCCCGCGATGAATCCCAGTGGCGCGTTCGCCTATTGGAATCAGATACCGGGAGACGGGGCCTCGCCCTCCGGAAACGTCCTCCAGCTCGCCCTGGGGGTTTTCTGGCCGCCGATGAAATGGCTGCTGCTGCTCATGCTCGCGGCGCCGGTCGCGTTCTTCGGCCTGCGGTCGCCGCTGCTGCTGCTCTGCGTGCCCACGCTGGGCTGGCGGTTCGTGGCGGGCAACGAGCACTACTGGCAGCCCGGCTTCCACTACAGCGCCATTCTGATGCCGGTCCTCTTCGCGGGCTTCGTGGACGTACTGTCCCGGCGCAAGGACCTCCTGCACGGGCGCCGCCGCCGTCGCGCGCTCACCTTCTCGGCGGCGTTCACCGCCGTCACCGCGGCCGTCTACCCGCTGCACGACCTGGTGCTCCCGTCCGCCTGGCAGACCCCGCCGCACGTCGCCGTCGCCCGCCAGGTCCTGGACCGGATCCCGGACGGGGACACCGTGGCGTCCTCCAACCGCCTGGCTCCGATGCTCACTTCGCGTACGACCGTCAGCCTGGTCTGTTACGGGACCGGCCCCGACCCGGCGAACCCGACGGGGCTCCCGGCGGACCCGCCCCGGTGGGTGGTCGCGGACCGCACCGACCCGACGGTGAAGGTGCCCTGCCCGACCGCCCGCACCGAACAGATGCTGCGCCTCTACCGCGAGCACGGCTACGTCGAGGTGACGGAGCAGGACGGCATCACCCTGCTCCGCAGGCCGTGACCCGAGAACACCCACTGTCCGCCGCCCCTCGGTCACAGCACGGCCACAGCCTCGTCATGGCCGGTCGACCGAGGTATGCAGCCGCCCGCCCCCGGGGAGATCCTTCCACCATGCGCACCACACGTACCGCCGTCCCGGCCGCTCTGCTCCTCGCCGCACTGGCGGCCCTCAGCACCGCCTGCTCGCAGGAGCCGTCCGACGGCCCGTCCCCCGCACGCCCCACCTCCGCTTCCACCTACACCCCCTCTCCCACCCCCTCCGTCAAGGAGAAGAGTCCCGCCGCCCAGGCGTGCGCCGCGGCGCTGCGCGAGCAGCTCGGCGACCGGCTCGACCCGAAGAAGGACATCGTCAAGCCGGCGGCCTGCGACGGGCTGTCGAAGGACGAGTACGGCCAGGAATACGCGGACGCGGTACGCGCCTCCCACACCGTCAACGACATCCTTGAGGGCACCAAGGGCTCCGGAGCAGGTGGCTCGGGCGGATCGGGCGAAGGGCAGTAGCCTGCCGGGCCCCTGCCTCCCTCTGCCCCTCCCACCCCTTCCGGAAGAAGTTCCACCGCTTCGTGCATGACCCGCCGCCCCCCTGGGCACGCGAGTGTATGAGGGCCCCGCCACGTTCCCCCGTCGTGGCGGGGCCCCTTCGCGTTCCGGCCCTTCGCGTTCCGGCCCCTTCGCGTTCCGGCCCCGCCTACGCCGCCAGCAGCGGGCTGCCCTTCCGCCGCAGCCACTCCCGGTACCCCGCCGCCCGCAGCGCCGCCTCGCGGTACGCCGTCTCCAAGTCCTGGTACAGGTACGGAAATTCGCTCAGTCCGGGGCGGGCCGCCAGCAGCAGCCGTACTCCCAGCGGGTCGTCGCGCAGCGGCCGGATGGCCATGTCGTCGCGGGGGCCGGAGGTGGGCTGGCAGGGGGCGACCGCTTCGCCGATGACGATGAGCGAGGACGCGGTGAGGTAATCGCCGTGCAGGAGAGGCGGGTTGAGACCCGCTGCCGCCAGGACGCGGCGCAGGCCGTCGCGTTCGCCGTCGACGCTGGGGTCGACCATCCAGCGGTCGGCGGCCAGGTCCGCCAGGTCGACGACGGGGGCGGCGGCGGCCGGGTGGTCGACGGCGAGGGAGATGAACTGGGGCTCCCTGTCCAGGAGTACGCGGATCTCCAGGCCGGGCGGCAGCCGCAGCGGGCACCCCTCGACCTCGTGCACGAAGGCCACGTCCAGCGATCCGGCGGCCACCATCCGCAGCAGGGCGTTGGCGGAGACGTCGACGTGGAGGGTGGTGTCGGTGTCGGGGAGGCGCAGCCTGAGCCGTCGCAGCCAGCCCGCGACGACCCGGCTCGCCGTGGAACCGATGCGCAGGGTCTGCCCGTTGGGCGTGCTGAGGGCCGCTTCGGCGCGGGTTTCCGCGATGAGTGCGCTCATGCCGTCCACCAGGGGGCGGGCCCTGCTGAGGAGGGACTGGCCGAGGGGGGTGGGGCGGCAGCCGGTGCGGCGGCGGGAGAAGAGTTCGGCGCCGAGGGAGTTCTCGATGCGGCGGAGTTGGGTGGTCAGGGAGGGCTGACTCATGCCGAGCACGCGCGCTGCCTTGTGCAGGCTGCCCGCGTCGGCGATCGCGCACAGTGCACGAAGGTGTCTCACTTCGAGCTCCATGGGGCAGAGGGTAGAGCCGGCCCTCCGGGGGCACCAGATGACGCCTGCCGTACGGGCGGTCAAGTGGCCGAATTCATACGGGAGTTCCCCGGCCGTTCGCGGGGCCGCCGGGAGAGCTTCACCGGGGTGATACTGCCGCGCTATCACCGGTTGGCATCATCCGCAGCCGCCCGCTCCTCCACCACACTCTCCCCTGTCCCACTCGCACGTCCCATCCCCACCCGGACCCACCGGGCAACGGACCAGCAGGGAGACCCCCACATGAGACACCCCCGCGCTCTTCTCGCCACCGCGATCGGCCTCGGCCTCGCCGCCGTCGGCGCCGCACCCGTCGCGAACGCCGCCCCCGTCAACTCCGCTCCGGCGCCGGTGAGTTCGTACGTCTCCTACGAGCAGTCGAAGGAGAACGCCGCCGCGACCAAGGCGTTCCAGCAGGCCGTCTGGAAGGAGGTGGCCAAGCAGCGCGCCGCCAACCCGGGCATCCAGGTCGTCACCGTGCGCTACAACGCCTCCAGCGCGCCGACCTTCCGTACCCAGATAGCCCGTTCCACCCAGATCTGGAACAGCTCGGTGACCAACGTGAAGCTCCAGGAGAGCACCAGCGGCGCCAGCTTCTCCTACCGCGAGGGCAATGACTCGCGCGGTTCGTACGCCAGCACCGACGGGCACGGCCGGGGCTACATCTTCCTGGACTACCGGCAGAACCAGCAGTACAACTCCACCCGCGTCACCGCCCACGAGACCGGTCACGTCCTCGGTCTCCCCGACCACTACTCGGGCCCGTGCAGCGAGCTGATGTCCGGCGGCGGCCCCGGCACCTCCTGCCAGAACGCCACCCCGAACGCGCAGGAGCGCGCCCGCGTCAACCAGCTGTGGGCCAACGGACTGACCGGCGCGGTGAACACCGCACGCTGATTCCCCCCGCGCCACCCCCCACGCACAGCGGAACACGGGCACCCCTCCGCCGCCGGCCGAAGCGGCGGAGGGGTGCCCTCGCGCATGCCGTCAGCCCGCCGAGGCCGAAGCCGACTGCGGTGGCTTGAAGTCGCCCTGTACGTGGATGAGTTCGGCGCGCGGCGGCGGGAACGGGCCCCGGTGTCCGGTGCCCCGCGGTCCGTCGGCGCGGCGCTCGAAGTCCGGGCAGCGATGGGTCTCCTGCACGGTGCCCGAGCTGTGGTCCCACAGTGCGAGGACGCCGTCCCTGCCGTCAGCGGCGCGGTAGGTGTCCTTGGCGTCCCGGAAGCAGCCGAGCCCGCCGAAGAGCGGGGCCCCGGCGGCCGGGAAGTAGTCGGAGAAGGCGCACGAGAGGCAGGACTTGAGGTAGGCGCCCTCGGGCAGTGCGCGCTGGATCTCGGCGAGTGCGCCCGCGAAGTCGCGTTCCGCGCGGCCCGACTCGTACAGGGCGCCGTCGAAGTGCAGGGCGAGTCCGAGGTGCAGGCGCTCCGGGCCCGGTCCGCCGGCCGGGTCGGGGCGGCCGAGGGTGAGCAGGCAGCGCAGGGCGGCCCGGTGCACCGTTCCGTCGTCGTACACCGGCATCGGTATGTCCCACTCCAGGACGCAGCCGCACAGCGCGCCCTGTGCGGAGAGGGTGAAGTGGTGGTCGTCCGGGGGTGGTTCCTCGGACGGCAGCAGCGCGTCGAAGCTCGCGCCGGTGAACTCGACGTCCCTGATGCGGGCGTGCAGGCGCTGCCCGTCGGTGCTGATGGCGAGGGCTTGCGTACCGGCACGATCGCGGTACCAGCCGACCCATGACTCTCCTGTCATGGGCGGGACTTTAGTGGGTCGGCGAGGGGTGCCGATCAAGGACGGCCGCCGTGGGCTGCGAGCGGCGGCCGTCCGTGCCCGGGGTCACCGGGCGCGGGTGCGGTAGGTGGTGACGACGGCGCCGTTGTCGAAGGTGCGGCACGAGGTCAACTCGAAGAACCTCAGGGAGAATCCGGCGCTCGCCATCGGGACACCGGAGCCGAGCAGAACCGGGTAGGTCTTGATGACCAGCTCGTCGATCTCGTCGATGAGCTGCCCCGCGAGGGCGCCGCCGCCGCAGAGGTAGATGCCGAGCTCACCGTCCTCGGCCTTCAACTCCCGTACCTTCTCGACCAGTCCGTCCGAGATGATCTCGACGTCGGGGTCGGGCGACGGGGCCAGGGTGCGCGAGGCGACGTACTGCCGCAGATGGGCGTACGGGCTGGTGACGCCCTCGTCCAGGGCCACCTGGTAACTCTTGCGGCCCTGGATGATGGTGTCGAAGCGGGTCAGCGGGGCGGAGTCCTCGATACCGGCCATCTTGCGGAACGCGGTGGGGATGGTGTCGCCGTACTCGCCGAACATGAAGGCGGGGAAGTCCCCGCTGAGGAACTCCTCCGCGAAGAAGGCGCCGTCGCCGGTGTCCGGGTGGCCGATGAAGCCGTCGATGGAGGCGGCGATGTAGTAGGTGAGAGTGCGCAAAATGGTCAGCCCTTCAGCCGGGAGTAGGTGAGTACGAGGGTGCCGTTGGCGAACGTGCGGGTGGAGTCGAGTGCGAAGGAGTGCACGTCGAACCCGGCGGTGAAGAGCCGGATCCCGTCGCCGAGCACGACCGGGTAGAGCTTCAGGACGATTTCGTCGATCTCGTCGAGCAACTGACCGGCGAGCCGGCCGCCACCGGCGAGGTAGATGCCGAGTTCACCGTCCTCCGCCTTCAGCTCCCGTACCTTCGCGGCCACGTCGCCGGAGACGATCTCCACGTCCGGGGACGGCGAGCCGCTCGCGGCGAGGCTCTCGGAGACGACGTACTGGCGCAGGTGCGCGTACGGGCTGGTGATGTCGATGTCGAGGGCGGCCTGGTAGGTGGTGCGGCCCTGGAGCATCGTGTCGAAGTGCCTGTTGGGCAGTTCGTCGGCACCCAGTGCCTGCCGGACGTGGGTGGGCAGGCACTCCGGATAGGCGCCGACCAGGAAGTCCTTCAGAAACTCCTCGCTGACCGGGTAGGCGTCGATGGCGTGGTCCGGGGCGGCGATGAAGCCGTCGATGGACATTCCGACGTAGTACGTGAGCTTGCGCAAGCGCGTTCCTTTTGTTCGGGGTCGTGTGGTGGGGTGCGGCGACCGGGCGGCCGCCAGAACCACGACAGCTATAGTGCTTCAGGTGTAGTGGTTAGGCAAGACCTTAAGTGGAAGAACTTAAAGATCCCCGGAGAAGGAGAAGAGCGCGCCATGGCCAGAAACCCGGAACGCCGTACCGCCCTGCTGGACGCCGCCATCGAGACGCTCGCCGCCGAGGGTGCGCGCGGGCTGACCTTCCGCACCGTGGACGCCCGCGCGGGCGTGCCGACCGGCACCGCGTCCAACTACTTCGCCGACCGGGACACCCTCTTCGGGCAGATCGCGGGGCGCGTCCACGAGCGGATGACGCCCGACTCGGCGGCGTTCGGCGATCTGCTGACCCGGGAGCCGTCCCGGGAACTGGTCAAGGACTTCATGCGCGAGCTCGTGGGCCGGGTCAGCGCGGAGCGCTCGGGCTACCTCGCACTGCTGGAACTGCGCCTGGAGGCGACCAGAAGTCCGGCTCTGCGCGAGGCGCTGAGCCGGACGCTGGGCGACGACTTCCGGGCGAACCTGGACTTCCACCGGGAGGCGGGCCTGCCGGGCGACGCCCGGGACGTGCAGGTGCTCTTCCTGGCCATGACCGGCCTGCTGCTCGAACTCTTCACGCTGCCCGACATCATGACCGCGACCCCCGAGGCGCTGGACGCGCTGGTGGAGCAGGTGGTGGAGCGCACCATTCCGGCGAAGTGACCGCCGGGTGAGCGCAGCGGCGGTCAGTGCCGCTCAGCCCTGCGGGGCGCGCCACATCGGGTACATCAGCGGGCCGCCGTGCGGCAGCCGCAGCGGGGTGCCGTGGTCGTCGAAGCCCAGGCGCCGGTACAGCTCGCGGCTGCGCGCGCTGCTCGCCTCCAGGTACGCGGCCCGGCCCTTGCGGTCGCAGCGATCCAGCTCCGGTTCCATCAGCGCCGAGCCGTAGCCCTCGCCCTGCCGGTCCGGGTCCACGCCGATCATCCAGAGGTAGGTGTGTGCCTCGTGGTGCGGGTGGATGCCCGCGGTGAGGTTGCTGATCAGTTCGATGCGGTCGTTGTACGGGTCGATGGCGGCGCGCAGCTGCGCGGCCCCGTCGTCCGGCTCCGGCCTGCCCGCCGGGGTGTCCAGCCAGAGGGCGGCGGCGGCCCCGTCGTCCGCGAGGTCCACCCGGCCGCCCGCGAGCACCACGTCGACGAAGGACCCCATCAGCAGGGGGTGCGCCCGGGCTCGGTGGTCCAGCCCCGGGAAGACCCAGGAGCTCACCGGGTCGTCGTGGAACGCCCGGTGCAGCAGGTTCTGCACCAGGCCCCGGTCGGCCGCGACCGCCCGCCGTATCTGTACACCCATCGCCGTCTCCGTCTCCGTAACCCACAACTGTCTAAGTCGATCTTAGAGTTGACACCCCGGAAGACCGCTGCGGCGGTACGGAGGACTGCTGCGACGGTACGCGGAAGGGCCCGACGGGGGTGTCCCGGCGGGCCCTCGGCACATGCGGCGGCTTCGGCGCACGCAGAGCACGTGCGCCGGCTTCAGCGCGTGCGGCGTGTCACGAACTCCGCGAGCGCCAGCAGTTCGTCCGCCGCCGCCAGGTCCGGCACCGCCCGCGAGAGGTGCTGCACGGCCCTGGCCATCCGGTCGGCGGCCTGGCTCTGCGCCCAGTCCCGCCCTCCGGCCCGCTCCACGGCGTCGGCGGCCCGCCGTACCGCGGCGGCGTCCATGGCGGGGCCCCGGTAGAGCTCCGCCAGTTCCTCGGCGGCGGGCGAGCCCGAGGCCATCGCCGCCACCACGGGCAGCGACTTCTTGTGGGCGGCCAGATCGGCCCCGGCCGGTTTGCCGGTGTGCGCCGGGTCGCCCCAGATGCCGATCAGGTCGTCGATCAGCTGGAAGGCGAGGCCCGCCTCCCGGCCGAACGCGTCCAGCGCCTCGACCTCCTCCTCCCCGGCCCCCGCGTACAGCCCGCCGAGGGCGCACGCGCAGCCCAGCAGGGCGCCGGTCTTGGCCTCGGCCATGGTCAGGCACTCGTCGATGGTGACGTCCTGCGGGGCCCGCTGCTCGAACGCGCAGTCCGACTGCTGGCCCGCGCACAGTTCGATGACGCAGGCGGCGAGCCGGGCGGAGGCCTTGGCGGAGGCCGGGTGCAGGTCCTCGGCGAGCAGTTGCAGGGCCAGGGCGCACAGGGCGTCACCCGTGATGATCGCGTCCGGTATGCCGAAGACGGTCCAGACCGTGGGCCGGTTCCTGCGGGTCGGGTCCTCGTCGATCACGTCGTCGTGCATCAGCGTGAAGTTGTGCGCCAACTCCACTGCTGCGGCGGGCCGTACGGCTTGCTGCGGGTCGCCGCCGAGAGCGTGGGCGGCGGCCAGGACGAGGGCGGGCCTGATCGCCTTGCCCGCCGCCGACCCCTCGGTCGGGGTGCCGTCCGCCAGCTCCCAGCCGAAGTGGTAGCGGGCGATCCGGCGGACCTGTCCGGGCAACGACTCGACCGCTGCCCTCAGTCGGGGGTCGACGGCCGTCCTGGTGCGGGCGAGGAGTCCGGCCGCCCCCTCGGTGCCACCCCCCGGGCCGCCCGTCGCATGGGTCGTGGTCATGGTCAATGCCAACTCCCTCCGAACCGGGGGGTGTCGTGCTTCTCCCCGCACCCCCGTACTCCCCTTACCCCCTCGGGCCGTCCCCTCCTGCTCGCCCGTCCCCGAACCCCGGACCCGTCCTGATGCGCGGCAGTTGCCCCGCCGCCTACCTCCACCGTCCGATCTCGACGTTCTCCAGCACTCCGAGCGCGTCCGGGACCAGGACGGCCGCCGAGTAGTAGGCCGTCACCAGGTACGAGATGAGGGCCTGCTCGTCGATGCCCATGAACCGCACCGAGAGGCTCGGCTCGATCTCGTCCGGGATGCCGGACTGCTGGAGCCCGATGACGCCCTGCTCCTCCAGTCCCGTACGCATGCAGATGATCGACGTCGTGCCCGCGTCGCTGATCGGGAGCTTGTTGCACGGGAAGATCGGCACCCCGCGCCAGGACGGGATGCGGTTGCCCGAGACGTCGACGGTGTCCGGGTTGAGGCCCCGCTTGTTGAACTCGCGGCCGATCGCGGAGATCGCCTTCGGGTGCGCCAGGAAGAACTTGTTGCCGCGCCGCCGCGACAGCAGTTCGTCGAGGTCGTCGGGGCTGGGCACGCCGTCGTGGGGCTGAAGGCGCTGGCCGTAGTCGCAGTTGGCGAGGAGGCCGAACTCCTTGTTGTTGACCAGCTCGTCCTCCTGGCGCTCGCGGAGCGCCTCGACGGTGAGCCTGAGCTGCTGCTCGGTCTGGTTCATCGGGGTGTTGTAGAGGTCCGCGACGCGGGTGTGGACCTTCAGCACGGTCTGCGCGACGGACAGTTCGTACTCGCGCGGCGCCGCGTCGTAGTCCACGAACGTGTGCGGTACGAGGGCTTCGCCGACATGGCCGGCGGACAGGTCGATGGGTGCCTCGCCGAACTCGTTGGTGCGCTGGCGCGGCAGGGTGCGGACCTGGGCGAGATGGTCGCGCAGCGAGTGCGCCCGGTCGGCGAGGGTGAGCACGTCGTCCCTGGTCAGGGCGAGTACGGTGCACGCGGTGGCGGCCTTGGCGGTGTACCCCCAGTGGGCGCCGTCCATGACGAGCGCCTGGTCGCCGAAGTACTCGCCGTCAGCGAGGACGCCGAGCACCTGCTCCTCCCCGTAGGGCCCCGAGCCGATCTTCTCGACGCGGCCGTGCGCCAGCAGGTAGACCGTGTCGGCGCCCGCCCCCTGCTCGGCGATCACGTCACCGGCGGCGAACTCCCGCTGCTCGCAGCGCTGCGCCAGCTCCCGGAGCACCTCGGTGTCGCCGTACGTCCGCAGTGCGGGCAGTTCGCCCAGCTCGGCGGGGATGACCGACACCTGGCTGCCGGTCTGTACGAAGGTGACGCGGCCGTCCCCGACCGAGAAGCTGAGCCTGCGGTTGACCCGGTAGGCACCGCCCTGGACCTGCACCCAGGGCAGCATCCGCAGCAGCCAGCGGGAGCTGATCTCCTGCATCTGCGGGGCGGACTTGGTGGTGGTCGCCAAGTTCCGCGCGGCGGCCGTACCGAGACTCTGCTGCGGCGCCTGCTGTTCGCGGACTTCGGAACCTGCCTCGACCGACATCTGTCTCCCTTTCGATTCTGCTCTCGATCATGTGCTGACCTGCGCAAGTAGCCTTTCAGCACGGGGAGTTGGTGCGCCATTACACAAAAGAGTGTGACTAGATCACCAGAGAAGGGGGAAGAGCGCGCGACGGGGTTGACCCGCCTTAAGTTGCATTTGAGATGCAAGTTACTTAGCGTGAGGCCATGCGGCTGACGAGGTTCACCGATCTGGCACTGCGCGTCCTGATGCGCCTGGCCGTCGCCGAGGGCGAGACACCCACCACCCGCGAGGTGGCGACAGCCATGGCGATCCCGTATACGCACACCGCCAAGGTGGTCGCCAGGCTCCAGCACCTCGGCATGGTCGAGGCCCGCCGGGGACGCGGCGGCGGGCTCGCGCTCACCGGGGCAGGCCGGGCCGCCTCGGTCGGCGGGCTGATCCGCACGCTCGAAGGGCCGGGCGACGTGGTGGAGTGCGAGGGCGAGACGCCCTGCCCGCTGCGGTCGGCATGCGTACTGCGCGGGGCGCTGCGACAGGCCCAGGAGGCGTTCTTCGACTCGCTCAGGTCGCTGACCGTGGGCGATCTGGTCGAGTCCCCGACCGGACCGGTCCTGCTGACCCTGTCGCCGACCGAACTGTCCCCGTAGGCGATCCGGACAGTCCGCCGGCCCGCCGGTCCGCCGGTCCGTCAGTCCGTCAGGCCGGCGGAACACCCGCGCCCCTCCTCCCCCACCCGCACCACGCACACCCTTAAATATGCATCTCAGATTCCAATTCACCCGCGAGCGGCCCACCGGCGGCTCACGACCAGATCCGGCCAAGGAGCCACCGATGCTTTCCGAGACCTCCGCCGCAACCGTCCGCGCCACCCTCCCCGCCGTCGGCGCGGCCGTCGAGGACATCACCGGACTCTTCTACGAGAAGCTCTTCGCCGCCCATCCCGAGCTGCTGCGCGACCTGTTCAACCGGGGCAACCAGGCGGCCGGCACCCAGCGCCAGGCCCTCGCGGGCTCCATCGCCGCCTTCGCGACCCACCTGGTCGCGAACCCGGACACCCGCCCCGACGCGATGCTCGCGCGGATCGCCCACAAGCACGCCTCGCTCGGCATTACCGAGCCGCAGTACAAGGTCGTCCACACGTACCTCTTCGAGGCGATCGCCGAGGTCCTCGGCGAAGCCGTGACCCCCGAGGTCGCCGCCGCCTGGGACGAGGTCTACTGGCTGATGGCGGGCGCCCTGGTCGCCATCGAGAGCCGCCTCTACGCCGAGCAGGGCGTCCTGCTGGGCGACACCTGGCGCGACTGGGAGGTGGCCGGCCGGATCGAGGAGACCGCCGACGTCGCCACCTTCCAGCTGCGCCCCGCCGACGGCCGCCCCGCCCCGCGGCACAAGCCCGGCCAGTACGTCTCCGTACAGGTCGAACTCCCGGACGGCGCACGGCAGATCAGGCAGTACAGCCTGAGCAGCGCTCCCGGCTCCGCCCTCCGCACCATCGGGGTGAAGCGGATCGGCGACGGCGAGGTCTCGCAGCACCTGCACGCGCGCGTGCACGCGGGCGACCGGCTGCGAGTCTCGGCACCGTACGGCGATCTGGTCCTGCACGACGGCGACGCACCCGTCCTGCTCGCCTCGGCGGGCATCGGCTGCACCCCGATGCTGTCGATGCTCACGCACCTCGCCGACACCGGGCACACCGCCCCCGTGACGGTGGTGCACGGGGACCGCTCCCCCGCCGCGCACGCGATGCGCCACGACCACGCGCTGCTGACCGAGAAGCTGGCCGACGGCTCGGCGCACTTCTTCTACGAGGAGCCGGAGGCGGGCCACCCGGCGGGGCTCACCGGCCTGGTGGACCTCACCGGCGTCGCCGTCCCGGCGGGCACGCGCGCGTACCTGTGCGGACCGCTGCCCTTCATGCGGGCGGTACGGGAGCAGCTGCTCGCCAAGGGCGTACCGGCGTCGGACATCCACTACGAGGTGTTCGGCCCGGACCTCTGGCTCGCGAGCTGACGCCGCCGGACCCCCGCCCGGCCCCGCTCAGCCCCGCCCTCCCCCGCTGTCCGGATCGGCTCGCACAGTGTGCGAGAGAGGTGTACCGGAACCGGACTCTCCGGTACAAGCGATACACAGAGTCACCGGATCCCGCGGTGGCCCGTCCGGACGAGGAGCCAGCATGGCCAACCCGCTCTCCGCCAACGCCTTCCTGACCAGTCTGCGCACCGAGGGGGTGACCGTCGTCGAGGTCGGCGACTGGCGCAACCACAACCGCGAGGGCCACGGCCCCTGGGGGCCGGTGCACGGCGTGATGATCCACCACACCGTCACCAGAGGCACCGAAGCCACCGTCCGGATCTGCCGCGACGGCCACGCCGACCTGCCGGGCCCGCTCTGCCACGGCGTGATCGCCAAGGACGGCCGGGTCCACCTGGTCGGGTACGGGCGGGCCAACCACGCCGGACTCGGCGACGACGACGTACTGCGCGCGGTCATCGCCGAGAAGCGGCTGCCGCCGGACAACGAGGCCAACACGGACGGCAACCGGCACTTCTACGGCTTCGAGTGCGAGAACCTCGGCGACGGCGCGGACCCCTGGCCCGCCGCCCAGCTCAAGGCGATCGAACGCGTCTCGGCCGCCATCTGCCGCTCGCACTCCTGGAGCGAACGCTCCGTGATCGGTCACCGCGAGTGGCAGCCCGGCAAGGTCGACCCGCGCGGCTTCACCATGGACTGGCTGCGCGACCGGGTCAGGGACCGCCTGAAGTAAGAGCCCGCCTGAAGCAAGAGCCCGCCTGAGGGAAGGGACCGCCCGAAGCAGCAGGTCACCGGCACAATGGGCGGGTGCCGTCCGACGAGATCCGCCCCTTGCGCCCGCTGCTGCCCAGCCCCCTCACCGAGGTGGCCGACGAGCGCTTCGCCCGGCACGGGGTGCGGCTGTTCCTCAAGCGCGACGACCTGATCCACCCGGACCTGCCCGGCAACAAGTACCGCAAGCTGGTCCCCAACATCCGCGCCGCCGGGGGCCGCCCCCTGCTCACCTTCGGCGGCGCCTACTCCAACCACCTGCGCGCCACCGCCGCCGCGGGCCGCCTGCTCGGCTTTCCCACCGTCGGCATGGTCCGCGGCGACGAACTGGCCGGCCGCCCGCTCAACGACTCCCTCGCGCGGTGCGCGGCCGACGGCATGCGGCTGCGCTTCCTGTCCCGTACGGACTACCGCCGCCGCGCGGACCCCGGCTTCCTCGCCGACCTGCTGCCCACCACCCCGTTCCCCGAGGCGTACGTCGTCCCCGAGGGCGGCAGCAACGCGGCCGCCGCCCGGGGCTGCGCGGCGCTCGGCGAGGAGCTGCGCGGGGCGGTGGACGTGGTCGGCGTGGCCTGCGGGACCGGCGGCACGCTCGCCGGACTGGCGGCCGGACTCGGCCCGGAGCAGCGCGCGATCGGCGTTCCGGTTCTCAAGGGCGGCTTTCTGGAGGCGGAGGTACGGGCGCTCCAGCTCGCGGCGTTCGACGGCCCGGCCGGCTCGTGGTCCCTCGCGGACGGATTCCACTTCGGCGGCTACGCACGCACCCCGGCCGAGCTCGTCGACTTCGCCGCCGACTTCACCGCCCGGCACGGACTGCCGGTCGAGCGCCTCTATGTGGCGAAGCTGCTGTACGCCCTGACGGCACTGACCGCAGAGGGAACGTTCCCCCACGGCACCCGCCTGGCGGCGGTGATCACGGGCCGCCCGTAGCCGCCGTACTCCTCGGTGCATGCCCCCATCTCAGTCCATGTCCACATCCGCCTCCCGCCAGCCCGCCGCCTCCTCCAGGTCCAGCCGCCGCAGCAGGACGCGCATCATCTCGTCGTCGATCCGGCGGGTGTCCCGGAGCTCCACGAACACCGCCCGCTCCGCGTCGATCAGCTCCCGCGACAGCCGCCGGTAGGTGGCGTCCGCCGATTCGCCGGTCACCTCGTTGACCTGGCCGAGCCGTTCCCAGACCGCGTTGCGCCGCCGTTCCAGGACCGTCCGCAGCCGGTCGGCCAGCGGGCCGGGCAGCGCGTTGTGCTCGTCCGCGAGGAGTTCCTCCAGCCGCGCCTCGGCCGCCGTCGAGGCCTCGCTCTGCGCCTGTGCCTCGACGAGCGTGGTCTGGTACGCATTGCGCCCCGGCAGCTTCAGCGCCCGGATCAGCGGCGCCAGGGTCATCCCCTGCACACCCAGCGTGCCGATCACGGTCGTGAACGTCAGGAACAGGATCAGGTCCCGCCCGGGGAACGGCTCCCCCTGCGCGGTCAGCGGGATCGAGAACGCGATGGCCAGCGACACCACCCCGCGCATCCCCGCCCACCCGACGACCAGCGGCGACTTCCAGTTGGTGTCCGGCTCCCGGGTCCGCACCCGCTCCGACAGCCGTCTCGGCAGATACGTCGCCGGGAACACCCACACGAACCGCACCGCCACCACCAGCACGAACACCAGTACCGCGTACCGGACGACCTGCCATCCGCCGTACTCCCCGAGCCCGGCAAGCACCACCGGAAGCTGGAGCCCGATCAGCGCGAACACCGTCGATTCGAGGATGAAGGACACCATCTTCCAGACGGCTTCCTCCTGGAGCCGGGTCGCGAAGTCCAGCGTCCAGGCCCGGTGACCGAGCCGCAGCGCGACCACCACGACCGCGAGCACCCCGGACGCACCCACGTACTCGGCCGTCGCATACGCAACAAAGGGAATCAGCAGCGACAGGGTGTTCTGCAGCATCGGCTCCTTCAGCCGGGTCCGCAGCCAGTGGATCGGCAGGATCAGCAGCAGCCCGACGGCCACCCCGCCGACCGACGCGACCAGGAACTCCCGCACCCCCTCGCCCCAGCTCGCCCCGGCCCCGAGCGCCACCGCCAGGGCCACCTTGTACGCGGTGATGGCGGTGGCGTCGTTGACCAGGGACTCGCCCTGGAGGATCGCGGTGATCCTCGGCGGCAGCCCCAGCCGCCGGGCGATCGCGGTCGCCGCCACCGCGTCCGGCGGTGCGATCACCGCACCGAGCACCAGCGCGGAGGCCAGCGGCAGCCCCGGCACCAGCACGCTCACCAGCACGCCGACCACCACCGTCGCGAACAGCACGTACCCCACCGACAGCAGGGCGACGGGCCGCAGATTGGCCCGCAGATCGAGGTACGAGCTCTCCAGCGCGGCCGTGTGCAGCAGGGGCGGCAGCAGCAGCGGCAGCACGATGTGCGGGTCGAGCGTGAAGTCCGGCATCCCGGGCACGAAGGAGGCGGCGATCCCGACCGCGACCAGCAGCAGCGGTGCGGGCACCGGGGTCCGCCTGGCGAATCCGGCGACGGCGGCGCTGCCCGCGATCAGGGCCAGCAGCGGAGTTGCATCCATCGATAGTCCCTGGTCGTCGTCGTGGGGGAACGGGGGAACAATGGACAGCATGAGCGCATGCCCGCACATCGAGAAGCTGCCGCACCCACAGCCGGCCCCGCTGAGCGACACCTGCCTCGAATGCCTGGCAGCCGGACTGCATCCGGTCCAGCTGCGGATCTGTCTGGAGTGCGGCCACGTCGGCTGCTGCGACTCCTCGGCGGGCAGGCACGCCACTGGGCACTTCACGGACACCGGCCATCCGGTGATGCGGAGCTTCGAGCCGGGCGAGAGCTGGCGCTGGTGCTTCGAGGACGGCGCGATCGTCTGAGGGCGGCGATCTCCGAGGGTTCGGAACCGGGACCCCTGGGTACGTCAACCCCTCACCGGCGCCGCCCAATTGGGGTCCGCACGGCCCTAGCCACTGTCCGTGCCCATGTGCTTACCATGAGTGATGGTTCGTCGGGCAGGGGGCCTGGCGACACGGGACGGCGGATCACGGTAGCGTCACCGGCGATAGACGTATCAGACGTACCGCTTGTGCCACCTTGGAGGTGAGGGTGTCCCCTATCGCAGGCGAGCCCGGGAACCAGGACTTCGTGGAGGTCCGGCTGCCCGCTGCGGGTGCCTACCTGTCGGTGCTGCGTACGGCCACGGCCGGACTCGCAGCGCGTTTGGACTTCACCCTCGACGAGATCGAGGACTTGCGCATCGCGGTCGACGAGGCCTGCGCGATCCTGCTCCAGCAGGCCGTGCCGGGCTCCGTCCTCAGCTGTGTGTTCCGGCTGGTGGACGACTCACTGGAAGTGACCGTCACCGCCCCCACCACCGACGGCCGCGCCCCCGAGCGCGACACCTTCGCGTGGACGGTGCTCTCCGCACTCGCCGGCAAGGTCGACGCGACCGTCGCCGACGACCGTACGGTCAGCATCAGCCTGTACAAACAGCGCGGCGCGGGACCCGGTCCGGCGTGAACGGGAACGGGCCGGTGCGGGACGACGAGCGCAGTGAGCGGGCGCTGGACGGGATTCCTGAGCAGCAGGCCCGCCCGCACCCGGTGGACGGCGGCGGCGCGGCGTACGAGGCTGCGGAGAAGGCCGGAGGGGCCCCCGCCGACAAGGCGGGCGACGCCGATCCGGCGGCAGGGGCTCAGCGGCAGGCAGCGGAGCGGGCGGCGAACCAGATGAGCGACGAGCACAGCAACGTGCACACGGAGCGCGACGACAAGGAGCTCCCGCACAACCCGAGGGACCGCAGCGGGGCGCGGGCCCTGTTCATCGAGCTGCGCGAGCTGCCGGACGGCTCCCCGGAGAAGGCGGAGCTGCGCAACCGGCTGGTGCGGATGCACCTCCCGCTGGTGGAGCACCTGGCGCGGCGCTTCCGCAACCGCGGTGAGCCGCTGGACGACCTGACCCAGGTCGCCACGATCGGGCTCATCAAGTCGGTGGACCGGTTCGACCCGGAGCGCGGCGTCGAGTTCTCGACGTACGCGACCCCGACGGTCGTCGGCGAGATCAAGCGGCACTTCCGCGACAAGGGCTGGGCGGTGCGGGTGCCGCGCCGGCTCCAGGAGCTGCGGCTCTCGCTGACGTCGGCGACCGCGGAGCTCTCCCAGCAGCACGGCAGGTCCCCCACCGTGCACGAGCTGGCGGAGCGCCTGGCGATCTCCGAGGAGGAGGTCCTGGAGGGGCTGGAGTCCGCCAACGCGTACTCCACGCTGTCCCTGGACGTCCCCGACACGGACGACGAGTCCCCGGCGGTCGCGGACACCCTGGGCGCCGAGGACGTGGCGCTGGAGGGCGTCGAGTACCGCGAGTCGCTCAAGCCGCTGCTGGAGGACCTGCCGCCGCGCGAGAAGCGAATTCTCCTCCTCCGCTTCTTCGGGAACATGACCCAGTCGCAGATCGCCCAGGAGGTCGGCATCTCCCAGATGCACGTCTCCCGGCTGCTGGCCCGCACCCTGGCCCAGCTCCGCGAGAAGCTGCTGGTCGAGGAGTAGGGAAGCTCTTTTCCCGTACGGGGCTCGGGCCGCGCCGGTCAGGCGCCGCGCGGGCCCCGCTTGATGCCCAGCGCGTCGACCACGGCCGGGTTGAGCACCAGTACCAGCGAGACGACCGCGATCACCCCGAGCGCGATGCCGGCCGGGATCGCCCAGGGGGCGTTCGTCGTCATCAGGGTGTACGCGACGGGCAGCGCCATCAGCTGCGTGATCACCGCGGGGCCGCGGGACCAGCTGCGGCGCAGTCGCAGGCCGTTCGCGGCGAGCAGCGGAAGGGCCGCCAGGGCGATCAGGGTGAGCCCGCCCATCTCGGCCTGCTCCGGCCGGTCGGGGCTGCCCAGCAGGCCCAGTACGAGCATGGAGAGGCCGACCGCGACGAGCGCCAGTCCCTCGACCGCGACGAGCACGGCGGCGGCGCCGAGGCGGGCGGGACGGGGCACGGCCGGATGCGGCACGACCGGCGATTCGGGCAGCGGCCCGTCCTGCTGACCGGCCTGCGGCCCGGCCCCCTTGGCGGGCCTGTCGGTGGGCCTCTCGGCAGGCCTCTTGGCGGGCTTCTTGGCGGGCTTTTTACTCACCCTTGCAGGGTAGCGGCCACCCGCCGGCGGACCCCGGCCGGTCGTACCGGAGGACGACCCACGCACTGGCGGCCGGTAATCTGCTGCGCATGCGCGCACTTCTCGTGGTAAATCCAGCAGCCACCTCCACCAGTGCCCGCACCCGGGACGTGCTGATCCACGCCCTGGCCAGCGAGATGAAGCTGGAGACGGTCACCACCGAGTACCGGGGCCACGCCCGCGATCTGGGCCGCAGAGCCGCGGACAGCAAGGACATCGAGCTGGTCGTCGCCCTCGGCGGCGACGGCACGGTCAACGAGGTCGTCAACGGCCTCCTGCACCACGGGCCGGATCTCGACCGGCTCCCCGGATTCGCCGTCGTACCCGGCGGCTCCACAAATGTGTTCGCCCGCGCACTGGGTCTCCCCAATGACGCCGTGGAAGCGACGGGCGCACTTCTCGACGCATTGCGTACCGGAAGCGAACGCACAGTGAGCCTCGGCCTCACGAAGGGCGTACCGGGAACGGACGACGAAGCCGTTCCGGAACGCTGGTTCACTTTCTGCGCCGGACTCGGATTCGACGCCGGAGTCATCGGCCGGGTGGAGCAGCAGCGCGAACGCGGAAAACGCTCGACCCACGCCCTTTATCTCCGCCAGGTGGTACGGCAGTTCCTCGACGAGCCGCACCGCAGGCACGGGGTGATCTCCCTGGAGCGCCCCGGCCACGACCCGGTGACCGACCTGGTCCTGTCGATAGTCTGCAACACCTCCCCCTGGACCTACCTGGGCAATCGTCCGCTGTACGCCTCCCCCGAGGCGTCCTTCGAAACCGCGCTGGACGTGCTCGGACTGAGCCGGCTCTCCACTCCGGCGGTCACCCGGTACGCCACCCAGCTGCTCACTTCGACGCCCGAACGCGGCCCTCACGGCAAGCACGCAGTAACACTCCACGACCTCACGGACTTCACCTTGCATTCGAAGGTTCCGCTGCCCCTTCAAATGGACGGCGACCACCTCGGACTGCGTACGAGCGTCGCGTTCACAGGCGTTCGCCGTGCACTGCGTGTGATTGTGTGAGTGGAAGGGCCTAAAGTCCTTTATCTCGAACGTACGGACTGCCATCCACCCCATAGAAGTACGGCTGTGACCTAGCCGACACCGAGGAATCAAAAAAAACTTCTCGGAAGGGGTTGTATCCGCCGTCGAGGTTTGCGAGTCTCTTCATGGCGATCGGGACGGCCCGCAACACCGGCCTCCCTGAGAACCAGAATCCCTCCTCACACTCAGGACCACAACCAGTGTTCGTATGTTCGCTGGAAGTCGGGCCTTCCCTCGTGAGGGGATTCGTGAAAGCGTTCACATTCACAAGCAACGTGTTTGACACAAGGAGAGGTAGCAGCCATGGACTGGCGTCACAACGCCGTTTGTCGTGAGGAAGACCCGGAGCTGTTCTTCCCCATCGGCAACACCGGTCCTGCGCTGCTGCAGATCGAGGAAGCCAAGGCCGTCTGCCGCCGCTGCCCCGTCATGGAGCAGTGCCTGCAGTGGGCCCTCGAGTCCGGCCAGGACTCGGGTGTCTGGGGTGGCCTCAGCGAGGACGAGCGCCGTGCGATGAAGCGCCGCGCCGCTCGCAACCGGGCGCGCAACGCGACCGCCTGACCCACCCCTGCTTCGAGCCTTTGCTCGGCGGCGCATACAGCGCGTATGCAGTCACCGCCCCCGAATCGCAGCGCGCAGTACCCCCCAATGCGCAGTAAAGCGTGAGCAGTTGAGCCCCGGACCGTCACCTCGGTCCGGGGCTCTTCGCTGTCTTCGGCGACGGCGGTGCGGCTGTTCGTGTGGCGTGGTGCGGCTACTTCTGCGGCCGTACCGGTATGTCCAGCACCACCCGGGTGCCGCGCTCCGGGCCGGGGAGCATGTCGAAGGTGCCGCCCAGTTCGCCCTCCACCAGGGTCCTGACGATCTGGAGTCCGAGGTTCCCGGCGCGCTGCGGGTCGAAGCCCTCGGGCAGCCCGCGCCCGTCGTCGAGCACCGTGATCAGCAGCCGCGCCTCGGCCGAGGTGCCGCCGCGCAGGGCGGAGACCTCGACGGTGCCCTGCTCGCCCTGGGCGAAGCCGTGCTCCAGGGCGTTCTGCAGGATCTCGGTGAGCACCATGGAGAGCGGGGTGGCGACCTCCGCGTCGAGGATGCCGAAGCGTCCGGTGCGCCGGCAGACGACCTTGCCCGGTGAGATCTCCGCCACCATCGCGAGCACCCGGTCCGCGATCTCGTCGAACTCCACGCGCTCGTCCAGGTTCTGGGACAGCGTCTCGTGGACGATGGCGATCGAACCGACGCGCCGTACCGCCTCGTTGAGGGCCTCGCGGCCCTGCTCGGAGTCCATCCTGCGGGACTGGAGTCTCAACAGGGCGGCCACCGTCTGGAGGTTGTTCTTCACCCGGTGGTGGATCTCCCGGATGGTGGCGTCCTTGGTGATCAACTCCCGTTCCCGGCGGCGGAGTTCCGTCACGTCCCGGCACAGCACCAGCGAGCCGATCCGGGTCCCCTTGGGCTTGAGCGGGATGGCGCGGAGCTGGATCACTCCCCCGCTGCCCTCCACCTCGGTCTCCCGGGGCGCGTAGCCGCTGGCCAGCTTGACCAGGGCCTCGTCCACCGGGCCGCGCGACGGGGCGAGTTCGGCGGTGGCCTGGCCGAGGTGGTGGCCGACCAGGTCGGAGGCGAGGCCGAGACGGTGGTACGCGGAGAGGGCGTTGGGGCTCGCGTACTGGACGATCCCCTCGGCGTCGAGCCGGATGAGCCCGTCGCCGACGCGCGGGGAGGCGTCCATGTCGACCTGCTGGCCGGGGAACGGGAAGGACCCGGCGGCGATCATCTGGGCGAGGTCGGAGGCGCTCTGGAGGTACGTCAGTTCCAGGCGGCTTGGCGTGCGGACGGTGAGCAGGTTGGTGTTGCGGCCGATGACGCCGAGCACGCGGCCCTCCCGGCGTACCGGAATCGACTCGACCCGTACCGGCACCTCCTCCCGCCACTCCGGGTCGCCCTCGCGCACGATGCGGCCCTCGTCCAGGGCGGCGTCGAGCAGCGGGCGCCGGCCGCGCGGGACCAGATGGCCGACCATGTCGTCGTGGTACGAGGTCGGTCCGGTGTTCGGCCGCATCTGTGCGACCGACACGTAGCGGGTGCCGTCGAGGGTGGGGACCCACAGCACGAGGTCGGCGAAGGACAGGTCGGAGAGCAGTTGCCACTCCGAGACCAGCAGGTGGAGCCACTCAAGGTCGGACTCACTCAGGGCGGTGTGCTGGCGTACGAGATCGTTCATGGAGGGCACGGTCACGAACATACCCGTAACCTCTTTGACAACCGGCGGTGCACAGCCCATAGACAGGGGTTAGTGGTCTAGTCCACAATGGCCGGGCAAAAGAACTTCATCCTCCCCGCACAGGAGGGTGAAACCGAGGGACGTGGCGCTCTCTGCCCTGACTGCGTCCGCCCCTCCGCACGGCCGAAGGCACCGCACACCGTCGGCCGATGAAACTCCGGGCTGCGGTGCCGGGTGGGCTGAGGGTCCCGCCGGGCGCCGTGGCCCGCGGGTGTTCCAGGGGCCTTTTCGCACGCGACTCTCGCGGCTCCCGCACAGCGGGCCCCTACGCGGGTCCCGCGTCCGGCCACGCCGCCATCGCCAGTGCCGCCACCGCCTCCAGCTCCTCCCGGCCCGCGCCGTCGCGGGCCTGCTGGGACATGCCCTGGAGCACCGCCCCGGAGAAGCGGGCCAGCGCCCCGGCGTCCGTACCGGCGGGCAGTGCGCCGGCGGCGACGTCCGCGCGGATGCGGGACTCGAAGAGGGCGAGGTTGCTGTTGCGGCGCGCGCGCAGGGCCTCCTCCACCTCGCTCGTCCCGCAGTTGGTGGCAGCGGTGATGATCATGCAGCCGCGCGGGTGGGCCGGGTCCGTGTACTCGGTGGCGGCCTCGTGCAGCAGCCGGCCGACGGCGGCGCGGGCGGTGGGCTCCTCCGCCAGGGCGCGGGCCGAGAAGGCGCCATAGGTCTCCGCGTAGGCGCTCACCACCTCCGCGAAGAGGGCCTCCTTGTCGCCGAAGGCGGCGTACAGGCTGGGCGCCCCGATCCCCATCGCCTGGGTGAGCCGGGCCACCGAGGTCGGCTCGTAGCCGTGCTCCCAGAACGTCAACGTGGCCTTTTCCAGGGCCTGTTGACGGTCGAAGTTCCGGGGGCGGCCGCGCTGCTTCGTGGTCATGCCCCAATTCTATAGCGGTCGTTAGATTATCTGCTACGGTTCTTTCTGTAGCGACCACTAGAGAAAGAGGGGGGCGTCGCCATGAGCACGCTCAAGCGGCTTGAGGGCAGGACGGCACTGGTCACGGGCGGCAGCCGGGGCATCGGGCGCGGCATCGCCGAGCGGCTGGGCCGGGACGGCGCGCGGGTCGCCGTGCACTACGGCACGAACGAGACGGCGGCCAAGGAGGTCGTCGGGGTGATCGAGGCGGCCGGCGGCTCGGCCTTCGCGATCGGCCAGGAGCTGGGGGTGCCGGGGGACGCGGCGGCGCTGTGGGCCGAGTTCGACCGGCACGCGGACGGGCTGGACATCCTGGTCAACAACGCCGGCATCGGCACCTCGGATTCCTTCGCCTCCATCAGCGAGAGCGACTTCGACCGCCTCTTCGCGGTCAACACCAAGGCGCCGTTCTTCCTCGCCCAGCAGGGCGCCGAACGGCTCCGCGACGGCGGCCGCGTCATCAACATCTCCACCGGTCTGGCGCACGCCGCCGTGATGCCGGAGCTGATCGCGTACGCCATGACCAAGGGCGCCCTGGAGGTCTTCACCCGCGACCTGTCCAAGACGCTCGGCCCGCGCGGCATCACCGTCAACTCGGTGGCCCCGGGCATCGTCGACACGGACGTGAACGCCCCCTGGCTGCGCGCGAGCGACGAGGCGTGGGCGGGGGCGGCGGCGCACTCGGCGCTGGGCCGGGTCGGTGAGCCCGCCGACATCGCGGACGTGGTCGCCTTCCTGGCCTCCGACGAGGCCCGCTGGGTGACCGGCCACTGGCTCGACGCGACGGGCGGCTCGCTGACCTGAGTCGGGCGGACGGGCGGTCGTGCGGACGTCCCGGCGGCCGAGGTGCCGGAGGGGAGTTCGCGGTCGACGATGGAGGGGCGGGAGAGTTCGGCGGACCGTTGTTCACCGGACGCCCGAAGGGCAGGTGAGAGCGGGCCTCCTCTGCTAGATTGGTCTATACCACAGATCATTCTTGGCCCTTCGCATTACGCCCCCACCTCCACCTCCAGATAGGCAGGCATCAGCGTGGAAGTTGTCATCGTTCCGGACGCCAAGGCAGGCGGCGAGCTCATCGCGCAGAGCATCGTGGACCTGCTGGGCCGCAAGCCCGACGCCCTGCTCGGTGTGGCCACAGGGTCGTCCCCGCTGCCCATCTACCAGGCGCTGACCGCCAAGGTGAAGGCCGGCGACGTGGACGCCTCCCGCGCCCGCATCTGCCAGCTGGACGAGTACGTGGGGCTGCCCGCCGGGCACCCGGAGTCCTACCGGGCGACCGTGCTGCGCGAGGTCGTGGAGCCGCTCGGGCTGACCGAGGCGTCGTTCTTCGGGCCCGACGGGTCCGCCGAGGACGTCCAGGCGGCCTGCGAGGCGTACGACAAGGCGCTCGGCGAGGCCGGTGGCGTGGACCTCCAGCTGCTGGGCATCGGCACCGACGGGCACATCGGCTTCAACGAGCCGTGCTCCTCGCTGGCCTCGCGCACCCGCATCAAGACGCTGACCCAGCAGACCATCGACGACAACGCGCGCTTCTTCGAGGGCGACACCTCGCAGGTCCCGCGCCACGTCATCACCCAGGGCATCGGCACCATCCTGGACGCCCGCCACCTGGTGCTGCTGGCCACCGGCGAGGGCAAGGCCGAGGCGGTCGCGCAGACCGTCGAGGGCCCGCTCTCCGCCCTCGTACCGGCCTCCGCGCTCCAGCTGCACCCGCACGCGACGGTCGTCGTGGACGAGGCGGCGGCGTCCAAGCTGAAGCTGGCGGACTACTTCCGCCACACGTACGTGAACAAGCCGGTGTGGCAGGGCCTGTAAGCCCCACCGGTAAGCCCCATCGGCAATCCCCACCCGTAGCCCCCGGCGCACGGAAGAAGGCCGGGCATCCCCCCGTGGATGCCCGGCCTTCTCGTGTGTGTGCGTGACCCCCCGGCGGCCGCTCAGCGGCCGGTGATCGCCTCCGCGGCGGCCGTGCCGCAGACCCGGGCCGCACCGTGCGTGGCGATGTGCAGCGCGCCGCGCGGGGCCGACTGGGGCACGCCCATCTCGACCACGACGGTGTCCGGGCGGGCGGCGAGCAGCGCGTCGAGCGCGGCGGCCATCCACGGGTGCCGGTGCTCGTCGCGTACGACGGCCACCACGCGGCGCTCCCCGGCGGCGGCCAGGACGGCCTCGGCGGAGCCCGTGGAGGCGTCGAAGGTGCCGGTCTCGGTGCCGGGCAGCAGCCTGGCCAGCTCGGCGGCCACGCCCCACGGGGTCTCGTCGCCGACCGCGATGTTCGCGACCGGGGTGAGCGCCGCGACGTACGGGGCCGAGGTGACGGGGGTGGCGCCCGGGGCGCGGGTGGTGCGGACGGCACGGCGGGCGGCGGTCAGGCCCACCTCGCGGTCACGGGCCCTGACGGTCTCGTTGCCGGGCGCGGTCCCCTCCTGCACTTCCGCGCCCGGCCCCGAAGTCCGGGCCGTCTGCGTCCACGTGGCCAGGGCGCGAACCCGGGCCGCCGCGTCGGCCAGCCGCTCCTGCGGCAGTTCGCCGGAGCGGACCGCCGCGACCAGCGCGTCGCGCAGTCGCAGGACGGTCTCCTCGTCGGCGAGGCCGCCGCCCACGCAGATCGCGTCGGCGCCCGCGGCGATCGCCAGGACGGAGCCGCGCTCGATTCCGTACGTCGCGGAGATGGCGCGCATCTCCATGCCGTCCGTGATGATCAGCCCCTGGTAGCCCAGCTCCTCACGCAGCAGACCGGTGAGGATCTGCGGGCTGAGAGTCGCGGGACGGGTGGGGTCGAGCGCAGGGAGAAGAATATGCGCACTCATGACCGATTTGGAACCCGCGGCGATCGCTGCCCGGAAAGGCACCAGTTCACGGGCGTGCAGTGTGTCCAGGCCCACATTGATGCGGGGCATGTCGTGGTGCGAGTCGACATTGGTGTCGCCGTGGCCCGGGAAGTGCTTGGTGCAGGCGGCCACGCCGGCGGACTGGAGGCCCTCGACGTACGCGGCGGTGTGCCGGGCCACCAGGAGCGGGTCGGCGCCGAAGGACCGTACGCCGATGACCGGGTTGCCCGGGTCGGAGTTGACGTCCGCGGACGGCGCCCAGTTGAGGTTGACGCCGCACTCGGCGAGCCGGCGGCCGAGCTCGCGGGCCACGTCGCGGGTGAGCGCGGTGTCGTCGACCGCGCCGAGGGCGAGGTTGCCGGGGAAGGAGGAGCCGCCGCGGACTTCGAGGCGGGTGACGTCGCCGCCCTCCTCGTCGATGGCGACCAGGACGTCGTCCCGCTCGGCGCGCAGTTGGGCGGTGAGGGCCGCGAGCTGCTCCGGGGAGGCGATGTTACGGCCGAACAGGCCGACGGACGAGAGTCCTTCGCCGACGCTGCGCAGCAGCCAGTCGGGGGCGGTGGTGCCGGTGAAACCGGGCTGGAGAACGGCGAGGGCGTCCCGGGTGAGGGTGTCCGTGGAGCCGCTTACGAGGGTCGTCATGGCAGCGTTATCCCTTCACCGCGCCGTCGGTCAGACCACTGACCGCCTTGCGCTGGAGGAAGACGAAGAGGATCAGGATCGGGATGGCGAAGAGCGACGAGGCCGCCATCGTCGCACCCCAGTCGTCGCCGAACTGGGTCTGGAACTGGGTCAGCCACAGCGGCAGGGTCTGGAACTCGGCCTGCTTGTTCAGGACCAGCACCATGGGGACTTCGTTCCACGCGGTGATGAACCCGAACAGCGAGGTCGACATCAGACCGGGGGCCAGCAGCGGCAGGATCACCTTGACGAAGGCCTGGCGGCGGGTGCACCCGTCGACCATCGCGGATTCCTCCAGCTCCTTGGGCACGGCGGCGACGAAGCCGCGCAGCGTCAGGAGGGTGAAGGGCAGCACCATGACCATGTAGAAGGCGGTCAGCGGGATCAGGCTGTTGAGCATGTCGGCGTCGCGCACGATGAAGTAGATCGCGATGACCATGACTTCCCAGGGCGCCATCTGCGCCACCATGAAGCCGATGATGAAGCCGCGCCGCCCCTTGAACCGCATCCGGGCCAGGGCGAAGGAGCCGGCCAGGGCGAGGATCAGGGAGAAGACGACCGCGAGGATCGTGACGGTGAGCGAGTTGCGCACCATGGTGCCGAAGTTCTCGGCGTCGATCGCGGTCTTGAAGTGCTCGAAGGTGATGTCCGTCGGGAACCAGACGGGGGTGTCGGAGACGATGTCCGGCGTCTTCTTGAACGCCGTCGCGAACATCCAGTAGACCGGGAAGACGAGGCCGATGACGAGCAGGACGGCCGTCGCGTTGGGCCAGATGCGGCCGAGCGGAGAGCGCTTCATCGCTCGTCCTCCTCTTGCTTGAGAACGATCCGCAGGTAGTACGCGGTGAGCAGCAGCAGGATCAGGATGGTCAGGACGGAGATCGCCGACCCCATGCCGAAGTGCTGGTTGCCCATGCCTTCGATGTAGGCGTAGACGGGCAGGATCTCGGTGAGCCGGTCGGGACCGCCCGCGTTGATCGCGTAGACCTGCACGAAGGCCTTGAAGACCCAGATGATCTCCAGGAACGTCGTGGCGAAGAGGAAGGGCTTCAGGAACGGCATGGTGACCTGGGTGAAGCTCTTCCAGGGGCCGGCGCCGTCCAGCGAGGCGGCCTCGTACAGCTCCTTGGGAATGGTCGTGCTCGCGGCGTAGAGGTTGAGCGCCACGAAGGGGATCGACTGCCAGACGATCAGGACCATGATCACGAAGAAGGTGGAGAGCTGGCTGCCGGTCCAGTTGTACTCGGCCATCGAGTGGAAGCCGATGGCGTCCAGCACCCAGTTGACGACACCGAAGCGCTGGGCGAACAGCCACTGGTAGACCGTGGTCGCGGCGACGACGGGCATCGCCCAGGCGAGCACCAGGCCGATCATCAGGAAGACGCGCATGCGCTTGCCGAGACGTACCAGCAGCAGGCCCACCAGGGTGCCGATCACCATGATCAGTACGACGTTGGCGGCCGTGAAGGCGATCGAGCGCCCGGTGACGTTCCAGAAGTCCTCGCTGCTGAGGACCTCACCGTAGTTGTCAACGCCGTTCCACTCGGTGAGGTGCTGGATCAGCTGCCTCATGTTGAGGTTCTGGAACGAGATGAGGACGTTCTTGACCAACGGCCAGCCCAGGAAGACCAGTACGGCGGCCACCGGGGGCAACAGCAGCAGATAGGGAGTCAAGGAGCGGTCTCTGCGCCGCTTCCCCGGCTCGGCCGGTGCTGCGCCGGCCCCCTTCAGGATCTCCGTCGGACCGGAGGGCGGCCGTTCGGTCTGCACGGTCATGCTCGCCATCTCTTCCTAGGCACTGCGGGACACAGCCCTGCCACGCGGGCAGCACAGCTGACTGCCGGGTCCCGGCCCCCTGTTCGTGCTGGGGCCGGGACCCGGCAGGAGGGGACTACTGCTTCTGCGCGAGGCGCTTGTTGAGCTCGGCCTCGACCTGCTTGGCGGCGTCCGCCGGGGTCTTGCCGTTCAGGACCGCCGTCAGGTAGGTCTTGATCGGGTTCGGGTTGTTCTCCACCGCGGCCCACTCCGGGATCAGCGGCGTGGTGCCACCGAACTTGGCGGACGGTGCGGCGGCCTCGGCGACCGGGTTGCCGACCAGGTTGGAGTTGAGCGACTCCTTGTTCGGGATGACGCCGGACTCCTTGGCGAGCGCGCCCTCGAACTTGTCGGAGAGCGCGATCTTCAGGAACTCCTTGGCGAGCGCCTGCTTCTTGCTGCCCTCGGCAACGGCGAAGTTGGAGCCGCCGAGGAAGACGCCCTCGGGCTTGTCGGCCGTCTCACCCGGGATGGTGAAGTAGCCGATCTCCTTCTCGATGGCCGGGTTGGCCTTGATGGCCGTGGCGGCCTCCCAGCCCATGGCGATCATGACGCCGGTCTTGCCCTTGGCGAAGACGTCGGCCTGCTGCGGGGTCGCCTCGTCCTTGTCCTTGGGGGCCTTGGAGTAGGACTGGTACTTCTTGTAGAGCTCGGCGGCCTCGGCGATCTTCGGGTCGGCGAGGTTGGAGACCCACTTGTCGCCGTCCTTCTTGATCAGCTCAGCACCCTTGCCGATGGTGAGGCCGTCGAAGAAGTACCAGTTCTGGCCGGGCAGGTAGATGGGCTCGGCCTTGCCCTTGGCCTTGATCTTGTCGAGCGCCTTGAAGAAGTCGTCACGGGTCTTGGGGACCTCGGTGACACCGGCCTCCTTGAAGACGGCCTTGTTGTAGACCACGACGCGGTTGGCGAACCACCACGGGGCGGCGTACTGCTTGCCGTCGACGACCGCGGCCTTGTTGAAGTTCTCGGCCCAGTCGGCGCCGACCTCCTTCTTGAGGTCGCCCAGGTCGGCGAGGCCGCCGGTCTTGGCGTACGCGGCGGTCTGCGTGTTGCCGATCTCGAAGACGTCGGGAGGGTTCTCCTCGGAGAGGGCGGTCGTCAGCTTCTGCTGGATGCCCTCCCACTTCTGCACCTCGAACTTCAGCTTGGCGCCGGTCTTCTTCTCGAACTCGGCGGTGAGGTCCTTGGTCCAGCCGGGCGGGGTCGAGCCGTCCATGGCCCAGACCGTCAGGGTCTCCCCCTTGAAGCCGTCGGCACCGGCCTTCTTGCCGTCGTCCTTGCTGTCCGACCCGCCACACGCCGCGACGCTGACCAACATGCCGGCGACGCCAATCGCCGCGATGAGCTTGCGCTTCATTACGCCACTCTCCTGCTCAGGGATGCCTGAAACCCCCTGCCCACCGCGAGGACAACGCACGAAGTACGGCCTGTGGGACTGGGACCTGGTCTTTAATGGTTTAGACCAGTACCCGGAGCTTGGCCTAGACCTTTTGGGGTGTCAAGGGTGAGTAAGACGCCGCGATGCGTCCGTTATCGGACCGACACCTGGGTTCGTACGGGAGTCCTCAAGGGCCCCTGCGGCCACCGCGTTCCCGGGCGACGCGGTGTATAAGAAGGAATCACGCGGAGCCGAAGCCCCGCGCGGCGGACCGTGCCACCATCCATGGAAGACCGACGGGCACCCCCATGTGCCCGGTCGGTCTGAGCCGCGACAGACGGAGGAGCCGGTGACGGCATCAGCGCAGGAACCGGGAAGGCGGACCACCATGCCCACCGACGGGGGAAGCACGGAAGGCACGGGAACCATGGAGGACGGCACGGGCACCACCGGGCGCACAGGCACCAGCGGGCGCACGGGCGCCACGGGGATCACCGGCGACACGCGGAGCAGCGCGGCCACTTCGGCCGCTTCGCTCACGTCAGCGACAGCGGCGACAGCGACGGCCCCGGCCGCCCCGCCCGCCCCGCCCGCCCCGCCCGCCGACAGCGAGCCCGCTCCCGCCACCGGAGCCCCCACCCGCACCGCCCGCGTGCCCAAGTACTACCGGCTCAAGCGGCACTTGCTCGACATGACCGAGACGCTCCCGCCCGGCACCCCGGTGCCCCCGGAGCGCACCCTGGCGGCCGAGTTCGACACCTCCCGCACCACTGTCCGCCAGGCCCTCCAGGAGCTGGTCGTCGAGGGCCGGCTGGAGCGCATCCAGGGCAAGGGCACCTTCGTCGCCAAGCCGAAGGTCTCGCAGTCGCTCCAACTCACCTCGTACACCGAGGACATGAGGGCCCAGGGCCTCGAACCCACCTCACAGCTCCTGGACATCGGGTACGTGACCGCCGACGACACCCTCGCCGGACTGCTCGACATCACCGCCGGCGGCCGCGTCCTGCGCATCGAGCGGCTGCGGCTGGCCAGCGGCGAGCCGATGGCGATCGAGACGACCCACCTGTCCGCCAAGCGATTCCCCGCGCTGCGCCGTTCGCTGGTGAAGTACACCTCGCTGTACACCGCCCTCGCCGAGGTCTACGACGTACACCTCTCCGAGGCCGAGGAGACCATCGAGACCTCCCTCGCGACCCCGCGCGAGGCGGGCCTGCTGGGCACCGACGTCGGGCTGCCGATGCTGATGCTCTCGCGGCACTCCCTCGACAGGGGCGGCGAGCCGGTGGAATGGGTGCGCTCGGTCTACCGCGGCGACCGCTACAAGTTCGTGGCGAGGCTCCAGCGCCCGAACGACTAGCCACCAGGGACGAACAGCTGAGAGGCTCCGGTCAGTTGACTCCGGTACGCCCCTGACCTGCGGTGGTCGCTCCTTTTCCGTACCGATATACGGACAGGGGGTTCCGCAGCGCGGTCGCAGCCCCTAGATTTCGCGCACGTTACGACCGTAAAGATCGCGTGAGGGGACGGATCGCCATGGCAGAGCCGAGACCGACAGTCGAGACCGGGGCCACCGGGGCTCCCCCCGGCCCCGCCCGCAAGCTGTCCCCCAAGTCCGTGGCCGTCTGGAGCCTGGTGGCGCTCGTCGGCGCGGCCGGCTGGGCGGTGCTCGCCCTCTCGCGCGGCGAGGACGTCTCCGCGGCCTGGATGCTGGCCGCGGCCCTCGGCTCGTACGCCATCGCGTACCGCTTCTACTCGAAGTTCATCGCGAACCGGGTCCTGAAGGTCGACAAGACCCGGGCCACCCCGGCCGAACTGAACGACGACGGCGTGGACTTCCACCCCACCGACCGCCGCGTGCTCTTCGGCCACCACTTCGCGGCCATCGCGGGCGCCGGCCCGCTGGTCGGCCCCGTGCTGGCGGCGCAGATGGGTTATCTGCCGGGCACGATCTGGATCGTGGCGGGCGTGATCTTCGCGGGCGCCGTGCAGGACATGGTCACGCTGTTCTTCTCCACCCGGCGCAACGGCCGTTCGCTCGGCCAGATCGCCCGGGACGAGATCGGCCCCGTCGGCGGCGCCGCGGCTCTGATCGCCGTCTTCGCCATCATGATCATCCTGCTCGCGGTGCTCGCCCTGATCATCGTGAACGCGCTCGCCGAGTCCCCCTGGGGCGTCTTCTCCATCGGCATGACCATCCCGATCGCCCTGTTCATGGGCGTCTACCTGCGCAACCTGCGGCCCGGCCGGGTCACCGAGGTGTCGCTGATCGGTGTCGCGCTGCTGCTGCTCGCGATCGTCGCGGGCGGCTGGGTGGCCGAGTCCTCGTGGGCCGAGACGTTCACGCTGGAGCCGGGCACCCTGGTCATCTGGATGGTGATCTACGGGTTCCTGGCCTCCGTCCTGCCGGTGTGGCTGCTGCTGGCGCCGCGCGACTACCTGTCCACCTTCATGAAGATCGGCACGATCGGCCTGCTCGCGATCGGCGTGCTGATCGCGCTGCCGACGCTCAAGATGGACGGCCTCACCAAGTTCGCCACGAGCGGGACCGGGCCGGTCTTCGCGGGCTCGCTCTTCCCCTTCGTGTTCATCACCATCGCGTGCGGCGCGCTCTCCGGCTTCCACTCCCTGATCTCCTCGGGCACCACCCCGAAGATGATCCAGAAGGAGACCCAGATCCGGACGATCGGCTACGGCTCCATGCTGGTCGAGTCGTTCGTCGCGGTCATGGCACTGATCGCCGCCTGCATCATCGAACCCGGCCTCTACTTCGCGATCAACTCGCCCGCGGGCGTGGTCGGTGACACCGTGCAAGCGGCGTCCACGGCGGTCGGCAACCTAGGCTTCACCATCTCCCCGGCCGACCTCGCACAGGCCGCCAAGGACGTCGAGGAGGCCAGCCTGCTGCACCGCACGGGTGGTGCGCCCACCTTCGCGCTCGGCCTCTCCGAGATCTTCTCGGCGGCCTTCGGCGGCGCCGCGATGAAGGCCTTCTGGTACCACTTCGCCATCATGTTCGAGGCGCTGTTCATCCTGACGACGCTCGACGCGGGCACCCGGGTCGGCCGGTTCATGCTCCAGGACATGCTGGGCAACGTCTACAAGCCGTTCAAGAACGTAAGCTGGAAGCCCGGCGTCTGGATCGCCAGCGCGATCGTCGTCGTCGCCTGGGGGTACTTCCTGTGGGTCGGCGTGCACGACCCGCTCGGCGGCATCAACCAGCTCTTCCCGCTGTTCGGAATCGCCAACCAGCTCCTGGCCGCCGTCGCGCTCGCCGTCTGCACCACGCTCCTCATCAAGTCCGGGCGGCTCAAGTACGCCTGGGTGACGGCCGTTCCGCTGCTCTGGGACGTCGCGGTCACGCTCACCGCGAGCTGGCAGAAGATCTTCTCCGCCGATCCGAAGGTGGGCTTCTTCGCCCAGCGCGACGTCTACCAGACCGCCCTCGACAAGGGACTCGACAAGGTCGGACTCGCCAAGAACCGCGACCAGATGGAGACCATCGTCACCAACTCCACGGTGGACGGCATCCTTTCGATCCTCTTCGCCGTGCTGATCGTCGTGGTCCTCTTCGAGGCCTGCCGCGCCTGCCTGAAGGCGATCCGCAACCCGGCGGGCGTCACGCTCAGCGAAACCCCCTACGTCGAGTCGAAGATCGTCGCCCCCGCCTCGCTCATCGCCACCAAGGAGGAGAAGGCGGAGCTGGTCGCGGCCGGCATCGGCCCGGAGGGCAGGCCGCGCGAGGGCGGGGAGAAGAAGGCATGACCGCCACCGGCCGGACCGTGGCAGCGGTGCGCCACGGGCTGGGCCGACTGCGCTGGTACGTGCGCGAGGTGACCGGCGAAGCCGCGTACGACCGGTATGTCGCACACGCCAGAGCGCACGATCCGCACGCCCGGGTACTGACCCGCCGCGCCTTCGAACGCAAGCGCATGGACGCCCGCGAGGGCGACCCCAGGGAGGGCTTCCGCTGCTGCTGAGGCCCTGCCGCCGAGGCACCTCGCCGAGGCACCTCCCGCAAGGGTGAAGGCCCGGTGTTCCGCTCCGCGAAAACGGAGTGGGACACCGGGCCTTCGCGTTGCACACTCACCGGCATGGACATTCACATCCGGCCCGCCGACCCCGCCGAACACACCGAAGTGGGCGACATCACCGCCCGCGCCTACCTCGACGACGGCCTCCTCTCCGGGGGCACCCGGGACCCGTACCTCGACACGCTGCGCGACGCCGCCTCCCGGGCCGAGCAGGCGGAACTGCTCGTGGCCGTCGACTCCGAGGGGACCCTCATCGGCACCGTCACCTACGCACCCCAGGGCAGCCCCCTCCAGGACATCGCCTCCCCCGGCGAGGCCGAGTTCCGCATGCTGGCGGTCGCCCACGCGGGCCGCGGCCGCGGGGCGGGCGAGAGCCTCGTACGGGCCTGCATCGCCCGCGCACGGGCCGAGGAGGGGGTCGTACGGCTGGTGATGTCGACCCAGCCGACGATGCGCGGCGCACACCGGATCTATGAGCGGCTCGGCTTCGTACGGACACCCGAAAGGGACTGGGAACCGGTGCCCGGACTGGGGCTTTTGACGTACGTGAAGGGGCTCTAGCCCGCTTCCGCCCCTTCACCGCCACCGCACGCGACACAAGATGTGGTGGGTGCACCACGACGCACCCCCCACATGTATGCTCGTCTCGCTGTCGTCGCAGGGGAATCCGGTGCGAATCCGGAACTGTCCCGCAACGGTGTGTCATGTGCGCTTTTGCGCACCGTCAAAGTCCGAGGACCTGCCGACAGCGAGTCCGGCTCGACCGATCCGGACACCGATACGTCCGGGCCTCGCGGTAGGGCCAGTGGACGCCAGGTGACGCGTGCCCCTTTCCGGGGTCCCGTGCGCCCGTGCGCCCTCTTCCCCCGCAGGCGCGGCGCCGAGCGAGGGAGAGCCCCCACGTGACCATCGCGCCAGTCGACCCGGCCACCGCCGAGCAGAGTCAGCACCTCGGCCAGGACCAGCAGGACGCCCCCGGCACCGCCCTCCTGCGCACCCTGACCGACCTCACCGCCGACCTCACCGACACCGACCCCGGCCGGGTCGCCGCCGCCGCCCTGCGCGGGCGCAACGCACGCTCGGACGCCGCCGAACTCCGCGAGCTCGCCACCGAGTCCGCCGCCGGACTCATCTCCGAGGACCCGGCGTACTCCCGCCTCGCCGCCCGCCTCCTCGCCCGTACGATCCGGGACGAAGCAGCCACCCAGGGCGTCGGCTGCTTCTCCGAGTCCGTCGCCGTCGGCCACCGCGAAGGGCTCATCGCGGACCGTACGGCCGACTTCGTCGCGAAGCACGCGGCGGCCCTCGACGAGCTGGTCGACCTCGACGGCGACGACCGCTTCGAGTACTTCGGCCTGCGCACGGTCTACAGCCGCTACCTGCTCCGGCACCCCCTCACCCGCCAGGTCATCGAGACCCCGCAGCACTTCATGCTGCGGGTGGCCTCCGGCCTCGCCGAGGACGACAGCGAGCGGGCTCTCGCCGAGGTCGCCTCGCTCTACCGGCTGATGAGCCGTCTGGACTACCTCCCCTCCTCCCCCACTCTCTTCAACTCCGGCACCCGCCACCCCCAGATGTCGTCCTGCTACCTCCTCGACTCCCCGATGGACGAGCTGGACTCGATCTACGACCGCTACCACCAGGTCGCGCGCCTCTCCAAGCACGCGGGCGGCATCGGTCTCTCGTACTCGCGCATCCGCGCCCGCGGCTCCCTGATCCGCGGCACCAACGGCCACTCCAACGGCATCGTGCCGTTCCTGAAGACGCTCGACGCCTCCGTCGCGGCCGTCAACCAGGGCGGTCGCCGCAAGGGTGCGGCAGCCGTCTACCTGGAGACCTGGCACGCGGACATCGAGGAGTTCCTGGAGCTCCGCGACAACACCGGCGAGGACGCCCGCCGCACCCACAACCTGAACCTCGCCCACTGGATCCCGGACGAGTTCATGCGCCGCGTGGACCAGGACGGCCAGTGGTCGCTCTTCTCCCCCGCCGACGTCCCCGAGCTCGTCGACCTGTGGGGCGACGACTTCGACGCCGCCTACCGCAAGGCCGAAGCCGCGGGCCTGGCCAAGAAGTCCATGCCGGCCCGTGAGCTGTACGGCCGCATGATGCGCACCCTCGCGCAGACCGGCAACGGCTGGATGACCTTCAAGGACGCCTCCAACCGCACCGCCAACCAGACGGCGGAGCCGGGCCACACGGTCCACTCCTCCAACCTCTGCACCGAGATCCTTGAGGTCACCAACGACGGCGAGACGGCCGTCTGCAACCTCGGCTCGGTCAACCTGGGCGCCTTCGTCGACACCGCGGCCCGCGACATCGACTGGGACCGCCTGGACGAGACCGTCCGCACGGCCGTCACCTTCCTCGACCGGGTCGTCGACATCAACTTCTACCCGACCGAGCAGGCCGGGAACTCCAACTCCAAGTGGCGCCCGGTGGGCCTGGGTGCCATGGGCCTCCAGGACGTCTTCTTTCAGCTGAAGCTGCCCTTCGACTCCGCCGAGGCCGCGGCCCTCTCCACCCGTATCGCCGAACGCATCATGCTCGCCGCGTACGAGGCGTCCTGCGACCTCGCCGAGCGCTCGGGCCCGCTCCCCGCCTGGGAGAAGACCCGCACCGCCCGGGGCGTACTGCACCCCGACCACTACGGCGTCCAGGCCACCTGGCCGGAGCGCTGGGAAGCCCTGCGCGCCCGCATCGCCAGGACCGGCATGCGCAACTCCCTCCTCCTCGCGATCGCCCCGACCGCCACCATCGCCTCCATCGCAGGCGTGTACGAGTGCATCGAGCCGCAGGTCTCCAACCTCTTCAAGCGCGAGACCCTCTCCGGCGAGTTCCTCCAGGTCAACTCCTACCTGGTCAACGACCTGAAGGCGCTCGGCGTCTGGGACGCCCAGACCCGCGAGGCACTGCGCGAGGCCTCCGGCTCCGTCCAGGGCTTCAACTGGATCCCCACCGAGGTCCGCGACCTCTACCGCACCGCCTGGGAGATCCCGCAGCGCGGCCTGATCGACATGGCCGCCGCCCGCACCCCGTACCTCGACCAGTCCCAGTCCCTGAACCTCTTCCTGGAAACGCCCACCATCGGCAAGCTCAGCTCGATGTACGCGTACGCCTGGAAGAAGGGCCTGAAGACGACGTACTACCTGCGCTCGCGCCCGGCCACCCGGATCGCCCGCGCGGCCGGCTCGCAGACCGCTGCCGCCGCCCCCATCCCCGTACAGCAGGCGACCGACGCCGAAGCGCTCGCCTGCTCCCTGGAAAACCCCGAGTCCTGCGAGGCCTGCCAGTAATGTCCACTTCCACCGAGAAGAACCTGCTCGACCCCGGCTTCGAGCTGACTCTCCGCCCCATGCGCTACCCGGACTTCTACGAGCGCTACCGGGACGCGATCAAGAACACCTGGACCGTCGAGGAGGTCGACCTCCACTCGGACGTCGCCGACCTGGCGAAGCTCACCCCGGGCGAGCAGCACATGATCGGCCGCCTCGTCGCGTTCTTCGCGACCGGCGACTCGATCGTCTCCAACAACCTCGTCCTGACCCTCTACAAGCACATCAACTCCCCCGAAGCGCGCCTCTACCTCTCGCGCCAGCTCTTCGAGGAAGCCGTCCACGTCCAGTTCTATCTGACCCTCCTGGACACCTACCTCCCCGACCCGGACGACCGCGCGGCGGCCTTCGACGCGGTCGAGGAGATCCCCTCCATCCGCGAGAAGGCGCAGTTCTGCTTCAAGTGGATGGACTCGGTCGAGAAGATCGACCGCCTGGAGACCAAGGCCGACCGCCGCCGCTTCCTGCTCAACCTGATCTGCTTCGCGGCCTGCATCGAGGGCCTGTTCTTCTACGGCGCCTTCGCGTACGTGTACTGGTTCCGCTCGCGGGGTCTGCTGCATGGGCTGGCGACGGGGACGAACTGGGTTTTCCGGGACGAAACCATGCACATGAACTTCGCGTTCGAGGTCGTGGACACCGTCCGCAAGGAGGAGCCCGAGCTCTTCGACGACGCGCTCCAGCAGCAGGTCACCGACATGCTGAAGGAAGCCGTGGAGGCGGAGCTCCAGTTCGGCCGCGACCTGTGCGGCGAGGGCCTGCCGGGCATGAACACCGAGTCCATGCGCGAGTACCTGGAGTGCGTCGCCGACCAGCGCCTGGAGCGCCTCGGCTTCCCGAAGATCTACGGTTCCGCCAACCCCTTCTCCTTCATGGAGCTCCAGGGCGTCCAGGAACTGACCAACTTCTTCGAGCGCCGCCCGTCGGCGTACCAGGTCGCTGTGGAGGGCACCGTCGGCTTCGACGACGACTTCTAGGTCGTCTTCCGGATCGTTCTAGATCGCGTCTTTCTGCCGCCGGTAGTGCCGGGCGGCGCGGGCACGGTTGCCGCAGGAGGGTTTGCAGTACTCCTGGCGACCGTGCCCTTTGACGTAATAGCGCACGCAGCGCGGGGCGGTGCAGGCGCGGAGCAGTTCACGTTCGGGGCCGGAGAGGAACTCGACTGCGGCTCGGGCGAGTTGGGGTACGAGGGCGTCCGATTCCGAGCGGAGCTCCGTGTGCGGTTCCGTGTCCGGCTCCCATTCCAGGCGTACGTGTACGGGCTCGCGGGCCGCGCACGCGTTGAGGTGGGCCAGGGCTTCGGGGAAGGGCATCAGGCGGTGGGCGTCGAGTGGGCTCGGCGGGGCGGGGTGTACCGCGTGGGCGAACAACGCGCGGACCGCGCGGCGGAGTTGGAGGACTTCCGCGTGCAGGGGGGCGGTGACGGGTGCGCCTGCCAGCCAGGCGGACAGGCCTTCGGGGGTCGCCAGGTCGTCGGCGACTCCGCCGTGTCCGTCGTGCCGGACGGTGCTCACCAGCTCCAGCGCGGTGCGGGGCGCGCAGCCCCCTCTTGCGTTCTCCACGGGCGGCACCTTACCTTCCTAACGGTTTCTGATCCATTTACCGTTAGAGATTCCCGGGGGACCCGTGCTTCTGCTTGCCCAGATCAGCGATCTGCACCTGGACGGCACCGCCCGCGCCACCGAGCGCGCGGACCGCGTCATGAGGTATCTGCGGGAGCTGCCCCGCCCCGTCGATGCCCTGCTGGTCACCGGGGACATCGCCGACAACGGCACGGAGAGCGAGTACGAGGAGGCGGCGCGGCTGCTGGCGGCGCCGTTCCCGGTGCTGCCCTGCCCCGGAAACCACGACGTGCGTTCCGCCTACCGCAAGGCCCTGCTGGGCGAGCCGGGCGGTGACGGGCCGGTCAACCGGGTGCACCACGTCAACGGCGTCGCGATCCTGATGATCGACTCCACGATTCCGGGGCGCGACGAGGGACACCTGGACGAGGAGACGCGGGGCTGGATCACCGGCACGCTCGACGCCCTGGACGACGGGACGCCGGCACTGCTCGCGTTCCATCAGCCGCCGGTCGCCCTGCACCATCCGCTGCCGGACAAGTACCAGCTCCAACAGCCCAAGTGGCTGGGTGAGTTGCTCGCCGCACGGCCGCAGGTCGTCGCCGTGCTGACCGGGCACGCACACACCGCGGCCGCCTCGGCGTTCGCCGGGCGGCCTCTGGTGGTGGGTCCTGCGGTGACCTGGACGTTGCGGTTGCCCTGGGAGGGCGAGGGGGCCGCGGACCGGGAGCAGCCGCCCGGCCTGGCCTTTCACGTACTGGATGACGCGCATCGGCTGACCACCCATTTCCGGGTGGTGACCAGCCGACCGGACTAGCTGGTGAGCTCGTAGTGGGGCGCGAGGGCCCGCGAGGCGGCGGGCTGGGGGCGCTCGGCGCGGCGCAGCTGGCGGTCGATCCGGCGCTCGGCCGCCTGTCCGATGAGTGAGGGAAGTGCCAGAAGGGCGAAAAGGGCGAGAACGACGAGGTAGTTCAGGAATGTGTCCATGGCTCAACTGTCGTTCAGTGCGGCTGAATTGGTGAGTGGCAGGACTGTCATGACACATCGAATTACTGCCACACTGTCGGCATGCTGAGAAACGTTGCCGTGGCGCTGGTCGACGGGGTGAATCCCTTCGAACTGGGCGTGCTGTGCGAGGTGTTCGGGATCGACCGCAGTGAACAGGGGCTGCCCGTCTACGACTTCGCGGTGTGTGCGGTGCAGAGCGGTGAGCTGCCCGCCCGGTCGGGGGCGTTCTCGATCAATGTTCCGTACGGGCTCGACCGGCTCGAAGAGGCCGACCTGATCGGGATACCCGCCGACCAGCACTGCGAGTTCCGCGCCTACCCGGAATCGCTGCTGGAGGCCCTGCGCCGCGCCGTCGACCGGGGTGCGCGGGTGCTGAGCGTCTGCTCCGGCGCCTTCGTGCTGGGCGCGGCCGGGCTGCTCGACGGGCGGCGCTGCACCACGCACTGGCGGCACGTGGACGAACTCGCACGGCGTTACCCCAAGGCGCGCCTGGAGCCCGATGTGCTGTACGTCGACGAGGGCCCGGTCATCACCTCGGCGGGCACCGCCGCCGGCATCGACGCCTGCCTGCACCTCGTACGGCAGGAGAACGGGCCGGAGGTGGCCAACACCATCGCCCGCCGCATGGTGGTGCCGCCGCACCGGGACGGCGGTCAGGCCCAGTACATCGAGCGGCCGCTCACGCGCACCCGCTGCGACACCGTCGGCGAGGTGCTGGTCTGGATGGAGCGGAACCTCGAACTGGAGCTGACGGTCGAGGAGTTGGCGGCGCGCGCCCATATGTCGCCGCGCACCTTCGCCCGCCGCTTCCAGCAGGAGACGGGGACCACCCCGTACCGCTGGGTGCTGCGCCAACGCGTGCTGCTGGCACAGCGGTTGCTGGAGGCGACGGACGAGACGATCGACACGGTCGCGGGCCGCTCCGGCTTCGGTACGGCGGCGGGGCTGCGCCACCACTTCCTGCGCACCCTGGGCACCACACCGCACGCGTACCGCCGCACCTTCCGGGGCCCGGCCCGGGCGGCCTGAGCGGGTCCCTATGCCACGGCCGGAGCCCGGTCCGCCGCCGGAGCCCGGTCCGCCGCCGCTGTCGACGTCGTCGCCGCCGGGTAGTCGACGTAGCCCTCCGCGCCGCCCCCGTACACGTTCTCCGTCGGCGGCCCGGCGAGCGGGGTGCCGTCGGCCAGGCGGGCGGGCAGGTCCGGGTTCGTCATGAACAGGCGGCCTAGGGCGATCACGTCCGCGTGCCCGTCCCGCAACCGCCGCGCCCCTGCGGCGGGGCTGCTCGGCGCGGGGCCGTTCGTATTGGCGACGAGCGTCCCCGACCAGCGTGTCCGCAGGTCGGCGATGGCGTCGTACGCCCCGTTCTCCAGTACGTGCAGATAGGCCAGGCCCAGCGGCTCCAGCGCGTCGACCAGCGTCCGGTACGTGCCGCGCGCGTCGGCCTCGGCGAGCTGGTTCTCGGCGTTGTCCGGCGAGATCCGCAGGCCCACCCGGTCCGCGCCGACCTCGGCGACCACCGCCTCGACCACCTCCATGGCGAACCGCAGCCGGCCTGCGACCGAGCCGCCGTACTCGTCGGTGCGTTGGTTGGTGTTGTCGGCGATGAACTGCTGGATCAGGTAGCCGTTGGCGCCGTGGACCTCCACGCCGTCGAAGCCCGCCTCGATCGCGCGCCGCGCGGCGGACGCGAAGTCCCGTACGGTGTCGGCGATTTCACCGGCCGTCAGTTCGCGCGGCGTGACGTGGTCGAGCAGCCCGTCCCGGGTGAAGATCTTCGCCCCCTCGATGGCGACGGCCGACGGGGCCACCGGCGGCGCACCGTCCGGCAGCGTCACCGGATGGGTCATCCGGCCCACGTGCCACAGCTGGGCGAAGATCGTCCCGCCCTCGGCGTGCACCGCGTCCGTCACCTCGCGCCAGCCGCGCACCTGCGCGTCGGTCACCAGGCCCGGGATGCCGGGACCGCCCTTGGCGAGCGCGTTGACGTACACGCCCTCGGTGATCAGCAGCCCGGCCCCGGCGCGCTGCCGGTAGTACGTCGCCGCGTACGGTCCCGGCACCCCCGTCGCGTCATCGGCGCGCCCGCGCGTCATGGGGGCCATCGCCAGCCGGTTCGCCAGCGCCAGCCGCCCCGCCCGGTACGGCTCCAGCAACTCCCGCATCCCCGTCACGGCCCCGGCGCTCATGCGGCGCTCCGGTCCAGCGCGGTGACCTCGACCTCGATCTGCCAGTCCGGCTGCGCCAGCGAGACGACCTCGATCAGGGTGTCCGCCGGGTACGGCTCGGCCAGGAACTCGCCGCGCAGCGTGATCACGTCCGGCAGGTTCGCCGCCATGTCGCGTACGAAGATCCCGACCTTGACCACGTCCGGGAAGCCCAGTCCGGCCGCCTCCAGTACCCGCCCGACGTTCCTGAACGCCTGCCGGCCCTGCTCCAGGAACCCGCCCTCGACGGTCTTCCCGTCCTCCTCGAATCCGGCCTGGCCCGATACGTGGGCGAAGCCCCCGGCCCGTACCGCCTGCGATATCCGGTACGGCGCGTACCAGTCCGGAACGGTCGCGACCTTCTCGATGCTGGACATACCTCTCCCACCCCTCGATCTCGCCACTGAGACACTGGCATTGCTGCGTTACGGAACGTTCCGTAACGTCATGGAAGCTAGGGCCATCCCGGGCTCTTGTCAAAACGAAACGTAACGTCACGCGAGTGCATAGGATGTCGACATGACCCCCGACCCGAACAGCGAACGGCGCAGCGAACGCGCCCGCCGAGCGATTCTCGACGCGGCCTTCGACCTGGTGAGCCGCAAGGGCTTCGCGAAGGTGACCATCGAGGCGATCGCCGCCCAGGCCGGGGTGGGCAAGCCCACGATCTACCGCTGGTGGCGCTCCAAGGGCGCGGTGGTGCTGGAGGCGATGAACGAGGAGCTGGGCGACCGCTTCGCCTTCCCCGACACCGGCGACATCGCCGCCGACCTCACGGCCCAGATCACCGCGGTGACACACCAGCTGGTCACCGGGGGGATCAGCGAGGCCTTCCGGGGCGTGCTGGGCGAGGCCCAGAGCGATCCCGCCCTGATGAAGGCGTTCCGCGAAACGGTCCTGGAGCCCAGCATCGCGGAGTGCCTGGTCCGGCTGGAGTCAGCCGTCGCCGCCGGGCAGCTCCGCTCCGACCTGCCCACCGAGCTGATGGTCGACCTCTTCTACGCGCCGATCCACTACCGGCACTTCCTGGGCTTCGGCGACGACGCGGTACGGAGCAGCGCCGACCTCGTCCAGGAGGTCCTGCTCGGTCTGCGGCCCCGGCCGGACGCGGGCTGAACAACCGGTGCCCGGCCGCTCTCGTCGAGCGGCCGGGCACCGGGTGAACCCACGGGCGGGAGCTACGCGTTGGGCACGGTCTCGTAGCGGGCCGTGCCCTCCGCCATCTGCTTGAGGGCTTCCTTGCGCTCGCGCTTGGAGAGCCGGTCGATGTAGAGGCGGCCGTAGAGGTGGTCCGTCTCGTGCTGGAGGCAGCGGGCGAAGTAGCCGGTGCCCTCGACGGCGATCGGGTTGCCCTCGGCGTCCTGGCCGCGGACCACGGCGTAGTCGGGGCGGGCCAGCTCGGCGTACGCGGTGGGGACGGAGAGGCAGCCCTCGTTGGAGTCGTCCAGCACGCGGCGGTCGGCGGGCAGCTCGTCGAGGACCGGGTTGACGACCAGGCCGGTGTGGCGGACACCGTCGTCGTCGGGGCAGTCGTAGACGAAGACCTTGAGGTCGACGCCGATCTGGTTGGCGGCCAGGCCGACGCCCTCGGCGGCCTTCTGGCTGGCGAACATGTCGTCGATCAGCGCGGCGAGCTTGTCGTCGAACTCGGTGACGTCCTTGCACTCGCGGTGCAGCACCGGGTTGCCGACGACCGTGATGGGACGGGCGGTGCCGCGCTCGCGGTACGCCAGCTCACGCGCCTCGCAGTCCTCGGTATCGACCACGAACTCCGTGCTGACCTGCTCGTCGACCTGCTGCTGCTGCGCCATGTCCGCCGTACGCCTTCCTCAAAACCCGAAACACCCGAATCGATGCCCGTACAGCGTACGCGCAGACCTCAGCAGACCTCTTCGAGATCCCGCCACTCGCGGCTGTCCGGGCTGTCCGCGACCCAGCCGTCGAGCAGGCCGCGCACCAGTCCGGGGGGTGCGGCGAGGCCGCACTCGCGCTCGGGCACCCACAGGTCTCCGTTCGTACGGTGACCCAGCGGTCCCGGGTGTCCGGGCTCGCTGTGGTCGTGCGGGTCCAGGTGCTGCTCGCCGTCGCCCTCGTCGGAGGGCATCCGGGACTCCGAGCAGGTCCGGCACAGCAGCCGTACCGAGGACGACCAGTCCTCGGCGGCGAAACCGGCGTCGGCCGCGAGTCGCTCCAGGGCGTCCCGGTCGGCCTCGGTGGCCGCCTCAAGGAGGACCACCCACGTCGGCACCGGCGACGGGGCCCACAGCTCGATCTCGTCGAAGACGGGGAAGGAGGGCCCTGCGGCCGTCACCCGCTCCCCGTGCGGCACGCCGTCGTGCAGGACGACCTCGCCCCAGCGCCGCCCCGAGGACGGCAGCGGGATCGACAGCACCTCGATGCGCGCGGGGTCCAGCCTGCGGCCCCACACCACCTCGGCCTCACCCTCGGGCGACAGCCGTACGGCCGCGCTCCCGAGCTCCATGCCGACCGGCTCGCCGCTCTCCGTGGGGGCGCCGGGCACCTTCAGCCCGTACGCCTGCCAGGCCCGGCGCGCGAGCGGCCAGTCCTGGAGTGCGGTGGCGGCGATCCCGACGTTCCACCAGTCGGGGGCGCCGGTCTCGCGGTCGAGCAGCGCGACGGCGCGCAGCCCCGCGGCCCGCGCCTGGTCCCAGTCGTGCCGGAATTTGTGCAGCAGCGCCAGATTGAACCAGGACTCCGAGAGCCAGGGTTCGAGATCCGCCGCACGCGTCAGCAGCGCTCCCGCGTCCTCGTACCGACCGTCGCCGATCAGCGTGAACGCGCGGTCGGTGGCCTGCCGCCACGAGGCGGAGGGCCGATGCCGTACCTTCCCGAAGATCCTCACGATTCCCGCCTGCCGGTTGGCTCACTTCCCCTGCCCTGCTCTTGGCTGTGCCGCTTGGCTGCCGTGGCTGTCAGGGGCTCTCTTCGCATCCAACCATGCCCGGCTGGAGGCCCGCTCATTACCCACTGGTTACCCAGGTGGGGGCAGGGCGACTCCGCCCGCGAGGCGCCCCCGTCGAAGGACGCGGGCCAGTGATTCCACGACCTCGCTCTGGTAGTCGTGCCCGGTGCCCGAGCGCAGCCGCTCCAGCGCGCTCAGGGGGCCGGCCGCCCCACCCCCGCATTCCCCCGACAGGTCGACGTACGCGTTGACGGTGCGGACAATGCGGGCGGTGAGCGGCTGCTCACGGTACGGATCGGCCTGCCGCTCCACCACGTCGGCGACCGCCTCCGGCACCCCGGTCTGCCGTACGACTGCCCCGCCGAGCAGGGCGATGCGCCGCTGGTCGGAGGCGGGGAGCGAGGCGGTGGCCCCGGCCGGAACGGGGTCGACGAGCGAGAGCTGCCCGATGTCGTGCATCAGTGCGGCGTATTCCAGGAGCGTCAACTCCTTGCCGGAGAGCCCGAGTTCCCGGCCGACGGCCTCGGCGAGCACGGCCACCCGGCGGGCGTGGCCGGGGCGGGTGCAGCCCGCGATCTCGGTGGCCCTGGCGAGCGAGGCGATGGTCTGCCGGTAGGTGTCCCGTACCTCCGCGTACCGCCGGAACGACAGCTGGGTGAGCAGCAGCGGCACACAGAACACCGCCAGTGCCCACAGCCCCACCACTCCCACGGCCAGCGCCATCACCACCGAGCTGGCGCAGACCGCCGCCCCGATCCCGCGCAGCGCCCGCACCTCGTCGCGGAGCAGCGGGCCGTACGGGTGCCCGGTCCGCGCCCGTACGACGGTGGCGCCGAGCACGGCGTCGCACAGCCCGGTGAGCACCAGGAGCACCACCAGGAGCAGGGCGAAGCCCGGCCCCTGCCCGAGGTGCTCGCCGACGGCTCCGGAGTTGTAGAGGGGCTGGAAGCACAGGGCGGCGAACCCGACGGTGAGCAGCTGGCGGGCCATCCGGTCCGCCGTCGCCCCCCAGTCGGTGGGCCCGCGCACCCACCGGGGCACGGCCCCGGCGGCCAGCGCGAGCGCGGTGACGGCCACCACCTGGAGGACGCCGTGGGTGGTGGGACCGCCGCCGCAGTGGCCGAGGAGGGCGTAGGCGAGCGCCCCGGCGGTGCCGAGGGGCGCGGGCTCCCCGCCGCGGTGCGCGACCTCTCCGACCCAGATGAGCACCCCGAAGGCCGTCGCGATGCCGGGCTGGTCGACCCCGTCCCACAGGGTTGCCACGACGGCGACGACCACGAGCACGCCGACCACCCCACGCCCCACCACCAGCACGCGCCTCAACCGTCCCTGCGCTTGGCTTCGCCGCCACGGACGGCCTCGGCGCCACGGACGGCGTCGGCGGATGCGGTGTCCGGCGGGTCGGGGAGGAGCCCGGGGCAACGCCCCCACCCGCTTCCCGGCCGGCGCTGCCGCCCGAGCGAAGCCGCCTCGGAGGCGGCGGGGGAAGCCGCGCTCTCGGAGGCCCCAGTCCCGGAGGTCTCGGAGACCCCCGCCTCGGAGGTCTCCGAGACCTCCGTCACCACCCCCTCCTCATCCGCCGTAACGGCCGAATTCCACCCCTCCCGCCCCAGCGCCGCCACCAGTGCCGCCACCATCCGAGGGTCGAACTGCGTTCCCGCACACCGCTCCAGCTCGGTGACCGCCGCCTCCACCGGCCGCGCCCGCCGGTACGACCTGGTCGAGGTCATCGCGTCGAAGGCGTCCGCCACCGCCACCACTCGCGCGTACTCCGGAATCCGCTCTCCGGCCAGCCCGTACGGGTAGCCGCTGCCGTCCATGCGTTCGTGGTGGTGCAGGATCGCCGCCCGCGCCTCCCCCAGGAAGCCGATGCCGCGCACCATCTCGTGCCCGTACTCGGGATGGAGTTCGATGACTCTGCGCTCCTCCGGGGTCAGCGGCCCGTCCTTGCGCAGCAGCCGCGTCGGCACGCCGAGCTTCCCGACGTCGTGCAGGATCCCGGCGAACCGGAGCACTTCCCGCCGCTGCTCGTCCATGCCGAGCTCGGCGGCCATCATGGCGGAGGCCCGCCCGACCCGTTCGCTGTGGCCGCGGGTGTAGCGGTCCTTGAGGTCGACGGCGTGCACCAGTGCCCTGATGGTCGTCTGGTGGGCGTCGTGCTCACGCTGGTACTGGGCGAAGACCCAGCACGACAGGTACATGGGCAGCAGTACGAGGAGGGCGGCGGGCGGTCCGTAGGGGCTGCGCCAGAGCACGGCCATCATCAGCCCGGCCAGCCCGTGCACACAGTGCGGCGCCAGCGACCGTACGAAGAGCCCCCGCCAGGCGGTACGCACGGGGATCCGTTCGGCCGCGACCAGGATCCCGCCGTCGAGCAGCGTGAGTACGGCGCAGAAGCCCGCCATCGCGGCCCCGGCGGGCAGCAGCGCGTACGGGAACCCGGGCACCCCGCCCGCCTCACCGGGCCCGCCCAGCACCCCCCACAGCCACGCCCCGGCCCATACGGCGAGGGCGAGCTCGGCGGCCCGCCACACGCGCCGGGCGCCGGCGGGGGTGCGCGTCACGCGGCCGAGCAGGGCCCCGGGTACGGCGACGAGGGCGGCGGCGGAGGGCGGCAGCAGGAAGACGGCGGCGAGCGGCACGGGGAAGAAGGCCCCGGTCCCCACGGGCACGGTGATCCGCAGCAGCCGGCAGCGGGGCAGCAGCTCGCAGGCGGCGTAGAGGGCGGCGAGCAGGGCGACCGCGTCCCAGGGGGTGCGGTCGAGACCGGACAGGATGCCGAGCCCCGCGACGAGTACGGCGCTCAGGACGCAGGCCCGCGCTGCCGCCGGTAACGCTCGCACCCGTTCCCCCGCAACCCTTCGGGTCCGCACATGGGCGGCACCGTCGCCAAATCGTGCGCCACGCTAGCGATTTGAGGGCCCGGGTACGCGCAAAGGCCGTTGGTTCCCCCCATCGAGTGACACCACCCGGGGAACCAACGGCCCAAGTACTACGTACAGCTCACTGCTACTTCTTCGCCTGCTCGTTCACGGCGGCCGAAGCCACTTCGCCCGGCGACGAGGGGACGGGCGGCGCGAGCAGGTCCGGCGCGCTCCCGTCCTGGTCCGGCACGACCTGCCCGGCCCTTATCAGGTCGATCCGCCCGAGCACCTTCGACCGCAGGTCGACCGGTACGTCGTCGGAGCCGCAGCACCGCTTGACGAGCTTCTTCACGGCCTGCTCCAGGCCGTACTTCTCCAGGCACGGCGAGCACTCCTCGAAGTGCTCCTCGAACTTGGTGCACTCGCCGTCCGGCATCTCTTTGTCGAGGAACTCGTAGAGATGGTCGAGCACCTCAGAGCAGTCCGTCTCGTGCGGATCTCCGCAGCTCATGAGCCCGAGCCTTTCGCGTCGTTCGACTCCCCGGACGCTGCTCCGGCACCGGCCGGCACCAGACCGCGCTCGCGGGCGTAGTCCTCCAGCATGCCGCGCAGCTGACGGCGTCCACGGTGCAGCCGGGACATGACCGTCCCGATAGGTGTCCCCATGATGTCCGCGATTTCCTTGTAGGCAAACCCCTCGACATCGGCGAGATACACGGCGATCCGGAACTCCTCCGGAATGGCCTGCAGCGCCGACTTCACGTCCGAGTCGGGCAGGTGGTCGAGCGCCTGCGACTCGGCGGAGCGCAGACCGGTCGACATGTGCGACTCGGCACGGGCGAGCTGCCAGTCCTCGATCTCCTCGGAAGCGCTGCGCAGCGGTTCGCGCTGCTTCTTCCGGTAGGAGTTGATGAACGTGTTGGTGAGAATCCGGTAGAGCCAGGCCTTGAGATTGGTCCCCTCGCGGAACTGGTGGAAGGACCCGTACGCCTTCGCGTACGTCTCCTGAACCAGGTCCTCCGCGTCCGCCGGGTTGCGCGTCATGCGCAGCGCGGCGGAGTACATCTGGTCGAGGAAGCCCAGCGCGTCCCGCTCGAAGCGCGCGTTGCGCTCGGCGGTGGTCTCCTCCGCGTGGCCGGCTTCGGTCCCTGCGTCGGTCCCAGTGACCGGACCCACCTCCTTCAGCGCCGTGGCGAGCCCGAATGCGGACCCGCTCGACTCGGAGGATAGACGACCACCCTGCTTCCCCGCTGCCTGAGCGGGCACGGTCTTCGCCGCGGAAAGCACCGTCCACTCCAGGTCAGGGGCCTGCGGGCGGCGCGGGCAGATGGTGGAACCCATGCGGCGAACTCCCTCTCGTTTCTACGTCGGACGCAAGCGACAACAGGGATCCACCGCTCAACATTCCCGCCGCAGTACGGAAAGCCACTGCCGCGCTCCCGCCACGATCACCTCAAGGGCTTCGTCCTGGCCGATCTCCGCCCGCTTGGGGACCGCGAACCCGTGATCCCCGTGCGGCACTACCACCAGCTGGAAGCCCCCGTCGGCGAGGAACTCGGCGGGCCGCCCGAAGGGATCGTTCCCCCCTTGTACGACGAGGGTGGGCACGCCCGCCCCGCTCAGCTCGTCAATCCGTGACTTCTCGGGCTTCCCCGGCGGGTGCAGCGGAAAACTCAGTGCGAGTACGCCGACGGCGCCGAGCTCTTTCGCGGTACGGCAGGCCACGCGGGCGCCGGCGCTGCGTCCGCCGGCGACGACGGGCAGCCCGCTCCCGGCAAGCTCAGGCCACACGCCCCGCCACCCCACGTCCAGGGTCTTGGGCGCCGACGCCACCTTCTTCCCAGCCACTCGCCAGGGCTGCTCCACCAGTGCGACGCGAACGCCGTCGGCGCTCAGCCCCGCGGCCAGCGCCTGCAGATCCCGGGCGTCGACGCCGCCCCCGGCCCCGTGCCCAAGGGCGAGCACGCCCCACGGGTCAGCGGCCTCGTACCAATGCACCCGGGCGACCCCGCTGCCGGTCTCCACACTCACCACTCGCGTCATACGCCCATCCTGCCGCCCCACCGACACGGGAGCCCGCTGCGCGGGGCCGTTCCCGTACGAGCGAGTGGGTGGGTGGGCAGGTGGCGGGCCCGGCCACGGCCGGTGGTCAAAGTGCGGGTGGGTTCTTGGCTGGCCGCGCAGTTCCCCGCGCCCCTGAAGTACTCGTAGTCAACGCGCGCCGGAAACTGTGCGGCGCTGGGCACGAGTACCTGGGGGCGCGGGGAACTGCGCGAGCAACCCACCCCCACCCGCACATCCGCACCCCTGGCCCCGCGGAGCGGTTTAGGTGAAGGGGCGGGGTTGGGGCATCGCCCGCCGCAGGCGCGACACCGCCCCACCAGCCAGCGCCACGCGGCGCCAGCCGCAATCCAGCACAGCTGAAACACCCCCCACCCCTCAGAACAACGTCCCGACCTCCGGCCCCTCCAACTCCCCCACCAGCTCCGGCCCGTTGTTCCGGACATTGCTGACCGCCGTCCCCACCGGATACGCCCGCACCAGCCCCGCCCCCGGCGGCACCAGCAGCCCCCGTGCCTCCTCCACGTCCGTGACCGAGGGGTCCAGCCAGGCCGCCCACCTGTCCGGCGTCAGCAGCAGCGGCATCCGGGGGTGGATCTCCGCGAGCGAGGAAGGCCCGCCCTCCCCCGCCGGTCCCCCGGCCAGCGGTGTCGTCTCCGCCTCCGTCGTGATGACCGAGCACGTCACCCACCACGCCAGCTCGTGCTCGTCCGGCAGGGTCCGGTCCCGCCAGAACTCGTAGATCCCGGCCATGGCCATCACCTCGCCCCCCGCGGGCGTGACGAAGTACGGCTGCTTGCGGGGGCGCTTCTTCTTGCCCTCGACCTCCAGGCCCCGCTCCTCGGCCCCCGTCACCCACTCGTAATAGCCGTCCGCGGGCACGATGCACCGCCGCGTCGCGAACGCCCGCCGGAACGACGGCTTCTCGTGCACCGTCTCGGCCCGCGCGTTGATCATCCGCGCCGCGCCCTCGGGTGACTTCGCCCACGACGGGACCAGCCCCCACCTCAGCATCCGCAGCTGACGAACCGGACGCGGGTCTTCTGCGTCCTTCACAGGACGCTCCAGAATCACCGGCACGGATTTCGTCGGTGCCACGTTCCAGTCCGGCACGAAGGTCTCCGCCGGATCCCACTTCTCCACCTCGAAGAGCCCGGCGAGGTCTTCGGCCCCCCGGCTCACCGCAAACCGTCCACACATACTTGTCACACTGCCACGCCCGTAGAGCCTTCAAGGAGCCGCCCGCAAAATGGACACCCTCAACACCGGCGCCTCCGACATCGGCTCGCTCTGGGACCGTCTCACCGGCACCCAGCCCGACCCCGAGACCTGGCTGCTGTACGCGACCGCCGCGCTCGCGCTCCTCGTCGTCGTGCCGCACCCGGTCTGGCGGCTGTCCCGCAACGCGATCACCATCGCCCACGAGGGCGGCCACGGTCTGATCGCGCTGCTCACCGGCCGCACCCTCACCGGCATCAGGCTGCACTCCGACACCAGCGGCCTCACCGTCAGCCGGGGCAAGCCCACCGGCATCGGCATGATCCTCACCGCCGCCGCCGGTTACACGGCCCCGCCGCTGCTCGGGCTCGGCGGTGCGTGGCTGCTGGCGGCGGACCACATCACGCTGTTCCTGTGGCTGGCCACGGCCCTGCTGCTCGCGATGCTGGTGATGATCCGCAATGCGTACGGAGTGCTGACCGTGCTCCTCACGGGCGCCGCGTTCGTCCTGGTGTCCTGGCTGACGAGCCCCGACGTCCAGGCCGCCTTCGCGTACACGGTCGTCTGGTTCCTGCTGCTCGGCGGGGTGCGCCCGGCCTTCGAGCTCCAGTCGAAGCGGCGGCACGGCGGCGCCCCGGACTCCGACGCGGACCAGCTGGCACGCCTCACGCACGTACCGCCGCTGATGTGGCTGCTGATGTTCCACGTCGTCTCGCTGTGCGCACTGCTCGGCGGCGGCCGCTGGCTGCTGGGCCTCTGACGGGACCCGCCACATTCGATCAAGATCCGGCCCCCTGAAGAGCCATTAAAGTGAGGGTCATGACCGAAAGCGCCGTGCACCCTGCCCTCTGGCCCGCCCCTCACGCGACCGGGGCCGTCGACGCGACGGTCACCGTGCCCGGCTCGAAGTCGGTCACCAACCGTGCGCTCGTGCTCGCCGCACTGGCCGCCGAGCCTGGCTGGCTGCGCCGCCCGCTGCGCTCGCGCGACTCCCTGCTGATGGTCCAGGCGCTGCGCGCGATGGGCGTCGGCATCGAGGAGGGCGTGGGCCCGGACGGCACCGGCGAGGCCTGGCGCATCATCCCCTCCGGACTCCAGGGCCCGGCCACGGTCGACGTCGGCAACGCCGGTACGGTCATGCGCTTCCTGCCCCCCGTCGCCGCCCTCGCCGACGGCCCGATCCGCTTCGACGGCGACCCGCGTTCCTACGAGCGCCCGCTCGGCGCCGTCATCACGGCGCTGCGCAACCTCGGTGCCCGTATCGACGACGACAACCGGGGCGCGCTGCCCCTGACCGTCTTCGGCGGCGGCGCCCTGACCGGCGGCCGGGTCGAGATCGACGCGTCGTCCTCGTCGCAGTTCGTGAGCGCGCTGCTGCTGTCCGCCCCGCGCTTCAACCAGGGCGTGGAAGTACGTCACACGGGTCCCACGCTCCCCTCCATGCCCCACATCCGGATGACCGTCGACATGCTGCGCAGCATCGGCGCCCAGGTCGACACCCCCGAGTCCGGGGGCGAGCCGAACGTCTGGCGGGTCACCCCCGGCGCCCTCCTCGGCCGCGACCTCACCGTCGAGCCGGACCTCTCCAACGCGCAGCCGTTCCTGGCCGCCGCCCTGATCACCGGCGGCCGGGTCACCATCCCCGACTGGCCCGAGCACACCACCCAGCCCGGTGACGCGCTCCGCGAGATCTTCACCGCGATGGGCGGCTCCTGCGAGCTGACCGAGCGCGGTCTGACCTTCACCGGTACGGGCACGGTCCACGGCATCGACTGGGACCTGAGCGAGGTCGGCGAGCTGACCCCGGGCATCGCCGCCGTCGCCGCCCTGGCCGACTCCCCGTCCACCCTGCGCGGCGTCGCCCACCTGCGGCTGCACGAGACGGACCGGCTGGCCGCGCTCACCAAGGAGATCAACGGGCTCGGCGGCGACGTCACCGAGACCGCCGACGGGCTGCACATCCGCCCGCGCCCGCTGCACGGCGGCACCTTCCACACGTACGACGACCACCGCATGGCGACCGCGGGATCGATCATCGGCCTGGCCGTCGACGGCGTACAGATCGAGAACGTGGGGACGACGGCCAAGACACTGCCGGACTTCCCCCGGATGTGGTCCGACATGCTCGCGGGCAACTGACGAGCCGGGCGAGCCGACGATGCGCCGCTACGGAAAGAACCCCGACGAGGACGACATCCGCGTCCGTCCCAACCGCAAGGGCAACCGCCCCCGCACCCACATCCGCCCCAAGCACGAGGACGCCCAGGAGGGCATGGTCCTCACCGTGGACCGGGGGCGGCTGACCTGCCTCGTCGAGGACCGGCACGTCGTCGCGATGAAGGCCCGCGAACTGGGCCGCAAGGCCGCGGTCGTGGGCGACAAGGTGATGATCGTCGGAGATCTGTCGGGCGCCAAGGACACCCTCGCCCGCATCGTCCGCATCGAGCCGCGCGCCTCGGTGCTGCGGCGCACCGCCGACGACGACGACCCCTTCGAGCGGGTCGTCGTCGCCAACGCCGACCAGCTCGCCATCGTGACCGCGCTCGCCGATCCGGAGCCGCGCCCCCGGATGATCGACCGCTGTCTCGTCGCAGCGTACGACGGGGGTCTGACACCGCTGCTGGTCCTCACCAAGTCCGACCTGGCCCCCGCCGACGAACTGCTGGAGATGTACGTCCCGCTGGGCGTGCCGTACATCGTCACCAGCCGCGAGGAGCTGGAGAACGGGTTGGCGGGCGAGGTCGTCCGCGAGCACCTCGACGGCAAGATCACCGCCTTCGTCGGCCACTCCGGCGTCGGCAAGACCACCCTGGTCAACACCCTCGTCCCCGAGGAGCAGCGGCGTACGACGGGCCACGTCAACGCGGTCACCGGGCGCGGCAGGCACACCACCACCTCCGCCCTCGCGCTCCCCCTGGCGGGCGAGTCCGGCTGGGTGATCGACACCCCGGGCGTACGGTCCTTCGGCCTGCACCACGTGGACCCCTCGCGTGTCATCCAGGCCTTCCCCGACCTGGAACCGGGTACGGAGGAATGCCCGCGCGGCTGTACGCACGACGAGAACGCGCCGGAGTGCGCCCTCGACAAGTGGGTCGCGGACGGGCACGCGGACCCGGCCCGGCTGTACTCGTTGCGCCGGCTGCTCGCCACCCGAGAACGACGCGAGGGCGACTGAACCGAACGCGTTTGCTCCGGCGTCTCCTTGGTAAAGGCATACTCACACCAGCGAGACGAAGCAGTCACCGATGCGGGCTGACCCGGGAGGCATTCAATGGCGTGGCTGCTAGTGGTGGTGGCGGGGATCCTGGAAACCGGCTTCGCCGTCTGCCTCAAGCTCTCCCACGGCTTCACCAGACTCTGGCCGACGATCGCCTTCGCCGCCTTCGCCCTGGGCAGTTTCGGCCTGCTGACCCTGTCGCTGAAGAAGCTGGACGTGGGTCCCGCGTACGCGGTCTGGACGGGGATCGGCGCGGCGGGCACCGCCATCTACGGAATGATCTTCCTGGACGACGTGGTCTCCACCCTGAAGCTGGTCTCGATCTCGCTGGTGATCATCGGCGTAATCGGCCTCCAGCTCTCGGGCTCCTCACACTAGAAGCGCCCTGACCGTCCGGGCTCCCCTCCCAGAGTTCCGCCTGCCCCGCCCAAGCCGTCGCCTAGACCCCCGCCTTCCCCCCGAGCACCCCCCGCAGGAACTCCCCCGCGCTGCCCTCCCGGCCCGCCGCCACCACCCACGACACGGCCACCCGCACCACCACCTCGACCGGCCAGTCCCCCTCGATCGCCGCCTCCACGCGCTCCCGCACCTGCCCCACCACGTCCCCCGCCCCGGGCACCCCCCGGTCGGCCCGCCGCTGGGCCGTCCCGGCCCCCGGCGCCGAAGTGCCCCGCGCGGCCCGCCCGGAGGGCAGCCGGTCCGGCCAGCAGCCGGTCAGCAGCGCCCGTACCAGTGGATTGGCCCTGGCCGCCCGTACGATCCACTCGGCGACCCCCACCAGCCGGTCCGTTTCCGCCCCGGTCCGTTCCGCGAGCACCCGGTCGACGCCCGCGAAGAAACCGTCCGCCTCCCGCCGCACCAGCGCCCGCGCAAGACCGTCCTTGCTGCCGAACTCGTTGTAGAGGGTCTGCCGGGACACTCCGGCGGCGGCCGCCACGTCGACCATCCGCACCGCGGACCACGCCCGCACCGCGAGCGCCGTGTAGGCGGCGTCCAGCAGGGCTTCCCGGGCAGTGGGCATGGCGGCACCTCCCGCCTGTCAGCGTTGACGTCCCGTCACTCACTGTCAAGGGTGCCGACCGCGCCGTCCGGCCGCCGCCGCCCGGTCCCGTATGGCCGCCGCCCGATCACGCTCGATACTGTTGCGCCCATGCCCGACTATCACGATGACCTGCGCCTCGCCCACGTCCTCGCCGACGGCGCCGACGCCCAGACCATGGAGCGGTTCAAGGCCCTGGACCTCAAGGTCGAGACGAAGCCGGACATGACCCCGGTGACCGAGGCCGACAAGGCCGCCGAGGAGCTGATCCGCGGCCAGCTCAAGCGCGCCCGCCCGCGCGACGCGATCCTCGGCGAGGAGTACGGCCTGGAGGGCACGGGCCCGCGCCGCTGGGTGGTCGACCCCATCGACGGTACGAAGAACTACGTGCGCGGCGTCCCGGTCTGGGCCACGCTGATCTCCCTCATGGAGGCGGGCGAGGGCGGCTACCGTCCGGTCGTCGGCGTGGTCTCGGCCCCCGCCCTGGGCCGCCGCTGGTGGGCCGCGAAGGGCGCGGGCGCGTTCACCGGCCGCAGCCTGACCTCCGCGAGCCGCATCCACGTCTCCGAGGTCCCGAAGATCGCCGACTCGTCCTTCGCCTACTCCTCGCTGTCCGGCTGGGAGGAGCAGGGCCGTCTCGACGGGTTCCTGGACCTGACGCGGGCCTGCTGGCGGACCCGTGGCTACGGCGATTTCTGGCCGTACATGATGGTCGCGGAGGGCTCGGTGGACATCTGCGCGGAGCCCGAGCTGTCCCTCTGGGACATGGCGGCCAACGCGATCATCGTCGAGGAGGCCGGCGGCAGTTTCACCAGCCTGGACGGCGTCCCCGGGGTCGACGGCGGCAACGCGGCGGCCTCCAACGGCCTGCTCCACAACGAGCTGCTCGGCTACCTCAACCAGCGCTACTGAGCTTCTTGAGGGGCGTGTTCCGTCCTTTTGCGCGCCCCTCAACTTGCCTCTGCCTCCCCCTTGTTGACCTCTCGCCGGCCTGCCACTCTAAAAGTTCACCCACTTGTGAACTTGTGAATCGTTTCCCGTACGGAACCCCCGCCCGGGACTGCGCAGTTCACACCCTGGAGGTGGCTCAAGTCCATGCTCGTACGCGATGCCATGAGCACGATGGTCCTCACCATCGGCCCCGCCCACACCCTCCGCCAGGCCGCCCGGCTGATGTCCGCCCGTCATGTCGGGGCAGCCATCGTCCTCGACACCGACACCAGCGGACTCGGCATCCTGACCGAACGCGATCTGCTCGTCTCACTCGGCGCGGGCCAGGACCCCGACCTGGAGACCGCGGGCGCCCACACCACCACCGACGTCGTCTTCGCCTCCCCCGCCTGGACACTGGAGGACGCCGCCGACGCCATGTCGCACGGCGGCTTCCGCCATCTGATCGTGCTCGACGAACAGGGCGAGGCGATCGGCGTCGTCTCGGTCCGCGACATCATCAGGTGCTGGGCCCCGAGCCACCGCCACCCGGCACGCATGGCGGGCTGACCGGCACCCCGCACGCTCGTCACCGTACGAAAAGGCCGGTGGGCCGGGCCCCGCGAGGGAACCCGGCCCACCGGCCGACGTACGTGCTTCTCCTGCCGCCTGCTACTTGGCGCGCAGGGCCTGGACCGCGGCGTCGAGGCGCTTGCCGAAGTCGCCGTCCGCCTGGCGGAAGTTGTTCACGGCGCGCTCGGCGATGTCGTCGCGCGAGACGCCCGAGATGAAGCCGGCCAGGTTGTCGATCAGGCGGCCCTTCTCGTCCTCGGACATCAGGCGGTAGAGGTTGCCCGCCTGGACGAAGTCGTCGTCCTCGGCGTGGCTCGGCGCCACGTGGTTGCCCGTCGCGCCACTCACCTCGGTCGGCTGCCACAGCGGCCTGTCCGTCTGGAAGGGACCGCCGAAGCTGTTCGGCTCGTAGTTCTTGGCGCCGTTGTGGCGGCCGTCGTACAGGTAACCGTCACGGGAGTTGGTGCGCGCCTCGGTGGCGTGCGGGCGGTTCACCGGCAGGTGGTCGGCGTTGATGCCGACGCGGTAGCGGTGGGCGTCGCCGTACGCGAAGAGACGGCCCTGGAGCATCTTGTCCGGGGACGGGCCGATGCCCGGCACGAAGTGCGCGGGGCTGAAGATCGACTGCTCGACCTCGGCGAAGATGTTCTGCGGGTTGCGGTTGAGCTCCAGCTTGCCGATCTCGATCGGCGGGTAGTCCTCGTGCGGCCACACCTTGGTGAGGTCGAACGGGTTGAAGCGGTACGTCGCCGCGTCGGCCGCGGGCATGATCTGCACCTGCACCGTCCAGGACGGGAACTCGCCGCGCTCGATGGCCTCGCGCAGGTCGCGCTGGTGGCTGTCGGGGTCCATGCCGGAGAGCTGGTTGGCCTCTTCGGTGGTGAGGTTCTTGATGCCCTGGTCGGTCTTGAAGTGGTACTTGACCCAGAAGACCTCGCCGGCCTCGTTGTTCCACTGGTACGTGTGCGAGCCGTAGCCGTTCATGTGGCGCAGCGTCGCCGGGATGCCGCGGTCGCCGAAGAGCCAGGTCACCTGGTGGGTGGACTCGGGGCTCAGGCCCCAGAAGTCCCACACGTTGTCGGCTTCCTGCGAGCCCGTGTAGGGGTCGCGCTTCTGCGTGTGGATGAAGTCCGGGAACTTGATGGCGTCCTTGATGAAGAACACGGGGGTGTTGTTGCCGACGAGGTCGTAGTTCCCCTCCTCCGTGTAGAACTTCAGCGCGAAGCCGCGCGGGTCACGGACGGCGTCGGCGGAGCCCAGGTTGCCGGCGACGGTCGAGAAGCGCAGGAAGGTCTCGGTCTGCTTGCCGACCTCGGAGAGGAACTTGGCGCGCGTCCACTGCGAGACGTCGCGGGTCAGCGTGAAGGTGCCGTACGCACCGGCGCCGCGTGCGTGCACGACGCGCTCCGGGATGCGCTCGCGGTTGAAGTGCGCGAGCTTTTCGAGGAGCGCCTGGTCCTGGACGAGAACCGGCCCGCCGATGCCCGCCGTCTCGCTGTTCTGGTTGTCGGCGACCGGTGCGCCGGCCTCGGTGGTGAGCGGTCCCTGCGACGTCACGTGCGCCTCCTGCGTCATGGCTGGACTGTCCTGTCCCTTGGCTTATCGCTGTTACCGATCCTACAATGGACATTGTCTAAGTCAAGCGAGCATCCAACTTCACATCCGTTCGGGACTAAGGTCCCTCCCCTGTTAGGCTGGAAGACATGAGCGACCTACTGGAACGACTGCGCGGACGCGGCTGGCGCATGACCGCACAACGCCGTGTCGTGGCCGAGGTGCTCGACGGGGACCACATGCACCTGACCGCCGACGAGGTGCACGCGCGTGCCGTCGACCGGCTCCCGGAGATCTCGCGCGCCACGGTGTACAACACGCTCGGCGAGATGGTCACCCTCGGCGAGGTCATCGAGGTCTCGACCGACCGCCGCGCCAAGCGCTACGACCCGAACGCGCACCGCCCGCACCAGCACCTGGTGTGCGCCCGCTGCGGCGCCATCCGTGACGTGCACCCGGCCGGCAACCCGCTGAGCGACCTCCCGGACACGGAGCGCTTCGGCTTCACCATCTCCGACGTCGAGGTCACGTACCGGGGAATCTGCCCCAACTGCGCGTAGCACCACCACCGGCCGGGCGGCCCCGCTGCCCGGCCGTGGCTTACTCCCTTATGTGCGAGTACGCGAAAAAACCTGAGGCCCGGAACTCTTTCGAGTTCCGGGCCTCAGGCCTACTGCTACTTCTTCAGTAGCGGGGACAGGATTTGAACCTGCGACCTCTGGGTTATGAGCCCAGCGAGCTACCGAGCTGCTCCACCCCGCGTCGGTAGACCCAAGCCTACGCGCCACCCCCGACCAGCGCAAATCGCTTGGGCCACCCGCCCCGCTAGGCCGTCAGCTCCTGCCGCAGCGCGTCCCGCAGCCTGGCCGCCCGCTCCGCCACCTCGGCCGGTCCCAGCTCCACGGCGCGCCCGCACCACCGCTCGCCCTCGCCGAGCTCGCCGCGCCGCGCCGCGAGCAGCGCCAGCCGCAGCGCGGCCCGGCCGTGCCCGGCGTGCGCCGCCCGGGTCCACCACAGCTGCGCCTCGGGCTCGCGGCCCTCGCGCGCCAGCAGCAGCCCCAGGTTGAAGGCCCCGCCCAGACTGCCCGCCTCGGCGGCCTCGCGGTACCAGCGCGCGGCGCCCGCCGTGTCGCCCCGTCCGGCGGCCAGCATGCCGACCCGGACCTGGGCCCGGCGGTGCCCCTGCTCGGCGGCCCGCTCGTACCACTCCTCGCACTCGGACTTCTCGTCGACCGGCTCCCCGAGTACGGGCGGTCCGGGCGGCGGCTGCCGCGAGTCGAGCAGCATGCCGAGGCGGAAGGCGCCCTCGGCGCTGCCCCCGCCAGCGGCCCGCCGCAGATGGGCCTCGGCGTCGCCCTCGTCGCCGTCGCGCAGCAGCGCGATGCCGACCTGGAGGGCCGCTTCGGTGTGCCCGGCGGCGGCTGCCCGCTCGTACCACTCCAGCGCGCCCTGCTCGTCGCCCCGGCCCGCGTGGAGGATGCCGAGGTTGAAGGCCGCGTCCACGCTGCCCGCCTCGGCCGCCTTGGAGAACCACGGCTCGGCGCCGGACGCGTCGCCGCCCTGGAGCAGCAGGATGGCCAGCGCGTTGGCGGCCTCCCGGTGTCCGGCGTACGCGGCCCTGCGGTACCACTGTTCGGCCTGGGCGGTACGGCCCTGGGCGGCGCAGAGCAGCCCGAGGTTGTACGCCCCGTTGATGTCACCGGCGTCCAGCGCGGCCCGGTACCAGCGCTCGGCGGTCTGCTGCTCGCCGCGCGCCGCGTGCTGGGCGCCGAGCGCGTTGGCGGCGTTACCGTCGCCCTCCTGGGCGGCGCGCAGCCACCACACGGCGGCGCTCTCCTCGTCGCCGGCGTCGCGCAGCAGGAAGCCGAGCGCGCAGGCCGCGCGCGGTTCGCCGTCCTTGGCGGAGGTCAGGTACCAGCGGCCGGCCTCCTTGAGCTCGCCGCGCGCCTCCAGGATCACGCCGAGGTGCAGGGCGGCCCTGCGGTGGCCACGGGCGGCGGCCTGCCGGTACCACTGCTCGGCCTCCAGCTCCGGCGGCTTCTCGCCGGTGGCGACGGAGGCGGGGCGCAGCATGCGGGGGTCGGTGTCCCAGGTGATGCCCCGGCGGCTGGCCACGTCGGCGGCGGCCCCGCCGCCGGTGGGGGTGCCGGCCCGGCGGTCCAGGAGCCTGGCGAGGCGGTACGCGGCCTCGCGGTGGCCCTGTTCGGCGGCGCCGCGCAGCCAGCGCTCGGCGCCGACGTCGCCCCGGTGTTCGAGGAGGTCGGCGAGGGCGTACGCGCCCAGGGCGTGGCCGTGCTCGGCGGACTGGCGCAGCCAGTACTCGGCGGCGGGCTCGTCGCCGCGCTCGCGGTAGTGGCGGCCCAGCGCGTGGGCGGCGGCCGCGGACCCGGCGACGGCGGCGACGCGCCACCATCCGGCGGCCTCCTCCGCGTACCCGCGCTGGTGCAGCAGGACCCCGAGGTTGTTGGCGGCGGCCCGGTCGCCCTCGGCGGTGGCGGCACGGAGGAAGGGTTCGGCGCCGTCGAGGTCGCCGCGGCGCAGCAGCAGGGAGCCCAGGACGCTCATGGACTCGGCGTCGCCCTCTTCGGCGGCGTGCCGGTGGCGTGCCTCGTCCTCCGCCGTGGCGGAGTCGGTACCGTCGTCGGCCCGCCTCAGTTCTGCCCGGACCGCTTCGACGTCTCCTGTCTCAACCTGCCCTGTCTCCAACAGAGTTGCCCTGTCCCCCATAGTTTTCATCGTCGCACCACCCGCAACCCCGGTACACCTGGTATACCGCAGCCATTGAGGTCACTTCAGCGTTTTGTCGACATGCCCACAGGGCGACAAGTCAAACACATTCGGTGCCCGGACATACGACGAGGGCCCGGATCCTCAATGGATCCGGGCCCTCGTCTTCAGTAGCGGGGACAGGATTTGAACCTGCGACCTCTGGGTTATGAGCCCAGCGAGCTACCGAGCTGCTCCACCCCGCGTCGTTGTTGTGCAACCGTACCACGACGCGGGGTGGAGCCTTTTCGCACTACCGCTCCGACCTGCTGCTACTCGCTCTTCGCGGGGTCCTTCGGGTCCGCCGGAGCCTTCGGGTCCTGCTTGGCCGGCGGGGCCTTCTGGGCGTCCGCCGCGTCCTGCAGTGCCTTCTGCAGCTTCTCCTGGGCCTTGCCGTAGGCCGCCCAGTCCTGCTTCGCGAGCGCCTTCTCGCCCTCGTCGTACGCCGCCTGGGCGTCCGCGATGGCCTTCTGGAGCGCCGCGGAGCCGGTGGCCGGCGGCTTGGCGGGATCGCCCTTGTCCGGTGGCGGCGTCTCCGCACCCTTGTCCCCGAAGACGGCGTTGAGCGCCTCCGCCAGGGAGTTCTTGAAGACGGTCTCCTTGCCGTACGACACGGCGACCTTCTTCAGCAGCGGGTACTGGGCGTTGTTGCCCTGGGCGTACACCGGCTCGACGTACAGGAACCCGTCGTTGAGCGGGATCGTCAGCAGGTTGCCGTACTCGATGTCCGAGTTGGCGCCCTTGGTGTTGCGGACGAACTCCGTCACGTCGGGGTTGGTGCTCAGCCGGTTCTGCACCTGCTGCGGCCCCAGTACGTCCCCTGTCACCCTCAGCAGCCTTATCGTGCCGTAGCCCTTGCTCGCGGCATCGGCGTCGACCGCCATGAACCCCCCGAGGTTGGGGCGTCCGTTGGGGGTGAAGGTCGTGGTCAGGGAGAACTTCTGCGCCGTGTCCCCGGGCATCTTCAGGCTCAGGTAGTACGGCGGGACGGCCTTCTTGGCGTCGGTCGTCGGGTCCTCCGGGACCTGCCAGGCGTCGGAGCCCGCGTAGAAGGTGGCGGGGTCCTGGACGTGGTAGCGGGTCAGCAGCTCGCGCTGGACCTTGAACATGTCCTGCGGGTAGCGCAGGTGCGCCATCAGCTGGGACGGGATCTCGCTCTTGGCCTTGACCGTGTCCGGGAACGCGTTCTTCCAGGTCTTGAGGACCGGGTCCTTCTCGTCCCACTCGTACAGCTTGACCGAGCCGTCGTACGCGTCGACGGTGGCCTTGACCGAGTTGCGGATGTAGTTGACCTGGTTCTGCTGGGCGACCACGGCGCGCTGGTTGTTGGTCAGCGAGTCCGTCGTGGTGTCCCCGAGCGTCGTGCGCGACGCGTACGGGTAGCCGTTGGTCGTGGTGTAGGCGTCGACGATCCACTGGATGCGGTCACCGATGATCGCCGGGTAGGCGTCGCCGTCGATGGTCAGCCAGGGGGCGACCGCCTCGACGCGCTGCTTGGGCGTGCGGTTGTAGAGGATCCGCGAGCCCTCGCCGATGGCGCCGGAGTACAGGATCTGCGGCTCGCTGAAGGAGACGGCGTACGCCGCCCGGTTCAGCGGGTTGGACAGATTGACTCCGCTGTCGCCCTTGTAGCTGGTGTTCTTGGTGGGCTCGCCGTTCTTCTCGTAGTCGAGCTCCTGCTGCGGACCGCCGACGATCGAGTACTGCTCGGTCTTCTCGCCGTAGTAGATCCGCTGCTCGTACTTGCCGAGGTTGCCCGCGGACGGCAGACCGGACTCGGTGAAGTCCGGGCCGCCCTCGTTGCTGGCGTTGACCGAGGTGCCCTTGGCCGCGACCACACCGTAACCGTGGGTGTAGGTGAAGTGGTCGTTGATCCAGTTGCGCTTCGGGATGCCCTTGAGGTCCAGCTCGCGCAGGCCGATGACGGTGTCCTGGCCGTTGTACCGGTCCACGTCGAGGGTCTGCGGGAACTGGTAGTACTTCCGCTCCTGCTGGAGCTGGCGGAAGGTGGGCGAGACGACGTTGGGGTCGAGGAGGCGGTAGCTGGCCGCCGTGTCGGCGTCCTTGCGCAGCTGGGCGTTGTCGCCGCCCTCGTTCGTGCCCTTGTAGTCGGTGACCTTGGCGCCGTCGATGTCGTACGCCTGGCGCGTCGCCTCGATGTTCTTCTCGATGTACGGCGCTTCCTTGGCCTGCTCGTTCGGCTGGACCTGGAACTTCTGCACGATCGCCGGGTAGAGCCCGCCGATCAGGATCGCCGAGAGCACCATCAGACCGAAGCCGATCACCGGCAGCTGCCAGGTGCGGCGCCACAGCGTCGCGAAGAACAGCACGGCGCAGATGACGGCGATGCAGAACAGGATCGTCTTCGCCGGGAGGTAGGCGTTGGCGTCGACGTACCTCAGGCCCGTCCAGTTGCCGGTGGCCTTGAAGTCACTGGACTTCACCGCCAGTCCGTACCGGTCGAGCCAGTACGCGACGGCCTTCAGCGCGACGAAGATGCCGAGCAGCACCGAGAGGTGGCCGGTGGCCGCGGCGGTCGCGCGCGCGCCGGGGCTGGTCAGCCGCAGCCCGCCGTACAGGTAGTGCACCAGGGCGGCGGCGACCAGGGAGATCACCGCGGCGGCGAACCCGAAGCCGAGCAGGAAGCGGTACCACGGCAGGTCGAAGGCGTAGAACGACACGTCCAGGTCGAACTGCGGGTCCTTCTGCCCGAACGGCACCCCGTTGACCGACAGCAGCCAGGTGCGCCACTGACCGGAGGCGGAAGCACCTGCGATCAGCCCGACGAGGGCGGTGATCGCGATCAGCACCCACTTCTTGAACGGCGCCAGACCCATGCGGTAGCGGTCGAGGCTCTGCTGCTCCATCGACATCGCGCTGAGCGGCGGCCGCAGCCGGTGCGCCAGCCAGATGTTGACGCCGACGGCCGCTGCCATCAGCAGACCGAAGACGACGAACAGTCCGATCTTGGTCCACAGGGTGGTGGTGAAGACGGACGAATACTTGACCGATCGATACCAGAGCCAGTCCGTCCAGAACCCGGCGAACATGACGAACGCCATGGCCAGCACGGCCAGGACGCCCAGTGTCATGAGCAGGGTCCGGGCGCGCCGGGAGGGCCGGCCCACTCTGATCCGTGGCCCGGTCGGGCCTCCGCCGCGGTCCGGCATCTGGAAAGCCAACGTGCGCACCTCGAAGTTCGCTGTGTTGTTTGCGGTGAAAATGCGGTGTAAAGCGCTGTGTTACTGGGTGGAGCCGGCCCCGCGATCGTAAGGGCCGTACCTATGCAACTTACTGAAGCTTTACTCAGTTCCCGCTTTGGGGGCCGAAGGAGGCAGGATATTCACCATGTCCAACTCCTCCCCCTCAGACCACACCCCTCCAATGCCCTCTCCGGGTACGCCGATGGCGGCGAGTCCGCTCACCCGGGCCGTCCTGGAGATCGACGAGTACGCCTCGGGCCTCGGCTGGGACAAGCCCGCCCGGCTGTTCGCCCTGGTCGACACGGCGAAGCTGCGCAAGCAGGAGCCGAGGCTGGCCTCCCAGCTCGGCATCGACGCGGCGAGTGCCGCCGGGTTCACCCCGATCGAGCAGGAGGAGATTCCGCGCGGCAAGGCGCTGGACCAGTTCCTCGGCACGGTCGCCTGGCCCGCCTCGGTGGCCGGCTGCGCGCTGACGGTGGAGCGGCTGATGCTGCCGCCGTCCGCCGAGGCGTCGGTGCCCGAGGGCATGAAGGGTGCGCAGCTGACCAAGTGGGTCGCCGCGCACCCGGACCGGCAGGAAGTGCGGATGACCGTCGCGGTGCTGCGGGGCGGGGCGCGCGAGTCGGCGATCCGGCTGCGCGAGAAGGACTCGCCGAACGAGGTGCTGACGGGTCCGGACCTGGTGCCCGGGCTGGCCGAGGCACTGGCCGCGACCTTCGAGTCGTAACCCTGCGGGGGTCGTCCTGGTCGCCCCGGCCGTCACTCCGGGGGCCGGGGCCGCGCGGTCAGCCTGTCGTGCACTTCGGCAGGCCGGCCGTCGATCCCTTGCTGATGCCGTCCATCGACTTGATCGCGTCGTCGATGGTGTTGACCTTGACGAGGGTGAGTCCGTCGGGGACGTCGGCGGCGGCGGTGGCGCAGTTCTCGGCGGGCGTCAGGAAGTACTCGGCGCCCGCGTTGCGCGCGGCGACCAGTTTCATCTGGATGCCGCCGATCGGGCCGACCTTGCCCTTCTCGTCGATCGTGCCCGTACCGGCGACGAACTTGCCGCCCGTCATGTTGCCCTCGGTCAGCTTGTCGACGATGCCGAGCGAGAACATCAGGCCCGCGCTCGGGCCGCCCACGTCCGCCAGCTTGATGTCGATGGTGAACGGGAAGGTGTGGTCGGTCCCGGCCTGGATGCCGACGATCGCCCGGCCGTTGTCCCCGGCCTTCTTCGTCTCGACCACGACCTTCTCGGTGGTCGTGGGCTCCTTGTGCACCTTCTCGGCGGCGGCCGCGTCCGCGGCGGGGACGACGGTGAAGACGACCTTCTGGCCGGGCTTGCGCTGGGTCACCAGCTTGGCGACGTCGCCCGGCTCCCCGACCTTCTTGCCGTCGACCTCCTTGATGACGTCACCGGCGTGCAGCTTGCCCTCGGCGGGGCTGTCCTTGACGACGCTCGCCACGACCACGCGCGTGGCGACGGGGATGTCCAGCGCCTTGAGGGCCGCGACCTTCGCGCTCTCCTGGGACTGGCTGAACTCCTCGGCGTTCTCCTGGGTGGACTGTTCCTCGGTCTTGCCGTCCGGGTAGAGCGTGTCGTGCGGGACGACGACGCTGTCGTGCGCCAGCCAGCCGGCGACGGCCTCGACGAGGTTCATGGAGTAGTCGGCGCCGGTGACGCGGACCGTCGTCATGTTGAGGTGACCGGTCGTCGGGTACGTCTTGTGGCCGGAGATCTGCAGAACCGGTTCACCACTGGCGTCGCCGAGGGTGTTCACCGTCGGGCCCGGGGACATCTCCGAGTAGGGCACTTTGAACAGGACGCCCGCGCAGAGAAGCGCGATCAGGACGAGGGTGGAGGCGAGCATCGTCGCAGTGCGGCGTGGCATGGAACGACAGTACGGGACGGGTCCGCACGTGCACCGCTGGGGCCGGTCCGTACGGGGACCGAGGGCTCTGCCGTACGGATCGGAGCGTGCCGCGCGCTCTTCGAAGGACCGTCGGACGGCGCCGGAATCGTCAGGCGGCGTCGGATCCGGAATGCGACTTCTGCATGGCTTCGCGGAACTTCTCGTAACCCGCGAGTTCGGCGACATCGCCGGTGGTGCGATTGCGGGCGGCCCAACTACCCCATATCGCGGCTCCGACGGCAGCGAAAAGCGGAATCAACAACCAGGCAAGTGCAGCCATTCTGACCTCCCGACCCAGTGAGCGACCGCTGAACAATCCCGGAACGATCGCAGCCAGCCGATCAGCAGATTAACCATCGGCTGCTTCAACGCTCGTGCCAGGGGTCGGGTTACGCAAATCGGTGCGGATGACGGCAGGGGTGTTTGGGCGCCGGCTAGGCGCCGACCCACTCCTGCGCACCGTCCGAAAAGGTCTGGTGCTTCCAGATGGGCACCTCGTGCTTGAGGTCGTCGATCAGCATCCGGGCGGCGTCGAAGGCCTCCGCGCGGTGCGGGCAGGAGACGGCCACCACGACCGCCAGGTCCCCCACCGCGAGATCACCCACCCGGTGGACCGCCGCCAGTGCGCGCACCGGGTACTTCGCCACGACCCTGTCGGCGACGCGGCGCATCTCCGCCTCCGCGCTGGGGTGGCAGGAGTAGCCCAGGGCGTCGACGTCGGCGCCGCCGTCGTGGTTGCGCACGGTGCCGACGAACAGGGCCGTGCCGCCCGCCGCGTCGTCGCCCGCGGCCCGGAACACCTCGTCGAGGGAGAGCGGGGTGTCGCGGATCGCGAGCAGCCTGATCGGGTCCTGCGCCGCCTGCTCGCCCGGGTGGGCGGACGGGTCGCTGGACGCGGGGGTGCTGGAGGTGCCTGCCATGCGCCCATGGTGCCGTACCGGACCGACAACGCGGAATAGAGGTTTCCACCGTCACGCGCGCGTGACGGCTGGAGCCTCCTACAGACAGCCCCCGGACAGACGGCCCCCTTCCCGGAGTCCGGCTCAGATACGGCGGCGTGCCTTGCGGGCGCGGCGTACCAGCGCGGCCGTGCCCAGCAGGGCGACCGTCGCACCGGCGGCACCGGCGGCGGTGGCGTCCTTGCGGCCGAGGCGGCGGCCCGCGAGGGTGTGCCGTCCCGCGACCTCCTCCAGGAGCTGGGCGAGCACCTCCTCGTTGGTCCACTGCGGGCGCCAGCCCGCGTCGTGCAGCCGCGAGACGCTGACCACCCAGGGGTGCATGGTGTACGCGAGGTCGCCCGCCGGGGACGGGGTGAGGCCGATGCGGTGCAGCCGGGCGGCGGCGCCGAGCGCGACGGCTGAGGGCAGTTCCATCCTGCGGATGCCGCTGAGCTCCTCGACCTCCTCCTGCTCCAGCCAGCCGTCGCAGCCGACCGCGAGCTCGCCCTCGACCTTCTCCAGGACCGCGTACTCCAGTGCGCTGACCAGGTCCTCGACGTGGCAGAACTGCCAGGTGGGGCGGGATCCGGCGGCGACCAGGAGGCGGGGCGACTCGAAGTAGCGGGTCAGCGCCGTGTCCGTACCGCCGACCAGGACGGCGGGGCGGACGACGGTGACGTTGAGGCCGGGGTGGGCGCGCGGGGCGCGGCGGCCCAGGCGCTCGACCTCCAGCAGGTCGCCGACGCCGGTGGCCTCGGCGGTGGCGCGCAGCTCGGCGTCCTCGGAGAGCGGGATGTCGTTGTCCGGCAGGGCGCCGTAGACCATGGCGGAGGTGCACAGCACGACCCGGTGCACCCCGGCCGCCGCGGCGGCCGTGAGGACGGTCTGGGTGCCGCGCACGTTGTACGCCGTACGGGCGGCGGGGTCCGTCTCCAGGTCGAGGTCGAGCGCGAGGTGGACCACGACGTCGGCGCCGCGCAGTTTCTCGGCGATCGCCGGGTCGCGGACGTCGAGGATGTGCCACTGCACCTCGGCGCTCTCGCCGCGCCGCTCGTCGATCGCGACGACCTGCTTGATCTCGTCGGAGGCGGCCAGCCGGGCGGTCAGCAGGGCGCCGACACCGGATGCGGCACCGGTGACCGCGACGACCGGGCCGCGGGTGGCGGGGGTTGAGCGGTTTCGCGCTGCGCGAACCTTTGAATCTGTTGCTCGAACCTTGGGATCTGGGGAACTCACCGGGCGTCTCCAGCGGTTGTCTTCAGTACGTACGCGAGTTGGCGCGTACGGACCAGGTGGCGTCCATCCTGCCGCAGGCCTTGGGTCGGCGGAGCACCGAGACCGGAATCCGGTTGTGGTGTCTACGCTGGGTGGTGATGTCGGGCAGCCGCCGTCGGCACGAGCCGGCGGCCCTACGAGCCGAGGAAACCCGTGAGTGACACCCCATTCGGATTCGGCCTTCCGCCGGAGGAGCCGGAGGACGGCGACGGCAAGAAGAAGGACCCTGCCGGTGGTGGGCAGGGTTCCGGTGATCCGCAGAACCCCTTCGGGTTCGGCGGACTGCCCGGCATGGGCGGGATGGGCGGTGACAATCCCTTCGCCGCGATGTTCGGCTCCATGAACCCGAACGACCTGGGCGCCGCCTTCCAGCAGCTCGGCCAGATGCTGAGCTACGAGGGCGGTCCCGTGAACTGGGACATGGCCAAGGACATCGCCCGGCAGACCGTCGCGCAGGGCACCTCCGACGGCACCAAGGACGCCAGTGTGAGCCCCGGCGAGCGCTCGGCGGTCGAGGAGGCCGTGCGCCTCGCCGACCACTGGCTGGACGGGGTGACGTCGCTGCCCTCGGGTGCGACCACCGCCGTGGCGTGGAGCCGGGCCGAGTGGGTCGAGGCGACGCTGCCCGCGTGGAAGCAGCTCGTGGACCCGGTCGCGGAGCGGGTCGGCGCGGCCATGGGTGACGTACTGCCCGAGGAGATGCAGGCCATGGCGGGCCCGCTGATCGGCATGATGCGGTCCATGGGCGGCGCCATGTTCGGCCAGCAGATCGGTCAGGCCATCGGCGTACTGGCGGGCGAGGTGACCGGGTCGACGGACATCGGTCTGCCGCTGGGCCCGGCGGGCAAGGCCGCGCTGCTGCCGCTGAACGTGGAGGCGTTCGGCAAGGACCTGGGCGTCGAGGCGAACGAGATCCGGCTGTACCTGGCCCTGCGCGAGGCCGCCCACCAGCGGCTCTTCGCCCACGTGCCGTGGCTGCGCTCGCACCTGTTCGGTGCGGTCGAGGGCTATGCGCGCGGGATCACCGTGGACACCTCGAAGCTGGAGGAGGCGGTCGGCGGGCTCGACCCGTCCAACCCCGAGCAGCTTCAGGAGGCGCTCCAGCAGGGCATGTTCCAGCCGGAGGACACCCCCGCGCAGAAGGCCGCCCTGGCCCGTCTGGAGACGGCGCTCGCGCTGGTCGAGGGCTGGGTGGACGCGGTTGTGCACGAGGCCGCCAAGCCGCGTCTGACGTCCGCCGACGCGCTGCGCGAGACGCTGCGCAGGCGGCGGGCGTCCGGCGGTCCCGCCGAGCAGACCTTCGCGACGCTGGTGGGCATGCAGCTGCGTCCGCGCCGGCTGCGGGACGCGGCCCGGCTGTGGGCCTCGCTCACGGACGCGCGGGGCCACGAGGGCCGGGACGGGCTGTGGGAGCACCCGGACATGCTGCCGACGGCCGCCGACCTGGACGACCCGGACGGGTTCGTGCACCGCGAGCAGATGGACTTCTCCGAGCTGGACAAGATGCTCGGCGAGGCGGCGGGCGGGTCCCCGGACGCCGGTCCCGACCTGAAGAAGAAGGACGACGACGGCGACGAGGGCGCCAAGTGACGCTGCACGACGACGCGGTCCTCGTACTCAAGGGGTACGAGGACCAGGACGAGCTGCGCCAGCAGTATCTGGACCACCTCGCGGCGCACCCGGACGGGATGTGGAAGGCGTGCCACGCCGGACACCTCACGGCCAGTGCGCTGGTGGTGGACCCGGAGCACGGGCGGGTCCTGCTGACGTTGCACAAGAAGCTGAAGATGTGGCTCCAGATGGGCGGGCACTGCGAGAGCGGTGACGCGACCCTGGCGGACGCCGCACTGCGGGAGGCCACCGAGGAGTCCGGCATCGCCGGGCTGACGCTGCTCCCGGTCGGTCCGGTCCGGCTGGACCGGCACCCGATCCCGGCGCCGTGCCACTGGCACCTGGACGTGCAGTACGCGGCGCTCGCCCCGGCCGGAGCGGTCGAGGCGATCAGCGACGAGTCCGACGACCTGCGCTGGTTCGCCTACGACGAGGTCCCGTCCGTCGCCGACGAGTCGGTCGTCCGGCTGGTGGAGCGGGTGCGGGCGGCGCTGTAGCCGATGTCGCATGGGTAAGGGGTGGCCTCCTGGAGGCCACCCCTTACCCATGTGCTGCTGGTGCTAGTTCCAGGCATTGCCCTGGTTCTGCCCGTGGGCGCCCTGCTGGCCCACGCCGTACTGGGCGGCCATGCCCTGGCCGATCACCGCGTTCTGCGGCGGCATGACCTCGCTGGGCTGGACCAGGACGATGCCCTGGCCGAGGAAGCTGAGTTCCCAGCCCTCACCGGTGTTGCCGCGCCTGCGGCGTACTCCCGAGGAGTGCGTCTGGGACTGCATCTGCACCCGCAGCGACGCCGACCAGGCGACCACCGCGTCCGCGTCGCAGCTGATGTACCGGTCGGGCGTGACCTGCATCATCAGCGGCTGGCCCGAGGTCATCAGGGCGACCTTGCCCCGGCCCGAGATGCTCATCTGGTACTTGCCGGAGCCGGAGATCCCGTACTGGCTGTCCACCGCGACGACCTCGGTGTGCAGTGCGGAGTCGAGCGCCAGGACGTAGCTGCTGTCCACGGTGAGGCCGTCCTGGTCGACGTCCACGACGTGGATGTACTGCGCGAGGTTGGCGAGGAAGACGGTGCCCTGCCCGGAGCAGCGCATCAGGTCCAGGCCCTCGCCGGTGTTGGCGCGGGCGCGCTGCTGCTGCTGGGAGACGTACTCGCCGTCGAACTCCATCAGGCCCTGGTAGGCGACCATGCTGCCCTTGCGGGCGAGCACGTCGTCGTGGCCGGTCAGGGCGACCCGCAGGAGCTGCGGGTTCTGCGCGGTGTAGCGCTCGGCGGACTGCTGTTCCGTGTAGCCGAAAAGCGGGCTCTGCATGATGTTCCGTATCCCCCTCAGTGCCTGATCCGCAGGCGGTCCGAGCTGTCCTCGCTCGGCTGGACGACGACCATTCCCTCGCCCGAGAACGCCATCTGGTACGCCTCGCCGCTGCCCCGGCCGATCAGCGAGGACGCCTTGAAGCTGCGCTTGCCCTTGACCTTGAGGTTCGGGGACCAGGCGACCAGGGCGTCCGGGTCGACGTACGTCTCGTCCTCGCCGCGCCCGCAGTCCACGACGATCGGGGTGCCGCGCGAGGTGAGCGCGATCCAGCCGGTGCCGGTGACCTTGACGTTCCACAGTCCCTGGCCGGCGAACTTGGCCAGGCCCTTGACCCGTTCCACGCCCCACTGGAGGGAGGCGTCGAAGGCGAGGAGGTTGGTGCCGTTGACGGAGAGGGAGTCGTTGTTCAGGTTGATGACCACGACGTCCGCGCCGTAGTCGGCGAGGTAGAGCAGTCCGTCGCCGGAGCACTTCATGACGGGTGCGCCCTCGCCGGTGATCCACTGCGAGGCGATCTGGCGCACGGCAGGCGGGTTGGGCTCGTACTGCACGAAGCCCTCGTAGGCGACCATCGAGCCGGTGCGCGCGTAGAGGTCCTGGCCGGTGACCATGGCGACCTTGACCATGGAACGGCCGTGGTTCTCCATGCGGGCGGCGACGGGTGTCGGGGCGAAGCCCGCGAGTTGCTGGTTCATTTCTTCGGGCTCCCTCAGACCTCGTACGGCTGGACGACGATGAAGTTCCCGGGCGCTCCCCGGAACTGGAGGTTCACGGTCTCTCCGCTGTGGCCGGGGAACGCCTGGCGGCGCAGCCTGACCTGGCTGGAGATGATCACCTGGGACGCGGCCGACCAGGCGACGATGGCGTTGCTGTCGGCGAACGTGGTGGGGGTGACCGGCAGGACGACCGGGGTGCCCTGGGTCTTCACGACGACGGTTCCGGTGCCGTGGAACATCATCGTGAAGAGCGCGCCGCCGGGGATGCCGTGGCCCTCGATGCGGCGGACCTCGTGCTGGAGGGTCTCGTCGAACGCGAGGACGTTCTCGGCGGAGACGCAGATTCCGTCGCCCTGGAGCTCGATGGGGTGCAGGTGGGAGGCGTTCTCCGCGAAGAAGACCTGGCCCTGGCCCGTGCAGCGCATCAACTGCATTTCCTGGCCGGTGGCGTTGCCGACCATACGGCCCGCGAAACCGGCGCCCTTGTAGCTGAAGTCGACCTTGCCCTGGTACATCACCATGCTGCCCTGGCGGGCGAGGACGGGTGTGCCGTTGTTGCCGAGGTCGACCCGCATGAGCTGGCCGTTCTGCGGGGTCCAGCGCTGGCCGGTGGGCAGCTCGCGGTACTTCTGCAGGGCTGCCTGGAGGCCGGGGGCGGCGGGCTGGGGTGCGATGCCGCCTGCCTGGGGCATGCCGGGGGCCTGCTGGCCGTAGGGCTGCTGGCCCTGTGGGGGCATGCCCTGCGGGGGCATGCCCTGTGGGGGCTGCTGGCCGTACGGCTGCTGGGACTGGGCCTGCGGCTGTCCGTACGGGGCGGGGGCGGCCGGGGCATGGCCGGCCGGGGCCTGGCCCGCCGGGGGGTAGCCGTACTGGCCGCCCTGGCTCTGCCCGGGTGCCTGGCCCGGGACCTGGCCGAACTGCTGGGGCGGCTGGGGTGCCTGCGGGGCGTGCGGGGCGTGCGGGGCGTGCGGCGGCTGTCCGTACGGCTGCTGCCCCTGTGGGGGCTGGCCCTGCGGGTGCAGGGGGGCCGTGATGGTCTGCGCGGCGTGTATCGGCGCGGCGGCGGGTGCCGGGGCCTGCGGGGCGGGTGCCTGGGGTGCCGGGGCCTGGGGTGCGGGTGCCGGGGGTACGGGCTGCTGGGCCGGGGCTCCGAAGGACGGGGCGGGCTGCTGTTGCGGCACTCCGCCCTGTGCGGGCGGGGCGAATCCGGGGGCGGCGCCCTGCTGCGGGGCCGGGGCCGCGGGCTGCTCCTCCTCGGCGACCTCGCCGCCGAAGTTCTTCAACAGCGCTTCGAGACCGCCGTCGAAACCCTGCCCGACGGCGGCGAAACGCCACACGTCCTTGAGGTAGAAGTCGCCGAGCATCACCGCGCGCTCGGTGGTGAACTCCGAGCCGTTGAAGGAGTACCGGGCGACTTCCTCGCCGCCCGCGACGATCCGGACGTACCCGGGACCGGCCTGCGACATCTGGCCCGCGCCGTCGATCGTCGCGGTGAAGGACAGCTTCTGGATGTGCTGCGGGATGCGGTCGAGGGTGACGCGGAACGACTCTGTGTCACCGGCCTGCGCACCCAGGAGCTGGATCGACTCCTCGGGCGACTTGGGCTGGTTGAAGAAGATGAAATACCGGTCGTCGGTCAGCTGCTCGTTGGCGTCGAGGCCGAAACAGCTGATGTCGAAGGTCAGCCCGGGACCGCCGATCTGCACACCTACGTACAGATCCGTCCCCGCTGTGAGGTCACTGATCTTGGCCTTGTGGCCGCGCTGGAAGTCCCTGGCCATACGTAACGACCGTCCCCCGTCCCGAATGTGGATACGTCGCGCCAGGCTAACCGCTATCTCCGACAGTGGGCCAAGCCGGTACACAGTCGGTACAGATCGCCTCGGGCCGTGCCGGGGACGACCGGCGCCACGCGCGCGAGGGGCCTCCGGGAACTGCCGGAGGTGTACGGAGAGTTACTCGGCGCGCGCCTTGGGGAGGTGCGGGAGGCGGTCGGCGGCGACCACGCCTTCGAGGTATCCGCGGGCCCGCTCGGTGCGCGGGTACGCCTCCAGGAGCCGCCAGAAGGGGGCGCCGTGCCCGGGCACCAACAGGTGGGCCAGCTCGTGGAGGAGGACGTAGTCGATGACGTACTCCGGCATGCCCTGGAGCCGGTGGGAGAGGCGGATGCTGCCCTCGGCGGGAGTGCACGATCCCCAGCGGGTGTTCTGGTTGGTGACCCAGCGGACCGAGGCGGGGCGGGCGCGGCCCTGGAAGTACTGGTCGGAGAGCCGGCCGGCCCGCTCGGAGAGGTCGTCGTCGCCGAGGGTGCGCTTGCTCTCCTGGGCGGCCAGCTTGTCGAGCATCACGCCGACCCAGCGCTGCTCCTCGGCCTCCGACATCCGGGCGGGGATGAGCACGATGGTGCGGTCGCCCTCGCGGTAGGCGGAGACGGTGCGGCTGCGCCGGGCGCTCCTGCGGACTTCGACGGCGAAGCGGGGGGACGGGTCGACTGGCACGCCCCGACGTTACCCGCTGTACGCGGCGGAAGTCCTGTCTCCGGGCGGTTCCGGCCGGAACCGCACCGGTCGTGTCCCACGGGGCCCCACTTGTACGACTAATGCCCCGCCCTGTGGACAACTTTCGGCACGGAATCGCGCCGGGCGGCATGGTGGATCGCGTGGGACCGGCGGCCCGGCGAGGGGCCGCCGGACGGGGAGGAACACCGGAACGGGGGACGGAACGTGCATCCGAGGGTGAAGCCCGCGCTGCGGCGGGCCTGGCGGGACCGGCAGAGCGTGCAGTTCGGGATGACGTCCGCGCACGCGGTGCTGGTGGGGCCGGTGGACACGGCGACCGGCAGCCTGCTCGGCCTGCTGGACGGGACGCGCGGCATGCCGCTGCTGCGGGAGGAAGGGGCCGCGCTGGGTCTGCGGGACGGGCAGGTGGACGCCGTGGTCCGACGGCTGACGGCAGCGGGGCTGATCGACGACGTGGCGGCGGGCGGTCCGGCGGCCGATGCCCTGCGGAAGCGGTCCGGGGAGCTGGACCGGCTGCGTCCGGACCTGGCCTCGTTGAGCGTGGTGCATCCGGAGCCGGGCGGCGGGGCGCGGCAGCTGGCGGCGCGCAGGTCGGCGCGGGTCCAGGTGCGGGGCGCGGGGCGGGTCGGTGCGACGGTCGCCTCGGTGCTCGCCGCTTCGGGGGTGGGGCGGGTCGATGTTCTGGACGGCGGTTGTGTGGAGCCGTGGGACGTGGCGCCCGGCGGGCTGCCGGCCGATGCCGTCGGGATGCGGCGGGACGCGGCCGCCCGGCAGGCGGTGCGGCGGTGCGCCCCTGGGCGGGCGCCTCGGAGCGGGGCCGGGGCGGCGGAGCCGGGTGGTGGGCCCGGGCTTTCGCTGGTGGTGGTCGCACCCCGGGAAGGGCCGGGGGTGTACGCGCCGGATCCGGCGACGGCGGAGCCGTGGATGGCGTCCGGGATTCCCCATCTGTACGCGGGGGTGGCGGAGGCGACGGGAGTGGTGGGGCCCTTGGTGCTGCCGGGCGGGACCGCGTGCGCCGGGTGCGTGGAAGAGGCGCGGCGGGAGGCGGATCCGGGGTGGCCGAGGATGCTCGCGCAGTGGCGTTCGGGGCGCCGGACGGGGGCGGACGCGGGAGCGGCGGCGCGGGCGGGGGCAGGAGCGGAGGCCTGCGATGTCGCGCTGGCGACCATGGTGGCGGGGCTGGCCGCCGCGCATGCGCTGGCGTTCCTGGACGGTGAACTGCCGTCGAGCACAGGGGCCCGCTGGCAGGCGGCGCTCCCCCTGCTGGACTGGCGGGAGGAGCGGCTGGTGCCCCACCTCGGATGCGGCTGCGGTGCAGGTGGGGAGGCAGGTGAGTACGCGGAGGGGGACGTGGCCTCAAAGGGGTTGATGCCGCACGACACAATGGCCGGGTAGGCGCCGTCCAGGGGACTGTTGTCAGGGCCCGTGCGGCGCGGCTGTCTGGGATTTGGAGGGGCGCATGTCTGATCTTCCCCGGAAGGCGGTAACCCGTACCGCCAAGCTGGCCGCGTTGCCACTGGGCTTCGCCGGCCGGACCGCATGGGGCCTCGGCAAACGGATCGGCGGCAAGTCCGCCGAGATCGTCGGCCGGGAGCTGCAACAACGCACGGCGGAGCAGCTCTTCAAGGTGCTGGGCGAGCTGAAGGGCGGGGCGATGAAGTTCGGGCAGGCCCTGTCCGTCTTCGAGTCCGCGCTGCCGGAGGAGGTCGCGGGCCCCTACCGGGCGGCGCTGACCAAGCTCCAGGAGGCCGCCCCGCCGATGCCGACGCGCACCGTGCACGGGGTGCTGGAGGAGCGGCTGGGCGAGGAGTGGCGAGAGCTCTTCCAGGAGTTCGAGGACAAGCCGTCGGCCGCCGCTTCGATCGGGCAGGTGCACCGGGCGGTGTGGCACGACGGGCGCGCGGTGGCCGTCAAGGTGCAGTACCCGGGGGCCGGTGAGGCGTTGCTCTCCGACCTGAACCAACTGGGCAGGTTCGCCCGGCTGCTGGGGCCGCTGATTCCGGGCATGGACATCAAGCCGCTGATAGCGGAGCTCCGTGACCGGGTGTCGGAGGAACTGGACTACGAGCTGGAGGCGCGGGCCCAGCGCGAGCACGCGGCGGAGTTCGCGGACGACCCGGACGTGGTGGTGCCCGACGTGGTGCACCAGTGCGACCAGGTGCTGGTGACGGAGTGGATGGACGGCATCCCGATGGCCGAGATCATCTCGGACGGGACGCAGGAGCAGCGGGACCGGGCGGGGCAGTTGCTGGCCCGCTTCCTGTTCTCCGGTCCGGCCCGCACCGGGCTGCTGCACGCGGACCCGCACCCGGGCAACTTCCGGTTGCTGCCCGCCGAGGACGGAGCGGAAGGCCTCTGGCGGCTGGGCGTGCTGGACTTCGGGACCGTGGACCGGCTGCCGGGCGGGCTGCCGGGCACGATCGGTGAGGCGCTGCGGATGACGCTGGAGGGCGACGCCGACGCGGTCTACGGAATGCTCTGCCGCGAGGGGTTCGTCAAGGAGGACATCGAGCTGGACCCGGGCGCGGTCCTGGACTACCTGGTGCCGATCATCGAACCGGCGCTGGCCGACGAGTTCACCTTCACCCGTGGCTGGCTTCGGCAGCAGGCGGGCCGGATAGCCGATGTCCGCTCCCCCGCGCACCAGCTGGGCAAGCAGCTCAATCTGCCCCCCGCGTACCTCCTGATCCACCGGGTCACCCTGAGCACCATCGGGGTGCTCTGCCAGCTGGGTGCGACGGTCCGGCTGCGCGACGAGCTGGAGTCCTGGCTCCCGGGCTTCCTGGCGGAGGAGGAAGAGCCCGGGACCGAAGCGGCGAAGGCGGAATAGCCCGCTGCCCGCGGCGCCGCCCGCCCCTCGGGCACCGGGGCCACGCCCTGCCGCCCGCCTTTGGACGCACTGCGGGGGGCGGTCCTCCTGGACCGGCCCCCGCGGGGTTTCCTTGGTGCTCCGACCTCAGGGGTCGGCTACTGCATGACCGCCATGGCCAGCGCGCGCCGCGCGCGGAGCGACACGCGCTCCGCCCGCCGCTGCATCCGCCGGGCGGCGACCAGGCGCACGGCCTGGCGTTCCGCCTCGGCTTCCTGCATGCGCTCTTGCATATGGGCACGGGCCAAGGCTTCTGGGATGAGTTGCATCTCGCGGGTCCTGTTCTGACGCGAGGCGTTCGCGCCGATGGTGCTGACGGTGGAGGTTGCGGAGCCTGACGGCTCGTACGTGGTGGGGGTCATCGGGTCCTGCTTCTGGGGATCGTGCGTGTGGGGGCGGTCGATGGGTCCTGTGCCGGTGATGTTCATGCCGTGACCGGGTTCTTGCGCGGACGGCCACGCGGACGCTTGCGGGCGACGACGACGCCCTGGACGAACAGCTCGCCACCCCAGACGCCCCAGGGCTCGCGGCGCTCCTTGGCACCGGCGAGGCAGGCCTCGACCAGCGGGCAGGTGCGGCAGAGCGACTTGGCGTACTCGACATCGGCCGGGGACTCGGCGAAGAAGACCTCCGGGTCGTACGAGCGGCAGGGGACGGGCACGCCGAGGTTCTCGATGGCGTCGTCGAGCGCGGTGAGCGCGGTGAGGGGAGTCAAGGTGGGGTCCTCCGTGGAACCGGGCGGCGGGAGCGGGTGGGAAGTCGGTACGGACGGGGCGTGCGTGTCGAGTGGCACGGTCACGGTGGTGGATTCCTCGTCTGTTCGTTCCGGCCTGTTGGCCGGTTGGTGGTTGCTACCGGGTGGTGCTTGGTCCCGAGGCCCCTTCGCGCCGTCGTTCCCGTTCGGGAAAAACAGAAGGGCCGCGGATCCCTGGTGGGGTTCCGCGGCCCTGAAGGTGCCGGTCTGATCGTCGATCAGACTGGATCACTCCAGGGTTCGAGCCCACGGAAGGCCCACATCTTGTGGTGCTGCTGCGTCGTCTGCGTCTTCGATCCGGCACCGGTCGCCGCAAACGCATAGGCCTGCGCCTGTGCCTTCGCTACTGCTGCTTCCGGTGCCTTGGTCGGTCGCTCATTGCGCTCCAGGACGGGCAGGCTCGCCAGGGCGGCCGGGCTGGCGACGGCGACGCCGGACAGACCAGTGCCACGGAGAGAAGCGGCGGCAAGGAGCGAAGAGCCGAGAGTGCAGGCGGCGGAGACCGAGTGATCGGTCATTTTGGTGAAGGTGATGAAGCTGGTCACTGGAATCGCCTCCTCTCGGCGTCTAGGGGGTCCCGGCCGAAGCCCGGACACGCGTATTCGGATAAGTACAGCACGAAAACAGGGCCTCAGAGAAGAGCCGCTGTTCCCGTGGTTAAGAACCTATGGGGCCTTGCGGGAGAAGCGCAAACTATTTTTTCGACGAGTTTTCCTCAGTCCTCGCCGGGCTCCTCCCCCAGCTCCTGGCCTGCGCAGAGGGCCAGAACCTCGGTTCCGTAGAGCCTGGTCTTGCGGGCGCCCACTCCGGCGATCATGGACAGGTCGCCCTCGGCACCGGGCCGGGACTCGGCGATCGCCATGAGCGTCTTGTCGGTGAAGACGCAGTATCCGGGCAGTCCGACCTTCGCCGCCTGCCGCTCCCGCCAGTCGTGCAGCCGCTCGTACAGCCCCTCGTCCATGTCGGACGGGCAGTCCTCGCAGCGCATCAGCTTCATCTCGCCGCCGTCGATCAGTGTCCTTCCGCACACCCGGCAGCGGACCGACCCCCGGAAGGTGCGCACGGTGGTGCCGGGAGCGGTCCCGGCCGCGCCCCCGCCGCTTCCGGCGGTCGTACGGGAGACCTGGCTGCCGGAACCCGGGCGCAGGCCCTTCAGGAAGCGGCTGGCGGTGCGGTGGGCGCGGCCGCCCGGCGAGCGGGCCAGCGCCCAGGACAGGCTGAGGTGGACCCGGGCCCGGGTCACGCCGACGTACAGCAGCCGGCGCTCCTCCTCCAGCTGCTCCTCCGTCCTGGCGTAGGTGATCGGCATCATGCCCTCGGTGAGGCCGACCAGGAACACGGCGTCCCACTCCAGGCCCTTCGCCGCGTGCAGCGAGGCGAGGGTGACGCCCTGGACGGTGGGGGCGTGCTGGGCGGCGGCCCGTTCGTCCAGTTCCTCGACCAGGTCCCTGAGGGTGGCGCCCGTCCGGGCCTTGGCGTAGTCCTCGGCCAGCCGGGCCAGCGCCGCGAGGGACTCCCAGCGGTCGCGGACCGCGCCGGAGCCCGCCGGAGGGGTCGGATTCCAGCCGTTGCCGCTGAGGACGGCGCGGACCTGGGCGGGCAGGCCCTCGACGCCGTCGAGCAGGGCGTCGTTGCCGCCGAAGCGGGCAGCGCCGCGCAGCCGGCTGATCGCCTCGCGCACCTCGGGCCGCTCGAAGAACCGCTCGGCGCCGCGCAGCTGGTAGGGCACCCCGGCGTCGGCGAGCGCCTGCTCGTAGACCTCGGACTGGGCGTTGATCCGGTAGAGGACGGCGATCTCACCGGCGGGTACGCCCGCGGCGATCAGGTCGCGGATGCGGCGGGCGGTGCCCTCGGCCTCGGCGGGTTCGTCCCCGTACTCGCGGAAGACGGGGGCGGGGCCGGGCTCCCGCTGGGAGATCAGTTCCAGCCGGTGTTCGGCGGCGCGGCCGGTGGCCGGGGCGAGGACGCCGTTGGCCAGGTGCACGACCTGCGGGGTGGAGCGGTAGTCGCGGATCAGCTTGACGACGGTCGCGTCCGGGTGGCGGGTGCGGAAGTTGAGGAGGTGGTCGGGGGTGGCTCCGGTGAAGGAGTAGATCGTCTGGTTGGCGTCACCCACCACGCACAGGCTCTCGCGGTCGCCCACCCACAGGTCGAGGAGCCGCTGCTGGAGCGGGCTGACGTCCTGGTACTCGTCGACGACGAAGTGCTGGTACTGGCGGCGGAACTCGTCGGCGATCAGGTGCTGGTCCTGGAGGATGCCGACGGTGAGCAGCAGCACGTCCTCGAAGTCGATCACCGAGCGGTGGCCCTTGAGCTGCTCGTACTTCGCGTAGATCTGGCTGATTTCCGCCGCGGCGCGGGGGGCCTCGCGGTGTGCCTTGGCGATCTCGGCGGCGTAGTCGTCGGGGACGATCTGGGTGACCTTGGCCCATTCGATCTCGGCGGTGACATCGCGCAGCTCGCCCCGGTCCAGGCGGATGCCGAGGTGTGCGGCGGCCTCCGCGACCAGTTGCACCTTGCGCTCGATCAGGCGGGGCAGGTCGCCGCCGACGGCCTTGGGCCAGAAGTAGCGGAGCTGGCGCAGGGCCGCGGCGTGGAAGGTGCGGACCTGGACGCCGCCCGCGCCGAGCTGGCGGAGCCGGCCGCGCATCTCGCCCGCGGCCCGGGTGGTGAAGGTCACGGCGAGCATGCTGTTGGCCTCGAAGGTGCCCAGGCGCACCCCGTACGCGATCCGGTGGGTGATCGCGCGGGTCTTTCCCGTACCTGCTCCGGCGAGCACGCACACCGGACCGTGCAGGGCGGTGGCGACTTCGCGCTGCTCGGGGTCGAGCCCGTCGAGCACCGCGCCGGCCGTCTCCGGGACCTGCGGGAAAAGAGAGGAGTGCGTTGCTGCTGTCACCCTGCCATGCTGCCAGGTCCGCTGGGACTGCTGCGGCGGTTGTCCACAGGGGACAGGGACTCGTCGTACTAATGCGGGAATGGTGACGGGGTCGCGTACGTTCGAGTCACTGGGAAGTACGGACGAATACGTGAGACCCCAGCCAAGCAGAGGAGCAAGAGGGACATGTCGGGCACCGTGACGATGTACAGCACCACGTGGTGCGGCTACTGCCGCCGGCTGAAGAGCCAGATGGACCGCGAGGGCATCGCGTACAACGAGGTCAACATCGAGCACGACGCCGATTCGGCCGCTTTCGTGGAGAAGGCCAACGGCGGCAACCAGACCGTTCCGACGCTGCTCGTGGTGTCCGAGGCGGGCACCGAGTCGGTCATGACCAACCCCTCGCTCGCGCAGGTCAAGCAGGCGCTGGCCGCCGCCTGATCCGCATCTTCGCCGAAGACGACGGCCGCCCCGCGACATGCGGGGCGGCCGTCGTCGTACCTACGGGGCGGCTCAGGCGGCGCGGCCCGGCTTCGGCAGGGGCTTGCCGTACCAGAGCTCGATCAGGCGGGCCGCGATGGAGATGCCGTACGGCGGCAGCACCTCGCCGGAGGCGAAGGCGGCGGTCAGGTCGTCGCGGGAGAACCAGCGGGCCTCCTCGATCTCCTCGCCGTCGACGTTGATCTCGGAGCTGGTGGCGCGGGCCATGAAGCCGAGCATCAGGCTGGACGGGAAGGGCCACGGCTGGCTGGCGACGTACTCGACGTCGCCGACGACCACGCCCGCCTCCTCGAAGACCTCGCGGGCCACCGACTGCTCGATGGACTCGCCCGGTTCGACGAACCCGGCCAGGGTGGAGAAGCGGCCCTCGGGCCAGTGCACCTGGCGGCCGAGCAGCGCCCGGTCCTGGTCGTCGGTGACCAGCATGATCACGGCCGGGTCGGTGCGCGGGTAGTGCTCGGCGCCGCAGGCCTGGCAGCGGCGGATGTGTCCGGCGGCGGCGATGACGGTGCGCTCGCCGCAACGGGAGCAGAAGCGGTGCAGGCGCTGCCAGTTCTCCAGGGCGACCGCGTGCACCATCAGGCCCGCGTCGCGGGGCGAGAGCAGCAGGCCCGCCTCGCGCAGTCCGGCGGCGCGGGCGGACTGGTCCATGCGGCCGGGGAGGGTGTCCTTCTGGAGGGCGAAGTAGCTGACGCCGTCCTCGTCGGTGCCCAGGAAGTAGCGGTGGGTCTCGGTGAGGGGGGCCTCGAAGGCCGGGGTCATCACCAGTTCGGTGCGGCCGTCGGGGGTGTCGTCGATCAGCGCCTGGCCGCCGGAGACGACGAACACACGGGTCGACGGGTGGCTCCAGGCCGCGGCCAGCCACGCCTCGTCCATGCGGTGGTGGGCGGCGCGGTCGATGCCGCTGGCGGCGGCGAGCGCGAGGGGGCGGTCGGCGGCCGGAGCAACGCTCTCGACGGCGGTGGCGCTGGTGCCACTGGTGCCGCTGGTGCCGCTCGTTCCTGCGGTCACGCCGGTGCTGCTGGTACTGCCGGTGCTGCTGGTACTGCTCGTACTGTTCGTGCTGCTGGTGCTGGTGCTGGTGCTCACAGGTGCTTCCAACTCCCCCGGGTGGATCGGGATTCTGTTCTGCTCAGCGGTTGTTCTGCGCGGCGAGGTCGCCCCACAGGTACGCGGTGGTCTCGACGCCCTTGAGCAGCAGGTCCAGCTCGACCTTCTCGTTGGGCGCGTGCCAGCCGTCGGACGGTACGGAGATGCCCAGGAAGAGCACGGGTGCGCCGAGGACGTCCTGGAGGTCGGCGGCCGGGCCCGATCCGCCCTCGCGGGTGAAGCGGATCTGCTGCCCGAAGGCGCGGCCCATGGCCCGTACGACGGACTGGAGGGCGGGGTGGTCGAGGGGGGTCAGGCACGGCCGGGTGGCGGCGCCGAAGACGATCTCGTGGCGGATGCCGGCCGGGACGCGGGCCTCGACCCACTCCCGTACCGCCTGCTCGATCTTGTCCGGGTCCTGGCCCGCGACCAGGCGGAAGGAGAGCTTCACCTCGGCCGATGACGGGACGATCGTCTTGCCGCCGGGGCCCTGGTAGCCGCCGCCGATGCCGTTGAGCTCGGCGGTCGGGCGGGCCCAGATGCGCTCCAGGGTGGAGTACCCGGCTTCGCCGTCGGTGGCGTACGACTTGGCCGTGCGCAGCCACTTCTCCTCGTCGAAGGGCAGCTCGGCGAAGAGTTCGCGCTCGCGCTCCGTGAGCGGGGTGATGCCGTCGTAGAAGCCGGGGACGGTGACGCGGCCGTCCTCGTCGTGCAGGGCGGCGACCACCCGGGCGGCGACGGTGGCGGGGTTGGGGACCGCGCCGCCGAAGGAGCCGGAGTGGATGTCCTGGTCGGGGCCGCGGAAGGTGATCTCGCAGTCGGCGACGCCGCGCATGCCGGTGCAGACGGTCGGGGTGTCCTCGGACCACATGCCGGTGTCGGAGACGATCACGGTGTCCGCGGCGAGGCGCTCGCGGCGCTCCTCGATCAGTGCGCGGAAGTGCGGGGAGCCGGACTCCTCCTCGCCCTCGATCAGCAGCTTGAGGTTGACGGCGGGGGCGGTGCGGCCGGTGGCGGCGAGGTGGGCGCGGACGCCGAGGGTGTGGAAGAAGACCTGGCCCTTGTCGTCGGCAGCGCCACGCGCGTACAGCCGGCCGTCCACGGTGGCCGGCTCGAAGGGCTCGGTGTGCCAGCCGTCCTCGCGGGCGGCGGGCTGGACGTCGTGGTGCCCGTAGACCAGCACGGTGGGGGCGGACTCGTCGCCGGAGGGCCACTCGGCGAAGACCGCCGGGGCGCCGTCCGTGGGCCAGATCTCGGCGACCCGGAAGCCGGTCTCCCTGAGCTTCGCGGCCAGCCACTCGGCACTGCGCCGTACGTCCTCGGCGTGCTCGGGCTGGGCCGAGACCGAGGGGATGCGCAGCCACTCCGCGAGGTCCGCCAGGAAGGCGGGGCGGTGCTGCTCGATGTACGTACGGACGGCGCTGTCCGGGGTGTCGCTCATGACCTTGAGCCTAACTCTCCGGTGGGGGTGCGGCGTCCGGTGCCCGGTGCGGGGGCCGGTCGGCCGGGGGCTCGCCCGAGAGGATGCGTTCCAGCTCCTGGCGGCCCGGCAGGCGGGTGGGACGCACCGTCTCCCCGCTGCGTACGTACAGAAATGTGGCGAGCACCTCCTCGGGGCGCAGCCCGTGCAGCTCGGCCCAGGCCAGCCGGTAGATGGCGAGCTGGAGGGGGTCGGCGGCCCTGGTGCGGCTGGTCTTCCAGTCGACGATCTCGTACGTCCCGGTGGACTCGTCCCGGTAGACGGCGTCGATACGGCCTCGGACCACCCGGCCCGCGAGGGTGAGGTGGAACGGGGTTTCCGTGCGGTACGGGGTGCGGCGGGCGTACGGGGTCCGCTCGAACGCCTCCTTCAGCGCCGCCAGGTCGCGTTCGTCGGCGATCTCGGCGTCGTCCTCGTCGCCGCCGGGCAGTTCCTCGGGGCCGAGCATCGGCAGCGGCAGCTCCTCGAACCGGGACTCCACCCAGGCGTGGAACCGGGTGCCGCGCCGGGCCGCGGGCTGCGGGGGCCTGGGCATGGGGCGGGCCAGCTCCTGCGCGAAACCGTCGGGGTCGGCGGCCAGGCGCATGAGCTGGGTCGCGGAGAGCGTGGGCGGGACGGGGACGTCCCGGGTGGTGGCGCGGGCCCGCCGGAGCTCGCTCACGAGGGCGTCGAGGTCACGGTCCCAGGAGTCGATGGCGCGAAGCTCTTCGGGGGTGGCGGGGGCGGTCGGGGTGGCGAGGTCGTCGGGTGCCGGGGCCGCCTCGGTTTCAGGGCGCGGCTCCGGGTGCGCGTCCTCGGTCGCCGGGTCGTCCGGAATGAGCTCCTCCGGGCGCTCTGTCAGCAGGCTGTCCCAGTCCCCGGGGTCGAGCTCCTCGTCCGGAACGGCCCACTCCTCCGGATCCGCGGGCTCCTCCGGCTCAGGCTCCTCCAGGGGCGGTTCCGGCGCGCCCCGCAGGGACTCCAGGTGTGCCCTGACCTGGTCGCGTGCCCTGCGCCGCCGGATCAGGGAACGCTCGTCGAGCGGGAGCGGCCACGCCCTGTCGGCGGCCGACTCCTCCAGGGCCGGGTTGCCCTCGTCCGGTTCCGGCTCGTCCGCCCACACCTCGATCTCGCCGTTGCCCGCCGCGCAGTGTTCGTACAGGGCGGTCAGGAACTCCGAGGGGCCGCGCGGCTTCTTCTGGCTGGGGCCCCACCAGTGGCCGGAGCCGAGCAGCAGGTCGCGGGGGCGGGTGAAGGTGACGTAGCCGAGGCGGAGTTCCTCGGTGTGCTGGTGCTCCTTCATCCGCTCCTTGAACAGCTTGATGCCCTTGGCGTCCCACTCCTGGACGGCGGGCAGCGTCTGGGCGTCGCCGCGCAGGGCGTGCGGCAGGACCTTGGCCTGGGAGGTCCAGGAGTCGCGGGTCTTCTCGTTCGGGAAGGTGCCCTTGACCAGGCCGGGAACCGCGACCACCTTCCATTCCAGGCCCTTGGACTTGTGCGCGGTGAGCACCTTGACGGTGTTCTCGCCACCGGGGAGCGCGTTGTCGAGGCCCTTCTCGTACTGGGCGGCGGTGTGCAGGAAGCCTAGGAATGCGAGCAAGGTGGCCTCGCCGTCGAGGGAGGCGAAACCGGCCGCTATGTCGAGGAAGTTGTTGAGGGTTTCGCGGCGGCGGGCGGCCAGCGCCTGCGGGGACGCGGACAGTTCGACCTCCAGCCCGGTGGTGTTCAGCACGCGGTGCAGTACGTCCATGAGGGGGTCGGCCAGCGAGCGGCGGAGTTCGCGCAGTTCGCGCGCCAGGTGGGCGAACCGCACCCGTGCCTCGGTCGAGAAGGGCAGCCCGTCGTCCGTGCCCCCGGCGGACTCCAGGAAGGTGTCCAGGGCGTCGGCGAGCGATATCACCTCCGAGGGGTCGACCCCCTCGACCGCGTCCGCCAGCCTGCGGTCGGGGTCCTCGTCCGCCCCGCCGCCCCGGTGGACGAGGAGGCGTGCGCGGCGGCCGAGCAGGGCCAGGTCGTGCGGGCCGATGCGCCAGCGCGGGCCGGTCAGCAGCCGTACGAGCGAGGCGTTCGCCCCCGGGTCCTGGAGGACCTCGCAGACCGCGACCAGGTCGGCGACCTCGGGCAGGTGCAGCAGCCCGGAGAGCCCGACGACCTCGACGGGGATCTCGCGGGCCACCAGGGCCCCCTGGATCTCGGCGAAGTCGCCCGCCGTACGGCACAGGACGGCGATGTCGCCGGGTGCGGTGCCGGTGCGCACCAGGTGGGCGAGGGAGTCGGCGATCCACTCGATCTCCTCGGAGTGCGTACGCAGCAGGGCGCAGCGCACCGTGCCCGCGCGCTCGTCGCCCGGGGCGGGGCGCAGTGCTTCGACGCCCCGGTGCATGGCGCGCAGGGGTACGGCGAGGCTGTTGGCGAGGTCGAGGAGGCGGCCGCCGCTGCGGCGGTTCTCGCTGAGCGAGTAGCGGTCGGCGGGGCGGCCGTCGGCGTGCGGGAAGTGCTCGGGGAAGTCGTCGAGGTTGGCGACGGAGGCACCGCGCCAGCCGTAGATGGCCTGGCAGGGGTCGCCGACGGCGGTCACCGCGTGTCCGCTGCCGCCGCCGAACAGCCCGGAGAGCAGCAGCCGTTGGGCCACGGAGGTGTCCTGGTACTCGTCCAGCAGGACGACCCGGAACTCGCCCCGCAGCGCCTCGCTCACCTCGGGCAGGGCGGCGAGCCGTGCGGAGAGCGCGATCTGGTCGCCGAAGTCGAGGAGGTCGCGACTGCTCTTCTGCTCCTGGTAACGGACGGTCAGCTCCAGGAGTTCCCGCCGCGCCTCGGCGGCCTCGGGGACCTTGCGCAGGTCGGGATTGCTGAGCTTGACGCCCTCCAGGGCCTCCAGCAGTTCCGTGTCGTACGTCCGGAGGGTCTGCGGGCTCACGAGGTGCTCGGCGAGCTCCCCGTCGAGCGCGAGGAGGTCGCTGACCAGGCTGGCGAAGGACCTGGTGAGGGCCGGGTAGGGGCCGGGTGCCTCGCGCAGGACGCGGGCGGCGAGCTGGTAGCGGGTGGCGTCGGCGAGGAGCCGGGCGGAGGGCTCCAGGCCGATGCGCAGGCCGTGGTCGGTGAGGAGCTGGCCGGCGAAGGCGTGGTAGGTGGAGATGCGGGGTTCGCCGGGGGGACTGTCCGGGTCGATGGCGTCGGGGTCGGTGATCCCGGCGGCGATCAACGCCTTGCGGACGCGCTCGGCGAGCTCGCCCGCCGCCTTGTTGGTGAAGGTCAGGCCGAGCACCTGCTCGGGGGCGACGCGTCCGGTGCCCACCAGCCAGACCACCCGGGCGGCCATCACCGTCGTCTTGCCCGAACCGGCTCCGGCCACGATGACCTGCGGGGCGGTGGGTGCGGTGATGCACGCCAGCTGCTCCGGGGTGAAGGGGATGCCGAGGAGCTGCTTGAGCTGCTCGGGGTCGGTGATTCTGGTGGTCACCCCAAAAAGGCTATCCGCCCCCACTGACAACGGCCGTCGGTGTGCGGGGCGTCACTCCACGGTGGACCAGGGGCCACTCCAGGGTGGAGCGCGGCGTCACTCCACGACCTGCCGCCCCTCCGGCTGCGCGCTGCACGCCCCCCGGAACGCGCAGTGCGTGCACTGCGCTCCCGTGTTCGGGGCGAAGCGTTCGTCCAGGACCCGGCCCGCCGCCGTGGCCAGCAGGTCGCCGACCCACTCCCCCGCCAACGGCTCCTGCGCCTGGGTCTTGGGCAGGGTCTCGCCGCCGTCCTTCTTCGCGGCGCCCTGGCGCAGCTGGACGAGTTCGGCACCGCCGGGTTCGGGGCGGCGGCCGTCGAAGAGTTCGTCGACCGCGCCTTCGCGTACCGCCAGCTGGTAGACCGCCAGCTGCGGGTGCTGGGCCACTTCGTCCCGGGTCGGTGCCGACTTCCCGGTCTTGAAGTCGACGACGTACGCCCGGCCCTGCGCATCGGTCTCGACGCGGTCCATCGAGCCCCGGATGCGGACCTGGTACTCGCCGCCCGCCTCCAGCGTCACGTCGAAGTCGTGCTCGGTGGCGACGGCGGTGCGCCCGCCCCGGTCGGTCACGTGCCACTGCAGGAACCGCTCCAGTGCCACGCGCGCGTGTTCCTTCTCCTGGCGGGACTTCCAGGGCGCGTCGAAGGCCAGGGCGTCCCAGACGGAGTCCAGTCGCTCCATGAGGACGGCGAGGTCGGCCGGGGTGCGCCCGGAGGCGACCTCGTCGGCCAGTACGTGGACGACGTTGCCGAAGCCCTGGGCTGCGGTGGCGGGGGCGTCCGCCTTGACCTCGCGGCCCAGGAACCACTGGAGCGAGCAGGTGTTTGCGAGCTGGTCGAGGGCGCTGCCGGACAGGGCGACGGGCTGGTCGCGGTCGCGCAGCGGGACGGTGCTGTGGGTGGGTTCGTTGAGGCCCCACCAGTTGTCGGGGTGGGCGGCGGGCACCATCGGCTGCCCGTTGTCGTCGCTGAGCGCGGCCAGCTTGGCGAGCCGGTGGGCGGCGGCGTCCCTGAGTGCCTCGGAGGCTTCCGGGTCAACGGTGGTGGCCCGGAGTTCGGCGACGAGCGCGGAGACCGCGAGGGGGCGGCGGGGGCGGCCGGTGACGTCGCGCGGCTCGACGCCCAGTTCGGTGAGGAAGCGGGACGGCTGGTCGCCGTCGTCGGCGGGGGCCTTCACGGCGGTGACGACGAGACGTTCACGCGCGCGCGTGGCGGCGACGTAGAAGAGCCGGCGTTCCTCGGCGAGGAGTGCGCCGGGGGTGAGCGGTTCGGCGAGGCCGTCGCGGCCGATCCGGTCGGCCTCCAGGAGGGAGCCCCGGCGGCGCAGGTCGGGCCAGAGTCCCTCCTGCACGCCGGTGACGACGACCAGCCGCCACTCCAGTCCCTTGGAGCGGTGCGCGGTCATCAGCCGTACCGCGTCCGCGCGCAGGGTGCGGCGGCTGAGGGTGTCGGCGGCGATGTCCTGGGCGTCCAGCTCCTCCAGGAAGTTGAGCGCGCCCCGCCCCCCGGAACGCTCCTCCGCGCGTGCCGCCGTGTCGAACAGTGCGCACACCGCGTCCAGGTCGCGGTCCGCGTTGCGCCCGGCCGGGCCGCCGCGCAGGGCGGAGCGCTCCAGGCGGCCCGGCCAGCCGGTGCCGTCCCAGAGCGTCCACAGCGCCTCCTCGGCGGTGCCGCCGCCCGCGAGGAGTTCGCGCGCCTTGCGCAGCAGGGTGCCCAGGGTCTGCGCCCCGCGCGCGTAGCCGGGGTCGTGTGCGGCGAGCCGCTCGGGTTCGGCGAGGGCGCGGGCCAGGAGTTCGTCGGAGGGCGGCGGCACCTGGTTTCCGGCGGCCCGCTCCTCGTCGCGCAGGGCCCGTCCGAGGCGGCGCAGGTCGGCGGCGTCCATGCCGCCCAGCGGCGAGGAGAGCAGCTCGACGGCGGTTTCGGTCCCGAGCCAGCCGGGCACGCGCGCGTGCTCCTGCTCCACGTCCTCCGCCCCTGCGTGCTCCGCCGAGGCGTCCTCCCCCACCGGCCGTTCCGCCGCCGCGTGCTCCACCGCCGCCCGTGCCACCGCCCGCAGCGCCGTCAGCAGCGGTGTCACCGCCGGTTCGTGGCGCAGCGGCAGGTCGTCGCCGTCGATCTCCAGGGGTACGCCGGCGGAGGTCAGCGCGCGGCGCACCGAGGGGATGGTGCGGCCGCCCGCACGCACCAGTACCGCCATCTCGCTCCAGGGGACGCCGTCCTCCAGGTGCGCCCGGCGCAGGATGTCTGCCACGTTGTCCAGTTCGGCGCCCGCCGTGGGGTAGGTGCGGACGTCGACGCGGCCGCCGTCCCGTACGGCGGCCAGCTCCCGGTGGGCCCGTACGGCCGCCGCGGGCAGCCGGGTCATCGGCATCCGGCGGGTGAGCAGCCGGGTGGCGGCCAGCAGTCCGGCGCCGGAGCGGCGCGAGGTGGTGAGGACCTCGACCCGGGCGGGCCCGCCGTCGGCGCGGCGGAAGGTCTGCGGGAAGTCGAGGATGCCGCCGACGTCGGCGCCCCGGAACGCGTAGATCGACTGGTCGGGGTCGCCGAAGGCCACCAGGGTGCGGCCCGCCCCGGCCAGCGCGTGCAGCAGCCGCACCTGGGCGGGGTCGGTGTCCTGGTACTCGTCGACGAAGACGGCGTCGTAGGAGGCCGAGAGGCGGCCGGTGGTGGCCTCCTGCTCGGCGAGCAGCACCGCGCGGTGCACCAGTTCGGCGTAGTCCAGCACGCCCTGCATGTCGAGGACGTCGAGGTACTCGGCGAGGAAGGTCGCGGCGGCCTTCCAGTCGGGGCGCCCCGTGCGGTGGGCGAAGTCGCGCAGGGCGCCGGGGCCGAGCCCGAGTTCGCGGGTGCGGGCGAGCACGGCGCGCACCTCGTCGGCGAAGCCGCGGGTGGTGAGGCAGGCGCGCAGTTCGTCGGGCCAGCTGACGTGCGCGAGCCCGGCCTTCTCCAAGTCGATCTCGCCGGCCAGCAGCTCCCGTACGGCCACGTCCTGTTCGGGGCCCGACAGCAGCCGCAGGGGCTCGCTGAACAGTTCGCTGTCCTGGTGGGCGCGGACCAGGGCGTAGCAGTACGAGTGGAAGGTGGTGGCCTGCGGGGCCTGCCGGGAGCCGAGGCGCAGCGCCATCCGGTCGCGCAGTTCGACGGCTGCCTTGCGGCTGAAGGTGAGGACGAGGAGCCGCTCGGGGCGGGCCCCGGCGGCGATCCGGGCGGCGACCGCCTCCACCAGGGTGGTCGTCTTGCCGGTGCCGGGACCGGCGAGGACGAGCAGTGGCCCGTGCCGGTGGTCAACCACCGCGCGCTGGTGTGCGTCCAGCAGAGGAGGGTCCACCCTCCCCGGGGCCGTCCGGACCAGTCGGTACGCGCCCGGGGTCCCCTGCCTCTTCTGCCGGTAGGGCTGGTGCGGCCGCTGCCGGAAGGTCCCTGTGGAACCCGAGGGGCCCGAGGAGATGGAGGTGCTCACGTGGATCGCCGGTCCTGGTGGGTGGTGTGCTGGTTGCCTTGCGGCCGTGGGGGATGACTGTGCCGTGGAGGATGTCAGTGTTGTACGGGTTGTACGGGGCCGCTGCGGCGTGCGTGCCGGACGTACCGCGTGCTGTCGACGCTACGCCAGAGGGCGTACTGGACGCAGCGGCTCCGCACTCGCGCCACCGGCGGCCCGCGCGCCGCACGCCATGTACTCCGTACGGTCCTCGGACTGCCCCGACCGGCGCGCCATGGCGGAAGCTGGATGGTGTGAGCCGTACCACCCGCCGCACCCCGGCACCCGTCTCAAGAGCCGTCCCACCTGGCCCGCCGCATGTCGAGGCGGGGCAGGTGCCCTTCGGTGCCGCGTCCCGCGGTGCGCAGCGGGGTGCCCTCGGCCCGGTAGTGGTCCAGGGCACGCAGTTCGTGGCCGGGCAGCAGGTGTCCGTCGGAGCGGACCACGCGCCACCAGGGGACGGCGCCGCCGTACAGCGCCATCACCCGGCCGACCTGCCGGGGGCCGCCGCCCGCGGGGCGTTCACCGCTCGCCCCGTCGCCCGGGTCGGCCTCCTGGTGCAGCCATTCCGCCACGTCCCCGTACGTCATCACCCGGCCCGGCGGGATCCGTTCGGCGACGGCAAGGACCCGTTCCGCGTACTCCGGCAGCGTCTCGCTCCCGGCAGGCGTCTCGCTCATCCGGCCCATCCTGCACCACACCACCGACAGTCCGGGACCCGCTTCACGCGCGCGTACGGCGCGCGGATCCGTCGCGGGCGCAGCACCCTGGCAGCTTCCCCCGGCATCCGGTCATGCCACCATCATCCGGGCAGTGACTGGTGATACCCGACCACGAAGAGACGACGACGAAGGAGCAGGACGTGCAGCCTCGACCGGCGGCAGGCGCTCCTGACGCCGTCCCGCGCCCGGAAGCGGACGCCCCGAAGGGGAACGATCCACACCCGGATTCGGACACGGACGGACCGAGTACAGGCACCTCGCGGACGGGTTCCGCGCCGCCGCGTGCCGCGCGGCACCACGACTCGCACGAGGGTGCCACCCAGGTGGTCATGGACGAGACCGCCGCCTACGACACCGAACTCGCCGACGGGGGTCACGTGGAGCGGGTCTCGGGCGACGAGCCGCTGCTCGCCGCCCGGGTGCACCGCCCCGCCGACCTCGTACGGCTGCTGTCGGGCCTGCTGGGCATCGTCTGTGTGATCGCGCTGGCCGCCTTCGCCCACGGCACCGCGTCCGGCCTGGAGAAGGACATCCTGGCGGGCACCGAGCAGACCCCGGTCGTCTTCGTCCGGCTGGCGGGTCTGATCTCCAGCATCGCCGTGCTGATCCTCCCGGTCGGCTTCGCCATCGAGCGGCTGATCAAACGTGACGGGCTGCGGATCGCCGACGGCGTCCTGGCGGCCGTCCTGGCGCACGGGGTGGCACTGGCCACCGACCTGTGGGTCTCCGGACCCGCCCCGGAGTCCATCCGCGAGGCGCTCACCCGGGTCGCCAGCGACGGAACCGGCCAGCTCACCGACCCGGTGCACGGCTACCTCGCCCCGGTCATCGCGTACATGACGGCGGTCGGCATGGCGCGCAGGCCGCGCTGGCGGGTCGCCCTGTGGGCGGTGCTGCTGCTGAACGCGTTCGCGGTGCTGGTGGGCGGGCAGACCACGCCCCTGTCGATCGTCGTGACGGTGCTGATCGGCTGGACGGTCGCGTACGCGACGCTCTACGCGGTCGGCTCACCCAACGTGCGGCCCACCGGCCAGACCCTCCTCGCCGGGCTGCGGCACGTGGGCTTCCGCCCGGTGACGGCGATGCGCGCGGAGGAGGCACTGGACCTGAGCGACCAGGGCGACCGGGGGCGGCGCTACATCGTCACCCTGGAGGACGGGCCGCCGCTCGACATCACGGTCGTGGACCGCGAGCAGCAGGCGCACGGGTTCTTCTACCGGGTGTGGCGCCGGGTCACCCTGCGCGGCATCACCCAGCGGCGTTCCATCCAGTCGCTGCGGCAGGCGCTGGAGCAGGAGGCGCTGCTCGCGTACGCGGCGATCGCGGCCGGTGCCAACGCCCCCAAGCTGATCGCCACCTCGGAGCTCGGACCCGACGCCGTGATGCTGGTGTACGAGCACCTGGGCGGGCGCACCCTGGACTCGCTGCCGGACGAGGAGATCACCGACGAGCTGCTGCGGGACGCCTGGCGACAGGTGAAGGCGCTGCAGTCGCGGCGGATCGCGCACCGCAGGCTGGCCGGGGACGCCATTCTGGTGGATCGTTCCGGCACGGTGATCCTGACCGATCTGCGGGGCGGTGAGATCGCCGCGGGCGATGTCGTGCTGCGGATGGACGTGGCGCAGCTGCTGACCACTCTGGGGCTGCGGGCGGGCCCCGAGCGGGCCGTCGCCGCAGCGGTGGACGTGCTGGGCCCTGACACGGTCGCCGACAGCCTTCCGCTGCTCCAGCCGATCGCGCTCAGTCGCTCCACGCGCGCGACGCTGCGCCAGCTGGGCCGTGAGCGGTCGCAGCGGCAGCGCGAGGCGGTCCTGGAGGCCTCGCAGGCCGCCAAGGAGGCCAGGGCGCGCGAGAAGGGCGAGGAGGCCGAGGCGTCCAGTGGGCGCAAGGCGGTGCGCGCGGAGAAGAAGGCCGAGAAGGAGGCCATCGACGAGGCGCTGGAGGAGGCCAGGGAGGAGGACCTGCTGACGCAGATCCGCCACCAGGTGCTGCTGATCCGTCCGCAGGCACCGGTCGAACCGGTACGGCTGGAGCGGATCAAGCCGCGCACCCTGGTGAGCCTGCTGGCGGGTGCGTTCGCCGCGTACATCCTCATCTCGCAGCTGCTCAAGAACCCGATCACCGACGCGTTCGCCGAGATGAAGTGGGGCTGGGTGGCGCTGGCCGTGCTTTTCTCGGCGCTGAGCTACGTGGCGGCGGCGATGAGCCTGCTGGGCTTCGTGCCCGAGAAGGTGTCGTTCTGGCAGACCGTCAAGGCGCAGGTGGCCGGGTCGTTCGTGAAGCTGGTGGCACCGGCCGCGATCGGCGGTGTGGCCCTCAACACCCGGTTCCTGCAACGGGCCGGGGTGCGGCCGGGGCTCGCGGTGGCGAGTGTGGGCGCGGCGCAGCTGTTCGGTCTGGCGAGCCACATCTCGCTGCTGATGATCTTCGGTTATGTGACCGGGACCGAGCAGACCTCCTGGGAGAACCCGTCCCGGACCGTGATCGCGGGTCTGCTGACGGCGGCGGTGCTGGCGATGATCGTGACGGCGGTGCCGTTCCTGCGGAAGTTCGTCGTCACGCGTGTGCGGTCGCTGTTCGCCGGTGTGGTGCCGCGCATGCTGGACGTACTGCAGCGGCCGAAGAAACTGCTGATGGGCATCGGCGGCATGGTGCTGCTGACGGTGGTGTTCGTGATGTGCCTGGACGCCTCGATCCGGGCGTTCGGGGACTCCGACGCCGATCACCTCAGCTACGCCACTGTCGCGGTGGTGTTCCTGACGGCCAACGCGGTGGGCTCGGCGGTGCCGACGCCCGGTGGTGTCGGTGCGGTCGAGGGTGCGCTGATCGGTGCGCTGACGATCGCGGGGCTGCCGACGGCCATCGCGACGCCCGCGGTGATGCTGTACCGGCTGCTGACGTTCTGGCTGCCGGTGCTGCCGGGGTGGCTGTTCTTCAACAGCCTCACACGCAAGGGAGCGCTGTAGGAGGCTCTGTGGGGAGTGCGCGGGTACGGGGCCGGATACTGACGCCCCGTTACCCCCGGCACCCGCTTGGCCCCCGGCGCGCGCGGCCCGGGGCGGTACGGCGCACGATGGAGTGCATGCCTACCCCTTCCGTACTGCGCGCTCCGGCGCTGGCAGTCTCCGCCGCCGTACTGCTGTCCCTCGCCGGTTGTTCCGACGGCGGCAAGGGCGACAACGACAAGAAGCAGGACCTCGCCGCCCAGGAACTGGACTGGGAGGACTGTCCGGCCCCGAGCGCCGCGCAGGGCGAGGGCACCAAGCCGTCCCCGCTGCCGGGCGGCACCCCCTGGAAGTGCGCCACGATGGTGGTGCCGCGCGACTACGCGAAACCGGACGGCGAGCGCATCGAGCTGGCCCTGATCCGGGCCGAGGCCGCCGACAAGAAGAACCGCATCGGCTCGCTGATCTTCAACTTCGGCGGACCCGGCGGCTCCGGGGTGACCGGTCTGCCGGGCTTCGGCAAGGACTACGACAAGCTGCGCTCGCGCTACGACCTGGTGAGCTTCGACCCGCGCGGCGTGGGCAACAGCGCCCCCGTCGAGTGCCAGGACGCCAAGGCCCTGGACGCGTACTACGCCGCGGACATGACCCCCGACGACGCGGCCGAGGAGAAGGCGTACGCCGAGGGTCTCAAGAAGTACTCGGCCGCCTGCGAGAAGAACTCGGGCGCCGAGCTGCCGTACGTCGGCACCACCAACGCGGCCAAGGACCTCGACCTGATGCGCCAGGTGCTCGGCGACGACAAGCTGCACTACTTCGGCATCTCGTACGGCACCGAACTCGGCGGCGTCTACGCCCATCTCTTCCCCAAGAACGTCGGCCGGGCGGTCTTCGACGCGGTCGTGGACCCCACCCAGACGTCCGAGCAGGGTTCGCTGGGGCAGGCCAAGGGCTTCCAGCTGGCGCTGAACAACTTCGCCAAGGACTGTGTGGCGCGCGGTGACGACTGCAAGCTGGAGGGCAGTACGCCCGAGGAGATCGAGGCCGGCATCGTCGCGCTACTGAAGCGCCTGGACAAGCAGCCGATCCCGGGCGGCGGCGGCCGGCAGCTGACCCAGAGCCAGGCCACCAACGGCATCGTCCAGACGCTCTACTCCAAGGACTTCTGGCCGTACCTGGAGCAGGGCCTCGACGAGGCGGACGGCGGCAACGGCTCGCTGCTGCTGGTCCTCGCCGACGCCATGAACGGCCGCAACCAGGACGGTACGTACAGCAACATCGGGGCGGCCAACGCGGCGATCAACTGCGTGGACTCCAAGGAGCGCTACGACCTCGCCTTCGCCAAGTCGAAGGTGGCCGACTTCCGCAAGGCGTCGCCGGTGTTCGGCGACTTCCTGGCCTGGGGCCTCTCCGGCTGTTCGACGTGGCCGGTGCCCGGGCAGTGGACGACCCCCGATGTGACCGCCCCGGGTGCGGCGCCGATCGTCGTCATCGGCAACACCGGTGACCCGGCGACGCCCTACGAGGGTGCGCGGAAGATGGCGCAGCAGCTGGGCAAGGGCGTCGGCATCGAGCTGACGTACAAGGGCGAGGGTCACGGTGCGTACAACAGCGGAAGTGAGTGCGTGAAGACGGCCGTTGACCGATACCTGCTGGAAGGGAAGGTTCCGACGGCCGGAACGGTCTGCGAGTAGGAGCGCCGCGCGGCCCGGATTCCGGGCCGCACACGGCATTTCCGTCACTGTCAGTGGTCGCCCCTAGGATATTGGTACTTGCTTTCGATCACGGGGCGGGTACGGGGAGACAGAGCGACGGGGGCAGCGGCCATGGCACGGAGCGCAAAGCGGTACGCACGGGCAAGTTCGTTGGTGGCGGCGGCGGTTGCGGCCGCCGTCGCCGCCGTGGCGTGCAGTCCGGGCGCGGGCGGGACGGGCGGTGCCGCGGCGCCGCCGCGCGACGGGAGGGCGGCCGGGGAGGGGCGGGCCTCGTCCGGGCCGCCGCCCGCGCCCGACGCCAAGTCCGCCCTGCCCGCCGCGATCACCGGCCAGAAGCTGGTGTGGAAGGGCTGCGCGGCCCCGGTGAAGGCGAACGGCAGCGAGGCGACGGCGCCGGGCGGCCAGTGGCAGTGCGCCACCGCCAAGGTCCCCCTGGACTACGCGAAACCGGCGGGCGAGACGCTGGGCATCGCCCTGATCCGGGCCCGCGCGACGGGCGGCGGGGACCGGCGGATCGGCTCGCTCCTGTTCAACTTCGGCGGTCCTGGCGGGTCCGGGGTGGCCTCGCTGCCCGCCATGAGCGAGCTCTTCGGCTCGCTGCACGCGCGCTACGACCTGGTGGGCTTCGACCCGCGCGGAGTGGCGGAGAGCTCCGAGGTGGTCTGCCGGGACGACCGGGCGACGGAGGCCTCGCTCGCGCTGGACTCCACACCGGACACCCCCGCCGAGGAGAAGGCGTACTTCGCCGACGCGAAGGCCTTCGGGGCGGGCTGCGCCCAGCGCTCCGGCAGGATCCTCCCGCACGTGGGCACCAACGACGCCGCCCGCGACCTGGACGTGCTCCGCCAGGCCCTCGGCGACAAGAAGCTGAACTACTTCGGCTTCTCGTACGGCACCGAACTGGGCGGCACCTACGCCCACTTGTTCCCGAAGAACGTGGGACGGCTGACCCTGGACGCCGTGGTCGACCCGTCCGCCGGACTGGTCGGCCACTCCCGCAACCAGGCCCTCGGCTTCCAGCGCGCCCTCGACAACTACTTCCGCGCCGGGGGTACGTCGCCCGAGGCGGGCACCGCGCGTGTGGTGCGGCTCCTCGACCGGCTCGACCGGGCACCGCTGCCCACCGGCGCCTCGGGCGGCGGGCGCGCGCTCACCCAGAGCCTCGCCCTCACCGGCATCATCGCCCCGCTCTACAGCCAGAGCGGCTGGCCCGCCCTCACCCAGGCGCTGGCGGCGGCGGAGCGGGGCGACGGAGCACCGCTGCTGCGGCTGGCCGACTCGTACAACAACCGTGACGGGCAGGGGCACTACAGCACCGCGAACCACTCGCAGCGCGCCATCTCCTGTGCTGACACCAAGGGCCGGGTGACCGCCGAGGAGGTCCGCGCCACGCACCTGGCGGACTTCCGAAAGGTGTCCCCCGCCTTCGGCCCCTATCTGGCCTGGGACCTGGCGGGCTGGTGCGCCTCCTGGCCGGTGCCCGGCGCGTACGAGACGCCGGAGGTGTCGGCCCCCGGAGCGGCGCCGATCCTGGTCGTCGGCGGTACGGGTGACCCGGCGACCCCCTTCGAGGGCTCGCTGAAGATGGCCGAGGAGCTCGGCAAGGGCGTCGGGGTGCACATGACGTTCAAGGGTGAGGGGCACGGCGCGTACCCGTCCGGCAACAAGTGCGTGGCACGGGCCGTGGACGCGTACTTCCTGGACGGGAAAATACCGGCGGCGGGCACGGTCTGCTCCTGACGGAGCCGCGGGCGGCCGCTCCGGAGCATGCCGGAGGGGCCGGGCCTCCGCAGTGGAAGCCCGGCCCCTCCGGGGACTCTCGGCAGGTCGAGCAGGTCGAGCGGGTCTAGTAGACCGGCTTCTCCGGCTCGATCTGGTGGACCCAGCCGATCACGCCGCCGCCGACGTGTACGGCGTCGGAGAAGCCGGCCGACTTCAGCACCGCGAGGACTTCCGCACTGCGGACACCCGTCTTGCAGTGCAGGACGATCTTCTTGTCCTGCGGCAGGTTCTCCAGGGCGGTGCCCATCAGGAACTCGCCCTTGGGGATCAGCTTGGCGCCCGGGATCGAGACGATCTCGTACTCGTTCGGCTCGCGGACGTCGATGATCTCGATCTTCTCGTCGGCGTCGATCCACTCCTTGAGCTGCTTGGGAGTGATCGTCGAGCCGGCCGCCGCCTCCTGGGCCTCCTCGGACACGACGCCGCAGAAGGCCTCGTAGTCGATGAGCTCGGTGACGGTCGGGTTCTCGCCGCAGACCGCGCAGTCGGGGTCCTTGCGGACCTTGACCTGGCGGTACTGCATCTCCAGGGCGTCGTAGATCATCAGGCGGCCGACCAGCGAGTCGCCCACGCCGGTCAGGACCTTGATGGCCTCGGTGACCTGGATGGAGCCGATGGACGCGCAGAGCACGCCGAGCACGCCGCCCTCGGCGCAGCTGGGGACCATGCCCGGCGGCGGGGGCTCCGGGTAGAGGCAGCGGTAGCAGGGGCCGTGCTCGGACCAGAAGACCGAGGCCTGGCCGTCGAAGCGGTAGATCGAGCCCCAGACGTACGGCTTGTTCAGCAGCACGCAGGCGTCGTTCACCAGGTAGCGGGTGGCGAAGTTGTCCGTGCCGTCGACGATGAGGTCGTACTGGGAGAAGATCTCCATCACGTTCTCGGCCTCAAGCCGCTCTTCGTGAAGGACAACGTTCACATAAGGGTTGATACCGAGGACCGAGTCCTTGGCGGACTCGGCCTTCGAACGGCCGATGTCGGCCTGGCTGTGAATGATCTGGCGCTGCAGATTCGATTCGTCGACCTCGTCGAACTCGACGATGCCGAGCGTGCCGACTCCGGCGGCGGCCAGGTACATCAGAGCGGGAGACCCGAGGCCGCCGGCGCCCACGGCGAGCACGCGCGCGTTCTTCAGGCGCTTCTGCCCGTCCATCCCGACGTCCGGGATGATCAGGTGGCGGGAGTACCGACGGACCTCGTCAACGGTGAGCTCGGCAGCCGGCTCGACCAGGGGTGGCAGCGACACGAAAACTCCAGGGTCATCCCCGCTCGTGCGGGGGCTTCAAGAGGCTGGTTATGTCTCGTAACACTGCCACGCCCCTTGTCATTCCGAGACACCAGGTCCGATCCGCGAGACGATTTCGTCCCAGTAGCCGGGCAGCCCCTCCCAGGGGCTGCTCACCTGGTCACCCGCCCTGTCCCGGTCCGTCCGGTCCGTGAACCAGATCGTTCCGGCACCCTGCCAGCGGGCGATCCGCAGTGCTTCCTCCAGGTGCGTGCGCGGCACCCCGTGCACCAGGTGGCAGAACCGGGAGGCCGGGTAGGCGGCCGTCCAGGGGGCCGCCTGGGACCAGCGGTAGTCGGTCCACGGCCCGGAGAACGTCACCAACTGGTCGGCGCTCTCCGCGTACCCGGCGTAGGGATGGGTGCCGTGGCCGAGGACGAGCCGGCCGCCGTCGAGGGCGTCCGTACCGTGGAACATCGTCCGCAGGGTCTCGGTGAGCCGCCGGGTCCCGGGCAGCTCCTCGCGCTCGCCCGGACAGCGGTCCAGGTAGAACCCGTCGACCCGGTACCAGTCCAGGAAGTGCTGGGCGTCGGTGATCAGCTCGCCGAACTCCCGGACCCCGTACGTCATGTCGAGGTGTCCGAGCACCCTGAGCCCCGCGTTGCGCAGCCGTCCCACGGCTTCCAGGCAGTGCGGGTCGGGGCGGGCGCCCGGGCCTTCGGCGACGTTGAGCACGGTCCAGTGCAGCGGGGCCGCGTGGCCGGGCCCGGTCGCGTACAGCCGGGAGAACCGCAGCAGTTCGGCCCATTCGACGGGTGCGAGCAGCGGGTGCGCATAGCCCGGGACGCCGAGCCCGAGCCGGTCCGCCCCTATGGCGGGGCGGACGGTGCCGGAGGTGGTCAGATGCGGCACGCCGCCTCCATCCAGATGTCCGCGAGCGATTCCTCCAGATTGATCCGGGGCCGCCAGCCGAGCCGGTCGCGGGCGGTGCGCACATCGGCCTGCTGCCAGCTGCCGCAGCCGTCCGGATACGGGTAGGGGGCCGCGCCGAGGTGTTCGGTCAGGGAGTCCGGCGAGCGGGGTGCGCCGATCGTCGGCACGCCGCCGTTGCGCACGGCCGCGCTGGCGGCGGCGGAGCTGGAGTAGCCGCTGGGGGCGTCCAGTTCGTGCAGGGCGCCGCCGTATCCGGCGACCCGGGCGAGGACGGCGGCGGCGTCGCGCAGCCGGACGGCGCGGCCCGTACCGATGTTGACGACGCCCTGGGCGGCCGACAGCGAGGCGGCGTGCACGGCCCGTGCCACGTCCCTGACGTCCACGAAGTCGCGCTGCACCCCGAGGCCGCTGAGCTTGAGCTCGCCGTCGCCGGACTGCATGGCGCGGCGCATCGCCTCGGCGAGCCGGCCGAGCGGGGATCCGGCGGGGGTGCCGGGGCCGACCGGCGAGAACACCCGCAGGACGACCGCGTCGAGGCCGGAGCCCAGGACGAGTTCGGTGGCCGCCAGCTTGCTGACGCCGTAGGGGCCGCCGGGGCGCGGCACCGCGTCCTCGGCGGTCGAGGAGCCGGGCTGCGAGGGCCCGTACTCGGCGGCGCAGCCGAGCTGGACGAGCCGGGCCCCGCAGCCGCTGCGCCTGAGCGCCTCGCAGACGGTGGCGACGGCGACGGTGTTGTGCCGGGTGAGGTCGCGGGCGCCGCCCCGGGTGGCCCCGGCACAGTTGACGACGACTCCGGGGTGCACGGCGTCCAGGAAGCGGGTCAGCGCTCCGGGGCTGCCGGTGGCGAGGTCGAACCGGACGTCCGCGTCGTCGCCCCGCCCGAGGGCGGTGAGCTGGACGGCGGGGTCGGCGAGGAGCCGGTCCGCGACGAAGCGGCCGAGGTATCCGTTGGCGCCGAGCAGCAGAACCCTCATCGTGCGTCCCCTCGGTGCCGACGGACGCGCGCGGACTGCACGGAAAGAGGGGGTGGGGGGTTCATGTGACGTTCTCCTTGGGGGTGTTGTACGGGCACCCGCTGAGGGGTGTGACCGGTGGTGCTGGGGACGGATCGGGGTTGGTGCACCGGCTGCCACGACGTCGGCTTCGCGGCAACCGGAGTTCTTGGGGGCGGCGGCACGCGGACGGTCAGTCGCGCCGCTCCGCGTGGGCGGAGGCACGCGAGAGTGCGACCGCCGCGTGTCCGAGGAGTCCGAGTGCGGCGGCGCCGCAGGCGAGGGCGGGCACGGCTCCGGCTCCGCCTTCGCGCACCACGGTGCGCACCGGCTCGGCCAGTGCGTCGCAGCCCGGCAGCCGGGCGGCCAGCAGGCAGCCCAGGACGGTGGCCTCGACAGCGCAGGCGAAGGTGAGCCCCGTGGCGCCCGCCTCTGGCAGGCCGTGCACGGCAAGCAGTCTGGCCAGGAAGAGCAGTGCTCCTACGGCGAGGGCGGAGAGCGCGAAGCCGCCGCCGAAACCGAGCCTGGCGGCCCCGTACAGCAGCACCGTCAGCGCGATCGCGTACAGCCCGAACACGCCGAACAGCAGCGGCCGGACGGCGGCGCCGAAGTCCTCGGTGCCACGGCTCACGGTGAGCCTGCGGTGCGCCTGCACGGTCAGCAGCCTGGCGCACCAGGCAGCAGGTGCCAGTGCCGCCGCGAGGCCCACGAGCACGGCGGGCGCGGGGTCCCAGAGCGGGCCCTCGCCGAGCAGCCGGGTCAGTACGCCGTCGCCTAGGACCGCGTACAGCACCAGCCAGCAGGTGCGGGTCCACGGCGCGTATCCGTCGGCGCGCAGCGGTCCGTGGCGCAGGCAGAGCAGCAGGGCGGCGGCGGTCGCGAGCGTCCCGAGGGCGATGACGGCGATCCGCGGGCCCTCCGTCGCGTGCGCGGCGCCGAGCAGGGTGAGGGCGCACAGGGCGCCCGGCAGGAGCGCGTACGCCGCCCAGGCGGTCGGCAGTGCGCCGTCGTGCGCGGGGAGTTCCGGCGCGTGCGCCGGGGTTTCGTCCTCGTCCGCCCGTGGCACGCGCGCGTAGAGCTCCTCGGCGAGCGAGAAGACGTCCCGGTGCCGGAAGCGGGCGGCGGTACGGTCGGTGACGCCGTGCGCCTCCAGACCGGCGGCGATCTCCAGGGGGTCGACGGCCCGTTCGCACAGTTCGCGGTGGCGGTGCATGAGCACGCGGACGGGGTCGGCGGGTCCGGTCCTGGCGGGTCCCTGCATACGGGGGCCCCGGTATGCGCCGGGCGGGGCGGCCGGTGCGGTCTGCACCTCCTGCACCCTCTGCACCTCCTGCACCCTCTGCACCCCGTGGGCCGGGGTCTCCGCCATGCCCGTCGGGTCTGCGGTCTGCGTGGTCATGGACGTGCCTCCCGTACTGGGTCCGTGTCTCCGGCGGGCGCGGTGGCGTCTTCGGTCGCGGTGGCGTCTTCGGTCACGCTGCGGTGCTCCGCTTCCAGGCCGGACATGCGCGCGTCCAGGCCGGAGAGCCGTTCGCCGAGTCCCGCGACGCGCCACTCCAGGCCGGACATCCGCTCGCCGAAGCCGGAGAGCTGCTCGCCGAGGCCGGAAAGGTGGTCCGGCAGCGGGAGTTCGGGCGCGCTGTCGACAAGCACCGTGAGGGTGCCCAGGGACTTCGTCCGCCCGCTCTCCTCGTTCTCGTACGCGGTGTCGTACGCGGCCCTCACCTGCACCCGCTCGACGGCGGGCAGTACGACCGTCTCCGCGACGGCGGGCGACGCGACCGTCTCCGCCGCCTCCGCTCCGGCCCCTCCCCCCGTCCAGGCCCCCGGCACATACGCCTCCGCCGCCAGTTCGAAGGGCAGCGGGTCCGCGTCCTGGGTCTCGCGCCGCACGGGGCAGTGCGAAACCAGCTCCAGGTAAATGCTGCGAAATGCCGCGAGGTTCTGCTCGACGGTGAAGAGTTCGAGCGCCCGCGCACGCCCGGCGGCGCCCAGCCGCTCCCTGCGCTCCGGGTCGCGCAGCAGCGCGACACAGGCGCCGGCCAGGGCACGCGGGTTGCGCGGCGGGACCACCAGTCCCGTACCGCCGATGACTTCGACGACCGCGCCCACATCGGTCGAGACGGTCGCCCGGCCGCAGAACATCGCCTCGACCAGCCCGATCGGGAAGCCCTCGACCACGCTCGACAGCACGACCACCGAGCCCGCCGCGTACGCGTCCGCCAGTTCCGGGGCGCCGGGGCCGCCGATCTCCTCGAAGCGGACCGGGCTCTCCCCCACCTCGTAGGCGCCGCGCGCCTCGTCGGGGAAGAGGTGGGCGGCCAGTGCCCGGCAGTGCGCGAGGTAACCGGCGGCCACCTCGTCGCCGTCCGCGACCGGGGCGGCGATGATCCGCAGCCGGGCGTCCGGTTCGGCCTTGCGCACCTCGGCGAAGGCGTGCAGCAGCGCGACTAGGTCCTTGGTGGGGTCCACCCGGCCGACCCACACCAGCGTGCCGTCGGCGCCCGCCCCGTCGGCCTCGCCGACCTCGGCGAACCGCGCGGACTCCATCCCCGGGTACACGGTGCGCAGCTTGGCCTTCTCGGCGCCGCAGCGCTCCTGCCAGCGGCGGGCGTGCGCGTTGCCGGGGGTGATGACGGCGGCCTGGGCGTACACCTCGGCGGCCAGCAGGCCCTGGAACGCGGCGAGCAGCGTGCGCACGGGCGCGTTCCACTCGGCTTCCTGGGCGGCGAGGTAGTGCGCCCGCAGCTGCACCCCGTACTCGGTGACCAGCAGCGGTACGCCGAAGAAGCGCTTGGCCAGCAGTCCCGGCAGGGCCGCCGGGCCCCCGGAGGCGGCATGGCAGAGGTCGACGGCCCCGAGGCCGCCCTCCCCGGCGTCGTACCAGTCGAGGGAGAGCGGACGCAGGGTGCGCTCCAGGAGGTCGGCGAAGACCAGGTAGTCGTTGACCCTGGCGGTCTGTACGACGCGGGGTGCGCCGGGCGCGCGGCAGGCGCTCTCCAGGGCGCGCACGGCGCGCTCGGAGCGCAGGGCGGTGTGCAGTCCGCCCTTCTCGCGGGCGAGTTCGGCCAGTCCGTAGAGGCCGTTGCAGAAACGCTCCGCCGCCGTCCCCGGCCGGTCGCCTTCGCTGCCGCAGACGGCGCCGATCAGCTCCTTGAAGTGGGTGTCGAAGCGACGCCTCTCGCGGCGCCCGTACCCCCGGCCGCCGGACCGTCCGTCGAGCCGCCCGTGCGCGGTCCTGAACTCCGTCTCCGAGGACCACAGCGCCGCCGTCCGCACCCGCTGGACCTGCGGGGGCAGGGCCAGCCAGCCCTGTTCCTCCTGGTCCGCGTCCCGGCTCAGGGCGTAGACGTCGAACTCGTGCCGCGCGAGCCCGCGCACGAGCCGGTCGCACCAGAACCTGGATTCACCGGTCGCATACGGGTAGCCACCCTCCGTAAGCAGTCCGATCCGCACGTGGACACCCCCGATCTCCCTTGTGGACAGCCGCCGTTGGACCGGCGACTCGCAGCGGGACCGACCGTATGCGGACATGCCGGTGGTGCGACGGACGGTTGTCCATCGCACCACCGGAAGGGGTGAACAGTCGTAACTTTCGCGCGCGGCCCGCGTTCTCAGGCGCTAGACGGGCCTTGGACGGGCCCTAGACGGGCAACAACTCCCTGCGGGCCGCCCTGCGCACCCCGGCCAGCACCGGGTCGAGCGTGGGGACTGCGGCAAGCAGTTGCTGGGTGTACGGCTCCCGGGGGGACCCGTAGACCTCGCTCACCGCACCCTGTTCGACGATCCGCCCGTTCTTCATCACCAGGATCCGGTCGCTCACCTGCCGTACGACGGCCAGGTCGTGCGCGACGAATACCAGCGCGAGCCCCAGGTCGCGCTGCAACTCGGCGAGCAGCTCGATCACTTGCGCCTGGGTGGTGACGTCCAGCGCGGAGACGGGCTCGTCGCAGACCACCAGCCGGGGCGAGGGTGCCAGGGCGCGGGCGATGCCGACGCGCTGGCGCTGGCCGCCGCTGAACTCGTGCGGGTAGCGGTCGGCGCGGTCGGGGTCGAGCCCGACGCGGTCGAGGAGTTCGCGCACGCGCGCGTGCAGGACCCGTTCGTCCCGCTCGCCGGCCGCCCGCAGCGGGTCGGCGATGGACTCGCCGATGCTGCGGCGCGGGTTGAGGGAGGCCACCGGGTCCTGGAAGACCATCTGCACCCCGGTGGCGCCCCGCGCCCCCCGGGTGCCGGACGCCCGCCCCGGGCCGCTCTCCGTACCCCCGTAACGGAGTTGGCCCGAGGTGGGCTCCAGCAGACGCACGAGCATCCGCCCGAGCGTGGTCTTTCCGCTGCCGCTCTCGCCGACGATGCCGAGGGTCTCGCCCCGGTGCACGGTCAGCGACACGTCGTCGACGGCGGTCACGGTCTTCCTGCCGCGCCCGAACTCCCGGCGCAGCGCGACGGCTTCGAGCAGCGGCTCGGCCGCTGCGGGAACCCCCTCACTGGTACTGGCCCCCTTGAGCGGCCCGTCCAGCCGGGGCACGGCCTCCAGGAGTGCCTTCGTGTACGTGTCCCGGGGCGCGGTCAGCACGCCTGTCACGGGCCCCCGCTCCACCGCCCGCCCGTCGCGCATCACGAGCACGTCCTCGACGGTCTCGGCGGCCACTCCCACGTCGTGGGTGACCAGCAGCAGCCCCATGCCCTCCGCGCGCCGCAGTTCGTGCAGCAGGTCGAGGATCTGGGCCTGCACGGTGACGTCGAGGGCGGTGGTCGGTTCGTCGGCGATGAGCAGTTCCGGTGCGCAGGCGAGCGCCATGGCGATCAGCGCCCGCTGCCGCATGCCGCCGCTGAACTCGTGCGGCCGCGAGCGTGACCTGCGTACCGCGTCCGGAATGCCCACGCGGTCCAGCACCTCCACGGCACGCGCGCGTGCGGCGCGCCGGGACACCTTGCGGTGCACGCGCAGGACTTCGGCGATCTGGTCGCCGACCGCGTAGTACGGGTCCAGCGAGGACAGCGGGTCCTGGAAGACCATGGCGGCCTTCGCACCGCGCAGCGCCCGCAGTTCGGCCCCGGAGGCCTCCGCCACGTCCACTCCGGCGACCCGCACCCGCCCCTCGACCCGGGCGCCGCTCCCCCGGTGCAGCCCGAGCAGGGCGGACGCAGTGGCGCTCTTGCCGGACCCGGACTCGCCGACCAGGGCGAGCGCACCGCCCCGGGGCAGCGTGAACGACAGGTCCCGGACGGCGGCGATCCCGCCGGGGAAGGTCACGGAGAGGTTCTCGACCTCCACCAGCGACTCGTCACTCATGCCAGCACCACCCTTCGGTCCGCCACCGCGTGCAGCACATCCGCGAGGGCATTGGCGAGCACCACGAAGAATCCCGTGACCAGCACCATGCCGACCACCACCGGCAGATCGACCACCTTCACCGCCTCCACCAGCTCCCTGCCGAGTCCGGGCAGCCCGAACAGCGACTCGGTGAGCACCGCGCCGCCGAACATCGATCCGAAGTCGACCGCGCTCAGGGTGATCACGGGCGCGAGCGCACCGCGCAGCGCGTGCCGCCCGACGAGCGCACGCTCGCTCACCCCGTACGCACGGAAGGTCCGCACATGGTCCTCCGCGAGCGTCTCCAGCATCGAACTCCTCGTCAGCCGCGCGTATTTGGCGGACTCGATCGCGGCCAGCGACACCCACGGCAGCAGCAGGTTCCACGCCCACTGTTCGGGGTTCTCGGCGAACGGCACGTACGTCGGGAAGGGCAGCCACTGGAGCGTCGAGCAGAACACGATGATCAGCAGCAGTCCGATCACGAAGACGGGTGTGGCCGTCCCCGCGAGGGTCAGCCAGGTCAGCACCCGCTCGGTGGGCCGCCCGCGCCGCCACACGGAGAGCACTCCGGTGCCGACGCCGAGCAGCAGCCACAGCACCAGCGCGCCGATGACCAGCGATCCGGTGACCGGCAGCTTGGCGAGGATGAGCTGGGTGACCTGCTGGTCGCTCTGGTACGAGAGTCCCAGGCACGGCGCGTCGCAGTGCAGCACGCCCGTCCCCGAGGAGTAGTCGCGGCCCGCGAAGATGCCCTCCAGGAAGTGCCCGTACTGCACCCACAGGGGGTCGCCGAGCCGCAACTGGTCGTGCACCTGCGCCACTTGGGCGGGCGAGCAGCGCGGACCGCAGGCGATCTGCGCGACGTCGCCGGGGGCCACGTAGAAGATCAGGTACAGCAGCACGCTCAGCGCCCAGAGCACGAAGAGCGCCCCGCCGAGCCTGCGCAGCAGGAATCCGGTCACTTGGCACCGCCCTTCTCACGACGCGAGGTGCCCGCCCCGACCCGCGACCGCGACCGCGGGTCCAGCGCCGTCCGTACGCCCTCGCCGAGCACCGTCAGCGCCAGCACCGTCACGAACAGCAGTGCCGCCGGGATCAGCAGGTAGGTGGGTGCCGCCTGGTACCAGACGTCGGCGTCGGTGAGCATCTGTCCCCAGGACGGTGTCGGCGGCTTGATGCCGACGCCCAGGAAGGACAGCGCGGCCTCGACGACGATGTTCTGCGGCAGCAGCAGGGCGGAGTAGGCGATGACGGGTGCGGCCAGTGCCGGCAGCAGCTCGCGCCGCGCGATCCGCCACTTTCCCCAGCCGCTGAGCCGGGCCGCCGAGACGTAGTCCAGCGACTTCAGCGTCAGGGTCTGCGCGCGCACGATCTTCGAGGTACTGGCCCAGTTGATCAGGCCGACGACCAGCGCGATCAGCACCGGGCGGGGGAACTGGGCCGGGACGATCGCGAGCAGCGCGAGGGCGATCACCATCAGCGGCATCGCCACGTTCACGTCGGTGATCCGGCTGAGTACCTGGTCGACGCGGCGGCTGCCGAGCCCGGCCGCGAGGCCGATGACGACGCCGAGGAAGACCTGGAGGACGGTCGCGAACACGGCGACCCCGAGCGACACCCGCGCCCCGTACACGACCCGGGCGAACAGGTCGCGGCCGGTCTGCGGCTCGACGCCGAGCCAGTGCTCCGCGCTGATCCCGCCGAAGGGGCCGAGCGGCGCACCGCCGGCCGCCGAGTCGACGAGTGCCGGGTGGAAGGAGTTGGGGTCCTGCCCCTCCAGGGCGGCGAGCAGCGGCGCGGCGAGCGCGGTCAGCACCAGGAGTGCCACCACGCAGGCCGCGGCCACGGCGGCCCGCTGCGCACGCAGCCGCCGCCAGAACCGACGGGCCCCCGAGGCGGGGACGGCGGCCCGCACCGTCCCCGCCTGCTGGGCCGACAAAGCCTCGCTCATGGTTACTTGACCGCAACCTGCGAGACGTCCAGCACACCGGTCCAGTCGCTGATCACGATGTTCTTGACGTCCTTGCCGTACAGCCGCTTGTAGACGGGGTGGAACAGCGGAACGGTCAGCGCCTGCTCGCCGATCTTCTGGTCGAGTGCGCCCCACCTCGCCGCGGCGGCCGTCAGGTCGGTCAGTTTGTTGATCTCGTCGACCTCCTTGTTGACGGCCGGGTCGTCGAGCTGTGCGCTGTTGAAGTTGGTGCCGTCCTCGACGATCTGACGGCCGTCGAAGAGCGGCGCGAGGAACGGGCCGCCGGACGGCCAGTCGGCGCCCCAGTGCCCGAGGAAGAGGCCGGGCTGCTTCTTCACGCTGTGCACGGTGTCGTTGTAGTCGTTCTCCTCAAGTCCCTTGAGTTCCAGGGTGATCCCGGCCTTCCCCAGGGCGTCCTGGAGTGCGGTGGCGATCTCCGGGCCGGTCTCGCGGTCCTTGGCGTTGGAGTGCGTCAGCGTGACCGTCAGGCCCTTCTCGTGCCCGGCCTCCTTGAGGAGCTCCTTCGCCTTGGTGGCGTTGCCCGTTTCGCCCGCCGGGAAGTGGTCGTACTTCACGTGTCCGAAGGACTTCTGCGGCGGCAGGTTCGTCGTCGCGGGCAGGGCGAGGGAGGAACCTCCGGCCGCGTTGATCACGGACGAGCGGTCGACGGCGTAGGCGATCGCCTGGCGCACCTTCGGGTTGTCGAAGGGCTTCACCTTCGGGTTGAAGGCGAGGTAGTTGGTGTAGCCGAAGTGGCCGGTGCCCACGCGGGCGGCGAGGTTCTTGTCGCCCGCGACCTTGGCGAGCTCGGCCGGGCCGAGGTTGTTGTCGGTGGTCACGGCGGCGGAGTCGGTGCCCGCGCTCGCGGAAAGCCGCTGGTTGATGACCGCCGGGTCGAGCCCGGAGCGCACGTCGATCCGGTCCGGGTACGCCTTGCGCTCCTCGTCCGTCTTCGCGTCCCAGTGCGGGTTGCGCTCCAGGACCAGCCGCTCGCCGTCGTTCTCGTTCCTGACGACCTTGTACGGGCCGGAGGACAGCGGGTGCTCCTCGTACTTGGCGCCGGTGTCCTTGGCCTTCGGTACGGGTGTGGTCTGCGTCTGGGTCGCCAGGTAGGGGAACTCGCCCTCGGGCTTGTTGAGCCTGAAGACGATGGTGCGCGCGTCCGGGACCTCGATCGAGTCGAGTCCCTTCTTCGACTTGTACGGGCCCTGGTAGTCGGCGCCGCCGATCAGCCAGTCGCGCAAGTAGGGGGCGCCGCCGCTCAGTTCGGGGGCGAAGGAGCGCTCGATGCCGTACTTGATGTCGGCGCTGGTGATGGGCGTGCCGTCCTCGTACTTCAGCCCTTCCTTCAGCGTGTACGTCCACACGGTGGCGTTCTTGCTGGGCTTGCCGAGGTCGGTGGCGAGGTCGGGGACGACCTTGGTGCCGTCGGCGCCGTTCTCCCGGTTGCGGGTGGTGAGCGTGCGGAAGACCAGGGACGGAACGTTTCCGCCGCCCGAGGTGTAGAGGCGGGCCGGGTCGAAGTCGACCTGCGGCTGCCGGTTGAGGATCTGGAGGGTGCCGCCCCGCTGCGGGGCACCGGCCTTGCCGCCGGGGCCGGTCGCGGCCCCCGCTCCGTCGCCCTGCGGTCCTGCGCAGGCGGTGGCGAGGGTGGTGAGGGCGAGACCGGCGGCCATGACGGCTGCTCGTCTGGACACGGCGGAGGAAGGGCGCACGGCGAAGAGACCTCTCGGAATACCGGGCACGGCGAACGGCGCACCCGGAAAAGGAAGAATGAGCACACGCAGGCGCCCGGCGGAAACCGGGAGAGCCCGAGGAGACCCGAGAGGGTTTCGTACGGTCCGTGAGAATTGCCGCGCCTGCGGACAGAACTGCCAGAACTGCGAAGGGCAGGCGTCAGCTACAGAGAATGTCGGCGACGCAGTGCGCGGTCACACCGATGAGCGCGAGCTCGATGGCTTCGCGATCGGTGGCGGCTGCGTGGCGGGGTGACATGCCGAGAAATATGAACGACCCCGCCACCCATGTCAATCTTGTTGTGAGACGCCGTCTCACATGCTGGTCATCGTACGGTCCGCACCGTCCGGCACCCGGTCAACTCCCGGGAATCACCCAGGGGTTGGGCCTGCACGTCTTCGATCCCGTCTGCAGCGTCTTGGTCTGCTGCATCATCACGGGCGCGAGTGCGCCGTCCTCGTCACAGGTCTTGTGGTTGTGCCCGAGCCGGTGCCCGACCTCGTGGTTGATCAGCATCTGCCGGTACGCGAACAGCTTCTCGTCGCCGAACGTCGGCGCCCCGCCGGCCCAGCGGAACGCGTTGATCATCACGCGCTCGGTGGCGGCGGAATCACAGGAGACGTTCTGCTCCAGGGTGTTCAGATGCGATTTCTCGCACCAGAGGTCGGTGGTGACGGGAGTGGCGAGCGTCACAATGAAATCCGGGTCGCCCTCGGATATCCGCTCGAAAGTCATCGTGCCCTTTCCGGCCCAACTCCTTTTGTCGTTCAGGGTCTTCTGGATCGCCTCGGCGAACAATTTCCCGTCGAGCCCCATGTCCTTCTCGACGTCCACCCGGTATTTCCACACCTTTCCCTTTCCCGGTGCCGCGTCCTTTCCGGGAACGGTGTCGAAGGTGTTCGGACCCGCCTTGTCCGGCGCCATGGTCAGCTTCTGGGCCATGCGCTCCTCGTACGTCACCGGAACCGCGGGGACCGCCGCCGCCCCGTCCCCGCTCTGCGGCGTGGCCCGCTCCTCGTCGCGCGAGGCGCCGTCGGAGAACGCGCGCTCCCCGGCCCCGGGGGCCGCCGCCTCCTTGGCGCCACCGCCCGTACCGGACTGCTGGCTCACCACCACGACCGCCAGCGCGACGGTCACCGCGGCCGCGGACACCCCGGTGACCGTACGCACCCGGTGCCGCTTGGCACGCGGCTTGCCCGCACCGTCCGTACCGTCCGCGCCGACGTCGAAGAGGTCCGCGTCGTCGGGGCCGACGAGATCGCCGTTGGCCGCCGCGGCGTCGTCCCAGTCGGTGACGGCGGCGTACGGGTCCCGGCCCGCCGGGCGTTCCTCCCGTACAGGCGGCTGCGCGAGAGGGCCCTGCGGCTGGTCGAACGCCGCCACGAAGTCCCGCCGGGGACCGGCCGTGCGCTGCCCCGGCACCCGCGCGCCCACGCCGAGCCCGGCCGGCGGCCGTACCGTCGGCGGCGCGTAGGCCGTGGCCCCCCGCGACGCACCGACCCAGTCGCCGTAGCGCCCGCCGCCCGTGTCGCCGACGGCGTCGGCGTTGCCGCCGGTGCCGTACGCCCCGGTGTCGCCCCAGCCGCCGCCCGGCTCGTGCTGCTCGGGATGCCCGCCCCGCACCGGCTGCTGGGCGGGACCGCCCGCCAGGTGGTGCGGCTGGAAGCGCGGCACCGGCCCTGTGGTGTCCTGGACGCGCGGCACGGCGCCCGTGTCGCCTCTCCTGCGCCGCCCGCTCCCGGGTATGCCAGGGGTCTCGTCGGCACCCTTGGGTGCGGCACCTCGGCGGCTATGACGTCCCACGCGCCGGATCAGCTCCTAGTTTCCGTCTGCTGCACTTCTGCACGTACGTCGTCGTCCGTACCGCTGTTCTCCTGTGTACCGCTGTTCTCCTGGGTACCACTGTCGCCGATGAGACCGAGAAAAGCCTCGGCCACCAGTTCGGGGTACTCCATCATCGCCACATGTCCGGCGTCCGGAAGACTCAGGAGCCGGGAATCACGGAACGCCGCAGCGGCCCTGCGTGCCATCCGGAACCCCACCAGCTGGTCCCGCCCGCCGTACACCAGCAGCGTCGGCGCGAGCACCCGCTCCGCCTGCCGCCACAGTCCGTGCTGGCCACCGAGGGTGTAGGCGTCGACGATGCCGCGTGCGGAGCGGGTCATCGCGTCCCAGAAGTACGGCAGCTGGAGCCTGCGCTCCATCTCGTCGACGGCTGCCCTGAATCCCTCGGGCGTGATCCGCGACGGATCCCCGTAACAGAGCCCGGTCACCCCGCGCGTCCGCATCTCCGCCGTCCAGTCCTTGCTGAGCCTCGCGAAGAGCCGGGCGACCCCGGGGATCGCGAGCAGCGCGGTCGGCACGGCCGTCTTCTGCACCCGGATCTCCGGCAGTGCGGGCGAGACCAGCGTCAGGCTGCGCACCAGGTCGGGCCGTACGGCGGCGACCCGGGTGACCGCGGCACCGCCCATCGAGTTCCCGAACAGGTGCACGGGCCCGCGCCCGCTGGAGTCCAGGTAGCGGATCACCGCCCGCGCCTGCCCGGTGATCGAGTAGTTGCCGTCCGCGGGCGGCGGGGAATCCCCGAAGCCCGGCAGGTCGAGCGCCTCGCTCGCGACGGCGCCGTCCAGCAGGGGCATCAGGGCGGACCAGTTCTGCGAGGATCCGCCGAGCCCGTGCACGTACAGCGCGGGCGGCAGTCCGGAGCGCGCCGGGGGCCTGGACCGTACGGTCAGGGTCAGCCCGGGCAGGGCGACGGACCGCAGCTCCTCCCCCTCCGCGACCTTGACGGCACTGACCTTGGGCAGCGGTGCGGCTGCGCCGGCTTTCGGCAGCTCGGTCGAAGACATGCGGGCAATGTTACGAGACGATCACGCAGGGGCTCATGTGTTCGCGGTCACAGACCGCGTAGCGCACGCCCCCCTGTGCTCCTACGCTCGAAGAGACAGGCGCGCACGCGCATCCGACGACGTACGCGCCGGAAAGGCGGAACACCATGACGCACGTGGACCCGACCGACCCGGACACCTACGACGCCGAACAGCCGGAGGAAAGCCCCGCGCTCCCGGACGGGACCCCCGCGGGCACCCCCGGCGCCATCCCGCAGGCCGATCCCGCCGACACCGCCGAGCAGCACACCGACGTGACCCCGGAGCCCGGCGATCCACAGCCCTCCTTCGACCCCGGCGCCGCGACCGAGGCGGACGCAGCCGAGCAGGCACGCATCGTGACCGTGGAGGACGACGACTACCGCTGAGCCCGCGATCACCCTTCACGCGGTGTCCGCTCCGTGAAATTCTGCGTCCGCACCGCGCACACACGGGTTACTCAAAAGTACGATGGCCGCCGCGGCGCACATCACACGGAACAGCCGTGCGGTGAGAGGTCCGTGAACAGGAAAGACATGGGAGGCGGCGTGACAGCCACCGAGCAGACAGAGGCGGCACGCCCACGCGGCACCCGCCTGCCGCGCCGGGCCCGACGTCAACAGCTGCTGGGCGCAGCGCAGGAAGTCTTCGTCGCGCAGGGGTACCACGCGGCGGCGATGGACGACATCGCCGAGCGTGCGGGCGTCAGCAAGCCGGTGCTCTACCAGCACTTCCCCGGCAAGCTGGAGCTCTACCTGGCACTCCTCGACCAGCACTGCGAGTCGCTCCTGCAAGCGGTCCGCACCGCCCTGGCGTCGACCACCGACAACAAGCTGCGCGTCGCGGCCACCATGGACGCCTACTTCGCGTACGTACAGGACGAGGGCGGTGCCTTCCGGCTGGTCTTCGAATCGGACCTGACCAATGAGCCCGCCGTGCGCGAGCGAGTGGACCGGGTCTCGCTCCAGTGCGCCGAGGCGATCAGTGAGGTCATCGCGGAGGACACCGGGCTGTCCAAGGACGAGTCGATGCTGCTCGCCGTGGGCCTGGGCGGGGTGTCCCAGGTGGTGGCCCGCTACTGGCTGTCCAGCGGCAGCACCATCCCGCGCGAGACGGCGGTCCAGCTGCTGACCTCGCTGGCCTGGCGGGGCATCGCGGGCTTCCCGCTGCACGGCACCGACCAGAGCTGAGGCGCTCCCGCCCCGGCCGGCGAAGTGCCGTGTTCGCTCCCGGCGTGGCCCGGGAGAGCAGATCACGTCCCCTCACCGGGCTAATGTGGCGGGACGTACGGCGCGGGGCGACCGCGCCGACCAGATCGTCGGAGGGACATAGCCGTGGAGGTCAAGATCGGCGTGCAGCACGCACCCCGGGAGATCGTTCTGGAGAGCGGGCAGTCTGCCGAGGAGGTCGAGCGCGCGGTGGCCGACGCGCTGGCCGGCAAGGCACAGCTGCTCACTCTGAACGACGACAAGGGCCGCAGGGTCCTGGTGCCGGCGGACCGGATCGCCTACGTGGAGATCGGTGAGCCGGCCCAGCGTCGAGTGGGCTTCGGCGCCCTCTAGTACGCGAGTACGCGAAGTACGCACGACCACAACGGCCCGGCGGGAGCGATCCCGCCGGGCCGTTCTGCGTTCCGCGTTCCGCGCTCTGCGTTCCGCACTCCGCGTTCGCCTTCTGTGCACGGTCTGTTCGTATGCCTGCACGCCCGGGGAGGGTTGCGTTCCGCACCCCCCGGGTAAGACGGGCTACGACCCATTTGCCCCCGTTGCAGTCCAGGAGGGAATCGCGTTGATCTGGGAAGCGCTCGGCTCCGTCATCCTCGGCCTCGCCCTCGGCTGGACCGCCGTGTCCAAGCTCCCCGACCGGCTGCCGCCCCGCCCGCACGTTCTGACGGCGGGTCTGCTGGGCGCGCTCTTCGGTGCCTGGCTCACGCACACGGCGGTCGGCCCCGGCCATCTGCTGGTCACCCTGCTCGGCGCGGTCGCGGTGGGCGCCGTCACCCTCTCCCTGCTCCTGCGCCCCACGGGCCGCGTCCGGCGCAGGTCAGCGGCGGCGTAGCTCCGGCTGCGCCGCCTGCCGGAGCCACCGCGTCGCGGACCGCCGGTCGCTAGGCGGCCAGGCCCAGCGCCGCCATCCGCTTGGTGTGTGCCTCGGTGATACGGGAGAACATCCGGCCGACCTCCGCGAGGTCGAAGCCGTCCGCCACCCCGCCCACCAGCATCGTCGACAGCGAGTCGCGCTCGGCGACCACGCGCTGCGCCTGCGAGAGCGCCTCGCCCATCAGCCGCCGCGCCCACAGCGCGAGCCGTCCGCCGACCCGGGGGTCGGCCTCGATGGCGGCGCGCACCTTCTCCACGGCGAAGTTGCCGTGCCCGGTGTCGTCGAGGACGGCGAGCACCAGCGAGCGAGTGTCGGTGTCCAGGCGGGCGGCGACCTCGCGGTAGAAGTCACTGGCGATCGAGTCGCCGACGTACGCCTTGACCAGGCCCTCCAGCCAGTCGGACGGGGCCGTCAGGTGGTGGAAGTCGTCGAGCGGCTTGGCGAAGGGCTGCATCGCGGCGGTCGGCTCGGTGTCGATCGCCGACAGCCGGTCGCGCAGCCGCTCGAAGTGGTGGAACTCGGCGGAGGCCATCTTCGCCAGCGCCGCCTTGTCGCCCAGCGTCGGCGCCAGCTTGGCGTCCTCGGCGAGCCGCTCGAAGGCCGCCAGCTCGCCGTACGCGAGGGCGCCCAGCAGGTCCACGACCGCGGCGCGGTACGTCGGCTCCACGGAGGCGGTCGCCCAGTCCTGGGCGGCGATGCCGGTGGGCTCGGGGGCGGATTCTGCGGGGGTTTCGGCGGGGGTTGCGGCGGGGGTGTCAGGCGTCTCCATAAAGCGCACAATAGCGCTCCGCGTCGGTAGGACCAGATGACAGCGGTGGCCCCGGGACCACCTGGTCAGCGACCGCCCGATACACCTCCGCCCCACCATTCCTACGAATTCACCCAACACACATGCGCGAATCCGGGGTACAGTGGTAATGCGCTTGCTGAGCATTCATGCCGTACGCACTCCGGTTCGTACGCGCCTGAGCAAGCCATCCGAATGAGGATGCCCGGTCGGTGGCCCGATCGGCTCCGACCCGACAGCCCTCCGTGCGGGCGGTGCACAAGCATCACCGCAGACGAGGGAACCCTCAGCGGCACGAGCGCTAGAGCAATGGCAGTGGTCCCGCGCCACCTGGTCCTCCCAAGGCCGGATGAAACCCCAGGCACGGTACGACCCACGTTGTTCGCGTCATGTCGCGTCTCACAGAAGAGGCAGCACCCTGACTACGTTCCGAGACCTCGGGATCCTTTCCGAGACGGCCGAAGCCCTAGAGGCGGTCGGCATCACGTCCCCCTTCCCCATCCAGGAGATGACGCTCCCCGTCGCACTTTCGGGCAGCGACGTCATCGGCCAGGCCAAGACCGGTACGGGCAAGACCCTCGGTTTCGGCCTGCCGCTCCTTGAGCGCGTCACCGTCCCCGCGGACGTCGAGGCGGGCCGGGCCAAGCCCGAGCAGCTGACCGACGCCCCGCAGGCCCTCGTCGTCGTACCGACGCGCGAGCTGTGCCAGCAGGTCACCAACGACCTGCTCACCGCCGGCAAGGCGCGCAATGTGCGCGTGCTGGCGATCTACGGCGGCCGTGCGTACGAGCCGCAGGTCGAGGCGCTCAAGAAGGGCGTCGACATCATCGTCGGCACCCCGGGCCGGCTGCTCGACCTGGCCGGACAGAAGAAGCTCGACCTGTCCCACATCCGCGCGCTCGTCCTCGACGAGGCCGACGAGATGCTGGACCTGGGCTTCCTGCCCGACGTCGAGAAGATCATGAAGATGCTGCCGCCCAAGCGTCAGACCATGCTCTTCTCCGCGACGATGCCCGGCGCCGTCATCGGCCTGGCCCGCCGCTACATGACGCAGCCCACGCACATCAGCGCCACCTCGCCCGACGACGAGGGCGCGACCGTCAAGAACATCACGCAGCACGTCTTCCGCGCGCACAACATGGACAAGCCGGAGCTGGTCTCCCGCATCCTCCAGGCCGAGGGCCGCGGACTCGCGATGATCTTCTGCCGTACGAAGCGGACCGCCGCCGACATCGCCGAGCAGCTGGAGAAGCGCGGTTTCGCGTCCGGCGCCGTCCACGGCGACCTCGGCCAGGGCGCCCGCGAGCAGGCGCTGCGCGCCTTCCGCAACGGCAAGGTCGACGTCCTGGTCTGCACCGACGTCGCCGCCCGCGGCATCGACGTCGAGGGCGTCACGCACGTCATCAACTACCAGTCGCCGGAGGACGAGAAGACGTACCTCCACCGGGTCGGCCGCACCGGGCGCGCAGGCGCCAAGGGCATCGCCGTCACCCTCGTCGACTGGGACGACATCCCGCGCTGGAAGCTCATCAACAAGGCGCTGGACCTGCCCTTCGACGAGCCCGAGGAGACGTACTCCACCTCTCCCCACCTCTACGAGATCCTCTCCATCCCGGCCGGCACCAAGGGCATACTGCCCCGGGCCGACCGCACCCGCGCCGGACTGCGCGCGGAAGAGGTCGAGGACCTCGGCGAGACGGGCGGCCGCGGCCGCAAGGCACCGGCGGCCGCTGCCGTGGTGACCGAGGAGCGTCCGGCCCGTACGCGCACGCCGCGTCAGCGCCGTCGTACCCGCGGCGGTTCGGAGCTGGGCGACGCGGTCGAGACCGGGGCCACCGCGGCTCCGGTGACTCCGGCCGCCGACAGCACAGGCCCGGCCGACTCCGCCGCCGTCGAGGCCACGGAGCCGCGTACGCCGCGTCGCCGTCGTCGCACCCGTACCGGCGGCGCGGGCACCGCGGTCGCCGAGGCGCCGGTCGTCACCGAGGCTCCGGCCCCGGCCCCGGCCGACGAGGCTCCGGCCGTCGAGGCTCCGGCGGCGCCCAGGGCCCGCACCCGTACCCGTAAGGCCGCAGCCGCGCCGGTCGAGGCAGCCGAGCCCGTGACCGCCGAGGCCACGGCCACGGAGGTCAAGGCCGCCAAGCCCCGGACCGCCAAGGTCAAGGTGCTGGTCGAGGCCGAGGTCGCCGAGCCCGCCGCCAAGCCCGTCAGGGCCAGGGCGTCGCGCGCCAAGGCAGTCAAGGCCGCAGACCTGTCCGAGGTCGTCGAGGCCCCGGCACGGCCGAGGCTGAAGCGCCCCGTCCGGGCGCGCGTCTCCGCCGAGCCCGAGGTCGACTTCCAGATGGCGCCGATGCCGGAGCCGGAGCCCACCCGGCCGGTGCGCCGCGCGGCCGCCCCGCGCAAGGCCGCCCCCAAGAAGACGGCCGCCAAGGCGTCGGCCCCCGCCACGGAGCCGGAGGGCGACGCGAAGCCGCGCCGCCGCCGCGCCCCGCGCCGCACCACGGAGAGCTGACCCTCTCCCCCGATGGCCCCGCCCTCCCCCACCGGGAGGGCGGGGCCATCGTCGTATCCCCTCCTTCCCGACCCCCGGTAGCCTCGGGGCATGAGTAGGCCGCCCACCTTCACCCCACCCCCCGGCGTCCAAGCCGTCCCCCTGCGCACCGAACGCGGCACCTTCGCCGCGCTCGAAGCGGGACCCGCCGCCGCGCCCCACGGCACCGTGCTCCTGCTGCCCGGTTTCACCGGCAGCAAGGAGGACTTCATCGCGATGCTGGCCCCGCTGGCCCTGGCGGGCTACCGCGCCGTCGCGGTCGACGGACGTGGCCAGTACGAGTCGACGGGCCCGGCGGACGACGAATCCCCTTACGCCCAGGCCGAGTTGGCGAAGGACGTATTCGCCCAGGCAGCAGCACTCGGCAGTACCCCCACCCCCATACACCTCGTGGGTCACTCCCTCGGCGGGCAGATCGCCCGCGCCGCCGTGCTCCTCGGCGCCTCGCCGTCGCCCTTCCGGTCGCTGACCCTGATGTCGTCAGGACCCGCCGAGGTCGACCCCTCGCAGCAGGAGAAGATCGCCCTGCTGACGCAGGCCCTCGGTGTGATGTCGATGGGCGAGGTCTGGGACGCGATGCAGGCGATGGAGACCCCCGTACCGGAGGAGACGGACACCGACGGGTACGACAAGGCGCACGAGGAGGCACTCCGGCGCCGCTGGCTGCTCCACAGCCCCGCCCAGCTCGTCGCGACCGGCCGGGGGCTCACTGTCGAACCCGACCGCGTCGCCGAACTGCTCGCCCTGCGCCCGCCCCTGCCGGTGCACGTCGTCTCCGGCACGGTCGACGACACCTGGCCGGTGCCGCTGCTCGACGACATGGCGGTGCGCCTGGGCGCCCACCGCACCGTGATCGAGGGGGCGGGCCACTCCCCCAACACCGACCGCCCGGACGAGACCGTCCGGGCGCTGACCGGCTTCTGGGACCGGCACCGCTGACCGCGAAAGACCGGTCAGTACTGCGACTGGAGGTGCTGCCAGAACCCGTCCCGCAGCGAGCGCCGCAGGTCCGAGTGCCCGCGCAGCGACCGCTGGAGCATCCTCTCGGCCTCCACCAGCAGCTCCTGGTCCACCGGCCCGGGCAGGTACGGCCGCCCCGGCAGCAGTTCTCCGAGCTGCTGCCGGCCGCGTTCGGCCAGCCACTTCGCCGCGATCTGCGCGCCGACGAAGCGCACGTCCTCGCGCGAGGGGGTCGGGCCGTTCTCCTGCTCGTACGTGGTGACCGGCCGGCGCGTGACGTACGGCTTGCAGAAGTCCAGGTCGAAGGTGCGCTGGCTGTCGACCTCCCAGAGCAGCGGCTCGGCCTGGTTGCGGCCGTCGCCCGCCTCGATGCCCCAGAGGTGGACCCGCGCCCCGTACCCCTGTGCCGCCTCGACCGCCGAAACCAGGTCCTCGTCGCCGCCGACGAGTGCCGCGTCGCTGATGGCGCGGTGGCGGGCGAGTGACTCCAGGTCGGTGCGGATGAGGGAGTCGACGCCCTTCTGCTGGTTGTTGGCGTTGAGGTTGCCGAGGCGGACCTTGACGTCGGGGAGTTCGGCGATGGTCTGCTGCTCGGTGGTGTGGATGCGGCGCCGGGCGCCGTCGTACCAGTAGACGCGCAGCAGCCTGCTGTCCGCGAAGATGATGCGGGCCTTGTCGATGAAGGCCTCGATGATCCCTTCCGCGTCCAGGTCGAAGGAGCGCCGGTCCTCGGTGCCGGTGACCAGCAGGCCGGCCGCCGCGTACACGTAGCCGGCGTCGACGAAGATCGCGTGGGTGGAGGGGGTCTTGGCGACCTCCGCGAGCATGCGGGTGAGCAGCGCGTTCGTGCGGTCCAGGCGGTCGGCGAGCGCGGAGATCCGGTCGCTGTCGACCGGGATTCCGGTGGAGCCGTGGAAGCTGTCGGGAGAGCCCGGAGGCTGTGCGTCGTCCATACGGAACCCATTGTCCCGGCCGCCACAGGCCCCGCACAACCGACGGCTCACCGGCATCTCACCAGTACCCCACCGGCGCCTCACCGGCACCCCACCAGCGCCTCGCCGGTTACCTCACCAGCGAGTAGTTAGCCTCGCGAAAATTTTCTTTAGCGTAGGGAATCTTTTCGCGGGGAGGCTCGTTGTACCCGTATGGAACGTGTGGCCACCGCGCCACGCCCACCCCACACATTCACCACAGTTCTCCAGCAGGAGGATCAGACGAAGGGAGAAGCGCGTGCGCTTCGAAATCATGCGCCTGGACGATGTTGACGGCACCGCCGTGGACAGCACCGTCGTGGACGCCGCCTCCGTCAACCGGATCGTGCAGCAGGCCGCTTCCATCGGTCAGCGCATCTACATCCGCCCGGCCGAAACCACGGCCTCGTAACACCGACGACGTACCGACGAAGACCGAGAAAGCGCCCCCGTGCAGTACGTGCACGGGGGCGCTTTCCGTATGCGCGGCTACGGCCGGACCGGCCGTGCGCGGGCTCAGCTGCCCTGGATGACCTGGGTGACCCCGTTGATGATCTGCTGCACGGCCAGCGCGGAGAGCATCATGCCCGCGAGCCTGGTCACCAGCACCACACCGCCCTCCTTGATCACACGGATGATCACCAGCGAGAAGCGCATCGCCAGCCACAGCACCACGTGCATGGCGATGATCGCGGACCAGATCGAGATCTGACCCTTGACCGTACTGGTGTGCTGCACCGCGAGGATCACCGAGACGATCGCACCGGGCCCGGCGAGCAGCGGCATGCCCAGCGGTACGAGGGCGACGTTGACGTCCTTCGTCTGGGTCGGCTCCTCGTTCTTGCCGGTGAGCAGGTCGAGCGCGATGAGCAGCAGGAGGAGCCCGCCCGCGATCATCAGGGCGGGGGTGGAGATGTGCAGATAGTCGAGGATCTGCTGGCCGACGACGCCGAAGACGGCGATCACGCCGAAGGCGACGGCCACCGCCTGCCAGGCCATCCGGCGCTGCACCTTGGCGGGCCGGCCGGAGGTCAGGCCGAGGAAGATCGGGGTGATCCCAGGGGGGTCCATAATCACGAAAAGCGTGAGAAAGAGGGATCCGAAGACAGCGAAGTCGAACACAGTGAGGCCTTGCAGGAGGGGACCGTGCCGGTGCGCGGCGGGCGCACGGGCACGATTCGGGTACGGAACATGAGGGTTGTCGGCCCGTACCGACGCCGGTGGGGCGGTCGTCGGGCCGCAGGGGCGCCGGAGGTCGTGCGGTCCGGCGCCGGGAGGTGCGCCGTGGGCCCGGGAGGGCTCAGGCGCGCGGGCGTCCACCCGCGCCGGGCACCGGGAAGGCGCCGGTCGCACGCCGCGTGATCTCGCCGTACACGTCGGGGTGCGTGGTGTACTCCCCGAGCCTTACGGTCTTGCGGCTGCCGTGGTAATCGCTGGAGCCGGTGACGAGCAGCCCGTGTTCGGCGGCGAAGGCCCGCAGCCGGGCGCGGTCGGACTCGTCGTGGTCCATGTGGTCGACCTCGATGCCGTCGAGGCCGGCCGCCGCCAGCTCGGCTATCGAGGCCAGGGGTACGGTGTCGCCGCGCTTGGCGGCGCCGGGGTGCGCGAAGACGGTGACCCCGCCCGCGGCCTTGACCAGGCGGATCGCGGTGAAGGGGTCCGTCTCGTGCTTGTCGACGTACGCCCGGCCGTCGTTGGCCAGCCACTGGGAGGTGAAGGCGTCGGAGACGGTCTCCACGACGCCCAGCTCGACGAGGGCCTCGGCGATGTGCGGACGGCCCAGGGAGGCGTCGCCGGCGATCCGGGCCACCTGCTCCCAGGTGACCGGCACGCCGAGGGCCTGGAGCTTGGCGACCATGCCCTGTGCGCGCGGCACCCGGTCGTCGCGGACCAGCTCGCGCTCGCGGGCGAACTCGGGCTCGTCGGGGTCGAAGAGGTACGCCAGCATGTGCATGCCCGTACCGTCCAGGCGGCAGGAGAGCTCGGCGCCGGTGACGAGGGTGAGGCCCTCGGGCAGCGCGTCGATCGCTTCCGCGTGGCCGCGCACCGAGTCGTGGTCGGTGAGCGCGACGACGTCGAGCCCGGCCGCGGCGGCGTTGCGCACCAGCTCGGCGGGGGTGTCGGTGCCGTCGGATGCCGTGGAGTGGGTGTGCAGGTCGATGCGCACGACGCTTACTCCAGGGGCAGGGCGGACGGAAGGGACGCGTCAAGAGTAACGGGGATTCGAACATCCCCAGGTCAAGCGGCGCTCCCGGCCTGCGCTACGCCAGGATCCGCGGCGAGAGCGCCCCGCACGGCAGCAGTTCGACCTCCGCGCCCGCGTCGCGCAGGTCGGTCAGGACGAGTTCGTCGTACATCAGCAGGCCCGACTGTTCCGGCCAGACGATCGCCCAGAGCCACAGCCCGCGCGCCTCGCCCGCGAAGACCGCGCGGTCCGCCGGCGTACCGGAGACGTGCCACAGGGGGGTGGGGCGGCCGGCCGCGAGGACCTTGGTGACCGGGGGTTTCTCCATGGCGATGTGGGCGCCGGGGTCGGGGCCGTCGATGCCCGCGTAGCGCGCACCGAGGCCGACGCCCAGTTCCTCGGCGACGAGCAGCAGTTCACCGAAGCCGCCGAGCGGGCCCGGGCCCGAGCACGCGACGGCGGTGGCCCGGCCGCCGCTGCGGTCGTCGCCCGCGTACGCCACGCCGCTGAACAGCCAGCCCACCGGCAGCGGCCACGGCATCCAGATCGGCACCCGGGCGCGGTTCACCGCGACCGCCAGTGCCTCGACGCTGGGCGGCAGCACCGGTTGGAGCGGGTGTACGGCCCCGTGCGCGGAGCACTGCCAGGTATCGGCAAAGAGACCGGGCGCCCTGACCCGGCCTCCGCACTTCGGGCAACTGGGTTCGCCCCTCATAGCGCCCAACAGTCCTCCCCGGTCGACGCCGCGTCAAGGACGATCACCCGTCCGGCGCGCGCCGCTTTCCGGCGCTCCCAGGAACTCTCCCCAGCCCTTCCACCGGCCAAAACTAGATGTAGCTTGCATTCATTAGCCGACCTAACTTATTGTTTGTATATCGCAACGATCTGGCGGAGAACAGCGGAGAACAGGAGACGCCATGCAGCAGGGCGGGACCGAGACAGAGAGCAAGCCGGGGGGCGAGGGAGCCGACCCCTTCGACGAGGGCGCGGGCAGCATCCTGCGCCAGCCGAAGGCGGTCTGGGCGACGGCCGGCGCGTCCGTCGTCGCGTTCATGGGCATCGGTCTCGTCGACCCGATCCTGCCCTCCATAGCCAAGGGCCTGAGCGCCACCCCGAGCCAGGTCTCCCTCCTCTTCACCTCGTACTTCCTGATCACCGCGGTCGCGATGCTCGTCACCGGCTTCGTCTCCAGCCGGATCGGCGGCAAGAAGACGCTGCTGCTCGGCCTCGCCCTGGTGATCGTCTTCGCCGCGCTCTCCGGGACCTCCTCCTCCGTCGGCGAGCTGGTCGGCTTCCGGGCCGGCTGGGGACTGGGCAACGCCCTCTTCGTCTCGACCGCGCTCGCCGTGATCGTCGGTGCGGCGGCCGGGGGCAGCGCCGCCGCGATCCTGCTGTACGAGTCGGCGCTCGGCCTCGGCATGGCGTGCGGTCCGCTGCTCGGGGCGGCGCTCGGCAACGCCAGCTGGCGCTACCCGTTCTTCGGCACGGCCGCGCTGATGGCGATCGGCTTCCTGTGCATCACCGTGTTCCTGAGGGAACAGCCCAGGCCCGCGAGGAAGACGTCCCTGCTCGACCCGGTCAGGGCGCTCGGCCACGGCGGCCTGGCCTCCGTCGCCGCCTCGTCCTTCTTCTACAACTACGCGTTCTTCACCGTGCTGGCCTTCACGCCGTTCGTGCTGGACATGACCCCGTACAAGTCGGGCGCGGTCTTCTTCGCCTGGGGTCTGCTGCTCGCCGTCTTCTCCGTGCTGGTCGCCCCGCGCATGCAGGAACGCTTCGGCTCGCTGAAGGTGCTGGGCGGCTCACTGGTCCTCCTCGCCGCCGACCTGCTGGTCCTCGGGTACGGAAACCACACCGCGGCCATCGTCTGCACGATCGTCTCCGGCGCCTTCATCGGCGTGAACAACACCGTCTACACGGAGCTGGCGCTCGGCGTCTCGGACGCGCCGAGGCCGGTGGCGAGCGCGGGCTACAACTTCGTCCGCTGGTTCGCGGCGGCCGCCGCCCCGTTCCTGGCGCCGAAGATCGAGGAGTGGAGCGACATCCACATCCCGTTCGTGGTCGCGGCCGTCACGGCGGTGCTCGGCGCGGTGGTCGTCCTCGTACGCCGCAAGGCCCTCACCCACGAGGCGCAGGAGCTCCGGCCGGTGCACGCCACCGAGGACGGCGTCACGGTCTTCGCCAACTGAGCCGACTGAGCCGACTGAGCCGACTGAGCCAACCGACCGGCCGGGGGCGGGTGTTTCCCGGGTGTTGCCCGTTTCCCGTCGCGGTGGGCGACGGCGGGGATCTCGACAGGGGGACGGGCCGGACCCCACCTTCGTACCGGCAGGACACCGGACTCCTGCCGGTCCGAAGGCATGAAGGGGAAGACCATGTTCCAGCGCAGGAAGCTGTTCAGCGCACTGGCCGCCGCGGTACTGACCGCGGGACTCGCCGTGAGTACGGCGGAGGCTTCGGCGCCGGCCGCCGCGCCTTCGGCCGCCGCGCCGTCGGTCGCCCGCGACTGCGGGTACTACTACGGCACGCAACTCACCGTCCGGGGCAACACCGGTGACCGGGTCCGCGAGGTGCAGTGCCTGCTGATCTCGTGGGGCTTCGGGGTGGGACCGCAGGGCGTGGACGGGAAGTTCGGCGCCAACACCGAGGGCGCGGTACGCCAGTTCCAGGAGTGGTACGGAGGACTCGCCGTCGACGGCAAGGTGGGCGTGAACACCTGGTCCGCCCTCCGCAGCTGACGGGACCAACGACGTACTGTGGCCGCCGCCCCGTGCAGAGGGGCGGCGGCCACAGGGGCGATATCCGGCCCAATTCCCGGGGTCGTTCCCGGCCCGTTTCCCGGACCGGTTCTCAGTCCAGCGGGACGCCCGCGCGCAGCGGGTCGCGGAGGTCCGTGCCGTGGGCGAGCCAGCGCTCCTGGAGTTCCTGCGCCCCCTTCACCCGCTTCCACGCCGCCTCGTTGGCCGTCATCGGCAGCAGCGGCAGGAAGCGCACCGGGTCCATCGGGGCGTCCAGTTCCAGGTCCTCGACCAGGCCCCCGCCCTCCGCCACCAGCACCGAGCCGAAGGGCGCCCCCGGCCACAGCGGCTCCCCCACGTCCAGCGAGGCGCCGGGAGCCACGACCAGCCCCTCCACCTGCGGAGACGCGGCCAGTACGGCCAGCGGCCGCAGCACCTTGTCGGTGTCCGCGAGCCCCGCCCGTACCGACAGGACCAGCTCGGCGCGCGGCCCCTTCACCGGGTCGGCGAGCGCCGCCGTGGGGTCGGTCATCGGGTTCGCGGACATGCCGAGGGTCGCGTACCTGACGATGTCGCCGTCCAGGAATCGCAGCACCTCGACGCGGTCGGTACCGAGGAACGTGACCGCGGCGCGCGCGTCCGGTTCGCCCAGAGTCGTCCGCAGTCGGGCTTCTACCAGCGCAAGAACATCTCCCATGGTCCGCGAGCATAGGCCGCGTATGGAACGGGCAAAGGTGGGGCTTGACGGGGGTTGACACCGAAGGCGGCTGGTAACCTGGGCCGCTGGTCGGGGCAGTCCGGAGCAACGCTTCAGCGTGGGGCGACGGCGCTACTTTTTCGAGCCCCTGACGACACGTCGTCCCCCAAGGGGGACCGGCCGGAGGAGGTGGGGCTGCGGTGGATCGAAGTCGACCCGGTAGTACCAACCGCTCTTCCGCACCACTTCCGCATCTCGCGGTCTGAGGCCTCGTACCCGGCCCTCGGAGCACCGAAACCACACCGGAACCGCTCGGTGGCCCTTCGGTTCCCGTTGCGTCTCGCACGACGGAAGAGCACTTCAACCTCACCTGATTTGCCTGATCCGTGTCTGAGCGAACGCCGTCACCGCGTCCTCGCGGTGCCGCCCGCTTTGCCGACGTGCGCCCCGCCACAGCGCTGTGGCTCCGTACGTCTCCATTCCGGGCAGTGCCACGCCACGCAGACGGCTTCTTTGCGAAGGAGCCCGCCATGTCGATGATCCGTGACCTGCGCGCAGTCGTACGTCCCTCGCTGCGCAAGAGCCCCACCGTCTACACCAACTACGACGCCACCCGCGACCACTCCGCCTCCAGCGCGGTCGTCGACTGCGCGGTCTACCGCGACGGCCGCCGGATGAAGGAGTGCACCACCCCGCACGAGGCGATGATCCGCGTACGGGAGTCCGGCGGCTTCGCCTGGATCGGTCTGCACGAGCCGACCGAGGCCGAATTCGCCGGTATCGCCGCCGAGTTCGGACTGCACCCGCTCGCCGTGGAGGACGCGGTGCACGCGCACCAGCGGCCGAAGCTGGAGCGCTACGACGACACCCTGTTCACCGTCTTCAAGACGATCCACTACGTCGAGCACGCCGAGCTGACCGCCACCAGCGAGGTCGTGGAGACCGGCGAGGTCATGTGCTTCACCGGGCCGGACTTCGTGATCACCGTCCGGCACGGCGGCAAGGGCTCGCTGCGCGCGCTGCGCCACCGCCTCCAGGACGACCCGGAGCTGCTCGCCAAGGGCCCGTCCGCCGTCCTGCACTCCATCGCCGACCACGTCGTCGACGGGTACATCGCGGTCGCCTCCGCCGTCCAGGACGACATCGACGAGGTCGAGATCGATGTGTTCTCCGCCCCCTCGAAGGGCAGTTCGCGCGGCGCGGACGCGGGCCGGATCTACCAGCTCAAGCGCGAGGTGCTGGAGTTCAAGCGGGCGGTGGCCCCGCTGCTGCGCCCGATGCAGCAGCTCTCCGAGCGCCCGATGCGGCTGGTCGACCCCGACATCCAGAAGTACTTCCGCGACGTGGCGGACCACCTGGCCCGGGTCCACGAGCAGGTCGTCGGCTTCGACGAGCTCCTCAACTCCATCCTCCAGGCCAACCTCGCGCAGGCGACCGTCACCCAGAACGAGGACATGCGCAAGATCACCTCGTGGGCGGCGATCATCGCCGTCCCCACGATGATCTGCGGTGTGTACGGCATGAACTTCGACTACATGCCCGAGACGCACTGGAAGTACGGGTACGGCATGGTCATCGGCGGCATCGTGGTGGTCTGTGTGACCATCCACCGCCTGCTGAAGCGCAACGGCTGGCTGTGACGGCCTCCCGGCAGAGGGAGGGCTTCGCCGCCCACCCCCTACTCTTGCCCCATGTCGCAGACTCCTCTCCTCGACCGGACCCTCATCGAGGAGGCCACCAAGAAGTCCGGCCTCGTCTGGGTCCGGGGCACCGGCCCCGCCCGCGCCCTCTGGCACGTCTGGCTGGACGGCGCGGCCCATCTGCTCGGTGACGGTCCGGGCGAGCAGCCGTTCCCCGGCCTCGCCGACGGGTCCGTCGCCGAGGTCACCGTACGGAGCAAGGACAAGGGCGGCCGGCTGGTCACCTGGACGGCCGTCGTACGGGAGCTGACCGCGGGCACCGAGGAGTGGGACGCGGCCGTCGCCGAGCTCAAGGGCAAACGGCTGAACGCCCCCGACGCCGAGCGGATGACGGAGCGCTGGGCCCGCGAGTGCCGGGTGCTGCGGCTGACCCCGCAGGGCCCGCCCGGCGCGCTGCCCGACGGCTCCCTGGCGGCCGTACCGCTGCCGACGGCGGCCACCACCCGGCAGCCCGCACCGGCGGGCCTGCCCAAGCTGCTCCTGAAGCGCGGGGGCCGGAAGAAGAGGTAGTCGCGAGGTGGCGGTGACGGACCTGCTAGTCGCTGGTGCGCGGGAGTTTGCCGCCGTAGTCGACGGTCATCTCCTTGGGCGGTGCGGACAGCGGGAAGTCCTTGTCCCAGTCCGTCAGCTGGACCACTCCGGCCCCGCCCGCGCGGGCGAGCCGCAGCGGGTAGGGCTTCTTCTCCAGGGAGACGTCGAGTGCGCCGCCCTCGCCCTCGGCGCCGCCGACGACCTTGATGGTGCGCATTCCGGCGATCTTCTCGCGGTCGCCCTTGCCGAGTTCGCCGTTGAGGCCGAGCAGCCCGTCGAGCAGGACCTGCTTGTCGGTGAAGCCCCGGAACTGGTCGTACGCCGGGTCGCCCTGGGGGACCTTGACGTAACGTCCCTCCAGTTTGTCGGCGGCCTCGGCGTCCTCCTTCTCGAAGGTGGCGCCGGGCTTGGTGGCGTCGGCCCGCCAGAAGTCCGCGCCGGCCTTCATGAACAGCTGGTCGTCGATGCGCAGCAGCTCGAAGGTGGAGTCCTTGGTGGTGACGGAGCCGGCCCCGCCGGTGTTCTTCAGGCGCATGTTCAGTTTGTACGTGCCGCCCCGGCTGACGAAGGTGCCGGTGAGCCGGACGGCGGCCGAGGCCTTGGCGGTGGCCCGCGCCTTGTTCTCGATCTCCTTGGCGGTAAGTCTGCCGACCCCGTTTGTCCCCTCGTCCGGGTCCTCGCCACAGCCCGTGAGACCGGCCGCGAGACCTGCGCAGACCGCGCCGACGAGTACGGCCCTGCGTGCCCGGGCGGCCGGGGGGAAAGCGGTCACGGTCGGCACTGCCTCTCCTGCGGGGGGTCCGGGGCGTGGGGTGCGTCCGGTTGGCAGAGGGCAGCGTACCCGGGTCGTCCACGCCCTCGGACAGAGAGCCGTACGGACGCCCGCCGGAGCGTCGTTGATCGCCACGGGCTAGCCTGAAGCCGGTATCCGGCCTATTTGCAGACAATTGAGCGGCCGCTGAATTCCAGCGGCCGGCGAGAGCCCTCACGGGCCCTCACCGGGCAGCACAGCACGAGTCAGCACAGGAGGAGTCGGGATGGCGGCAGGCGCACCACGGGTCTTCGTGTCGCACCTCGCGGGGGTCCCCGTTTTCGACCCCAACGGCGATCAGGTGGGACGGGTGCGCGACCTGGTGGCCATGCTGCGGGTGGGGCGCCGGCCCCCTCGGCTGCTCGGCCTGGTCGTGGAGGTGGTGAGCAGGCGGCGGATCTTCCTGCCGATGACCCGGGTGACCGGTGTGGAGTCCGGCCAGGTCATCACCACCGGTGTGGTCAACATGCGGCGCTTCGAGCAGCGCCCCACCGAGCGCCTGGTGCTCGGCGAGCTGCTCGACCGGCGGGTGCGGCTGGTGGACGGCGACGAGGAGGTCACCGTCCTGGACGTGGCCATCGCGCAGCTCCCGGCCCGCCGCGACTGGGAGATCGACAAGGTCTTCGTACGCAAGGGGAAGGGCGGTGCGCTGCGCCGCAGGGGGGAGACCCTGACGGTCGAATGGTCGGCGGTCACCGGGTTCTCGCTGGAGGAGCACGGGCAGGGCGCGGAGAACCTGATCGCCGCGTACGAGCAGCTGCGCCCCACCGACCTCGCGAACGCCCTGCACCACCTGACCCCCAAGCGCCGCGCCGAAGTGGCCTCCGCCCTGGACGACGACCGGCTGGCCGACGTACTCGAAGAGCTGCCCGAGGACGACTCGATCGAGATCCTCGGCAAGCTCAAGGAGGAGCGGGCGGCGGACGTCCTGGAGGCGATGGACCCCGACGACGCCGCCGACCTGCTGTCCGAGCTGCCGGAGGAGGACAAGGAGCGGCTGCTGACCCTGATGCGGCCGGACGACGCGGCGGACGTACGACGGCTGCTGAGTTACGAGGAGCGGACGGCGGGCGGTCTGATGACGACGGAGCCGATCGTGCTGCGGCCCGACGCGACGGTGGCGGACGCGCTGGCCCGGGTGCGGCAGCAGGACCTCTCCCCCGCGCTGGCGGCGCAGGTGTACGTGTGCCGGCCGCCGGACGAGACGCCGACCGGCAAGTACCTGGGGACGGTGCACTTCCAGCGGCTGCTGCGGGAGCCGCCGGGGACGCTGGTGAGCTCGGTGGTGGAGTCCGACCTCCCGCCGCTCTCGCCGGACACCCCGCTGCCCGCGGTGACCAGCTATCTCGCCGCGTACAACATGGTTTCGGCGGCGGTCGTCGACGAGGGCGGGGCGCTGCTCGGCGCCGTGACCGTCGACGACGTGCTCGACCACCTCCTGCCGGACGACTGGCGGGAGACGGAGTTCCATCCGGGGGGTGTTGTCGGTGGCCGCTGAACGGGGTGGTGAGGGCAGGGAGCGCGCGCGGCCCACGACCGGCGCGAGTGCGGTGCCGCGCGCCTCACGTGTGCGTCTGGATCAGCCGAAGGCGCCGCGCAAGCGCCTGCTGCCCGAGTGGGACCCGGAGGCTTTCGGCCGGGTCTCGGAGAAGATCGCGCGCTTCCTGGGGACCGGGCGGTTCATCGTCTGGATGACCGCGGTGATCATCGTGTGGGTGCTGTGGAACATCTTCGCGCCCAAGGATCTGCGGTTCGACGAATTCCCGTTCATCTTCCTGACCTTGGCGCTGTCGCTCCAGGCTTCGTACGCCGCTCCGCTGATCCTGCTGGCGCAGAACCGGCAGGACGACCGGGACCGGGTCACGCACGAGCAGGACCGCAAGCAGAACGAGCGTTCCATCGCCGACACCGAATACCTCACACGCGAGGTGGCGGCGCTGCGGATGGGCCTCGGCGAGGTCGCCACCCGGGACTGGATCCGTTCCGAACTCCAGGACCTGGTCAAGGAGTTGGAGGAGCGGCGGGCCGTATTCCCGCCCGAGCCGACGGACCGGAGTGACGAAGGCGACCGTTGACGGCCCTTTCCGGGGGCGTCCCGTACCGCCGTAGTATCGGAAGCATGGCTACGGAAGACGCGGTGCTTGAGGCACTGGCGACGGTGAACGACCCCGAGATCCACCGACCGATCACTGAGCTCGGCATGGTCAAATCGGTCGATGTCGGGGCGGACGGTGCGGTTGCCGTCGCGGTCTATCTGACCGTCTCCGGCTGCCCGATGCGGGAGACCATCACCAGCAACGTGCGCGAGGCCGTCGAGCGCGTCGAGGGCGTCACCAGCGTCACCGTCGAGCTGGACGTGATGAGCGACGAGCAGCGCAAGGACCTCGCGAGCGCCCTGCGCGGCGGCACCGCCGAGCGCGAGGTGCCCTTCGCCCAGCCGGGATCGCTGACCCGGGTGTACGCGGTCGCCTCCGGCAAGGGCGGCGTCGGCAAGTCCTCGGTGACGGTCAACCTGGCCGCCGCGATGGCGGCCGACGGCCTCAAGGTCGGTGTGGTCGACGCGGACATCTACGGCCACAGCGTGCCGCGCATGCTGGGCGTCGAGGGCCGTCCCACCCAGGTCGAGGACATGATCATGCCGCCGTCGGCGAACGGCGTGAAGGTCATCTCCATCGGCATGTTCACCCCGGGCAACGCGCCGGTGGTGTGGCGCGGCCCGATGCTGCACCGCGCGCTCCAGCAGTTCCTGGCGGACGTGTTCTGGGGCGACCTGGACGTCCTGCTGCTCGACCTGCCGCCGGGCACCGGTGACATCGCGATCTCGGTCGCCCAGCTCGTGCCGAACGCCGAGATCCTGGTGGTGACGACCCCTCAGCAGGCCGCCGCCGAGGTCGCCGAGCGGGCCGGCTCCATCGCCGTGCAGACCCACCAGAAGATCGTCGGCGTCGTCGAGAACATGTCCGGGATGCCGTGCCCGCACTGCGACGAGATCGTCGACGTGTTCGGTACGGGCGGTGGCGAGCGGGTCGCCGAGGGCCTGACGAAGACGACCGGCGCGACCGTGCCGGTGCTGGGCTCCATCCCCATCGACGTACGGCTGCGCGAGGGCGGCGACGACGGCCGCCCGGTCGTGCTGACCGACCCCGAGTCCCCCGCCGGTGCCGCGCTGCGGGCCATCGCGGGCAAGCTGGGCGGCCGGGCGCGCGGGCTGTCCGGGATGTCGCTGGGGATCACCCCGCGCAACAAGTTCTGACGCTTCTCACGCCGCGCCGAGGGGGCGCCCTCCCACCGGAGGGCGCCCCCTTGGCGTGCTCCGGACGCGCTAGACGTCCTGGGCGTACGCCGTGATGTCCTTGACCACCGAGAAGCCCAGGCCGTACGCGCTCATGCCGCGCCCGTACGCGCCCAGGTGGACGCCCTCGCCGGTGGATCCGGCGAGCACCCAGCCGTACTCCGACTCGCGGTAGTGGAACGACGTCGGGACCCCGTCGACCGGCAGCGAGAGCGCCGACCAGTCCGGTCCTTCCAGGTCGTCGGCCAGCTCGAAGGAGACCTCGATCTGCTGGTCGAGCCAGTTGTCCCGCATCGAGTGGTCGAGCTGTGCGGGCCAGGTCTGCGACAGCAGCCCGGAACCGGCGAGCCAGGCGGCGGAGGACACCGAGGTGGCCTCCAGCGTGCCGGTGCCGTCGCCGCTGCGGCGCACCGGATTGGCGGCGACGGTGACCACCACCGCGAAGCGCTCCTTGTCGGGCCCGTCGTCACCGGCGGCCCGTATCGACGGCTCGTCGCCGTGGCCCACGGCACCGTGCTGCACGGTGCCGTCCGCGGCGGAGGTGACCTGCATCAGCCAGCGCGGCCCGGTGAAGGCCTCGTCCAGGCCGTACCAGGGGAACGGGGCGCGCAGATAGCCGTCGACCGTACGCCGGGCTGCCGGCACCCCTTCCGCGGTGGACCCACCGGGCGCCCCGGAACTTCCCTGCGCCCCTACCCGACTCGTGGTCTCCATCTGCCCGGCCGCCTCCTCTGATCGTCAGGGTCCGGAGCGGCCCGCCCCCCTCGGGCGTCCTGCATGCCGGACAGATGGAGGATAGCCACCCCGGTCCCGCACGGAGGGCAGGGCCGGATGTTGACGCACGTGTTTCCGGGACGGACCGGGGTGAACCGGCCACGGGAGGGGGTGTCGCGGACGCCTCGGGCCAGGTCGCCTCGGGTCGGGTCGCGTCGGGTCAGGTCGCGTCGGGGTCGAACGCCGGGCGGTCGTCCTTGCGGAGGTTCGCCACCGGGGCGTCGGGCTTCTTCACCAGGTCGGCGCCGCCGGCGGGGGCGTCGCTCTTGGTGAGGTCGGCGCGGGTGCCTGCGGAGTCCGGGGTGTCCGAGGGCGTACGGGCGGCCGACGGGGACCGGCCGTTCACCACGTCGGTGACCTCGGCGAGTTCGCCGCGCAGGTCGAAGCTCTCGCGGATCTCCTTGAGGCCGAGGTCGTCCCCGCCGTGCTCCGCCAGCTGCTTGCGGACGAAGGTCTTGGGGTTGAGGTCCTCGAACTCGAAGTCCTTGAACTCCGGGCCCAGCTCGGTGCGGATGTCCTGCTTCGCGCTGTCCGAGAACTCACGGATCTTCCGGATGAAGCGCGTGGTGTCCTGGATCAGCTTCGGCAGCTTGTCCGGGCCGAAGATGAGCACGGCGAGGACCGCGAGCGTCAGCAGCTCAAGTCCGCCTATGTCTGTGAACACCTTGCAGCTCCTTGGATTCTCCGGGCTCGTTCCACGGTACCCGGCCCAGCTGTCCGGACGGTACCTTCAGGTGACACTCGTCTGCCGTCCACGGGACCGTTGGGCGTACGGCCGGTGTCCCGCACCGTACGCCCGGCCCGTCGGCGCCCGGTCAGGAGTCCCCGGCCGAGCCCAGTTCGAGGGACACCTCGCGTTCCTGGTTGTCGCGCCGGACCGTCAGCCGGAGCAGTTCGCCCGGTTTGCGCGAGCGGATCTTGACGATCAGCTCCTCGCCGCTGTGCACCCGCTCGCCGTCGATCCTGGTGATGACGTCGCCCGGCTTGATGCCTGCCTTCGCGCCGGGACCGCCGGGGGTGACCGACGGGGTGTTGTCCGCGCCCTTGGTGCCGACCTGCGCGCCGTCGCCCGCGTACTTCATGTCGAGCGAGACGCCGATCACCGGGTGGGTGGCCCTGCCGGTGTTGATGATCTCCTCGGCGACCCGCTTGGCCTGGTTGATCGGGATCGCGAAGCCCAGACCGATGCTGCCGCCCTGGCCGCCTTCGAGGCCGGAGCCGCTGTCGGGGCCCCGGATGGCGCTGTTGATGCCGATGACCCTGGCCTGGCCGTCGACCAGCGGGCCGCCGGAGTTGCCCGGGTTGATCGGGGCGTCGGTCTGCAGTGCGTCGACGTAGCTGATGTCGCTGCCGTCGCCCTTCTCGCCGCCTGCGGTGATCGGGCGCTGCTTGGCGCTGATGATGCCCGCGGTCACCGTGTTCTGGAGGTCGAAGGGGGCGCCGATCGCCACGACGGGGTCGCCGACCCGGACGTTGTCGGAGTTGCCGAGCGGCAGTGGCTTGAGGCCGGAGACGCCGACGACCTTGACGACGGCGAGGTCGTAGCCGCTGTCCTTGCCGACCAGCTTGGCCTTCGCACTCTCCCCGCTGCTGAAGGTGATGGAGATGACGCCCGAGGTGCCGGCCGGTTCGACGACGTGGTTGTTGGTGAGGATGTGGCCCTGGTTGTCGAGGACGAATCCGGTGCCGGTGCCCTTGCCGCTGCTGCCGCTCACATGGAAGGTGACGACGCTGGGCAGGGCGCTGGCCGCGATGCCCGCGACGGTTTCGGGGGCGCGGTCGCGCGGTGCCTTGTCGGACTGCGGCAGCTTGACCGCACCACCGCTGAACCCGTTGTTCCGCTCGATGTACGCGCCGACGCCGCCGCCGATGCCGCCCGCGAGCAGCGCGATCAGCACCGCCCCGACGACCAGCCCGCCGCGCCCCCGCTTCTTGGCGGGCGGGCCCGCGTACACCAGCGGCTGCTGCGGCGCGGCGCTCCACGGGTCGTAGCTCAGCCACTGCGAGGGCGGGTACTGCTGCTGCGCGGAGTGCGGCGGCTGCGGCGCGCTGTGGCCGGGGGGCGGCGGCTGCGGGTGCGGGGGCGGCGGCGCCTGCGGCGGTACCGGGGTGCCCTGGGCCGGGGTCGGCCGCTGCACCGGCGGTGCCGGTGCCCACGGGCCGGGCCCGCCGTAGGGCGGGGTGCCGTACGGATCGGGGTCGTGCAGGGGCTTGGGGCGCTGCGGCGCGGCTGACTCGGCTCGCTCCCCGCCCGCTCCCCCGCTCCCGGAAGCCACGGGCTCATCGCCCGGGGCGTCGAACTCCGGTGCCGGGCCGGTCGTGGCACGGGCCGTCCCGGAAGCGGGACGGCTCCACCACTTCGCCCGTGGTCCGGCGGGCTTGCCCTCGTCCATGCTCTCCCCGCAACTGCCCTCGGTCCGCCCGGACATCCGTACGGAACCTTCTCTCCGCGCCCGTGGCGGGCACCCCTTCCCTGGATTCAACCAGGTTTGCGATTGCGTGCGCAGAGGGCGGGTCAGCGGCCGGGGGAAACGGCGAGCCCGGGTGCCACGGGTACAGCCAGGTGACTGGGCGCCGGCGACGCCGCCACCGGCGGCACTGCCGGCGCCGGGCGTATCAACGCGGGAGCGGCGGAACCGCCGCGCAGATACGCCTGGAAGTGCCGGGCCCCGCCGGCCTGTTGCGGTGCCTGGCCCTGCGGCAGGGCGATCGGGAAGATCTTCAGCCCACTGCCGTACGCGGTCGGCGGCGCCGTGGGCGTACCCGTGGGCGTGCCCGTGGTGGCCCCCGCGGTCGTGGACAGCAGCGTCGTCTCCCCGCCCGTGCCCGAAGGGCTGCCCGTACTGCTGACCCCGCCGCCGACGCTGGTGGCGCCGCCCTGCCGACGGCTGCTGTCGGTGCCGCTCACCGGGGTGGTGGCCCTGGCCGGGGAGACCCCGCCGGTGCGCTCGCCCCTGGCGGTGGGCCCGGACGTGGCGTCCAGGGGGAGGGCGCCGCCGAGCGCGATCGCCGCCATCGACACGGCGCTCGCCGCGGCGAAGGCGAACCTGCGCTGCCTGCGCGGTCCGGAACGCTCGCCCTCCGGGCGGCCGACCTCGTGGATGCGGAAGCCCCGGTCACCGGAACCGCCGGGGAACATCCCCCGGTGGGCGCTCGGTGCCTCGTACTCGATCCGGCCGCCGAACCTCAGTCCGTCGTCCGCGGCGAAGACGCCGAGGGTGGCGTCCCCCGGTCTTCCCCGCCCGAACGGACCTCCCCGGTCCTCGTCGTCCAGGTCGCCCGAGCCGCCGGGAAGGCCCTGGAGGCGGGCCAGGAATCCCTCGGAGGGGCCAGGGGGTGCGCTGTGCGCGAAGACGTCCTTCAGCCTGCGCTGGGCGTCGGCCTCGGCCTTGCACTTGGCACAGGTCGCGAGGTGGGCCAGGACCCGCTCGCGCGAGTCGTGGTTCAACTCGCCGTCCACGAGGGCAGCGAGACGGTCCCCGAGGTGCTGTTCCGCCGGGGTGGGGCGTGACCCGCTCACCCGAGTCCGCCCTCTCCGACCGCCGCCGGGAAGACGCCTCCCGTCGCCGTGCCCACGGAGGCCATGGCGCGCTGCTCGGCGCGGGCCTCGGGGGAACGGTGCTTGAGCGCCTTGCGCAGGTGCGAGCGGCCGCGGTGGATGCGGCTGCGCACCGTGCCCAGCTTGACGCCCAGGGTGGCGGCGATCTCCTCGTAGGAAAGGCCCTCGATGTCGCAGAGCACGACCGCGGCACGGAACTCGGGCGCGAGGGTGTCCAGCGCCTGCTGCACGTCCGCGTCGAAGTGGGTGTCCTGGAAGGCCTGCTGGGGCGACGGGTCGCGGCTGGGCAGCCGCTCGGCCGCGTCGTCACCGAGCGAGTCGAAGCGGATGCGCTGCTTGCGGCGCACCATGTCCAGGAAGAGGTTGGTCGTGATCCGGTGCAGCCAGCCCTCGAAGGTGCCGGGCGTGTACGTCGACAGCGAGCGGAAGACCCGTACGAACACTTCCTGCGTCAGGTCCTCGGCGTCGTGCTGGTTGCCGGTGAGGCGGTACGCCAGGCGGTAGACGCGGGTGCTGTGCGTGCTGACGATCTCCTCCCAGGTGGGAGGGGTCCACGCCTCGTCGGCGTCAGAGAACTCTGCGAAGGTCGCCGTGGTGGAGGCGGAACGGTCAGCGGTGTCGGTCACGGATTTCGGCTCGCCCGCAGACCTGAGGAGACGCCTGAGCACTCCCCTCCGGTCACCGGCCGCAGCCGCACCTCCCCTGTCGGCTCTGGTGGTGTCCAGTGGAGCCCCTACCATAACCACCTCGCCCGTTAGCTCCGGATAAGAGTCTTTGCGTGAATTTTGGGTCCGTCGCCGGCCCCGGTGCCCGTGATCCATCGGTCCCCCCTGCACCTCATAACGACCGGTCCCATCTGCGAGTTCCCGACTCCAGCGGATACAGTCACCGTTGCGCCAACTACGGGGACAGGAGAGGGTCATTACCGCCAACCGGCAGACGAGCTGGGCGTTCGCCGACGCCTTTGTCGCCGAGGACGACACTCTGCACTGGGCCCGTGACCGGGCCCGGGACGCGGGCGTGCCCTCGGTGTCCCCGGGCACCGGCGCCGCGCTGCGGCTGCTGGCCGGGACGGCGGACGCCAAGGCGGTCGCCGAGATCGGTACGGGCACGGGCGTGTCCGGCATCTACCTGCTGCACGGCATGCGGCCCGACGGCGTACTGACCACCGTCGACCTGGAGCCGGAGCGGCAGGGCTTCGCCAAGCAGGCGTTCCGCTCGGCCGGCTTCGCCGGGAACCGGGCCCGCTTCATCCCCGGCCGTGCCCTGGACGTCCTGCCGCGTCTCGCGGACGGCGGGTACGACCTCGTCTTCTGCGACGGCGACCGGCTCGAATCGCTGGACTATCTCGCTGAATCGTTGCGTCTGCTGCGACCTGGTGGGCTGGTCTGCTTCGAGGGCGTCTTCGCGGACGGCCGCACGGTCGATTCGGCCTCCCAGCCCGCCGAGGTGCTGCGGCTGCGCGAACTGCTGCGGACCGTGCGGGAGTCGACGGAGCTGGTCTCCTCGCTGCTGCCGGTGGGCGACGGGCTGCTGTGCGCGGTGCGGCGCGGCTGAGGGGCCCGTGGGGCCCCGGCACCCCTCACGGGACCGGGAGCGCGCGTCCTCGTCACCGTACGAACGCAGAAACGCCACTGCCCCGGTTCACGCTCGCGCGTGGCCGGGGCAGTGGAGAGTTAAGAGCGCTATCCGCCTTCAGGCGTCAGCCGACGACCTTCTTCAGGGCGTCGCCGAGTGCATCGGCCTCGTCCGGAGTCAGCTCGACGACAAGTCGACCGCCGCCTTCGAGCGGAACGCGCATGACGATGCCCCGCCCCTCCTTGGTCACCTCGAGCGGGCCGTCGCCCGTCCGCGGCTTCATGGCCGCCATGCTCGTTCCCCTTCCTGAAACCAGCTCACGCAACCGACAACCCAGGTGTCACCGGCATCGAACACACTGCTTCCAGGCCATTATCCCGCATCGTTGGACCCAATGACCAACATCGGTGGGCATCGCTTGTGCAACGCGCAGCCACAAAACCGCCCAATTCGGCGATCCAGCTGCGATACTTCGCCGCTTCGCACCCGCCACAGGGGTCGGATTGTTTGACGCAGGTCACATGTCCAGCGTTCGAGATCTCCGCCATGCTGGCCTGTGCATGCCCACCGGCATGCCTTTTCCGGATGTGCTGAGGGGAACGACGATGGCCGACACCGTGCTCTACGAGGTGACCGACGGGCTCGCGACGATCACGATCAATCGTCCCGACGCCATGAACGCGTTGAACACCGAGGCCAAGGTCGCCCTCCGCGAAGCGGTGCAGGCGGCGGCCACCGACACGGCCGTACGGGCGGTGCTGCTGACGGCCACCGGCAAGGCCTTCTGCGTCGGCCAGGACCTCAAGGAACACGTCACCTCGCTGGCCGCCGACCGGGCCGCGGGCACCGGGCAGACGATGAGCACGGTGCAGGAGCACTACAACCCGGTCGTACGGGCGCTGACCGAGATGCCCAAGCCGGTCGTCGCCGGGATCAACGGGGTCGCGGCCGGCGCGGGCTTCGGCTTCGCACTCGCCGCCGACTACCGGATCGTCGCCGACACCGCCTCCTTCAACACGTCCTTCGCCGGGGTCGCACTGACCGCCGACTCGGGCGTGTCCTGGACGCTGCCGCGCCTCATCGGGCACGGCCGGGCCGCCGACCTGCTGTTCTTCCCGCGCTCGATCTCCGCTCAGGACGCCCTCGACCTGGGCATCGCCAACCGGGTCGTTGCGGCCGCCGCGCTCCCCGCCGAGGCGACGGCGGTGGCCCGCGCCCTGGCGGAGGGCCCGACCGTCGCGTACGCCGCGCTGAAGGCGTCGCTGGCGTACGGGGCCGATCACTCGCTGGGCGAGGCGCTGGAGAAGGAGGACGAACTGCAGACCCTGGCGGGCGCTTCGGAGGACCACGCGATCGCGGTGCAGGCGTTCATCGCCAAGCAGCGGCCGAGGTACCTCGGCCGCTGACCCTGCTCACTTCTTCTTCGTGCCGCCGCCCCGGGCGACGCAGTCGGCCAGGTGGTCGTCGACCAGGCCGCAGGCCTGCATCAGGGCGTACGCCGTGGTCGGGCCGACGAAACGGATGCCCCGCTTCTTGAGGTCCTTGGCCAGGGCCGTCGACTCCGGGGTGACGGCGGGCACGTCCGCGAGGGTGCGGGGCGCCGGGCGGCCCGCGCTCTCGGGGGCGTACGACCAGATCAGCCGGTCGAGTTCGCCCTCGGGCCAGTCGGCGAGCACCCGGGCGTTGGCGAGGGTCGCCTCGATCTTGGCGCGGTTGCGGATGATGCCGGGGTCGGCGAGCAGGCGGGCCGCGTCGTCGTCCGTGAACTTCGCCACTTCGGCGATCCGGAATCCGGCGAAGGCGGTACGGAAGCCCTCCCGGCGGCGCAGGATCGTCAGCCACGACAGACCGGACTGGAACGCCTCCAGGCAGAGGCGTTCGTAGAGCGCGTCGTCACCGTGGACCGGACGGCCCCACTCCGTGTCGTGGTACGCCGTGTAGTCCTCGGTGGACAGTCCCCAGGGACAGCGCAGTGCGCCGTCGGGACCGGGGGCGGTGGATCCGACGGGTGCACTCACGACTTGGGCTCCTCGGGCGAAACGACCTCGGACTGCCGCCGGGACTCGGGGGCGTGGGGCTGGGCGGCGCTGGACTCGGCGGCGGACGCGGTCCGGTCGTCGGGCTCCGGAGCCCGGACTTCCGGTGCCGCTTCCGGGGCCCGGGGGTCCGTGGCCCGTGCCCGGTCGGCGGGCTCTGACTGGCTCGGTTTGGTGAAGAGGTCCCGGCCGCCGACCGAGCCTGCCTGGGTGCCCGCGAGAGCCGCTTCCAGTTCGGCGATGCGGGAGTCGCGCTCCGCGAGTTCGGCGCCGACGCGGCCCAGTACGTCGTCCACGTCGGCCATCCGGTAGCCCCGCGGCGCCAGCGGCAGCCGCAGCGCCTCGATGTCGGCGCGGCCGATCGGGCGGGTCAGCGGCAGCGGATCGACCAGGTGGTCGGGGGCCGCCTCCGGGAGCGGACCCTCACCGCCGCCACCGACGACGGCGAGTGTCACCGCGGCGACGACCACCACCATCGCCAAGAGCAAGAACCAGAACACGAGCGTCTCCCCGGGCCACACCGAAACCGAACACGAAACCTTCCGGCCCCGATCGTGCCATGCGGGTACGACGGTTAAGGTCGCAGACGCCCGCCGGAGGTCCGGCAGGTGCCCGTTGACGAGGAGGAATGTTCGGATGCTGCGGCTGGGACGGCGTGTTTTCGAGACGCACGAGCCGGTGATCATGGCGATCGTGAACCGCACCCCGGACTCCTTCTACGACCAAGGAGCCACCTTCCGCGACGAGCCCGCACTGGCCCGGGTGGAGCAGGCGGTCTCCGAGGGCGCCGCCATCATCGACATCGGCGGGGTCAAGGCGGGCCCCGGCGAGGAGGTGACCGCCGAGGAGGAGGCGCGCCGCACGGTCGGCTTCGTCGCCGAGGTGCGGCGGCGCCATCCGGACGTGGTCATCAGCGTCGACACCTGGCGGCACGAGGTCGGCGAGGCCGTCTGCGAGGCCGGCGCTGACGTCCTCAACGACGCCTGGGGCGGGGTGGATCCGAAGCTGGCCGAGGTCGCGGCGCGCTACGACGTGGGCCTGGTGTGCACGCACGCGGGCGGGGCCGAGCCGCGTACCAGGCCGCACCGGGTGACGTACGAGGACGTCATGGCGGACATCCTCGACGTGACGGTGAGGCTGGCCGAACGGGCCGCGAAACTGGGCGTGCGGCGGGACGCGATCATGATCGACCCGGGGCACGACTTCGGGAAGAACACCCGGCACAGCCTGGAGGCCACCCGGCGGCTCGGCGAGATGGCCGCGACGGGGTGGCCGGTGCTGGTGTCCCTGTCGAACAAGGACTTCGTCGGCGAGACCCTGGACCGTCCGGTCAAGGAACGGGTCATCGGGACGCTGGCCACCACCGCCGTGTCCGCCTGGCTGGGCGCCCAGGTGTACCGGGTGCACGAGGTGGCGGAGACCCGGCAGGTGCTGGACATGGTGGCGTCCATCGCGGGCCACCGGGCCCCGGCGGTGGCCCGCCGGGGTCTGGCGTAGCCGCGCCGCTACTTGGAGGTCTCCTTGCTGACCAGGGCGACCGCCTCGTCCACGTCGTCCGTGACGTGGAAGAGCAGCAGGTCCCTCTCCGACGCCTTGCCCTGGGCGATGACCGTGTCCCGCAGCCAGTCGACCAGGCCGCCCCAGTACTCCGTGCCGAACAGGACGATCGGGAAGCGGGTGACCTTGCGGGTCTGCACCAGGGTCAGTGCTTCGAAGAGCTCGTCGAGGGTGCCGAGGCCGCCGGGGAGGACCACGAACCCCTGGGCGTACTTGACGAACATTGTCTTTCTGACGAAGAAGTAGCGGAAGTTCACCCCGATGTCGACGTGCGGGTTGAGCCCCTGCTCGAAGGGGAGCTCGATGCCGAGGCCGACGGAGACTCCGTTGGCCTCCCTGGCGCCCTTGTTGGCGGCCTCCATCGCGCCGGGGCCGCCGCCCGTGATCACCGCGAAGCCCGCCTCGACGAGCGCGCGGCCGATCCGTACGCCCGACTCGTACTCGGGGGTGCCCGCCGGGGTCCTGGCCGAGCCGAACACGCTGATCGCGCTGGGGAGTTCGGCCAGTGCGCCGAAGCCCTCCACGAATTCGGACTGGATGCGCATGACCCGCCACGGGTCGGTGTGCACCCACTCGGTGTCGCTGCCCTCGGTGTCCAGCAGGCGCTGGTCGGTGGTGCCGGGCTGGATCTGGTCCCGGCGGCGCACGACCGGACCGAGCCTCTGCTCCTCGGGCGTCCGTCCCTCTTCAGGATGCGTCATGCCGTACTCCCTCCGCTGCCGTGCGTTGTCCGGTCAGATTAGGTCCCCTGATGTGACGAATGATGAAATTCAGGCCGACAGCCAGGCGTGGAGTCGTTCCTCGGCGTGATGGATCCTGGCCACCTCGACGCGCTCGTCGCGCTTGTGGGCGAGCAGCGGGTCGCCGGGGCCGTAGTTCACCGCCGGTACGCCGACGGCGCTGAAGCGGGCCACGTCCGTCCAGCCGAACTTGGGCTTCGCCGTACCGCCGACGGCCTTCATGAAGGCGGCGGCGGAGGGGTGGGAGAGGCCGGGCATGGCGGCGGGCGAGTGGTCGTCGATGACGAACTCGGCGATGTCGCAGTCGGCGAACACCTCGCGGACGTGGGCGATCGCCTCGTCCCCCGAAATGTCGGGCGCGTAGCGGTAGTTGACGGTGACCGTGCAGGCGTCGGGGATGACGTTGTTGGCGACGCCCGCCTCGATGCGGACCGCGTTGAGGCCCTCGTGGTACTCCAGGCCGTCGATGACGGGGCGGCGCGGCTCGTACGCGGCGAGCCTGGCCAGGATCGGGCCCGCCTTGTGCGCCGCGTTGGAGCCCATCCAGCTGCGCGCGGTGTGGGCGCGTTCGCCGGTGGTACGGAGGTGGACGCGCAGGGTGCCCTGGCAGCCGCCCTCGACCTCGCCGTAGGAGGGTTCGAGGAGCACCGCGAAGTCGCCCGCGAGCCAGTCGGGGTGGGCCTCGGCGACGTGGCCGAGGCCGTTGAGGTGGGCGGCGACCTCTTCGTTGTCGTAGAAGACGAAGGTGAGGTCGCGGTTGGGTGCGGTGACGGTGGCGGCCATCCGGAGCTGGAGCGCGACGCCCGACTTCATGTCGCTGGTGCCGCAGCCCCACAGCACGCCGTCGTCGTCCAGCCGCGAGGGGACGTTGTCGGCGATCGGGACGGTGTCGATGTGTCCGGCGAGGATCACCCGCTCGGGCAGACCCAGGTGCGTACGGGCGACGACGTTGTTCCCGTGGCGGTCGACGGTCAGGTGCGGGAGCGTGCGCAGCGCCTGCTCGACGGCGTCGGCGAGGGGCTTCTCGGTGCCGCTCACGGACGGGAAGTCGACGAGCTGTGCGGTGAGCTCGGCGGCGTTGAGGCCGAGGTCGAGGGTGCGGCCGGGTGTGAGGTCGGCAGCGAGGTCATCAGTGGTGTCGGGCATGCGTCCGACCCTATTCCCACCCTCCAGTACCTTGGCCCTGTGCCTCAGCTCCCCCCTCACTCCCCGCTCCGTGGCCGCCCCCTCCGTCTTGCCGCGGGTGTCGTCGTCCTGCTGGCGCTGGCCGGATACGTGGCGGCGCAGTACCTGGGCGGCAAACCCGCCGACACCCGCTGTGTGGTGCTCGGCGGCGACGGTACGCGGGCCAGTGGCGCCCGGTACGAGCTGACCGCCGAGCAGGCCGTCAACGCCGCGGTGATCTCCCACGTCGGTACCCAGCGGGGCATGCCGGAGCGCGCGGTGACCATCGCCCTGGCGACCGCCCTCCAGGAGTCGGCGCTGCGCAACATCCGGCACGGCGACCGCGATTCGCTCGGCCTCTTCCAACAGCGGCCCTCGCAGGGCTGGGGCACCGGCGAGCAGATCCTCGACCCCGCGTACTCGGCTTCCCGCTTCTACCAGCACCTCACCGAGGTGCCCGGCTACTCGCGGCTGCCGCTGACGGTGGCCGCGCAGCGGGTGCAGAAGAGCGGTTTCCCGCAGGCGTACGCGAAGCACGAGCCGGACGCGGCACTGCTGGCCTCGGCGTTGACCGGCCGTACGCCCGCGTCTCTTTCGTGTGACGCCCGCAACGGCGGTACGGACGGCGAACCCGGCGATCCGGCGAAGGTACGGAAGGAACTGACCGCGGCGTTCGGCGCGGGCGTCGTCCCCGCGCAGCCGTCCGGCACCGCGGGCTCCCCCGCGAGCGCCCGGGTCGTCGTCGTACCGGTGACCGGGGTACGCAGCACCGACGGCGCGTACGGCCCCGGCGAGCCGCGCGGCTGGGAGCTGGCGCACTGGGCGATGGCCCACTCCGCCGAGCTCAGCATCACCCGCATCACGTACGCGGGCCGCGAGTGGAACTCCCAGCGGGCGAAGCAGGGCTGGCAGCGGCTGCCCGGCGCGGCGGGCAAGAGCCCGGCGGGTGCCGGCGAGGTCCGGATCAGCACCGCCGGCTGACGCCCGGCCCGTCCCACCTGCGCCTCTCCCACCGGACAACTGGCCGATAACGGGCAGATCACTCGCGGGTCACCGGTCGATCACCGAGCGATCACCCGTCCGCCCCTTCACTCGAAGGGGGCAGTCGGCCGCCCCGGAACCGCCCGGCCGGTGCCACCACGGGCCAGCCGTGCACCGGTCACCCGATTCCCTTGGGAATCAAGGGAAGAACCCCCGTCGCGCCGCCCTCCGGCGCGACTCGTTTGCCCGTTTATATCCATGGTGGACGAGGCCCCGCCTTGCAAACTCTTTACCTTCCCGCACCGCAACCTCCCCCGCCCTCCCAGCGGTTGTCATGGCGTCCGATCGCCGGACAGACAACGTCCGCACCGGACGCCACCACGTCTTCTCCCGCTAAGGAGCACCATGTCTCTCCCCCTGGCTCGTCGGATCGCCCGCGCCGCCCTGCTCGGCGCCGCAGGCGCCGTGTCCGTGGTCGGTGCCGCCGGCTCCGCCAGCGCGGTCGACCTCCCCGCCGCCCCGAACCTCGGCGGCCTGACCGCGCTGGACGGCGCCGGTCTCGGCGACACCGTCGACGGTGCGTCGCAGAAGGCCTCGAACGTGGCGGGCGACACCGGCAGCGCGGCCGTGAAGAAGGCCGTCCCGGCCGCCGGCAAGACCGTCGGCAAGGCCGGCAAGACCGCCACCCCCGCCGCCCAGAAGGCCGCCGGTGACGTCGCGGGCAGCACCGGCGACGTGCTCGGCGAGACCGCCAAGACCGCGACCGAGGGCGGCCTGCCCACCGGTGGTCTGCCCACGGGCGGTCTGCCCACCGGTGGCCTGCCCGGCGCCGACACCCTGCCGGTCAAGGGCCTGCCGCTCGGCTAGTCCGTACGACCCGCACACAGCGCGGAGGGGCCCCGGGAGCGCGAACTCCCGGGGCCCCTTCGCGTGCGCAGGGCACTTCGCCGAGGTCAGGCCAGCCGTGCGACCGCCGCGGCGACCCGCTCGTCGGTGGCCGTCAGGGCTACCCGTACGAACTGCTCGCCGGCCTCCCCGTAGAAGTCGCCGGGCGCGACCAGGATGCCCAGGCCGGCCAGGTGCGCGACGGTCTGCCAGCAGTTCTCGCCCCGGGTGACCCACAGGTAGAGGCTGGCCTCGCTGTGCTCGATGCGGAAGCCGTGGGCTTCGAGCGCGGTGCGCAGGGCGGTGCGGCGGGCCGCGTACCTGGCGCGCTGCTCGGCCACGTGCGTGTCGTCGCCGAGCGCGACGGCGGTGGCCGCCTGCACCGGGGCCGCGGTCATCATGCCGCCGTGCTTGCGCAACTGGAGCAGATCGCCGAGCACGGCCGCGTCACCGGCGATGAACGCCGCCCGGTAGCCCGCCAGGTTGGAGCGCTTGGAGAGCGAGTGGACCGCGATGATCCCGTCGAACGAGCCGCCGCAGACGTCCTCGTGCAGCACGGAGACCGGGTCGGCCTCCCAGCCCAGCTCCAGGTAGCACTCGTCGGCGACCAGCAGCACGCCGTGCTCGCGCGCCCAGGCCACGATCCGGGTCAGCTCGTCCTTGCCGATGACCTTGCCGGTCGGGTTGGAGGGCGAGTTGAGCCAGAGCAGCTTGAGGCGGGCGGGGTCCAGGTCGGCGATCGGGTCGTCGTAGACCACCGACTCGGCGCGGGCCAGGCGGGCGCCCACGTCGTACGTCGGGTAGGCGAGCCGGGGGAAGGCGACCTGGTCGCCCTCGCCGAGCCCGAGCTGGGTCGGCAGCCAGGCCACCAGCTCCTTGGAGCCGACCACCGGCAGCACGTTGACGTGCTCCGCCTCCTTCGCGCCGAGCCGCCCGCGCACCCAGCCCACCAGCGCGTCACGCAGTTCGACCGTGCCCCAGACCGTCGGATAGCCCGGCGAGTCCGCCGCCGCGACGAGGGCCTTCTGGATCAGCTCGGGGACCGGGTCCACGGGGGTGCCGACGGACAGGTCGACGATGCCGTCGGGGTGGGCCGCGGCCGTCTTCTTGTAGGGCTCCAGCTTGTCCCAGGGGAAGGTGGGAAGGCGGTCGGTGACTGAGGACACGGCTTTCACTTTCTCGTACGTACGAGGACGGATCGGGCGGCACCCTTCGGTGCCGACAAACGCCTCGGTCCCGTACGGCACAGAAGGCCGTACGGGACCGGGGCGACGCTCTGGAGCGCGCGGACGCCTACTGGTTCTGCGGCGGCAGCGCGGCGATGAAGGCGTGGTCGCGCTCGATCAGGCCCAGCTTGGAGGCACCACCGGGCGAACCGAGCTCGTCGAAGAACTCGACGTTCGCCTTGTAGTAGTCCTTCCACTCCTCGGGGGTGTCGTCCTCGTAGAAGATGGCCTCGACCGGGCAGACCGGCTCACAGGCACCACAGTCGACGCATTCGTCCGGGTGGATGTACAAGGACCGGGAGCCCTCGTAGATGCAGTCGACCGGGCACTCCTCGATGCACGCCTTGTCCTTGACGTCGACACAAGGCTGCGCGATGACGTAGGTCACGCTGTCGTTCCTCCTCGATAGGGCGCGGCGGGCCGAGCTCTCCGGCTCCGTCCACGGGCGCGCGGGAGCGCGGCGTCGTGCGATGCCCGCACCTAGTATCTCCGTTCCCGGACACGATCCGAACAGGAGGGGTGGAGAGAGCTGTGGAATTCACTGCCGGCGGACAACTTGAGGTACGCGTGACGCCGGAGGACGTGGGCAAACGGGTATCAGTCCGGCGCTTGACCGGGGACTCTGCTGCGGGTTCGCGGTTCACGGACGTGGTCGGCGTTCTCACTTCGTGGACCGCCGGTGTGCTCTCGATCACACGAAGGAGTGGCGAGACGGTGCGGGTCGACGAAAGGTCGCTGGTCGCGGGGAAGGTGGTGCCCGCGGCACCGGCGAGACGGCGCGGCCCGGCGGCGGATTTCGCGGAGCTGGCGGGCGTGCAGGCGCGCGCCTGGCAGCCGGTCGAGAGCGAGCGGCTCGGTGAGTGGACGCTGCGGGCGGCAGTCCAGGAGGTGCCGCGCGAAGCGCGTCCGGGAGGGGCGGTGGCCGGGAGACGGGTGGGCTTCACCCGGCGGGCCAATTCGGTGCTGCCGCTGGGGGATCCGGGGCGGCCGCTGGACGAGGCGCTGGCGTACGTACGGAAGTGGTACGCGGAGCGGGGTCTTCCGGCGTACGTCCAGGTGGCCACCGGGGCGGCGGGGACGCAGGAGGTGCTGGGGGCCGAACTGGACTCGCGCGGCTGGGTCCTTGAGGTCTCGGCGGAGGTACGGACCGGTGCGCTGGCTCCGGTCGGGGACCTGGACGCCGGTGCCGTGGAGGTGGTCCTCTCCCGGGTGCCGGACGACGCGTGGATGTCGCGGTACCAGCGGTTCTCGGAGCCGGGGGCGCACGTCGGGCAGGTGCTGGGCAGTGGGCCCTCCGTGTGGTTCGCGACGGTGGCGCGGGGCGGTGCGGCGCCGCTCGCCATCGGGCGGTGTGTGGTGGACGGGCGATGGGCCGGGTTCTCCGCCGTGGAGGTCGATCCGGAGCACCGGCGGCAGGGGCTGGCGAAGGCCGTCATGGCCGTACTGGCGCGCCGGGCGCTCGACGAGGGCGCCTCGGCCGCGTGGCTCCAGGTGGAGTCGGACAACCACGGGGCGCATGCGCTCTACGACGGGATGGGTTTCACGACCCATCACCGCTACCACCACTACCGATCCGCGTAGAGCGGGTACGAGGCGGACATGGCCGACGACGACATTCCGATGGATGCGGAACTGGATGCGGAACTTCCGGACTGGCGTGGCCGGTTCGCCGAGGAGGCGCGGGCCGGGCAGCCCGACCTCGCGACGCTGTGCCTGCTGATCGGTGCGGTGGCCGACCCCGGGCTGGGGCAGTCGGGGGTCGACGAGGCGCAGATCGAACTCGACCGGCTGGCCGGGCTGTTGCCGTTCCGCCCGGCCGGACCGAGGTCGTGGGCGACGGCGCTGCGGGAACTGCTGGGCGCGGGCTGCGGTTTCGAGGGCACCCCCGGTGACTACCGCCGGCTGGAGTCCTCGCTCCTCCCCGAGGTGCTGCGGCGCCGCCGGGGGCTGCCGATCCTGCTGTCCGTGGTGTGGATGGAGGTGGCCAGGCGGGCCGGGGCCCCCGTCTACGGGGTGGCCCTGCCGGGCCACTTCGTGGTGGGCTTCGGCAAGCCGGACGGCGGCCCCGGCCAGCACGTACTGGCCGACCCCTTCGACGGCGGCCGGCTGCTGACCGGGGCGGACACCGAGCTTCTGGTGGCGGGCGCGACGGGCGAGCCGCTGGATCCGGCGATGCTGCGGGCCGCGGACCCCCTGGAGATCGTGCTCCGGGTCCTCAACAACATCCGCGCCTGGGCCGCCGCCCGCCCCGAACGGACCGACGTCCAGCTGTGGGCCGTCGAACTCTCCCTGCTGCTGCCCGCCCACCCGGCCCGACTGCGCTACGAGCGGGCGCAGTTGCTCGTGCAGCGCGGGGACTTCCTGGGCGGGGCCCAGGATCTGGAGGCGTACGCGGACGTGGTGGAGGCGGTGGAACCGGGGGCGGCGGAGGCGATCCGGGGCAGGGCCAGGGGGGCGCGGGCGCGGCTCAACTGAGGGGCAGGGGCGGCCCTTTCGAGGGCTCCGCTACAGCCAGCCCTTTTCCCGGGCCGCGCGGACCGCTTCCGCCCGGTTGCGGGTGGCGAGTTTCTGGATGGCGGTGGAGAGGTAGTTGCGGACCGTGCCCTGCGAGAGCCGGAGGGCGGTGGCGATCTCCGCGTTGGTCGAGCCGTCCTCCGCCGCGCGCAGGACGTCCCGTTCGCGGTCCGTGAGGGGGTTCGCGCCCCCGGCCAGGGCCGCCGCCGCGAGCGTGGGGTCGATGACCCGCTCTCCCGCGAGCACCTTGCGGACGGCGGCGGCGAGCTGGGCCGCGGGGGCGTCCTTGACCAGGAACGCCCCGGCGCCCGCCTCCATCGCCGCACGGAGGTAACCGGGCCGGCCGAAGGTCGTGAGGACCACCACCTTCACCTCCGGCAGCCGCGCCGTCAGTTGCGCCGCCGCCTCGATGCCCGTCATCCCCGGCATCTCGATGTCCAGCAGCGCGACGTCCACCGCCGCCTCCCGCGCCGCCGCCAGCACCTCGTCGCCCCGCGCCACCTGGGCGACCACCTCGATGTCCGGTTCCAGGCCGAGCAGTGCGGCCAGCGCCTCGCGGACCATCGACTGGTCCTCGGCGAGCAGGACCCGGATCGTATTGCTGCTGGTCATGAGGCGGATCCTAGAGGGACCCTGGCCGTCAGGGTGTGGCCGGGGGAAGCGGAGGAGGGGGCGGAGGCGGCGGAGGTGGCGAGCGTGCCGCCCACGGCGGCGAGGCGTTCGGCCATTCCCGTCAGGCCGTTGCCGGGGCGCCGGCTGCCGCCCGGGGCACCCTTGCCGTCGTCCTCGACGGTGAGTTCCAGGAACGGTCCTTCCAGGGTCTGGGCCGTCCGCAGCCGCACCGTGCAGTTCCGCGCGCCACTGTGCCGTACGACATTGGTCACCGCCTCCCGCAGCGCCCAGGCGAGCGCCTCCTCCCGTTCGGGCGGTACGCCGGTGAGGAGGTCCGCCGGCTCGGTCGGTGCCGACACCGCCACGCCCGCCGCCAGCAACGCCGTCCGGGCACCGGCGACTTCGCTCGCGAGGGTGGCGCGGCGGTAGCCGGACACCGCCTCCCGTACGTCGACCAGGGCCTGTCGGCTGACCTTCTCGATGTCGGCGACCTGCTGGGCGGCCTGTTCCGGGTGGTCGGGCAGCATCCGGCCTGCCAGTTCGCTCTTGAGGGTGACCAGGGAGAGGGAGTGGCCGAGCAGGTCGTGCAGGTCGCGGGCGAGGCGCAGGCGTTCCTCGTTGGCGGCGAGCTGGGCGACGGTGGCGCGGGCCTCGCGCAGTTCGATGGTGGTGCGGATGAGGTGGCGTACGCCGGTCATGGTGAACCCGGCGAGGAGGGCCGCGAGGGCGTTGCCGGTGAGGGCGTCCGCCGTCACGCCCTCGTACAGGCCGAGCGCGCACATCACCGCGGTGGCGGCGGGCACGGTCCAGCGGGCGAGGGCGAACGGCAGGGAGACGCCCGCCGACACGGCGACGTACACGAACAGCACCAGCCAGGGCGGGCCCAGGGTCAGCGACAGGACGGCGGCGAGTACGCCGAGCGTGGACAGCACGGCCACGGTGGCGGGGCGGGCCAGCGGGCTGCTGCTGTTGTAGCGGAAGATCAGGACGAGGTAGACGCCGATGAAGGCGAGCAGGCCCAACGTGCCCGCCACCAGGGCGGGGGCGGTGTGGCGGCCGGCCAGCAGGTCCCGTACCGGGGCGCTCATGAAGACCAGCCAGATGCTGACGAAGAGCAGCTTGTTCAGGATCTGGCGGCGGTTGGTGGGGCGGACGCCGATCGACACGAAGGCCTGCTCGCCCTCGGCGTCGAAGGGGACGCTGTCGGTGCCGCGCGGGAGCGTGCCGGAGCCCGGCCCGGTGGGGGTGCCACCGGCCGGGCCGGAGATCGGGTGGGTGTTCTTCACGCCTTCAGGGTGTCCTTCCGGTACAGCCAGGCCGCTCCCGCGGCGAACAGCACAAAGTATCCGGCGAGGGTCGCCACGTCCTGGGCGCCGGGAGCGTTGCCCAGCACCACGGACTGGCCCAGACCGGCGTACGCGTGTGTGGGCAGCCACTCGGATACGTTCTGGAGCCACTGCGGGTAGATCGTGGCGGGCATCCACAGGCCGCCCAGGATCGACAGGCCGAAGTAGATGATCATGGTGATCGGGCGGACCGCGTCGCCGGTGAACAGGTAGCCGAGGGCCACGCCCAGCGCCGCGAAGCACAGGCTGCCGAGCCAGATCACCGCGGTGAGGGCGAGCCACTGCCAGGTCCGGAGGTGTACGTCCTTGGTGAAGGAGCCGACGACGAAGACCACCACGATGGAGGGCAGCGTGACGACTCCCGCGCCCGCGATCTTCGCGAGGACGTAGCCCCGGCCGGGCAGTGCGGTGAGCCGCAGCTGGCGGGTCCAGCCCTTCTCGCGCTCCTTGGCGATGCGCTCGCTGTTGCCCATCAGGACGGTGGTCAGCGCGCCGAAGGAGGCCATGGCGACGACGTAGAACGCTCCCATGCTCAGGTCGGTGTGCGGGACCTTTCCGTTGCCCTGCGGGCCCGCGATCATCAGGAAGAGGGCGGAGGGGTAGATCACCGAGAAGAACAGGAACTTCTTGTTCCGCAGGGACCTGCGGATTTCCAGGGAGATGAGCGCCTTCATGCTGCTGCGGCCTCCTCGGCCTCGGTGATCGCGACGAATGCCTGCTCCAGGCCGAGGCCGGAGACTTCGAGGTTCTGGGGGTAGAGGCCACGGGCGTAGACGGCGTGGACGGTGGCGTCGGCGTCGTGGGACTGGATGCGGACGGTGCGTCCCGAGACGTCGAGGCGGGCCAGGGCGGGCAGGTCGCGCAGGACCGCTTCGTCGACCGGGCCGTGGTCCTGACCGGCCGCCAGGTCGAAGGTGACCCGGCGGGCGCCCGCCCTGGCCTTGATCTCGGCGGCGGTCCCGTCGGCGAGCAGGCGGCCCCTGTGCAGTACCAGGACCCGGTCGGCGACGGCGTCGGCCTCTTCCAGGTAGTGGGTGGCGAACAGCACCGTGCGGCCCTGGTCGGCCTCCTCCTTCATCGTCGCCCAGAAGGCGTGCCGGGCGGAGACGTCCATTCCGGTGGTGGGCTCGTCGAGGACGATCAGGTCCGAGGCGCCCGCGGTGGCGAGTGCGAAGCGGACGCGCTGTTCCTGGCCGCCGGAGAGCTTGTCGACCATCCGGTCGGCGATGGCAGTGACGCCCGCGCGGGCCAGCACGTCGGCGACGGCGTACGGGCGGGGGTGCAACGCGCAGGCCAGGGCGACCAGTTCGCGCACCCGGACCTCCTCCATCAGTCCGCCGCTCTGCAGCATCGCGCCGACCTTGCCGGTCTCGATGGCCTGCCGGGGCGGGCCGCCGAAGAGCGAGACCGTGCCGGAGTCGGGCTGCTTGAGGCCGAGCAGCAGGTCGAGGGTGCTGGACTTGCCGGCGCCGTTGGGGCCGAGGAGGGCGACGGTCTCGCCGGGGTGGAGATCGAGGGAGAGGTCGGCGACGGCCCGTACCTTGCCGTAGCTCTTGTTCACCCCGTCGAAGTGGACCGCTGTCGTTTTCATGCCTCCAGCTTCGCGAGCGGCGCGCTCGCGCGGCAGGGTCGGCCGTCCGGTCTTCGCCATGACAGATGTCATGGTCACAGGGGTGACGGAGCACGCCGAAGCCCCCGCTCCCTCTCGGGGAACGGGGGCTTCCGGGGGCTTTCGGGGGCCGTTACGAGGGGTCGAGGTCGATCGTCTGCGTGCGCTCCGCCCGGGTCTTGCCGACCAGGGCGATCCGCATCGCGTTGCGGATGTCCTCCATGGCGACGGGGTGCTTCTTGCCGTCCGCCTTGGTGATCATGACGTTGTCGAAGGTGCTGCCGCAGAGCTCCTTCATGGCCGCCAGGTCGTAGACCTCGATCAGCTTCCCGTTGATGGGCTTCACTGAAAGGATCTTCGGCAGCGACTTCGCGGGGCCGAAGTCGATCTTCTGGCCGCCGGCCTTGATCGTGATGAGGTCGGACATGGCGGGCTCGGCGAACTTCTTCATGACGCGGTCGAGTTCGGCCTGCGTGATCGTCGGTTCCTTGGCGACGACCGGCAGTTCGACGGGGACCGTCTTGCCGCTCTGCACCTGGGTGCGGTAGGCGTCGCGCACCTTCTGCATCGACGCCTTGACGTCAAGTGTCTTGCCCGGCTTGCCCGGTACGGCGGTGGCCTTGCCCGGGGTGAAGGTGATGGTCCCTTCGGACGCGGTGCCCGACGTACCCGCGAGGGAGGTCAGCGCGACGCTGAGCTTCTCCTCGTCGACCGGGATCACCGGCTCCGCGACGCGCTCGCCGCCGAACAGCGAGCCGACCACGGAGACCGGGTTGTAGTCGCTGCCCGCCGCGCCGCGCACGGTCTCCTGGCTGTCCAGGGAGAGGCCCGCGTTGCCTGGGGCGAGTTCGGTCTTGCGGCCGTCGACGGTCAGCTGGAGCGGCAGTCCGGCGCGCTTGCCGAGGGCCGCGTCCAGCTTGACGACCGCCTCGTCGCGGGTGCCGCCGCCGATGTCGACGCCGAGGACCGTGGTCCCCTTCGGTACGTCGGAGTGGTTGAGCAGCAGTCCCGCGCCGTAGACGCCACCGGCGATGACGACCACCCCGGCCACCAGCAGGACCAGCTTGGAGCGGCCCTTCTTGGCGGGCGCGGCGGGCTTCGGCGCGGGCGGCGGCGCAGCTGCCTCGTTGCGTACGGGGCCGCCGGGGGCGCCGGGCCCGAGGTCGGCGGCGCCCGGCGGGTCGGGCAGCCGGGGAGTGAGGTTGGGTCCGCTCGGGAAGGAGGCGCGCGGCCCCTCCGGCTGGACCACCGGAACACCGCTGGTGAGGGTGTCGCCGGAGACGTACCCGGGCGGCACCATGGGGCCGGGGCCCGGCGCACCGGTCTGCGGCAGGTCGTCGCGCGGGTCGGTCTGCGGGGTGAGGACGGCGGTGTCGTCGGTGATGCCGCCGTCGCCGTTCGTCCCGCTCATCGGGGGGTTCGTACCGTACGGAGACGGAGACGCGGACGGAGACGGAGCAGCCTGCCAGCCCCGGCCCGGCTGCCCGCCCGCCCGGGGGGACTTGGCGTCCGGCCACGGACTCGAAGCGGAACCCGGACCGGAAGGAGAACCGGAAGCAGGTCCGGCACTCGGGCCCGAGCCCGGACCGGCGCCGGGACCGGACGGAGCGGCCGGACGCGGTGTCCGGGTCTCCAGCGCGCTGATCCCGCTGACCGGACCGGTCGTCGGCCCGGAGGGGCCGCCGGAACCCGCAGCTCCGGCCCCGGCTCCGGCCCCGGCCCCGGCGCCCTTGCCGTCCGTGAAGTACGGCAGCCCGTCGCGCTGTCCGCCGCCCTGGCTGCCCGCATCCGGCGCACCGGCGGGCGTGGCGGGCGAAGGCTGCGGCGTCACGGGGGACTTGCGGGGTGCGAACCAGTCACTGGTCGGCTTCTCGTCGCCGGAGCCCGAGCCGGATCCGGAGCCAGAACCGGAACCCGATGCGGAACCCGCACCACCGGCCCCGTCGGCACCCTTGTCCCGCACGGTCGCGCCCTGTACCCGCGTCGGCAGCGGCGGCTGCCCGGACGCGGTCGTCGGAGCGTCGGCCGCACCCGGGGCGGACTCGGAGCCGGAACCGTAGGACCCGGAAGCGGCGGACGACGGCGCGGCGGACAGCGGCTCCGAGGGCGGCCAGGCCGTCTCCCCGGTGGTCTCGTTCGACGCCCCGCCCGACGACCCGTCAGCATCGGCTTCGGCGTCCGCCATCGGCTTGCGCATGACGACCGGCGGGATGGGACGCGACCCGGGGATGTTGATCCGGATCCGCGTCGTCAGCGTCGTCTCGGTCCTGGGCTCGTCCGACTCGGGCACGTCCGAAGGCTCGTCGTGCGCGGCCGCGTCGAGGCCGCCCGGTCCTTCCGGGTGCAGCGAGGGGTACGGGCTGGACCCGTACGGGGTCGACCCGGAGGGGTACGCGGTTCCACCGCGCCCCTGCGCGCCGGAGGACGAACTGTCAGTTTCACGACTCAAGGCAGGTTCTCCCGGTTGGCTCCACCGCCCGATTCTCTTGACCATGTGCTGCGGGCGGCTCGGCGGCGCGCACCACCATACTGGCCGCCGCCGACACGCACCCCCGCGGCCGTGGAACGGGCACTGCCCGCACGGCCGGGGCGAAGCGGTCGGCGGTCGGGATCCACGGGCGGAATCCCGGCGGAAATCACAGAAGGAAGTGGTACGTCACTTCCCAAGTCGGGCGGCGGAGGAGCCTGGTTGCGGCAACTGCGGCATGGTGGCACAGATCACAGCCAGTGCGATGCCGCCGAGGAGGAAGACGCTCGCGACGGTACCGCCGCCGATGAGGCTGTCGCCCTCCGTGCGGCCCGTGGTGCCCAGGAGCACGGCGGCGGTCCAGCCGATGCCGGGCGCCAGCGCCCCGGTTCGGGTGCCCAGCGCGTACGTCCCTCCGTAGAAGAGGCCGCCGGCGGCGAGCAGGGCGAGGAGCAGCCCGAGGGGGACCAGGGCGCCGGAGACGAGCGCGCCCGCGATCCCGGTGACGACTCCCACGACGAACAGCGCGACATAGAGGGGAGCGCGCTTCCAGTTGATCTCCACGGTCATGACCGCGCCCCCGTGACCTGCGCGAAGAGGTCGGTCTCCCGGGCGGCCCCGTCCTCTTCCTCCGTACGGGGCGGGTGCACCCGCTCGTAGTACTCGGTGGTGAAGAGCGGCTGGGCGAGCGCGTTGGAGAGCAGGAACCACGGTTCGTGGACGGTGATCTGCGTGGCGTGCGCGCGCATCGCGGCGGCCTTCGCGGCGCCGTACGCCGAACCGTCGATCTCGGTGGTGAGGTGCTCCTCGTCGACCACGCCGGGGACCTCGTCGATCGGCGCGATGCCGGGGAAGCCGGGGTCCTCTTCGCGCAGCCGGGCGAAGGCGGCCTCGGCGACGGGGCGGGCGACCCGGTTCCAGTACACCTTCTCGACCGCATACGGAACGCCGAAATCCGGCCGGTAGGTGGGTTCGGCCGCGAGTTCGGCCGCGCGCATGGCGACGCGGTGCGCCTGGATGTGGTCGGGGTGGCCGTAGCCGCCGTCCGGGTCGTACGTGATCAGGACCTGGGGCCGCACCTCCCGGATCACCTCGACGAGGTAGGGGGCCGCGGAGTCGACCTCGGCGTGCCAGAAGGCGCCCTCGCGGTGGTTCTGCGGGGCGCCCATCATGCCGGAGTCGCGGAAGTGGCCGGGCCCGCCGAGGAAGCGGTGGTCGGTGACCCCCAGCTCCTTCATCGCGTCGGCCAGCTCGACGGCCCGGTACGGGCCGAGCGCGTCGTCCCGGTCGGCGGCGAGGTGGGCCAGCTCGGGCGGAATGATCTCGCCCTCCTCGCCCAGGGTGCAGGTCACCAGGGTGACCTGCGCTCCCTCGGCCGCGTACTTGGCCATGGTGGCGCCGTTGTTGATCGACTCGTCGTCGGGGTGCGCGTGCACCAGGAGCAGACGACGGGTGGGGAGCTCGGTCATGGGAACAGCGTACGAGGTGCCGGGCCCGCGGTCGGAAGCGGAAGGCCGGCAGGGGAGGTCAGAAGCGGAGGTCAGAAGTGGAAGCCGCCCAGGACCCCCGCGACGTTCGTGGTGACGTCCTTGATGGTGGGGGCGATGGACGAGCTGGCGAGATAGAAGCCGAGCAGCATGCAGACCACCGCGTGTCCGGCTTTGAGTCCGGATTTCCGGACCAGCAGGAAGACGATGATCGCCAGCAGCACCACCGCCGAGATCGAGAGTGCCATGGCGGTTCACCTCCACTTAACTACGGTCGGAACACGGGCAGCACAACAGGTGCCAGCAGGCCTATACCCACCTAGCGCTACGGATCATAACTATCCGCTTCCACGCATTGATCGGTGCACGGCAGCACGAGGGGCGCACAAGGGGCGGGCAGTTGGGGATCGTGGCCGGAAATCGCCCCTGAGCGGGGTGGAGTTGGGCCCGCTCGCGGTGGGTGCGGGGCGTCTACCAGCCCGGGGGGCGCGAGGACGGCGGGGGCGGACCGAAGCCGCCGCCCGCGCCCCCCGTGCCGCCCGCGCCGCTCACGGGCCCGTATCCGTAGCCGTCGTAGACATTGGGCGCCAGCCTGGGGCCCTCACCGACCGGCTCGCCCCGCCTGCCCATCACCAGGGCCACCACTCCCCCGACGAGCACCGCCAGCACCCACCAGCCCACGGTCAGCTGTTCGACGAGGCCGAGGCCGTCGAAGTGCGCGAACAGGTCGGTGCGGACCGCGGCCGACACCCCGGCCGCCCCGCCCACGCCCACCAGCGCCGCCGTCACCAGGGCGCACGGCCGCGAGTGCACCGCGCCCGCGAGCGCGCCGACCGCACCGGTCAGCGCGAGGACGGTGACGACGAGGGCCGCCCACCCCGCGGGCATGCCGAGCAGCGGGAGGGCTCCGCCGCCGCCGGTGAAGCGCTCGGCGTACAGGGAGAAGTCGCCGGGGGTACGGGTGAAGGCGTACACCTCCCAGGCCGCCGTGATCACCCCGGCGGCCCCCAGGAGCAGGAACGCGGTGATGCCCGCGCCCCGCCCCGGCCGAGTGGGTCCGGTGCCGGGGGTGCGTACGGGACGGCGTCCGGCGGCGACCACGATCAGCAGCGCGGCGGCCAGTCCGAGCGCCACGAAGGTCGAGACCATGGCCCGCATGCGCAGTCCGTGCGGATACACCTCCGCGAATCCTTCGACCCACAGGGCGGGCGCGCGGACGGCGAGGGTGACCAGTCCGGTCACCGCCAGGGCGGGTGCGGCGACCCGCGAGCGGAGCACCGCGAGGGCGACGACGACGTACACCGCGAGCAGGATCAGGTCGTGGAGCGTGGTCGCGGTGAGGAAGCGGTCCGGGCCGCTGCCCGCCCAGGCCCACCACAGCCGGTCGGGGTCCTCCACGAGGCGGAGGTCGCGGCCGATCCACAGGGCCGTGAGGAGGGCGAGGAGGAGAGTCACCCCGCTCCCCGTGAACCGTGCACCGCGCGCGAGTGACTGAGGCTGCCCCGTCGGTCCCATGGGTGAATGGTCCACCCTGGTAAGGGAGTTGAACAAGAGGCGGGCGTGTGCACGGTCGCGGAAGCAAAAACGAACGGCCGGCGGTCTACGGCACGACCGTCGTGCGTTCCTCCGCGAAGTGGCACGCCGAGTCGTGCTCCGCCGCCGTCCCCACGCCCTGGAACACCGCCGGCACCGCCAGCAGCGGCACCTCCTGCGCGCACCGCTCCTGCGCCTTCCAGCACCGGGTGCGGAACCGGCATCCGGAGGGCGGGTTGGCGGGCGAGGGCACGTCCCCGGCCAGGATGATCCTGTCCCGGTGCTCCCGCGCCCGGGGATCCGGCACGGGCACCGCGGACAGCAGTGCCTGGGTGTACGGGTGCGTCGGGTGCTCGTAGATCTCCTCGTCGGTGCCGATCTCGACGATCCGCCCCAGGTACATCACGCCGACCCGGTCGGAGATGTGCCGGACGATCGAGAGGTCGTGCGCGATGAAGACGTAGCTCAGCGAGAACTCCTTCTGGAGCTTGTCCAGCAGGTTGATCACCTGCGCCTGTACGGACACGTCCAGTGCCGACACCGGCTCGTCGGCCACGATGATCTCGGGGTTGAGCGCGAGGCCGCGGGCGATCCCGATGCGCTGGCGCTGGCCGCCGGAGAACTGGTGCGGGTAGCGGTTGATGTACTCGGGGTTGAGCCCGACCACGTCCAGCAGGTCCTGCACCTTGCGCCGCCGGTCCCCCTTGGGGGCGACCTCGGGGTGGATCTCGTACGGCTCCCCGATGATGTCGCCGACCGTCATACGGGGGTTGAGCGAGGTGTACGGGTCCTGGAACACCATCTGGATGTTGCGCCGGACCGCTTTCAGGGCCCGGCCGGAGAGCTTGGTGATGTCCTCGCCCTTGTAGCGGATGGCGCCCTCGGTGGGCTGTTCCAGCTGGACGAGCATCTTGGCGACGGTCGACTTGCCGCAGCCGGACTCGCCGACGATGCCGAGCGTCTCGCCCGCGCAGAGGTCGAAGGAGACGCCGTCGACGGCCTTGACCGCGCCGACCTGCTTCTTGCGGATGATGCCCTGGGTGAGGGGATAGTGCTTGACCAGGTCCCGTACTTCCAGGATGGCTTCGCCGGTCGTCGTCCCCGGCCCGGACTCCATGAGGTCAGCGGTGTCAGCCATCGAGCGTCTCCTTCCAGAAGTGGCAGGCGCTCTGGCGGTCCTCGGCCACGTCGAACAGCGGGGGCACATCGGTGCGGCAGACGTCCCTGGCCTGCGGGCAGCGCGGGTTGAAGGCGCAGCCCGGCGGGATGTGCATCAGGTTGGGCGGCAGGCCCTTGATCGCGTACAGCTCCTGGCCCTTCTGGTCCAGGCGCGGGATCGATTCGAGGAGGCCCTTGGTGTAGGGGTGGGCGGGGTTCTTGTAGATCTCGTGGACCGGGGCGGTCTCGACGATCCGGCCCGCGTACATCACCGCGATCTTGTCCGCGACGTCGGCAACCACGCCGAGGTCGTGGGTGATGAGGATGAGCCCCATGTTGAGCTCGCGCTGGAGCTCGGCGAGCAGGTCCATGACCTGTGCCTGGACGGTCACGTCGAGGGCGGTGGTCGGCTCGTCGGCGATGATCAGCCTGGGTTCCAGGGCGAGCGCCATCGCGATCATGATGCGCTGGCGCATGCCGCCGGAGAACTGGTGCGGGTACTGGCCGACGCGTTCCTTCGCGGCCGGGATGCGCACCCGGTCCATCAGCTCGACGGCCTTGGCCTTCGCGTCCTTCCTGGACATCCCCCGGTGCACGGTGAACATCTCGCCGAGCTGTTCGCCGACCGAGAGGACCGGGTTCAGGGAGGACAGCGCGTCCTGGAAGATCATGGCCATTCCGGCGCCGCGGATCTTCCTGCGCTGGTCCTCCTTGAGCTTCAGTACGTCCTGGCCCTCGAAGAGGATCTCGCCCTTGGGGATGCGTCCGGGCGGCATGTCGAGGATGCCCATGACGGCCTGTGCGGTGACCGACTTGCCGGATCCGGACTCGCCGAGGACGGCGAGCGTCTCGCCCTCGTCGACGCTGTAGTTGACCCCGTTGACGGCCCTTGAGACGCCGTCGCGGGTCTTGAACTCCACGTGCAGATCGCGTACTTCGAGCAGCATGGCAGCAGCACCCTCTATCGCAGCTTGGGGTCGAGGGCGTCGCGCACCGCGTCGCCGAGCATGATGAACGCGAGGACCGTGACGGCCAGCGCGCCGGCCGGCCAGAGCAGCATGTGGGGCGCGTTGCGGACGTACGCCGACGCGGAGGAGATGTCGATGCCCCAGGAGACGGTCGGGGCCTTCAGGCCGACGCCGAGGTAGGAGAGCGTGGCCTCCAGGGCGATGTAGGTGCCGAGCGCGATGGTCGCGACGACGATGACCGGGGCGATCGCGTTGGGGGTGATGTGGCGCAGCAGCATGCGGGAGTTGCCCGCGCCCAGTGCCCGGGCGGCCTGGACGTAGTCGTTCTGTTTGGCGGTGATGACCGAGCCCCGGGCGATACGGGCGATCTGCGGCCAGCCCAGCAGGACGATGAAGGTGATCACCGGCCAGACGGTGGTGCCGGGGACCACGGAGAGGAAGACCAGACCGCCGAGGACGACGGGGATCGCGAAGAACACGTCGGTGATCCGGGAGAGCAGCGAGTCGAACCAGCCGCCGAAGAATCCGGCGAGCCCGCCGAGCAGGCTGCCGAGCAGGGCGACCCCGACGGTGGCGCAGACGCCGACGGTGACGGAGGCGCGGGCGCCGTAGACCGTACGGGTGTAGACGTCGCAGCCCTGGCCGTTGAAGCCGAAGGGGTGTCCGGGCTGGGAGCCCTGCTGGGCCTTGGAGAGGTCGCAGGCCAGCGGGTCGCCGGAGGCGATGGCCGAGGGCCACAGCGAGATGAACAACAGGAAGAGGATGATCAGGCCGGAGACGAGGAAGACGGGGTTGCGGCGCAGGTCGTGCCAGGCGTCCGACCACAGGCTGCGGGCCTTGTCGCCGCCGCTCTGCCCGTGTCCGGGGGGCTTCTCCAGGGAGGCGCCCTCGGCGACCGCGAGGTCCATCGCCCCGCCGGAGCCGCCGAGTGCGGAGATCGCGCCCTCGTCGTGCGGGTTCTGGCCCTGCGGATTCTGTGGAGTCTTGGGCTCAGGCATACCGGATCCTCGGGTCGAGAACGGCGTACAAGAGGTCGACGATCAGGTTCGCCACCAGGAAGACCAGCACCAGGACGGTCACGAAGCCGACGACGGTCTGCGAGCTCTGCCGGACGATGCCCTGGTAGAGCTGGTAGCCGACGCCGTGGATGTTGAAGATCCGCTCGGTGACGATCGCGCCGCCCATCAGGGCGCCGATGTCGGTGCCGATGAAGGTGACCACCGGGATGAGGGAGTTGCGCAGCAGGTGCCGGGAGATGATCCGGCGGCGGGGCAGGCCCTTGGCCACGGCGGTACGGACGTAGTCGGCGCGGGCGTTCTCGGCGACGGAGGTACGGGTCAGCCGGGTGACGTAGGCGAGGGAGACCGACGCCAGCACCAGGCCGGGGATGAGGAGTTCGTCGAACGTCGCGGCCGGTGAGACGGCCGGTTTGATCAGGCCCCACTTCACGCCGAGCAGCAGCTGGAGCAGCAGACCGGTGACGAAGGTGGGGATGGAGATGACGACGAGGGTCAGCAGCAGGACGCCGGTGTCGATCGGCTTGCCCCGGCGGAGCCCCGTGAGGACGCCGAGGCTGAGGCCGATGACGATCTCGAAGACGATCGCCACGATGGTGAGGCGGGCGGTGACCGGGAAGGCGGTCCCCATCAGCTCGGTGACCTCCTGGCCGTTGAAGGCCCGGCCGAAGTCACCGGTGAACAGGTTGCCCATGTAGGTCAGGTACTGCTGCCACACGGGCTGATCGAGGCCGAAGTCGGCCTTGAGCTGTGCGGCGGTCGCCGGGTCGCACTTGCGGTCGCCGCACAGCCCCGCGATGGGGTCGCCCATCACGTTGACCATCAGGAAGATCAGCAGCGTGGCACCGAAGAAGACCGGGATCATCTGGAGCAGACGCCGGATCACATAACGTCCCATGAAGGGCTCCCGTGGTCGTCGTTGCAGGAGGGCTGGTCCCCTGCGGGCGTCAGCTGACCTTGATCGCGTTGTAGACGGGGATGCTGAACGGGTTCAGCGCCACGTTCGTGGTCCGCTCGGAGTAGGCGGCGGAGCCGTTCTGGTACCAGAGCGGGATGGCGGCCATCTGGTCGGCGACGACCTTCTCGGCCTCCTGGAACTTCGCGGTGGCCTTCGTGGTGTCGGTCTCCGCGTTGGCCTCCCTCAGCAGGCGGTCGAAGTCCTTGTCGGACCACTTGCCGTCGTTGGACGAGGCGCCCGTGGCGTACAGCGGCTCCAGGAAGTTCTGGATCAGCGGGTAGTCCATCTGCCAGCCGGCCCGGAAGGGTCCGGTGAACTTCTGCTGGCTGGCCTGGCTGCGGAAGTCGGCGAAGGTGCCGATGGGGTTGCCGACGCAGGCCTTGTTGTTGCCCAGCGCGTTGTTGATGCTGTTGCAGACGGCGTCCACCCAGTCCTTGTGGGAGCCGGTGTCCGCGTTGTACGAGATGGTCATCTGGCCGCCGGGGATGCCGCCGCCCTCGGCGACCAGCTTCTTGGCCTCGGCCGCGTTGTACTCGCAGGCCTCGCCGCACAGTCCGGCCTTGTAGCCGCCCGCCTCGCCGAGCACGGGCGAGGTCCAGTCGGTGGCGGGGGTACGGGTCTTCTGGAAGATCGTGTCCGTGATCTGCGCCCGGTTGATGGCCATGGACAGGCCCTTGCGGACCTTCTCCGAGCCCGGCTTGTTCCAGTCCTTGTCGTAGAACGGGAAGGCGAGGGTCTGGATGATGCCGGCCGGGGTGTTGAGGTACCGGTCGCCCAGGTCGTTCTTGACGTTCTTGAGCTGGGCGGCGGGGACGTCGTCCAGCAGGTCGAGGTTTCCGGCCGTCAGGTCGGTGTACGCCGTGCCGTAGTCGGTGTAGACCTTCAGGTCCACGCCCTCGTTCTGCGCCTTGTCGTCGCCGGGGTAGTCGGCCCACTTGCGCAGGCTCATCACCGAGCCCTTGTCGTACGTCTTGACGGTGTACGGGCCGTTGCCGACCGGCGTCTTGAGGAACGAGGCGTGGTCGTCGAAGAAGACCTTCGGCAGCGGGGCGAACGCGGCGTAGCCGAGCGTCTCGGGCCAGGTGGAGAACTTCTGGGTGAGCTTGACCGTGAAGGTCCTGTCGTTGACGACCTTGAGCCCGGAGAGGGTGGCCGCGGTGGCCTCGCCGTTCTCGGGGTGGACCTTGTCGTAGCCCTCGATGTAGCCGAAGAAGGGGGCGTTCTTCTGCTTGTTCTTCAGGTGTGCGCCGTAGTTCCAGGCATCCACGAAGGACTTGGCGGTGACGGCCTCGCCGTTGCTGAACTTCCAGCCGCCCTTGACGGTGACGGTGAAGTTCTGCGAGTCGGTGGTCTCGATCTTCTCGGCGAGCATGTCCTCTGCCGCACCGGTCTTCGGGTTGTAGCGCTTGAGGCCCCGGAAGAGCATCTCCAGGACCTTGCCGCCCTGCACCTCGTTGGTGTTGGCGGGCTCCAGCGGGTTCTGGGGGTCGCCCCAGGACGCACTGAGCACGCCTGTCTCACCGCTTCCGCTGCCTCCGCCACCACAGGCGGTCGCGGCGAGAGCGACGGCTGCCGCGGTCGCGGCCCACTTGGCGTGCCTGGCTCCGCGCATGGAGTGCCTCCTAGAGTCCCAAAGATGACTTAGGGACCCATATCACCCCATACGTTCCGACCCCGCATCTCCACCGCGTCCATTCCCGCGGGACCACCACCCGCGTGGCGGCGCCCCGATCCGGTGCCTGCGGCCGCCGCGCCTAGAAGGGCGCCTCGTCCGTGGCCAGTCGGGCGTGGACGTGCATGTCGTGGAAGGTGCCCGGGGCCAGGGCGGGCAGGCCGCCGCGGGCGATGCCCTCGAAGGCGTAGGCCGAGCGTTCGGCCACCCGGCAGGAGGGCTCGTTGCTCACCGCGTGGCCCAGCTCGATCCGGTGCAGGCCCAGGCCGGTGAAGGCCCACCGCGTGCACACCTCCACCGCGCGCGTGACCACTCCCCTCCCCCGCGCCTCGGGAAGCAGCCAGTAGCCGATGCCGGCACAGCCGCGGGCGAACTCGATCTTGTGCAGCCCGACCGAGCCGAGCACCTCGCCGCTCCCCTCGTCCGTGACGCAGAACTGCGCCAGGTCGCCCCGCTCCCACCCGCGGGCCCTGGCCCGTACGAACTCCAGCGCGCCCGCCTCGTCCAGCGGCCCGCGCGCCGTCCACTCCCAGCGGAGGAACTCCGGGTCGTTCATCCCCCGCATCACCGCCCCGGCGTCCTCGGGCGTCCAGGCCCGCAGCCGGAGCCCGTGGCCGGTCAGTTCGGTGAAGGTCAGGGTCCCGGCCGTCCCGTGCGTCGTCACTGCTGCTCCTTCGTCACTGCTGCTCGTCGCTGGCTGCGGAAAGGGGAAACGGCACCGCCCCCGGCCCGGAAGTCGGGTCAGGGGCGGTACCGGAAAAAGCGGGGCTTCACGGGTGCGGAGGGTCAGGCCGCGCCCACCACGTCCTTCTCCTCGGCGAAGTGGCACGCCGATTCGTGTGCCGCCGGAGAGTCCGAACCGGTGAACCGGGTCGGGATCGCCAGCAGCGGCTCTTCCTCCGCGCACTTGGCCTCGGCCTTCCAGCAGCGGGTGCGGAAGCGGCAGCCCGACGGCGGGTTGGCCGGCGAGGGCACGTCGCCGGTGAGGATGATCCGCTCGCGGTGCTCGCGGGCGGTCGGGTCCGGCACCGGGACGGCCGACAGCAGCGCCTGGGTGTACGGGTGCGTCGGGTGCTCGTAGATCGCCGCGTCGGAGCCGATCTCCGCCATCTTGCCCAGGTACATCACGCCGACGCGGTCGGAGATGTGCCGGACGATGGACAGGTCGTGCGCGATGAAGAGGTAGGACAGGTTGAACTCGTCCTGGAGCTTCTCCATCAGGTTGATGACCTGCGCCTGGACGGAGACGTCCAGGGCCGAGACGGGCTCGTCGCAGATGATGATCTCCGGGTTGAGCGCGAGGCCGCGGGCGATGCCGATGCGCTGGCGCTGACCGCCGGAGAACTGGTGCGGGTACCGGTTGATGTACTCCGGGTTGAGGCCCACCACGTCCAGCAGTTCCTGGACCTTGCGGCGGCGGTCGCCCTTGGGCGCCACCTCCGGGTGGATCTCGAACGGCTCCCCGATGATGTCGCCCACCGTCATACGGGGGTTGAGCGAGGTGTACGGGTCCTGGAACACCATCTGGATGTTGCGCCGGACCGCCTTCAGGGCCTTGCCGGACAGCTTGGTGATGTCCTGGCCCTTGTAGAAGACCTCGCCCGCGGTCGCCGTCTCCAGCGTCATCAGCAGCTTGGCGACCGTGGACTTGCCACAGCCGGACTCGCCGACGATGCCCAGCGTCTCGCCCTGGTACAGGTCGAAGGAGATGCCGTCGACGGCCTTGACCGCGCCGACCTGCTTCTTGATCAGGACGCCCTGGGTGAGCGGGAAGTGCTTCACCAGGTTGCGCACCTGGAGGATCGGCTCGCCGCGCTCGACGGTCTTGTCGAGCGCCGCGACGGCCTGGGTCTCGGACGAGGTCTCGACGACCTCGACCTCGGAGACGTTCGGGGTGGCGTCCACCGGCTCGCTGCTCCTGGTCGGCTCAGCCATGGATCGTCTCCTTCCAGAAGTGGCACGCGCTGCCGCGACCGGCCAGGTCGGCGCCGTCCCGCTCGGTCACCTGGACCAGGGCGGGAACGTCGGTGCGGCAGATGTCCTGCGCCTGCGGGCAGCGCGGGTTGAAGGCGCAACCCGTCGGGATCTTCAGCAGGTTGGGCGGCAGACCCTTGATCGCGTACAGCTCCTGGCCCTTCTGGTCCAGGCGCGGAATCGATTCGAGGAGGCCCTTGGTGTACGGGTGCGCGGGGCGCTTGTAGATCTCGTGGACCGGGGCGGTCTCGACGATCCGGCCCGCGTACATCACCGCGATCTTGTCCGCGACGTCGGCAACCACGCCGAGGTCGTGGGTGATCAGGATCAGACCCATGTTGTACTCGCGCTGGAGCTCCGCGAGCAGGTCCATGACCTGTGCCTGGACGGTCACGTCGAGAGCCGTGGTCGGCTCGTCCGCGATGATCAGCTCGGGTTCCAGGGCGAGCGCCATCGCGATCATGATGCGCTGGCGCATACCGCCGGAGAACTGGTGCGGGTAGTCGTTGACCCGCTCCTTGGCGGCCGGGATCTTGACCCGGTCCATCAGCTCGATGGCCTTGGCCTTGGCTTCCTTGCGGCTGAGCCCCTCGTGCACCCGGTACATCTCGCCGAGCTGGTAGCCCACCGAGAGCACGGGGTTGAGCGAGGACAGCGCGTCCTGGAAGATCATCGCGATCTTGCGGCCGCGGATCTTCCGGCGCTCCTCGTTGGACATCTTGAGCATGTCCTGGCCCTGGAAGAAGATCTCGCCCTGCGGGATCTTGCCCGGCGGCATGTCGAGGATGCCCATGATCGCCTGGGCGGTGACCGACTTGCCGGAGCCCGACTCACCGAGCACGGCGAGGGTCTCGCCCGCGTTCACGCTGTAGTTGACGCCGTTGACGGCCTTGGCGACACCGTCACGGGTGTGGAACTCCACGTGCAGGTCGCGCACGTCGAGCAGGGGGCCGTTGTTCTCCCCGTCCTTGCCGAGGACGGGCACGTTCGCAGGTTTGTCCATGATGGTCACGTACGCCTCCCTCAGCGCAGCTTCGGGTCGAGGGCTTCGCGTACCGCGTCACCCATCATGATGAACGCCAGCACGGTGATGCTCAGCAGTCCGGCCGGGAAGATCAGGGTGTGCGGGTTGTTGCGGATGTCCTGGGTGGCGTCGGAGATGTCGCCGCCCCACGAGATGGAGTCGCCGCCCAGACCCAGACCCAGGAAGGACAGCGTCGACTCGGCGACGATGTACGAGCCCAGGACGATGGTCGCGACGACGATCACCGGTGCGACCGCGTTCGGCAGGATGTGCCGGAACAGGATGCGCTTGGTGCCGGCGCCCAGAGCCTTGGCCGCCATCACGTAGTCGGCGTGCTTGGTCGTGATGACCGCGCCGCGCATCACGCGGGCGATCTGCGTCCAGCCGAGGAAGGCCAGGGCGCCCATGACGACCCAGACGGTGCGCTCGGTGAAGGCGTTCAGCACGACCATCGCGCCGAGCAGGAACGGGATGCCGAAGAAGACGTCGGTCAGCCGGGAGATGACGCTGTCCCAGAAGCCGCCGAAGTAGCCGGCCAGCATGCCGAACAGGCCGCCGAAGATGGTGACCAGGATGGTGACGCCCACACCGACCAGGATGGAGTTGCGGGTGCCGTAGATCGTCCGGGCGTAGATGCTGCGGCCCGTCCGGTCGAAGCCCCACCAGTCGGCCTGGAAGAGGTGCCCGAGTTCGGGCTTGCCCAGGAAGTGGTTGGCCTGGTCGCCGATGTTCGGGTTCGCGCTGGTGAACAGCGACGGTACGACCGACACCACGATCAGCAGCAGGATCAGCAGCGACGAGACCACGAACAGCGGGTTGCGCCGCAGGTCGCGCCAGGCGTCGGCGCCGAGGCTGCGCGGCTTCTCGGGGGCGGGTCCGGCGTCCGTGGACACCGGGGTGCCCTCGAACACGTTGGCCGCGTCCTCGTGAGCGGTCTTGGTGATGTCAGGCATACCGGATCCTCGGGTCCAGGACCGCGTAAAGCAGGTCGACGAGCAGGCTGGCGAGGAGGTACACGAGCACCAGGACGGTGACGACACCCACGATGACCGTGCCCTCGCGGCGGGCGATGGCCTCGTAGAGGAGGTCGCCGATGCCCGTCACGTTGAAGATTCCCTCGGTGATGACCGCGCCGCCCATCAGGGTGCCGATGTCGGTGCCCAGGTAAGTGACCACGGGGATCAGCGAGTTGCGCAGCAGGTGCCGGGTGATGATCCGCTGCTTGGGCAGACCCTTGGCGACGGCCGTACGCATGTAGTCCGCCGACTTGTTCTCGGCGATCGAGGTGCGGGTCAGCCGGGCCACGTACGCCAGACCGACCAGACCCAGCACGAGGGCCGGGACCATCAGCTGGACGAAACTGGTGGAGTCCTGCACGGTCGGCGTGATCCACTGCAGCTCGTTGCCGAAGTACAGCTGGAAGCCCAGGCCGACGACGAAGATCGGGACGGAGATCACCACGAGCGTGAACAGCGTCACGCCGGTGTCGATGATCTTTCCTCGACGGATGCCGGCGATCACACCGAGGGTGATGCCGACGACCAGCTCGAAGGCCCACGCCATCGCGGCGAGCCGGATGGTGACCGGGAAGGCCAGCATGATGTCGTCGAGCACGGGCCTGCCGCCCGCGATGGTCTTGCCGAAGTCCCCCTGGAACAGACCCGCGATGTAGTGCAGGTACTGCTGCCACAGCGGGAGGTCCAGGCCTCGGTCGTGCCGGATCTGCGCGACCTGCGCCGGGTCCGGCGGCTTGTCTCCCCACAGTGCTGCCACCGGGTCACCGGGGAGCACGTTGACCATGAGGAAGATAAGCAGGGTTGTCCCGAGGAAGACCGGGATCATCTGGAGCAGTCGCCTAGCGACGTAGCGCCCCATTGGTGCCTCCGTCCATTACGGAGCCGCCCGAAGCGACGCCCGGGATCGCCGGGCGTCGCTTCGGGAACGGAACTCCGGCGACTACTTCTTCTTGAAAACTTCGACCGCGGTGAGGATCGGGTCGCCGGCCTGGTCGAACTCCATACCCTTCACGTTGTTCGAGTGCGCGGAGTTCGTCTGGTTGTAGAAGAGCGGGATGCTCGGGAAGGTGTTCTGGAGCTGCTTCTCAGCCTCCTGGTACAGCTTCGCCGACTCGTCGATCGTCTTGGCCTGGTCGGCCTTCTTGGTCAGCTCGTCGAACTTCTTGTCCGAGAAGCCGCCCTTGTTGCCGTCGACGCCCGTGCCGTACAGGTCGGCGAGGAAGTTGCCGTTGAACGGGTAGTCGAGCACCCAGCCGGAGCGGTAGAGCGACTTGACCTTCTTCTGGTCACGGATCTCGGTGTCGGCCTGGAAGTCCGTCACCGGGTCGCCCACGCACGCCACGCCGGTGTTCTTGACGATGTCGTTGCAGACGGCCGTGACCCAGCCCTTGTGGGGCTGGTCGGCGTTGTACTGGATGCTGATCTTCTTGCCCGGGACGCCGCCGCCCTCGGCGATCAGCTTCTTGGCCTTCTCAGGGTTGAACGTGCAGTACTCGCCGCACGCGTTCTCCTGGTAGCCCTTGACGCCCTTGGCGACCCAGCCGGTGGCCGGCTGACGGTTGCCGTAGAAGGTCGTCTTCGCGATGGTCGCGCGGTCGATCGCCATCGAAAGGCCCTGGATGACCTTGATGTTGACGTTCTTCCACTGGTCCGTGTAGTACGCCGGGTTGATCGTGTTGATCGCGGAGTACTCGGACGTGATCGCGCGCTTGCCGAAGTCCTGCTTGTAGTTGGCGAGCTCCTGGTCCGGGATCGTCGGCATGGTGTCGACGTTGTCCGAGCGCAGGTCGTTGTACGCGGCGGTCGGCGTGGAGTACGCCTTGAAGTCGATGCCGCCGTTCTTCGGCTTGCTGGCGCCCTGGTAGCCGTCCCACGAAGCGACCTTGATCGACTTCTTGCGCTGCCACGAGGTGAACTTGTAGGGACCGTTGCCGACCGGCTTCTCGCCGTACGTCTTCGGGTCCTTCAGCGCGGCCGAGGGCATCGGGTAGAACGGCGCGTAGACGAGCTTGTACGCGTAGTACGGGATGCCGTTGGTCAGCGTGATGGTGAAGGTGCTGTCGTCGACGACCTTCAGGCCGGACATCGTCGTGCCGGTGCCCTTGCCCTTCTCCGGGTGGACGGCCTCGTAGCCGACGATGTCCCGGTACCAGGCGCTGTTCTGCTGGCCGTTGGCCGGGTTGGCGGCCCAGTTCCAGGCGTCCACGTACGACTTGGCGGTGACGGCCTCGTCGTTGTGGAACTTCCAGCCCTTCCTGAGCTTGACCGTCCACACCTTGTTCGACGCGTCGGGCGTGACCGACTCGGCGTTCTCGTAGACGATGTTGCCCTGCTTGTCGTAGCTGACAAGACCCGTGAAGAGGGAGTTGATGACGACGCTGCCGTACGCCTCCATGGTGTTCGCCGGCTGCAGAGGGTTCTGCGGCTCACCATTGGCGTAGCTGACGATGCCCTTGGGGTCGACCGTCCGGTTGGCGTTGTCGTTGCCGCTGTCCTTGCCGCCGCCACATGCCGTCGTCGCGAGGGCGACGACACTTGCTATGGCGACCCACTTGGCGCTCTTGGCACCGCGCATGGGTTCCTCCTCATGAGTCCACTTGTTAACTGCAAGAGGGGGCACAGGTGCACTCGCCGACACCCCTGACGGCGAGAAATTTCTGGTGCCCCAGTGTGCTCGTGAGTCGGCGCTCCCCACAGCGCGTGACCCATTGACCCGAGCTCAATGGAGCCAACTATTAAGTACGCCCGGACCGTAAACCACACTTAAAGGGTCTCGTTTTGACAACATCACTTGCCTCTCGATGACCGAAATCCGGACAAAATGAGCCCAGACAGACACACCCGAAACGGACTGTTAACGCAACTTCCGGAGAGTGTTGATCGATATCCGGACACTCGGGTCACGAAAACAACTTGACCGCGAGTCGTCGGAGAGGCAGTTCGATCTTGGCCGGACATCGTCACGGCGTACGCCGAAGGCCCGGCACCCCGCGATCATGCGGGGTGCCGGGCCTTCGGTCAACAGGCGTGCCCTGCGGAGCCGTTGTGCGGCCGGTGACTAGCGCTTGGCGCGCGACGCGGAACGGCCGCGCTCCTTGGCGTCCAGGACGACCTTGCGGATGCGCACGGTCTCCGGGGTCACCTCGATGCACTCGTCCTCGCGGCAGAACTCCAGGGACTGCTCCAGGGAGAGCTTGCGGGCCGGGACCACGTTCTCCGTGGTGTCCGCGGAAGCCGCACGCATGTTGGTGAGCTTCTTCTCCTTGGTGATGTTCACGTCCATGTCGTCGGCGCGCGAGTTCTCACCGATGATCATGCCCTCGTACACCTCGGTGCCGGCCTCGGTGAAGATGACACCGCGCTCCTGGAGGTTGACCATCGCGAACGGCGTGACCGAGCCCGCGCGGTCCGCGACGAGCGAACCGTTGTGACGGGTGCGCAGGTCGCCGAACCACGGCTCGTGGCCCTCGAAGATCGAGTGCGCGATGCCGGTGCCGCGGGTCTGCGTCAGGAACTCCGTACGGAAGCCGATGAGGCCGCGGGACGGGACGATCCACTCCATGCGGACCCAGCCGGAGCCGTGGTTCGTCATGGTCTCCATGCGGCCCTTGCGGGTCGCCATGAGCTGCGTGATCGCGCCCAGGTGCTCCTCGGGCGAGTCGATCGTCATGCGCTCGATCGGCTCGTGCTTCTTGCCGTCGATCTCCTTGGTGACCACCTCGGGCTTGCCGACGGTCAGCTCGAAGCCCTCACGGCGCATCTGCTCGACCAGGATGGCCAGCGCCAGCTCACCGCGGCCCTGCACCTCCCAGGCGTCGGGGCGCTCGGTGTCCAGCACGCGCAGCGAGACGTTACCGACCAGCTCGCGGTCGAGGCGGTCCTTGATCTGGCGCGCGGTGACCTTGTGGCCCTTGCCGCCCTTGCCGACCAGCGGCGAGGTGTTGGCACCGATGGTCATCGAGATCGCGGGCTCGTCGACCGTGATCAGCGGGAGCGCGACCGGGTTCTCGGTGTCGGCCAGGGTCTCGCCGATCATGATGTCCGGGATACCGGCGATGGCGCAGATGTCGCCCGGGCCCGCCTTCTCGGCGGGCTTGCGGGTGAGGGCCTCGGTCATCATCAGCTCGGTGATGCGGACGTTGGAGATCGAACCGTCGCGCTTGATCCAGGCCACGGTCTGGCCCTTGCGCAGCTCGCCCTGCTCGACGCGGCAGAGCGCGATACGGCCGAGGAAGTTGTCGGCGTCGAGGTTGGTGACGTGCGCCTGAAGGGGGGCGGACTCGTCGTACTCGGGGGCCGGGACGTGCTCCAGGATGGTGGAGAAGAACGGCTCCAGGTTCTCGCTGTCGGCCGGGACGGTGCCGTCCTCCGGCTTAGTCAGCGAGGCCACGCCGTCACGCGCGCAGGCGTAGACGATCGGGAACTCGATCTGGTCCTCGTCCGCGTCCAGGTCCAGGAACAGGTCGTACGTCTCGTCGACGACCTCGGCGATCCGGGAGTCGGGGCGGTCGGTCTTGTTGATGCAGAGGATGACCGGCATCTTCGCGGCGAGCGCCTTGCGGAGCACGAAGCGGGTCTGCGGGAGCGGGCCCTCGGACGCGTCGACCAGCAGGACGACGGCGTCGACCATCGACAGGCCGCGCTCGACCTCACCACCGAAGTCGGCGTGGCCGGGGGTGTCGATGATGTTGATCGTGATGACGTCGCCGCCATCCTTCGGGTGGTACTTCACCGCGGTGTTCTTGGCCAGGATCGTGATGCCCTTCTCACGCTCCAGGTCGTTGCTGTCCATCATGCGGTCGTCGAGCGACTCAGCGGCGTGCGCGGCGAAGGCGCCGGCCTGCTTGAGCATGGCGTCGACCAGGGTGGTCTTGCCGTGGTCGACGTGAGCGACGATGGCGACGTTACGGATGTCGTGGCGCGTGGGCATGGGTGGCTTAACGCTTCTCTCGATCGTGGGATGCGGCGTCTCGTTCCTCGTACGCCCACCGGGCGGACGCGCCACGGCTTACCCCATGGTACGGGGCGGACGCGGGACGGGCTTCCCGGGCCGATCGCCGGAGGGCCGCGGCCGGTTCTCGCAAGGCCTGCGGCGGGGTGGAACGTGGGGGTGGGGGCGGTGCCGGGCTCCGGGTCAAGGAGTCAGCCACGACCTTGCCCGCCGGAGGTCCGGCGGGCAAGGAAATTGAGCTGATTCTGAGCTGTTTCTCAGATCCCGAGATGGCTCTGACCTGCGGCTCAGCCCTTATGTGGCGTTACTTGCCACCATCCTTGGCGGAAACGGACTTCTTGAATCCGATGTCCTGGTAGCGGGGTGCGGCGAACCCGAAGGCGCCCGCGTTCACCACCGTCGGCTTCACCGCGACCAGCTCGGGACGCTGGTAGAGCGGAATCGATCCGGCGGCGGCCCAGATCCGGGCGTCGGCCTTCTTCACCAGCTCGCGGGCGGCCTCCTCGTCGAGCTCGGCGGCGGCCTGGTCGAAGAGCTGGTCGATGTGGTCGGTGCCGACCCGGGTGTAGTTCTGCTCGACCAGCAGCGAGCCGTCGGCGGCGGGCTCCGGTTTGGCGAAGATCGGCCGGCCGTCGGTGGCCGGGTAGGCGGTGCCGGGCCAGGAGTAGAGCGCCAGGTCGTAGTCGCCGGAGGCGATGTGGTCCTTGAAGTAGTCGGCGTCCTCGACCTTGGTGATCTCGGTGCGTACGCCGATGGCCTCCAGCATCCTGGAGATCCGCGTGCCGACCGTGCGCAGCGGGGCCGACGCCGGGTCGGCGGGCAGCACGAAGCGCAGGGTCAGCGGCTTGCCGTCCTTGCCGACCAGCCGGGCCAGCTCGGCGGCCTTCGCCCTGGCCTTGGCCCGGGCTTCCGCCGTGGCCCTGGCCTGCGCCGCCCTCGCCGCGTCGGCCGGGCTGCCCGCGACGGCGCGGCCGGCGGGCGCGGCGGGGGCCGCGGTGCCGCGCGGGGCGTAGGCGCCGGCCATGCCGCCCCTCTTCTGCTGCTGGGCCTCGGTCTTGGCGTCCGCGCCACCGTCCGCGGGCGCCCGGTAGACCTTCGCCCGCCGGTCCTCGGCGAGGGTGCTGATCCGGGGGCCGACCGCCGGGGCCAGGATGTAGATGTCGCTCTCGGTGCGGAAGGCGTTGGTGCCGTTGCCGGTGGGCTTGGCGTCGTTGCCGTCGGCGTCGCCGGGCTTGTCGTCGCCGACGATGTACATCCCGTCGTCCGAGGCCCCGTCCTCCTTCGCCTTCCTCTCCTGCTCCTTCTTCCTGGCCTGTTCGCGCTTCTTGCGCTCGGCCTCGGAGCGGCTGCCCGCGATGCTGCCGTCCGGGCGGCCGACCCCGCCGGCCTTCCAGCCCGCCTCGGCCAGCAGGGTCTGCGCGGCCTTGGCGTCCTGGCCGCCGAGCGCCTCGCTGCCGTCGGCGTACGCCTGCTGCCCGGCGAGCGCGAGGTGGCTGCCGAGCGGGGCGGCGGGCAGACCCAGCGGCTTGAGTACGGCGTCGGCCAGCTCCTGCCGGTTCAGCGCGCGGGCGACGGCTCTGCGTACCCGCTCGTCCGAGAGCGGCCCGGAGGCGCCGTTCAGGGCGAGCTGGGTGTACGCGGGCTCCAGGGACTTGCGGACCGTGAAGGCGCGCAGTGCCCGCTGCTCGGAGGCGTACTTGCGGACCTGCTCGCGGGCCTTCGTACGGGCCTCCTGCTCGGCCTCGGCCTGCTCCTCGTCGAACGCGCCGTGCGCACGCGCCCAGGACCGCATCGCCTGGGCGGCGGTGACCCGGGAGCCGGGGCCGTGGGTGAGCGGCGCCTTGCCGCTGTCCTTGGCGGCGCGGGCGATGCGCTCGACCGCTCCCCGGTCCACCTCGGCGAGGTCGACCCGGCCCTCGGCCAGGGCGGCGGCCCGGCCGTCCCGGGGCACGGCGCGCAGCACCAGCTTGTCCAGCTTGGCGGGCTTGCCCCACCAGCGCGGGTTGCGCTCCAGCACGATCGAGCGGTCCTCGCGGTCCAGCTTCATCGGGCGAAACGGTCCTGCGGTCTGCTTCAGCTTGGTACGGGCGCCGTCGTTGAAGGCGTTTGGGGTGCCCATCACCTCCTTGGGGTACAGGGGGGTGAACAGCGAGCGCCAGTCGGCGTACGGCTTGGCGTAAGTGACCTTCACCTCAAGGTCGTTGGCGCCCTTCTCGATCTTCTCGATGCGCTCATAGCCTGCGTTACGGGCGGTCCAGTACGCGGAATCCTTGCCGCGCAGCGCCCGCCACTGGGCGACGAAGTCGGCGGCGCCGATCTCCCGGCCGTCGCTCCACACCGCCTGCTGGTTGATCTTGTAGAGGACGACCTGCTTGGGCTCGCGCTCGACGATCGAGGCGTCCTCCAGGAAGTCCGGGTTGCGCTGCGGCTGCCCCTGCTCGTCGGTGACGAACAGCGCGGGCAGTACGGCGCCCGCGACGCGCGCGGTGGTGGCGTCGGCGTCCGCCTGGAAGGCGTTGAACGTGGCGGGCACCGAGTCGACGGCCCAGTTCAGGGTGCCGCCGTCGGCGACCTGCTCGCGGTCCGTGGCGGCGAGGTCCGCCGAGACGGGCGTCACGCCCGCGGCCTCCTCGTCCTCAGCTCCGCCGCATCCCGTCAGCACCGGGAGCGCGAGCACACCGGTGGCGACGAGCGCGACACCGCGACGGGCGCGCGAAGGGACGTCGGACATGGCTGGACCTCCAGGCTGACCCGGCCCCTTCCCTACCGGAATGGGCCGTTAAATTCACATTTGGGGGCTTATTGAGCTGATCACACTTGTGAGTACTGCTGGCCCACTGAAAGGGACCTCGCGCGGGAGGTCGCGCCGACACGTCGGGCATCCGGGTAAGCCCACCCGTGCGGCCCAACGGGTAAGCGGAGGGGGCGCGCGGGGGTGGCGTGCTCCGTGCGGCGATGTAGGCACTCTTCACAACAGGGATGTGACGCGCGACACTCGCAGGCGCAGAGGCGCTGTGGACGGCATCGCGGAAGTGAGGGCAATTCATGTCCCTGCACGATGAGTTGACGGACATCTCACAATGTCTGGACCGGCTCGACCGCGCGGTCCTGCGGATCGCGGCGGAGGCCGGCGGGGCCGCGGACGGGCTGGAGATACGCCGCGTCCGGACCGACGCGGCACACCTGCGGGAGAGCCTGGCCCTGCTGGCCGGCACGGCACCGCCCCCGCCGCGCCCGGACCTGATCACCATCCCGGACGCCCCGTACGACAGCACGCTGTGGACCGACTCGGACGACGAGGGCCTGGGCTCCAAGGACCGCCACGCGCCCTAGCCCGGGGGCGGGCCGAGGGTGGTCCGCTGCGCGGCGCTTCACCCCACCCCGCCCCTTCCCGAAACCGGGGCTCCGCCCCGGACCCCGGGTGACAGCCCGGCCTGGGTGGGTGGAATGTGCGGGTCGTTCGTGGCCGGCCGCGCAGTTCCCCGCGCCCCTGAATGCCCCGCCCCCTCGCGCGGCGAAGCCGCCTACGCCCCCGCCCCCTTGGGCGGCGGGGCCGCCCCCCGGGGGCGGAACGGGCGGGCAAGGGGGCGGCCCCCGGCGGAGCCGAACCCTCCGGCC
>NZ_JBVIMX010000017.1:176135-212265 GCF_055579625.1 Streptomyces sp. NPDC032721 | reverse complement strand
GGTACTGCAGGGGGGACCCTGTGGGAGAGTAGGACGCCGCCGAACAATCATTGTGGGAAAGCCCCGCACCTTATGGTGCGGGGCTTTTCTGCGTTCACGGGAGAAGAGTGCCCCCCTGGATCCTTGATCCAGGGGGATTTCAGAGGCGGCCCGCAGCCTTGAGGGCCAGGTAGGCGTCGGCCAGAGCGGGTGCGAGGTTGTCGGGGGTCGCGTCCACGACTGTGACTCCGTGACGCTGTAGCTTCTCGGCCGTGCGGCGGCGCTGAGTTTGGGCCTGGGTTCCCGCTGCGGCTTCGTAAATTGATTCCACAGAGCCTCGTGAGGCGGCCATTTCTGCGATGTGCGGATCGGCCACGGATGCCACGAGGACCGTGTGGCGCTGGGTGAGCTGAGGGAGCACAGGAAGAAGTCCCTCCTCCACTGGTGCCGTGTCCAGGCTGGTGAGCAGAACGACGAGAGAGCGGCGGGGCGTGCTCTTCAGTACTGCGGAGGCCATGCCTCGTGCATCGGTTTCGATCAGTTCGGGTTCGAGTGGAGCCATGGCATTGACCAACGCCGGTAGGAGTTGCCCGGCCGAACGGCCGTGGACCTGAGCTCGTGTGCTGCGGTCGTACGCGAGGAGATCGACCCGGTCGCCGGCGCGCGAGGCGAGTGCGGCGAGGAGCAGTGCGGCGTCCATGGACGCGTCGAGCCGGGGTACGTCACCCACGCGGCCCGCAGACGTTCGGCCGGTGTCCAGGACCAGGAGGATGTGGCGGTCGCGCTCGGGGCGCCAGGTGCGTACCGCGACCGTGTTCTGGCGGGCGGTGGCACGCCAGTCGATGGAGCGGGTGTCGTCTCCGGGCACGTACTCGCGGAGGCTGTCGAACTCCGTGCCTTCGCCTCGCGTCAACACACTGGTGCGGCCGTCGAGTTCGCGGAGCCGGGCCAGCTTTGACGGCAGGTGCTTGCGGCTGGTGAAGGGCGGCAGGACACGGACCGTCCAGGGGACCTTGTGGCCGGCCTGACGTGCGGCCAGGCCCAGCGGCCCGTAGGAGCGGACGGTGACGCGTTGGGCTTGGCGGTCGCCGCGGCGGGTGGGTTGCAGCTGCGTGGTGAGACGGCGGCGTTCGCCGGGCGGGATCGTCACCTTGTGGCGCGAGGCGGTGAAGTCGGTGCCGGGCAGCCAACTGCTGGGTGGCCAGGCGTCACGGACGTCGGCACGCAGGCGGCGGGGCGTGGGATTGGTGACGGTGAGGGCCACTGAGGCGGTTTCACCGAGTCGAACGGATGTGTCACCAGTTCGAGTGAATTGGAGCTTTCGTACTGGTGCTGCCAGGGCGAAGTCGCACATGATTGCGAGTGTGAGGGGCGCGTTGATCGCGAGGATTCCCGACCAGCTCGGCGCGAGGATGCCGACGGGGAGGGAGCCGAGGGCGGCGAGCAGCGCGGCTCGTCCGGTGAGGGCCATGATCGCCGTCTCAGCGGGGGACGGGGACGTGGGCGAGGATCGCGGTGATGACGGAGTCGGAGGTGACTCCTTCCATCTCCGCCTCGGGCCGGAGCTGGATGCGGTGGCGGAGCGTGGGCAGAGCCAGGGCCTTCACATCGTCGGGGATGACGTAGTCCCTGCCGGTGAGCCAGGCCCAGGCACGGGCGGTGGACAGCAGGGCAGTGGCGCCTCGTGGGGAGACGCCGAGAGTCAGTGAGGGGGATTCACGGGTGGCACGGCAGATATCGACGACGTAGCCGGTGATCTCGGGGGACACCGAGGTCTTGGCGACGGCGGACCGGGCGGCTTCCAGGTCTGCGGGGCCGGCGACGGGGCGTACGCCCGCGGCCTTCAGGTCCCGGGGGTTGAAGCCTTCCGCGTGGCGGGTCAGGACATCGATCTCGTCCTGTCGGCCGGGGAGGGGGACGGTGAGCTTGAGGAGAAAGCGGTCCAACTGGGCTTCAGGGAGGGGGTAGGTGCCCTCGTACTCGACCGGGTTCTGGGTGGCGGCCACCAGGAACGGATCGGGGAGCAGGCGGGGGACGCCGTCGACGGTGACCTGGCGTTCTTCCATCGCTTCGAGGAGGGAGGACTGGGTCTTCGGCGGAGTGCGGTTGATTTCGTCGGCGAGGAGGAGGTTGGTGAAGACGGGGCCGGGCTGGAAGGAGAACTCGGAGCTGCGGGCGTCGTAGACCAGTGAGCCGGTGACATCGCTCGGCATCAGGTCCGGGGTGAACTGGACGCGCTTGGTGTCGAGTTCGAGGGAGGCGGCCAGGGCGCGCACCAGGAGGGTCTTGGCCACGCCGGGGACCCCTTCGAGGAGGACGTGGCCGCGGCAGAGGAGGGCGACGACGAGGCCGGTAACCGCCGGGTCCTGGCCGACCACGGCCTTGGCGATCTCGGAGCGCAGGGCTTCGAGCGAGGCGCGGGCGCGGTCGGGGGACTCGGCCGAGGGCTCGGCGGGGGTCTCTGCGGGCTGGGCGCTCATGAGGCGCGGACCTCTCTTTCGAGGGCGTCGAGTTCGTCTGCCAGGCGGATGAGGCCGGCGTCGTCGGACGGAGTGGGGCCGAACAGGAGGGAGTTGAGGTCCCTGGTGGCATCGGGGAGCCGGGTGGAGACGGCAGGGAGGAGTGCGTCGGGGGAGTCGGCATGGGCGGTGGGGACGCCGAGGAGGGAGGACAGGCGGGCGCGGGACGCGGTGCGCAAGGTGGATGCGGCGCGGTCGCGGGCGTGGGCCTTGCGGTAGAGGCGGGCGCGTCCTTCGGTGGTTTCGGAGGCGCGGATGGCCACCGGGAGGCGTTCGGTCACCAAAGGGCCGAGGCGGCGGGCGCGCCAGAGGGCGGCGAGCGCGGCGGCCAGGGCGAGTTGGAGGGTTCCCCAAAGCCAGCCGGGCGGGACGTGGGAGAGGAAGCTGCCCGTGGTGTCGGTGGAGTTGCCGTCGGAGCCGGTGCCTTCGGTCGCGGACGGGTCTGTGAGGGAGGGGAGGTACCAGACGAGATGAGGGCGGGAGCCGAGGAGTTGGAGGGCGAGCGAGGCATTGCCCTGTTGGGCGAGGTGCTCGTTCTGGAGGGGGTCGGGGGCGCCGAGGAGGACGGTGTCGCCGTTCGCGGGGGCGGGGAGGCGCAGCAGGGAAGGGCGGCCGTCGGTGGGGTAACAGGCGTCGTGGGAGGCGGTGGTGGTGGTGGAGTAGCGGATACCACCGAGGTCTACGGTGCCGGCGGTGGTGGCCGCGGGGAGGGAACAACGGGGCTCGCGGGGGGTGACGGGGGAGCTGGGGGCCTCGGCGCGTACCCCTGGGGCGAGAGCGGGCGTGGAGGTGGGGCCTGCGGCGATGAGGATCGTGCGGCCGCCCGACTTGGCTGTGGCGGTGTGGAGTTGGCGCTGTTGGGAGGGGGTGAGCAGGTTCGGGGAGGCGACCAGGAGGGTGGTGTCGGGGCCGGTGGCCTTGGACGCCTCGGCGAGGGTGGTGACGACGCGGGTGCTGACACCGCGGTCCTGGAGGAGTTCGGCTACGGCGCGGCTGCCGTTGCGGTCGTACGAGCGGGGGTCGAGGTGGCCGTGCTGGTCGCCGGACTGGAGGGCGCCGATGACCAGGCCCGCGACAACGAGGATGCCGAGTACCAGCAGGATGCCCCTGGAGCGGAGCCACAGCTGGCGGGGGGTGGGGGAGTCCGCGGTGGGGCGGCGGTCTGCCGTGGTGGTCATGGGGTGGCTCCGTCGGGCGCGGAGGTGCCGGCCAGGGACGGTTTCGTGGCGTCGAGGTCGAGATCGAGGGTGCGCAGGGTCAGGTACGCGGTTTCGTCGGCGGTGCGGTCGCCGTACGTGACGTCGTCGAAGGAGCGGGCGGCGGCGCGCAGGCGGTCGGCGTGGGCGGGCAGGACGCGGCCCGCGTCGGCGGCGGCTTCGTCGGCGGTGCGGCCGGGGCGCGGGTCGAGGAGGGTGCGTTCCTCCAGGGCGCGGACCAGGGCGCGCATCCGTTCCTGGACGGCGGGGTTCCAGCGGAGGGCGGCGGCGTGTGCTTCGGCTGTCGTGCGGTGTTCGGCGGCGCTTCGGGGACGGTCGTCGAACAGGGCGTCGTTGGAGACCGGGGTGCGGCGGGGGGTGCCCAGGCGCCACCACAGGCCGAGTACGAGCAGGATGACGACGACCGCGATGACGATCACGCCGAGCGTGCCTCCGGGGGTGGCCCCGGAGGCGGCGTCGAAGAGTCCGGCGACCCAGTCCCAGAAACGGTCGAGGGCGCGCTGGAGGAGGTTGGGGTCGTTCTCGTGGTACCTCGGGTCGGCCAGTTCGCGCTCGGCGGCTTCGCGGGCAGGGACGCGTGGTGTGTCCACGGGGGTGTCGCCGTCGGCGTACGCCCGCAGCAGGGTCGTGGCAGTGGCCCCCGTCACTGTCACGGACGCATCAGCTCCCTGGGGTGTGGTCGGTGGGCTGCTGCTCGGTGCCGTAACCGGGGAGGCCGGCCGCGCGGGCGAGGTCCAGGTCGAGGGCCTCTCGGCGGATCCGCTGGTCGATGTAGAGGAGGACCGTGACGCCGGCGGAGATCGGGTACGTGATGGACGCGGCGATCACCGCGCCGATCCCGGTGATGATCAGGAAGCCCCAGCCGAACTCAGGGGTGGAGCCCCGGAGGAGGCCGTCGAGGCCGTCGCCGTCCACGAGGAGGGCGATGACCGAGAAGAACAGAGCGATGGCCATCGACACGATGGCGGTCAGGACCATCGTCAGCAGCGTGATGCCGAAGATCCGCCACCAGGAACCCTGAACCAGCTTGGCCGAGCGGCGCAGGGCCTGGCCGATGGTCTGCCGCTCCAGCATCAGGGCCGGGGAGGCGAGGGAGAACCGGACCAGCAGCCAGGCGATGACGAGGAGTCCGCCGAGTCCGCCCAGTACGGCGAGCGCCGCTCCGCCGGTGGAGCCGATCAGGAGGCCGGGCAGCAGGCCCACGACCATGATCGCGGAGGCGCCGAGGGCCAGCAGCAGGGTGAGTCCGAGCAGCCTGAGCAGCTGGGGCCTGGCCTCGCGCCAGGCGTCGCCCGCCGTGACCGGGCGGCCGAGCACCGAGCGGCTGACCACCATGGTGAGCAGCGCGGTCGTGAACAAGGTGCCGATCAGACTGATCAGGGTGGTCGGGCCCATGCTGATCAGAGTGTTCTGCATCGAGTCGACGGACTGGCGGAGGGCTTCCGACGGGTCCGCGTTCGGGTCGATGGCGATCGGCTCGGGCAGCAGATAGCGCTGGATGAGGATGTCGGCGACCTGCATCAGTACGGCGACGGTGACCGTGATGCCCAGCACCGTGCGCCAGTTGGCGCGCATGGTGGAGACCGCGCCGTCCAGGATGTCCCCGACGCCCAGGGGGCGCAGCGGGATCACGCCGGGCTTGGCCGCCGGGGGCGGGCCACCCCAGCCACCGGGGCCGGGGGCTCCCCAGCCGCCGACCTGCGGAGGGCCGTAACCGCCCTGCCGGGGCGGGGTCTGGGCGTGGCTGCGCGCGGGTGTGGAGCCCGGAGCGGACCACTGGCCCGCGGGGGGCTGATCCTTCGACCACTTCGAGGCGGGTGCCTGGTCGGAGGGGTCGGCAGCTCCGGAGCTCTCCGGAGGCCGGTCGTCGGAGGGGGCGGATCCGGGCGAGGCCCAGCCCGGAGAGTCGTTCATCGTCGCTCCTTCACGGTGCCCGACCGCGGTTGCGGCGGCAGGTTGCCAGCCATCGTGTCATGGGGTGCCTGCCGATGGACCGGCCCCCGGGACTCCTGGTCGCTCTTGGCACCTTCAAATGTCGGGGCGGTACGGGGCAGACTGGGCGGATGGCTGATCAGGACGCACACAGCACAGTGGGCGCAGAACCGCCCGCACGGCACTCGCTGCGATGGGAGGAGCCGCCGGAGGGACCGGTGCTGGTGCTCCTCGACCAGACCCGGCTGCCGACGGAAGAGGTCGACCGGGTCTGTACGGACGTGCCCGCACTGGTGCAGGCGATCCAGACGCTGGCGGTACGAGGGGCCCCGCTGCTCGGCATCGCGGGGGCGTACGGGGTGGCGCTCGCCGCCCGGCGGGGGTTCGACGTCGAGGGGGCGGCGGCCCAGCTGGCGGGGGCGCGCCCCACCGCGGTCAACCTCGGGTACGGAGTGCGGTGGGCGCTGGAGGCGTACCGGGCCGCGCTGGGGAAGGGGGCCGGTGACGCGGGGGCCGCCGCGGCCGCCCTGGACGCCGCGCGGGAACTGCACCGGGCGGACGCCGAGGCCAGCAGGGCGATGGCCGGACACGGGCTCGCTCTCCTCGACGAGCTGCTGCCCGGCGGCAGCCACCGCATCCTGACCCACTGCAACACCGGGGCACTGGTCTCCGGCGGCGAGGGCACCGCGTTCGCCGTGGCGCTGGCGGCGCACCGGGCCGGGCGGCTGCGGCGGCTGTGGGTGGACGAGACCCGGCCGCTGCTGCAGGGGGCGCGGCTCACCGCGTACGAGGCGGCGCGCCACTCGATGGCGTACACCCTGCTCACCGACAACGCGGCGGGTTCGCTGTTCGCGGCGGGCGAGGTGGACGCCGTGCTGATCGGGGCGGACCGGATCGCGGCCGACGGTTCGGTGGCGAACAAGGTGGGGAGCTATCCGCTCGCGGTGCTCGCCAAGTACCACCACGTGCCGTTCGTCGTGGTGGCGCCGCTGACCACGGTGGATCTGGGCACCGTGGACGGGGCGGACATCGAGGTGGAGCAACGGTCCGGGCTGGAGGTGACGGAATTCACCGGGGGCCTCTCGGTGGCAGGTTCCGAGGGAGGCGGCGGGCTGCCCGTCGCACCGCTGGGGACCCAGGCGTACAACCCCGCCTTCGACGTGACACCGCCTGAACTGGTGACGGCGATCGTCACCGAACAGGGGGTCGTTTCGCCGGTGACCGGGGCTTCTCTCGCGGAGCTGTGTGCCAGGTCACGACAGGCAACGATGAGCTAATGGGATGATGGCCCTTATGAAAGGTCGCGTTCTCGTAGTTGACGACGACACCGCACTTGCCGAGATGCTCGGCATTGTGTTGCGTGGAGAAGGTTTTGAGCCGTCGTTCGTCGCCGACGGCGACAAAGCGCTGGCTGTGTTCAGGGAGGCCAAGCCGGACCTGGTGCTGCTGGACCTCATGCTGCCCGGACGGGACGGCATCGAAGTCTGCCGGCTGATCCGGGCCGAGTCCGGGGTGCCGATCGTGATGCTCACGGCCAAGAGCGACACAGTCGATGTGGTGGTGGGCCTTGAGTCCGGCGCCGACGACTACATCGTCAAGCCGTTCAAGCCCAAGGAGCTCGTCGCCCGGATCCGGGCGAGGCTGAGGAGGTCGGAGGAGCCCGCGCCCGAGCAGCTCGCCATCGGTGACCTGGTCATCGACGTGGCCGGTCATTCGGTGAAGCGGGAGGGCCAGTCGATCGCGCTGACCCCGCTGGAGTTCGACCTGCTGGTCGCGCTCGCCCGCAAGCCCTGGCAGGTGTTCACCCGCGAGGTGCTGCTGGAGCAGGTCTGGGGGTACCGCCATGCCGCGGACACCCGGCTGGTCAACGTCCACGTCCAGCGGCTGCGCTCCAAGGTCGAGAAGGACCCGGAGCGCCCGGAGATCGTCGTGACCGTGCGCGGCGTGGGCTACAAGGCCGGACCCAGCTGACATGAAGCGAGGCAGTGCTGCTCCGAAGCCCGGGGAGCCGGGAAGCCGTACGGAGCGCCCTGCCGGAGCGGAGCGCGGTACGTCCCGGATCGGCCGGCTGCTGCAAGGCGGCCGGCTGCTCCAGGACGGGGCGCCCGTAGGCGGCCCCGTACTGCGCCTGGTCGTACGGCTGGTGCGGCGTCCGCTGCTGCCCGCCGTACGGCTGTGGCGGCGCAACATCCAGCTGCGGGTGGTCGCGGCGACCCTGCTGATGTCGCTCGGTGTGGTGCTGCTGCTCGGCTTCGTCGTCATCAGCGCCGTACGCAACGGGCTGCTCAACTCCAAGATGGAAGCGGCCCAGAACCAGGCCCGCGGAGGCTTCTCCGTGGCCCAGGAGCGGGCCAGCACCCCCGTCGCGCCGGACGGCCAGGACGGTGACACCTCCGACAAGAGGGCCGCCCGCAACGTCGCCAACTGGCGCTCCGACCTGGTGGAAGTCCTCGCCAGCGGCGGCCAGAAGGCCTTCAACGTGGTCGCGCTGAGCTCCGCGTCGGACGAGGAGACGACCCAGCCCGGACCCCGCGCCTCCGGTGGCGTGGACCCCCTCGCGAGCGTGCCCCAGGAGCTGCGCGACGAGGTGGACAAGGGCAGCGAGGCGCACCAGACGTACGTACGGATCGAGTACAGCAACAGCTCCCAGCCGTCCGAGCCCGGCCTGATCGTGGGCAAGCGGCTCAATGACGTGAGCGGGCAGCCCTACCAGCTCTACTACCTCTTCCCGCTGGCGCAGGAGGAGGCCTCGCTCAAGGTCGTCACCAACACGCTGACCACCGCCGGACTGTTCGTCGTCGTCCTGCTCGGGGCCATCGCCTGGCTGGTGGTACGGCAGGTCGTCACGCCCGTACGGATGGCCGCGGGGGTGGCCGAGAGGCTGTCCGCGGGGCGGCTGCAGGAGCGGATGAAGGTCACCGGCGAGGACGACATCGCGCGGCTCGGCGAGGCCTTCAACAAGATGGCGCAGAACCTCCAGCTGAAGATCCAGCAGCTGGAGGACCTGTCGCGGATGCAGCGCCGGTTCGTGTCGGACGTGTCGCACGAGCTGCGCACGCCGCTGACGACCGTACGGATGGCCGCCGACGTCATCCACGACGCCAAGAGCGACTTCGACCCGGTGACCGCGCGATCCGCGGAGCTGCTGGTCGGGCAGATCGATCGTTTTGAGTCATTGCTCGCCGACCTGCTGGAGATCAGCCGGTTCGACGCCGGAGCCGCCGCGCTGGAGGCCGAGCCGATAGACCTGCGCGAGGTCGTACGACGGGTGATCGACGCGGCCGAGCCACTGGCGGAGCGCAAGGGCACCGTGATCCGGGTCGTCGGCGACGAGCAGTCCGTGGTCGTCGAGGCGGACGCCAGGCGGGTCGAGCGGGTGCTGCGCAACCTCGTCGTCAACGCCGTGGAGCACGGCGAGGGACGCGACGTGGTGGTACGGCTCGGGGCCGCCGGAGGAGCGGTCGCGGTGGCCGTACGGGACTACGGCGTCGGGCTTAAGCCGGGCGAGGCGACCCGGGTGTTCAGCCGGTTCTGGCGGGCCGACCCGGCCCGGGCCAGGACGACCGGCGGCACCGGGCTCGGCCTGTCGATCGCCGTCGAGGACGCCCGGCTGCACGGCGGATGGCTCCAGGCGTGGGGTGAGCCGGGCGGCGGATCGCAGTTCCGGCTGACCCTGCCGCGTACGGTCGACGAGCCGTTGCGCGGATCGCCGATCCCGCTGGAGCCGGAGGACTCGCGACGAGCACGCGCGCGCGTGGCGGAAGCGGCCCAGGGCGGGGCGGGCGGCGGCAGCGGCAACACGCGGCTCGCCACCGTTCCCGTACAGCCGCTGGGGGAGCGGGGGACCGGCCCCATACAGCCGCCCCGTACGACGGCCGTGCCGGTGGACCCGACGGCGCTGCCCGGCAATGGCGCCAGGGTGGTCTCCGGGTGGGCGGGCGACGAGTCGCAGCAGAGCGGCGACGGTGCGGACGGGAGCAGGCAGTCCGGTGGCGGCGGGAACGCCGGCACGAGCGGCAGTGCTGGCAGTGGTGGCAGCGGTGGCAGCGGTCGCGCACCGCAGGACAGGGACCGGGAGGACACCCCCCGTGGGCGTTGAGGGTCGTAGCTGGGGCAGCGGGAACAACGGCGGCCCGGAGGGCCGGAGCGCGGGCCGGGGACGTGGCCGTAGGGCGGGGGCCCTCGGGCTGAGCGGTCTGCTGCTCGGCGCGGCGGGCTGCAGCTCGATGCCCGACCACGGTGACGTACGCGCGGTGAAGGCGTCGCAGCGGGTCGACTCGCAGGTACGGGTCTACAGCGTGCCGCCGCGTGCCGGGGCCAGGCCCGAGGAGATCGTCGACGGCTTCCTGGAGGCGATGACCAGTGACGACCCCGGGTTCGACACCGCACGCAAGTACCTGACCAAGGCTGCCTCGAAGGAGTGGCGCCCGAGCGAGGGCACGACGGTGCTGGCCGCAGCACCCGCCGGGGAGGCCACCTCCTCCAAGAACAACGGCGGCACCCCCGCCTACTCGCTCGCCGGACAGCAGGTCGCCTTCCTCGACGGGCAGAGCGCCTTCCGTGCCGAGGTGAAGAAGTACGAACAGCCGCTGCACCTGATGAGGGAGCGGAACCCGGACACCAAGCAGGACGAGTGGCGGATCAACGAGCCGCCGAAGGGCCTGGTGCTGGGGGAGTCGGACTTCCAGCGCATCTACCGGCCCGTCGACAAGTACTACTTCGCGTCCGGGTCCGCGACCGACGACGCCGGGCAGCGGTGGCTCGTCGCCGATCCCGTGTACGTACGCAAGCGGACGGACCCGCAGACCCGGCTCGACCCGGTGGCCCAGGCGGTGAAGGCGTTGCTGGACGGTCCTTCCGTCTGGCTGCGCACTGTGGTCGGTTCGAGTTTCCCCAGCAGCGCGACGCTGAAGGACGGCGTCAAGACGCTCACTTTCGGCGACCACAATTCCCTCAAGGTGCCGCTCAATGCCAAGGGTGCGAATGTCACCCCGAAGCGCTGCAATGACATGGCGACCCAACTGCTCTTCACCCTCCAGGGCATGACGGCCACTTCGCGGATCGACCAGGTGGAGATCCAGGGCGACGACCTTTCGCCGCTGTGCGTCATGCGCGGCGACCAGGCCGGCGGTCATGTGCCCGAGAGCACTCTGCGGGCCCCGGATTACCAGTACTTCCTGAACGGCAGGCAGCAACTCGTGCAAATGCGCAGCAATGCGGAGCACGAGGAGGCACAGCCGGTGCCGGGGGCGCTCGGCGGGATCCAGCAGGGGCTGAAGTCGGCGGCGGTGTCGCGCGATGAGAACTACGCGGCGGGCGTCTCGTCCGACGGGCACCACCTGTACGTCGCGCAGATCGCGGCGGGCAGCAGGTTCGACAAGCTGTACACCAGCGCGTCCAAGGGGAAGGACCCGCTGTCCACGCCCAGTTGGGACGGCCGGGGCGATCTGTGGGTCGCGGACCGGGACCCGGCCAACCCGCGCCTGATGCGGATGGTGAACGGCAAGGGCAAGCCGCAGGAAGTCACGGTCGTGGGCCTCGGCGACGGGTACGTCGACTCGCTGCGGGTGGCGGCCGACGGAGTGCGGATCGCGCTGATCGTGGTGGACGAGAAGGGGCGCAAGACCCTGAAGGTCGGCCGGGTGGAGCGGAGCGGCACCAAGGAGAGCCCTGAGGTCGAGGTGGCCGATCTGCGGGCCGCGGCGCCGCAGATGGAGGAAGTGACGGCGGTGTCCTGGGCAGGGCGCAGCCGGCTGGTGGTGGTGGGCCGGGAAGCGGGCGGTGTGCAGCAGATGCGCTACGTCCAGACCGACGGCTCCGCCTCGCCCGAGGGACTGCTGCCCGGTGCCAACCAGGTCACGGCCGTCTCGGCCTCCGACATGGAGCAACTGCCGCTCCTCGCACAGTCGAAGGACGACGGGATCGTACGGCTGCCTCCGGGCGCCAACTGGAAGACGGTCGTCGAGGAGGGCGAGGGCTCGCTGCCGTTCTACCCCGGTTAGGGGCAGGGGCAGGGGCAGGGGCACGCGCCGGGCGGCGATGGCCCCGTGGTGCGAGTTGTCCACAACGGGGTGGTTGTCCACAGGGGTGGCGGAGCCGTCACCGCCGTGCGCACAGTGGTGGGCATGCGGCAACTACGGGGATGGTGGCGGGAATTCGCCGGTCTGGTGCTGCCGGTGGCCTGTGGCGGATGCGGCAGGCCCCGGGCGCCGGCAGGGGTGTGCGCGCAGTGCGGCGAGGAGTTGTACGGGAAGGAGCCGGGCCGGGTCCGCCCGGTGCCGGAGCCGTACGGGCTGCCTGCCGTGCATGCGGCGGCGCGGTACGAGGACGCGCCGCGTGCGGTGTTGCTCGCGCACAAGGAGCGCGGTGCGCTGGGGCTGGCGCGGCCGTTGGGGCGGGCGTTGGCGCGGGCGGTGCGTGGCGCGGTGACTGATGGGGCTGGGGTGGCGTATCCGCGGGGCCTGCGGGTAAGTGATACGGCAGTGGAAGTGACGCGGGAAATCGTGCTGGTGCCTGTGCCGTCCGCGCGCCGTTCGGTCGGCGCCCGGGGGCACGACCCGACACGGCGGATCGCCCTCGCGGCGGCCGCGGAGCTGCGCGGCGGAGGGACCCGGGCGCGGGTCGCACCGGTGCTGCGGCAGCGGCGGGCGGTGGGTGATCAGACGGGCCTGGGTGCCCGGGAGCGGCTGGCGAACCTGTCCGGCGCCCTGGGAGTGGTCGCCGGTGGCCGAAAGCTGCTGGCGGGCCACCGGGTGGTGCTGGTGGACGACCTGATGACCACCGGGGCCACGCTGGCCGAGGCGGCGCGGGCGGTCAGATCCGAACCTGCGGCCGGGGCCGTGCGTGAGACCGGGGCCGTCTGGGCGGTCGGACCGGTGCGGAACACCGGATTCGGTGACCTTGTCGCTGCGGTTGTCGCGGCGCCGCCGAAATCTTTCGAAATAAACTGGAACTGACCGGGAACTTGCATCGTTGCAGGTAGTGAGAGGGAAAAAGCACCTGAACGGAGGTACGCGGCGGTAGCGGGTGCCGACACCCGTCCGAGCGAGCTATGTTCGGAAGTGAGGAAAAGCGGTTGCTGTGCCTCACTTATTGCACTGCCGTGCTTCAGGTTTTCCCTCGCACCCCGAAATGGGGGTGTGGATCTTCCCGACGGGGGAGGAGGAGGTGAAGTCGCCTAGTCCGAGACTTCGGGACGAGCCGGAGTCTGGTGCAAGAGGGAGTCGCTCCGCCAGTGAGCGGAGCAATCCGGGAACGGAGTTCTGCGTGGACATCGTCGTCAAGGGCCGCAAGACAGAGGTACCCGAGCGTTTCCGCAAGCACGTGGCGGAGAAGCTCAAGCTGGAGAGGATCCAGAAGCTCGACGGCAAGGTGATCAGCCTCGACGTGGAGGTGTCCAAGGAGCCCAACCCGCGGCAGGCCGACCGTTCGGACCGGGTGGAGATCACGGTCCACGGGCGCGGTCCCGTGATCCGGGCAGAAGCATCGGCGGGCGACCCGTACGCGGCGCTCGACCTGGCAACCGGAAAGCTGGAGGCGCGGCTGCGCAAGCAGCACGACAAGCGCCACACCCGTCGCGGCAACGGCAGGCTGTCCGCGGCAGAGGTCGGATCGGCGGTACCCGATGCGGCGGTCATCGACGGCGACGGTCAACTCGCCGTGGACCGGACCGAGTCGGACACGTCTGTTCCCACGAAGAAGATCGGCTCGCTTGAGGTGCAGGGCGACGGCCCGCTGGTGGTCCGCGAGAAGACCCACGTGGCCGCACCCATGTCGCTCGATCAGGCCCTCTACGAGATGGAGTTGGTCGGGCACGACTTCTACCTCTTCGTCGACGCCGAGACGAAGGGCCCGAGTGTCGTCTACCGGCGGCACGCCTACGACTACGGAGTCATCCACCTGGACACGGACCCACTCGCCGAGTCGGAGGCGGGCGGGGCCGGCGGAGCCCTCGGCGGCTAGCCGCTGAACGGCGGCGCCCGGCGCGCCGTACCACCTGACGGTGGTGCCCCCGGAGAGCCTGTGCGCCTCCGGGGGCACCACCACGTGCGTCCTGAAGCGACCGTTGCGACGCCGGGGCATGGAATCATGTCACCGCAAGTCAAGAGGTGCTCTGCGGACTGTGGTTGGCGCAGCACATGAACTTCGGGCCATGGCCTCAGGGGGAGGAACGATGGCGGACAGCTTCGGTCCGGTGCACGGCGGCGACTACGCCCGGAGTGCCGGCCGCGCGGCCGACGCGGACGGGGACACGGACACGGGCGGGTCCCGCAAGGAGCCCATCAGGGTTCTCGTGGTGGACGACCACGCGCTCTTCCGCCGCGGGCTGGAGATCGTCCTGGCCCAGGAGGAGGACATCCAGGTCGTCGGTGAGGCCGGGGACGGGGCGGAGGCCGTGGACAAGGCGGCCGACCTGCTGCCGGACATCGTGCTGATGGACGTGCGGATGCCCAAGCGGGGCGGGATCGAGGCGTGCACCTCCATCAAGGAGGTGGCCCCCAGTGCGAAGATCATCATGCTGACGATCAGCGACGAGGAGGCGGACCTCTACGACGCGATCAAGGCCGGTGCGACCGGATACCTGCTGAAGGAGATCTCGACGGACGAGGTCTCCACGGCGATCAGGGCGGTGGCCGACGGGCAGTCGCAGATCAGCCCCTCCATGGCGTCCAAGCTGCTGACCGAGTTCAAGTCGATGATCCAGCGCTCCGACGAACGTCGGCTGGTGCCCGCGCCCCGGCTCACCGACCGGGAGCTGGAAGTGCTCAAGCTGGTCGCCACCGGCATGAACAACCGGGACATCGCCAAGGAGTTGTTCATCTCGGAGAACACCGTGAAGAACCACGTGCGCAACATCCTGGAGAAGCTCCAGCTGCACTCCCGGATGGAAGCCGTGGTCTACGCGATGCGCGAGAAGATCCTTGAGATCCGCTGAAGGCGCGGTCGAAGATCGCTGAATTCCCCGTCAGGGCCGCCGGGTCACCGGGCGAGTGCCTCCAACAGGGGCTTGTGGAGTTCGGCGGGGGTCGTGCGGTCCACCCGTACGTCGGTGCAGCCGACCCAGGAGGCCGCTTCCCACAGGGCCTTGGCCATCGCGGGCACCGACTTCCTTGATTCCAGCGACACCTGACGGGCGATCAGGGTGCTGCCCTCGCGGGCCGGGTCGGCGCGGCCGAGCAGCTGCCCGCCAGACAGCAGCGGCATCGCGAAGTACCCGTGGACGCGCTTCGGCTTGGGGACGTACGCCTCCAGGCGGTGCGTGAAGCCGAAGACGCGCTCGGTGCGCGGACGGTCCCAGATCAGGGAGTCGAACGGGGAGAGCAGCGTCGTGCGGTGGCGTCCGCGCGGGGTCGTGGCCAGTGCTTCCGGGTCCGCCCAGGCCGGACGGCCCCAGCCCTCGACCTCGACGGGCACCAGGCCCGAGTCCGCGATCACCGCGTCCACCTGGGCGTTCTTCAGCCGGTGGTAGTCGGAGATGTCCTCACGCGTGCCCACGCCCAGGGACTTGCCGGCGAGCGCCACCAGGCGGCGTACGCACTCCGTGTCGGAGAGGTCCTCGTGCTGGAGGGCGGTGGGAATGGCGCGCTCGGCCAGGTCGTACACCCGCTTCCAGCTGCGGCGGCCGGTGCACACCACGTCGCCGTACATCAGGGCGCGCTCGACGGCGACCTTGGACTCCGACCAGTCCCACCACTCCCCGCCGTTCTTCGCGCCGCCCAGTTCCGTGGCCGTGAGGGGGCCTTCGGTGCGGAGCTGCTTGATGACCCGCTCGTACGCCCCGTCCGTCAGCTCGTGGTGCCACTGGGGGCGGGCGCGGTAGGCGCGGCGGCGGAAGGCGAAATGCGGCCACTCCTCGACGGGGAGGATGCAGGCCGCGTGCGACCAGTACTCGAAGGCGTGTGCCGGTTCGCCGTCGGCGGCCCAGTAGGCGGACTCGACCGTCCTGCGGTCCACCGCGCCCAGCCGTGCGTACGGAATCAGCTCGTGCGAGCGGGCCAGTACGGAGATCGTGTCCAACTGCACGGCGCCCAGGTGCCGCAGCACCCCGCGCACCCCGGCGCGGCGGTCCGGCGCACCCATGAATCCCTGTGCGCGCAGCGCGATGCGGCGTGCTTCGTCGGCGGAGAGAGCGACGGCGGACGACGGCTGGAGGCTCATGCCGAAAGACTAGAGGCCAGCACTGACATTCGGGACCGGACCGGTCACGGGGCCCGGGCCGGGGCCGCCGGGCGCGGGGAGGTAGGGGAACGGACCGGGAATGCCCAGGTCCGACGGGAGCAGCGAGCCCGTCCAGGCGTCGCGCGCGGTGCCCTGGTGGACGGTGCCCGCGCGCTGGACGCCCTCCATGGTGAAGCCCAGCTTGCGGGCCACCGCACGCGAGGGTTCGTTGCCGACCTCGGCCCGCCAGATCAGCCGGTGCACGGGCAGGGTGGTGAGGGCCCAGCGGATCACCTCCGTCGCGGCCTCGGTGACGTAACCCCGCCGCCGGTGGGGCCGCGCGGTCCAGTAGCCGAGCTCCCAGACGCCGGGCGGGAGGTACACGCCCATGCCGACCGCGCCGAGCAGCGGACCGCCGCCACGCGCGCGCAGGGCGAAGTGGAACCCGGTGCCGGTGCGCAGGCCCTCGCCCGAGACCTGCTCGACGAAGTGGACGGCGTCCGCGCGTGCGTAGGGCGAGGGAATCGTCGTCCAGCGCAGGATGTCGGGGTCCTGGACGGCCCGGAACACCTCTTCGGTGTCGGCCGGGGCGAAAGGGCGCAGTTCCAGGCGGTCCGTGGTGAGCACAAAGGGTTCCATGAACGGATTGTCCTGGGGCCGGCAGCCGTGGGCGAACACTTTTCGAGCGGTGCCCGGCACCTTAGGTGCGCGCCGTGCGTTCACCTTGTGCAGGATGGTGCGGCTTCGTGAGGACGGACCTCCCGTGGCGGCTGGGTCCTCCCTTACGATGGCCGTTGCGGTGGGGCCCGCCTGCCGTGCCCGCGCCAAAGTCAGTACAGACCCAAAGTCACACCGACCCAGTGCACAGGCCCGACCGGCAAGGAGACCAGCCTCAGTGTCCGTCTTCAACAAGCTCATGCGTGCAGGCGAAGGCAAGATCCTGCGCAAACTGCACCGCATCGCGGACCAGGTCAACTCCATCGAAGAGGACTTCGTCAACCTCTCCGACGCCGAGTTGCGCGCCCTGACCGATGAGTACAAGCAGCGGTACGCCGACGGCGAGAGCCTCGACGACCTGATGCCCGAGGCCTTCGCGACCGTCCGCGAGGCGGCCAAGCGCGTTCTCGGCCAGCGTCACTACGACGTACAGATGATGGGTGGCGCCGCCCTGCACCTGGGGTACGTCGCGGAGATGAAGACCGGTGAGGGCAAGACCCTCGTCGGCACGCTTCCCGCGTACCTCAACGCACTGTCCGGCAAGGGCGTGCACCTGATCACCACCAACGACTACCTGGCGGAGCGCGACTCCGAGCTGATGGGCCGGGTGCACAAGTTCCTGGGCCTCCAGGTCGGCTGCATCATCGCCAACATGTCGCCCGCCGAGCGCCGCGCCCAGTACGCCTGCGACATCACGTACGGCACGAACAACGAGTTCGGCTTCGACTACCTCCGCGACAACATGGCGTGGTCCCAGGACGAGCTCGTCCAGCGCGGCCACAACTTCGCCATCGTCGACGAGGTTGACTCGATCCTGGTCGACGAGGCCCGTACGCCGCTGATCATCTCGGGCCCGGCCGACCAGGCCACCAAGTGGTACGGCGACTTCGCCAAGCTGGTCACCCGCCTCAAGAAGGGCGAGCCGGGCAACCCGCTCAAGGGCATCGAGGAGACCGGCGACTACGAGGTCGACGAGAAGAAGCGCACCGTCGGCATCCACGAGCCCGGTGTCGCCAAGGTCGAGGACTGGCTGGGCATCGACAACCTCTACGAGTCGGTCAACACGCCTCTCGTCGGGTACCTCAACAACGCCATCAAGGCCAAGGAACTCTTCAAGAAGGACAAGGACTACGTCGTCATCGACGGCGAAGTCATGATCGTCGACGAGCACACCGGCCGTGTGCTGGCCGGCCGCCGCTACAACGAGGGCATGCACCAGGCGATCGAGGCGAAGGAAGGGGTGGACATCAAGGACGAGAACCAGACCCTCGCCACGATCACCCTGCAGAACTTCTTCCGCCTCTACGACGGCCTCTCCGGCATGACCGGTACGGCGATGACCGAGGCCGCGGAGTTCCACCAGATCTACAAGCTGGGCGTCGTGCCGATCCCGACCAACCGGGACATGATCCGCATCGACCAGTCGGACCTGATCTACCGCACCGAGGTCGCCAAGTTCGCCGCCGTCGTCGACGACATCGCGGAGAAGCACGAGAAGGGCCAGCCGATCCTGGTCGGCACCACCTCGGTCGAGAAGTCCGAGTACCTCTCGCAGCAGCTCGCCAAGCGCGGTGTGCAGCACGAGGTGCTCAACGCCAAGCAGCACGACCGTGAGGCGCCGATCATCGCCCAGGCCGGCCGCAAGGGCGCCGTCACCGTCGCCACGAACATGGCCGGCCGTGGTACCGACATCAAGCTCGGCGGCAACCCCGACGACCTCGCCGAGGCCGACCTGCGCCAGCAGGGCCTGGACCCGGAGGAGCACATCGAGGAGTGGGCGGCAGCGCTGCCCGCCGCCCTGGAGCGTGCCGAGGCGGCCGTCAAGGCCGAGCACGACGAGGTCAAGGCGCTCGGCGGGCTGTACGTGCTGGGCACCGAGCGGCACGAGTCGCGACGTATCGACAACCAGCTGCGCGGCCGCTCCGGCCGTCAGGGCGACCCGGGTGAGTCCCGGTTCTACCTGTCGCTGGGCGACGACCTGATGCGTCTGTTCAAGGCGGCGATGGTCGAGCGCGTGATGGCGATGGCCAACGTTCCCGACGACGTACCGATCGAGAACAAGATGGTGACGCGTGCGATCGCGTCCGCGCAGTCGCAGGTCGAGCAGCAGAACTTCGAGACCCGCAAGAACGTCCTGAAGTACGACGAGGTGCTCAACCGGCAGCGCGAGGTCATCTACGGCGAGCGCCGCCGCGTCCTGAAGGGCGAGGACCTGCACGAGCAGATCAAGCACTTCATGGACGACACGATCGACGCCTACATCCAGGCGGAGACCGTCGAGGGCTTCTCCGAGGAGTGGGACCTGGACCGGCTGTGGAGCGCGTTCAAGCAGCTCTACCCGGTGAAGATCACGGTCGAGGACCTGGAGGACGCGGCCGGTGACCGTGCCGGGATCACCGCCGAGTTCATCTCCGAGTCCGTCAAGGCCGACATCTACGAGCAGTACGAGGACCGCGAGAAGCAGCTCGGCTCGGAGATCATGCGCGAGCTGGAGCGGCGCGTGGTGCTCTCGGTGCTGGACCGCAAGTGGCGCGAGCACCTCTACGAGATGGACTACCTCCAGGAGGGCATCGGCCTGCGGGCCATGGCGCAGAAGGACCCGCTGGTCGAGTACCAGCGCGAGGGCTTCGACATGTTCAACGCCATGATGGACGGCATCAAGGAGGAGTCCGTCGGCTACCTGTTCAACCTGGAGGTCCAGGTCGAGCAGCAGGTCGAGGAGGTCCCGGTGCAGGACTCCGCGGGTCTGTCCATGAGCAAGGAGGACGCGGTTCCGGCGGGCGCGCAGGCGCGTCCGGAGATCCACGCCAAGGGCCTGGAGGCGCCGCAGCGCCCGGACCGGCTGCACTTCTCCGCGCCCACCGTGGACGGTGAGGGCGGCGTGGTCGAGGGCGACTTCGACAACGCGGCGGACGGGCCGACCCGCTCCGAGTCGGACGGGATGACCCGCGCCGAGCGGCGCAAGGCGCAGAAGACGGCGGGGCGCCGCCGCAAGAAGTAGGCGAGCGGCCTTACCTGCGTACACGTACACGTACGCGTACGCACGCGTCTCGTCCGGGCGCGCATCCCCTCGGGGGTGCGCGCCCGGACGCGTTTCAGCGGACGCGTTTCAGACGCCGGCCGGTGCGGGTACGCGCGCGTGCCCGCCGCCGAGGTCCACGGCGGTGCAGCGCCAGCGCTGGTCGGCGTTCTGCTCCAGGCGGAAGGCCATGGCGCGCAGCTGCGGGCCCGCGCCGATCATGGCGAAGGCCTCGATCACATCGGGCCGCGGCCGGAAGCAGCCGCACCTGCGGACGACGGGGCGCACTCCCCGGGCGCGGAACGGGGTCCGCGGAGCCAGCAGCACCAGCTGGTCGTACGCGTCCCCGACGACCTGGTGCAGCATGCTGATCGCCGGGCGCTCGCCGCTGAGCACGGCCAGCAGGCGCACGGCGAACTGGTGGTGCAGGGGAGCGGGGGCGCGCGGCGGGCGGAGGTCGGTGGAGCGGGTGGTGCCGGGCCGGGTGCTGTCGGGCCTCGTGGCGCTGGGCCGGGTGCTGCCGGGCCGGTGGGTGTCGGGCCGGGTGCTGCCGCTGCCGGGTCGGGTCTGCGTCCTGTGCATGCTGATCGCCCCGCTCTGCCTGGCCGGTGTAATACCGGGCGGTAACTTTTCGTTGGAGATCTTGTACGGGTCCGAGGGGCGCGGCGGCAAGGGCGCGCGCGGCGGCCGGGCGCCGGTCGCGGAATCACCTATCAGAGTGGCCGGGGGCCCGGGGCGGCGTATGCGCGCGGGGGGCGTGCGGCGCGGGGTGGACGGCGGCGGAGGGGGGACCGCCGCCCCGATGGGGGACCCGGAACGTATCCTTGAGGCCCTGTCGAGCGGAGTTTTCGATCAGGGAAGCCCCACGGGAAGGCCCACGGGGAGGCCCACACGGAAGCCCGGCGGGGAAGCCCGGTGCCGGGCGCTCGATGTCCGACGACGAAAGCGACAGTCATGCGCGTCTACGTACCCCTGACCCTTCCCGGTCTCGCAGCGGCGTACAAGGGCGGCGAGCTGGCCCCCGGGCCGCTGGTCGCCTACGCGGTGACGCCCGGACTGCGCGAGTGGTACGTCTCGGACGACATCGAGGAGCTGGAGTACGCGGCCCTGGGCCGGGCGGCGGCGGCCTCGCTGCGGCTGGTCGCCGGGGACCCGGCCGCCGAGCGCCGCCGGGTGGTGCTCGCGGTCGACGTGGCGGACGGTGCGGTGACGGCCGACCCGGACGGCCGGGGGATGGACGCCGGGGCGATCGGCGAGGTGCGCGTCGAGGGCTCCGTACCGCTGAAGAAGGCCGCGGCGGTGCACGCGGACGCGGACGACGCGCTGGCCGACGTGACGGCGGCGGCAGCCGCGCTGGGAGCCGCCGACCTCGGGGACGACGACGCGCAGTTCACGGTGGACGGGGCGGAGGACCACGAGCTGCTGTGGTTCGGGGTGCAGGAGATTCCCGGACTGATCGGCTGAGACCGTGCACCCGAGGGGCTTGCCGACTTCGTTGTCAGACCCCCTGGGTACCGTTCTTTCATGAGGACGCACCTGGTCTGGGACTGGAACGGCACACTGCTCGACGACATCCACGCGGTCATCGGGGCGAGCAACGCGGCCTTCGCCGAGGTCGACCTCCCGCCGATCACCCTGGAGCAGTACCGCGAGCTGTACTGCATACCGATCCCGCGCTTCTACGAGCGCCTGATGGGCCGCGCTCCGACGGACGCGGAGTGGCTGCTCATGGACGCCGCCTTCCACCGGCACTACGTCGAGCTGCGCGCGGCCTGCGGGCTGACCGACGGTGTCGAGGAGGTGCTCAGCGGCTGGGGTGCGGCCGGCCGCAGTCAGTCCCTGCTGAGCATGTACGGGCATGACCAACTGGTGCCGGTGGTACGGGAGTACGGCATCGAGCGCCACTTCGTACGGGTCGACGGCAGGACCGGGCCCTCCGGCGGCACCAAGGCCGCGCACATGGTGCGCCACCTCGCGGCGCTGGAGGGCGTCGACCCCGCCAGGACCGTGGTGATCGGCGACGCGGTCGACGACGCGCTGGCCGCGGCGCACGTCGGGGCGAGCGCGGTGCTCTACACGGGCGGCTCGCACAGCAGGGCGGCGCTGGAAGCGGTCGGGGTGCCGGTGGTGGACTCGCTGAGGGACGCGGTGCGGCTGGCGGAGGAGATAGCGGGCTGACGGGGTGGGCCGGTCCGCCCCGCGGAGGGCCGGCCACCCCACCCCACGCCCGCCCCGCAGAGGCCGGCCACGCCACGCTCGCCCCGCAGAGGCCGGCCCCCCACGCCCGCCCGTCTACGTCACCGGTGCCTTCGCCCGCAGCACGGTCAGGAACTCGCGCATCCACCGCGAGTGGTCCGGCCAGGCCCTGGCCGACACCAGCGTGCCGTCGACCACCGCCTCCGCGTCCTGGAAGGTGGCCCCGGCGTTCTGCATGTCCAGCTCCAGTGCCGGGTACGCGGTGACCCTGCGCCCGCTCAGCGCACCGATGGCCGCCGTGAGCAGCGGGCCGTGGCAGATCTGCGCCACCGGCCGGTCCGTGTCGAAGAACGCCTTGAGGATCTTGCGCAGCTCCGGGTCGTTGCGCAGGTACTCCGGGGCCCGCCCGCCGGGGATCACCAGCCCGACGTAGTTGCCGGGGTCCACCTCCGAGAAGGCGAGGTCGGCGGGCCAGGTGTAGCCCGGCTTCTCGGTGTAGGTGTCGTAACCGGCCTCGAAGTCGTGGACGACGAAGCGCAGGGTCTTGCGGGACGGCGCCGCGATGTGGACGTCGTACCCCTCTTCGCGCAGTCGCTGGTAGGGGTAGAGCACTTCGAGGGACTCGGCAGCATCGCCCGTGACGAGGAGGATCTTCGCTGACATGGCTGCTCCCGCGGAGAGGGGACGGTGGTCCGGTCAAGGTGCCCCCGGGCGCGGGATTTGCCAAGAGGGCGTGCGGCAGACCGTGCGGCGGCGGCGACGGCGGCCGTGCCGACCGACGCGTGACCGCCGCGTCGCACGGGGTGCACGGGGCAGGAATGGACAAAGCGTCGAAGTTCTCCGCGTTTTGTCCAACGCCCCGCGAATAACGCCGACGGGGCGAGGGGGGATAGCCTGGTCCCGTGATCAGCGCGATACGCCTCGGGGGCGGTGCAGCCCCCGGCCTTCGCCCGGCGCACTACCGTGCCCGGGCCCACGCTGGTTTTCCGAACCCGGACCCGCTGCCGAACATGGCCAATAAAGTCACGGGCATCTCTCATCGCGGCATAACGTCGACCTCGACCGGAAACACCGCGTCGTGGCGTTGTGTCACCTTCTTCACCACCTACGTCACGCAACGGCGCGCGACAGGAGCCAGAGGACATGCAGACCAAGCTGGACGAAGCCAAGGCCGAGCTGCTCGCGCGGGCCGCCCGGGTAGCTGAGAACAGCCCGGCGGGGGGACAACTTCCGACTGGGTCCGAGGGTGAAGGGGCGCCGGAGCAGGCCGCCCTGCTCGCGTACCTCCAGCGCTACTACTTGCACACCGCACCCGAAGACATCGGAGGCCGCGACCCGGTCGACGTCTACGGTGCGGCGCTCTCGCACCACCGGCTCGCGGAGAACCGCCCGCAGGGCACGGCGAACGTACGGGTGCACACCCCGACGGTCGAGGAGAACGGGTGGACGTGCAGTCACTCCGTCGTCGAGGTAGTGACCGACGACATGCCCTTCCTCGTGGACTCGGTCACCAACGAGCTGTCCCGGCAGGGCCGCGGCATCCACGTGGTGATCCACCCGCAGGTACTGGTGCGCCGCGATGTGACCGGCAAGCTCATCGAGGTGCTCTCCAAGCAGATCACCGGTGAACTTCCCCACGACGCGATCGTCGAATCGTGGATCCACGTCGAGATGGACCGCGAGACCGACCGCGCCGACCTCAAGCAGATCTCCCTGGACCTGCTGCGCGTCCTGTCCGACGTCCGCGAGGCCGTCGAGGACTGGGAGAAGATGCGCGACAGCGCCCTGCGCATCGCCGACGAGCTGCCCAACGAGCCCCGGGCCGCCGACCTGCCCGAGCAGGAGGTCGACGAGGCCCGCGAGCTGCTCCAGTGGCTGGCCGCCGACCACTTCACCTTCCTCGGCTACCGCGAGTACGAGCTGACCGGCGACGACTCCCTCGCAGCCGTCCCCGGCACCGGTCTCGGCGTCCTGCGCTCCGACCCCCAGCACCACGAGGACGACGAGACGCACCCCGTCTCGCCCTCCTTCAGCCGTCTGCCCGCCGACGCTCGCGCAAAGGCGCGCGAGCACAAGCTGCTCGTGCTGACCAAGGCCAACAGCCGCGCCACCGTGCACCGCCCCTCCTACCTCGACTACGTCGGCGTGAAGAAGTTCGACGCCGACGGCAACGTGGTGGGCGAGCGCCGCTTCCTCGGTCTGTTCTCCTCCGCCGCGTACACCGAGTCCGTACGCCGGGTCCCGGTCATCCGCCGCAAGGTCGCCGAGGTCCTCCAGGGCGCCGGCTTCACACCCAACAGCCACGACGGCCGCGACCTGCTGCAGATCCTGGAGACGTACCCGCGCGACGAGCTGTTCCAGACGCCGGTCGACCAGCTCCGCTCGGTCGTCACGTCCGTCCTGTACCTCCAGGAGCGCCGCCGGCTGCGGCTGTACCTGCGCCAGGACGAGTACGGCCGCTACTACTCGGCCATCGTCTACCTGCCCCGCGACCGCTACACCACGGCCGTCCGGCTGCGGCTGATCGACATCCTCAAGGAGGAGCTCGGCGGCACCAGCGTCGACTTCACCGCCTGGAACACCGAGTCGATCCTGTCCCGGCTGCACTTCGTGGTCCGCGTCGAGACCGGCACCGTGCTGACCGCCCTCACCGACGCCGACGTCGAGCGCATCGAGGCCCGCCTGGCCGAGGCCGCCCGCTCCTGGGCCGACGGCTTCGGCGAGGCCCTCAACGCCGAACTGGGCGAGGAACGCGCCGCCGAACTCCAGCGCCGCTACGCGCACGCCTTCCCCGAGGGCTACAAGGCCGACCACTCGCCGCGCTCAGCCGTCGCCGACCTGGTCCACCTGGAGCAGCTCGGCAAGGGCGGCAAGGAGTTCGCGCTCAGCCTGTACGAGCCGGTGGGCGCGGCCCCCGGCGAGCGCCGCTTCAAGATCTACCGGACCGGCGAGCAGGTCTCGCTGTCCGCGGTGCTGCCCGTACTGCAGCGGCTCGGCGTCGAGGTCGTCGACGAGCGGCCCTACGAGCTGCGCTGCACCGACCGCACGCACGCGTGGATCTACGACTTCGGTCTGCGCATGCCGCAGATCCCCGGCGCCAACGGCTCCGGCTCCGACTACCTCGGCGACGACGCCCGCGAGCGCTTCCAGGACGCCTTCGCCGCGGTCTGGACGGGTGCCGCCGAGAACGACGGCTTCAACTCGCTGGTGCTGGGCGCCGGTCTCACCTGGCGGCAGGCCGTGGTGCTGCGCGCGTACGCCAAGTACCTGCGCCAGGCCGGCGCGATGTTCAGCCAGGACTACATGGAGGAGACCCTCCGCACCAACGTCCACACCACCCGGCTGCTGGTCTCGCTCTTCGAGGCGCGCATGTCGCCCGAGCGGCAGAAGGCCGGCACCGAGCTCACCGACGGGCTGCTCGAAGAGCTCGACGGAGCGCTCGACCAGGTCGCCTCGCTGGACGAGGACCGCATCCTGCGCTCCTTCCTGACCGTCATCAAGGCGACGCTGCGGACCAACTTCTTCCAGAAGGCGGACAGCGGCGAGCCGCACGCCTACGTGTCGATGAAGTTCGACCCGCAGGCCATCCCGGACCTCCCCGCGCCCCGTCCGGCGTACGAGATCTGGGTCTACTCGCCCCGCGTCGAGGGCGTGCACCTGCGCTTCGGCAAGGTCGCGCGCGGCGGTCTGCGCTGGTCGGACCGGCGCGAGGACTTCCGTACCGAGGTGCTCGGCCTGGTCAAGGCGCAGATGGTGAAGAACACCGTCATCGTGCCGGTGGGCGCCAAGGGCGGCTTCGTCGCGAAGAACCTGCCCGACCCTTCGGTGGACCGTGACGCGTGGCTGGCCGAGGGCATCGCCTCGTACCGCACCTTCATCTCGGCGCTGCTCGACATCACCGACAACATGGTCGCGGGCGAGGTCGTCCATCCGAAGGACGTCGTTCGGCACGACGAGGACGACACGTACCTCGTGGTCGCCGCGGACAAGGGCACCGCGACCTTCTCCGACATCGCCAACGAGATCGCGATCGCCTACCACTTCTGGCTCGGCGACGCCTTCGCCTCCGGCGGCTCCGTCGGCTACGACCACAAGGGCATGGGCATCACCGCCCGCGGCGCCTGGGAGTCCGTGAAGCGGCACTTCCGGGAGCTCGGCCACGACTCGCAGAGCGAGGACTTCACGGTCGTCGGCGTCGGCGACATGTCCGGTGACGTCTTCGGCAACGGCATGCTGCTCTCCGAGCACATCCGTCTGGTCGCCGCCTTCGACCACCGGCACATCTTCATCGACCCGAACCCGGACGCGGCGGTCTCCTACGCCGAGCGCCGCCGGCTGTTCGAGCTGCCGCGCAGCTCCTGGGCCGACTACAACAAGGAGCTGCTGTCGCAGGGCGGCGGCATCCACCCGCGCAGTGCCAAGTCCATCCCGGTGAACGCCGCGATGCGCGAGGCGCTGGGTCTGGAGCCCGGTGTCTCCAAGATGACGCCCGCCGACCTGATGCAGTCCATCCTCAAGGCGCCGGTCGACCTGCTGTGGAACGGCGGCATCGGTACGTACGTGAAGTCGACCGTCGAGTCCAACACGGACGTCGGCGACAAGGCCAACGACGCGATCCGCGTCAACGGCGAGGACCTGCGGGTCAAGGTCGTCGGCGAGGGCGGCAACCTGGGCGCCACCCAGCTCGGCCGCATCGAGTTCGCCCGTACCGGCGGCCGGATCAACACCGACGCCATCGACAACAGCGCCGGTGTGGACACCTCCGACCACGAGGTGAACATCAAGATCCTGCTCAACGCCCTGGTGGCCGACGGGGACATGACCGTCAAGCAGCGCAACAAGCTGCTCGCGCAGATGACCGACGAGGTCGGCACCCTGGTGCTGCGCAACAACTACGCGCAGAACACCGCCCTGGCCAACGCGGTCGCCCAGTCGTCCTCGCTGCTCCACGCGCACCAGCGCTTCATGCGCAGGCTGTCGCGGGACGGGCACCTGGACCGGGCGCTGGAGTTCCTGCCCAACGACCGCCAGATCAGGGAACTGCTGAACAACTCCAAGGGGCTCTCCCAGCCCGAGCTGGCCGTCCTGCTCGCCTACACGAAGATCACCGTCGCCGACGAGCTGATCTCCACGGGCCTGCCGGACGACCCGCACCTGCGGACGCTGCTGCACGACTACTTCCCCGCCGCCCTGCGCGAGAAGTTCGGGGAGCAGATCGACGCACACGCGCTGCGCCGCGAGATCATCACGACGGTGCTGGTCAACGACACGGTGAACACCGGTGGTTCGACCTTCCTGCACCGGCTGCGCGAGGAGACGGGCGCGTCCACCGAGGAAGTCGTACGGGCGCAGTTCGCGGCCCGCGCGATCTTCGGCCTCAGCGAGGTCTGGGACGCGGTCGAGGCGCTCGACAACAAGGTCCCGGCCGACATCCAGACCCGTATCCGGCTGCACTCGCGCAGGCTGGTCGAGCGCGGCACCCGCTGGCTGCTCGGCAACCGCCCGCAGCCGCTGGAGATCGGCGAGACCGTCGAGTTCTTCCGCGCGGGCGTCGCCAGGGTCTGGGAGGACCTGCCGGGGCTGCTGCGCGGCGCCGACCTGGAGTGGTACCAGGGCATCCTGGAGGAGCTCACCGAGGCGGGCGTCCCCGAGGACCTGGCGCTGCGCGTGGCGGGCTTCTCGTCCGCCTTCCCGACCCTCGACGTGGTCGCCATCGCGGACCGCATCGAGAAGGACCCGATGGTCGTCGCCGAGGTGTACTACGACCTCGGTGACCGGCTCGGCATCACGCAGCTGATGGACCGCATCATCGAGCTGCCGCGTGCCGACCGCTGGCAGTCCATGGCGCGTGCGTCGATCCGCGAGGACCTGTACGCCGCCCACGCGGGCCTCACCCAGGACGTACTGTCCGCCGGGAACGGCACCTCCACCCCGGAGCAGCGCTACAAGGCCTGGGAGGAGCGCAACGCGGCCCTCCTCGGCCGTGCCCGCACCACCCTGGAGGAGATCCAGGGCTCGGACGACTTCGACCTGGCGAACCTGTCGGTCGCGATGCGGACGATGCGCACGCTGCTGCGCAACCGGGTCTGACACCCGGACGGCAGAAGGGGCGCCCACCGCTCGTGCGGTGGGCGCCCCTTCGTGTGCCGTGGCTTTGACAGTTACCTACTGGCTGATTTTCCAGAGGGTCAGGTTGCCGACCACGGTCGGCACGTCCGAGGTGCTGTCGGCCGCGGTGATCTGGGTGATCTCGTACATGGCGAGATTGCCGTCCCCGGTGACCATGCACAGCCGGGTGCCCCTGGGGATGCTGCCGCGCTCCCCGAAGCTCCTCGGGCCCACCTCGTCGGGCAGCGCGTTCGTCTCCGCCCCGCTGCGGCACTCCTGCGCGGTGACTCCCGCGCTCTTGCCCATGGTGGCCCCGAAGTCCCAGGTCGAGTCGCTGACCGTCAGGTCGCGTACGTCGGACGTCATCTCCCCGTCGACGACCGTCTTGGGCAGGTCGAAGTCCACATAGGTGCTGGACAGCGAGTTCGGCGTGCGCAGCGTCAGCGGCTTGTTCTTGAAGATCTCGGTGTACGTCGCGGTCTCCGGCGGCGCGGGGGTGGGCGTGCCGTTCGGGTCGGCGGAGGGCTCCTCCGCGGCGGGGGTGGCGGGGTTCTGCGCGGGGGCGGGCACGGTGGCACTGGGGGTGGCGCCCCCGGCCTTGTCCGCGGCGGTGCTCCCCTTGTCGGTCTTGCCCTTGTCACCGACGAAGTAGACGGCGGCACCCGCTCCCGCGCCGACCGCGACCACCAGGGCGGCGGCGAGCAGGATCTTCTTCGCCTTCCCCGGCTTCTTCGCGGCGGGCGGCGGAGTGGGGTGCGCGCCCGGCAGCCCGCCCGGCAGCCCGCCCGGAGCCGTCGGCTGATGCGTGCCCGGGGCGAACGTCGGGGTGCCCTGGGTGTACTGGTTGCCCTGGAGCCCCTGGGTGTTCTGGTACGTCGGCGGGTGGCCCGCCATCCCGAACTGGGCTGTCTGGTCCGCCTGCTGGGGCGGCTGCGTGCCCGGCGCCTGGGCCCCGGGCAGCTGCGCCCCGGGCGCCTGGGTGTGCGTCGGCTGGGCGTACGGAGCCTGCGTGGGCGGCCCCTGGGGAGCCTGCGGGGGCTGCTGCGGGACCGGGGGCTGCGCGGTGGCCTGCGCGGCAGCCGCCTGTGCGGCCTGTGCGGCCTGGGCGGTCTGCGCCTGCTGGGCCGCGTACTGCGCCGTCTGCTCCCGCCGTGCGATCTCCTCGGCGACCGGCTCCGGCAGCCAGCCGGTGAACTCGCGCAGGGGACGGCCCGCGGACTGCTCGCACAGTGCCATCAGTTCGCCCGGTTCGATGCGGTCCGCCGCGTCCGCCGTCAGACAGCGTTCCAGCAGCGGGCGCAGGCTGTCCGGGTAGCCGCTGAGGTCCGGCGGCCGGTGACCGGTGTTGGCGATCTGCGCGGCGACGGTGATCGCACCGCCGTCGCCGAAGGGGTGCCGTCCGGTGGCGGCGACCGCGGCGATCAGGCCGAGCGAGAAGATGTCGCTGGCCGGGCCGACCTGCTCGCCGAGCGCGTGCTCCGGCGACATGTACTGCGGGGTGCCGATGAGACCGCCGCTCGCGGTGAGCTGGGTGGCGTCGGCGGCACGCGCGATGCCGAAGTCGATGACGAACGGACCGCCCGAACCGATCAGGATGTTGGACGGCTTGAGGTCGCGGTGCACGACCCCCGCCGCGTGGATCGAGGACAGCGCGAGCGCCGTGCAGCCGACCAGTTGGAAGACCGCCGCCTCGGGCAGCGCGCCGAAGTGCCCGAGCACCTCGTGCAGGGCCAGACCGGGGACGAAGGAACTCGCCAGCCAGGGCTGCGTACCGCTGGTGTCGTGGTCGACGACCGGCACGATGTGGTAGCCCTGCACCCGGCGGGCGGCCTGCACCTCCTGCTCGAACCGGCGCCGGAAGTCCGGGTTCTGGCCGTACTCGCGGCGGATGACCTTGAGGGCGATGGGCTGGTTGCCGCGGGTGTGCGAGAGGTAGACGGTGCCCATGCCGCCCTCGCCGATACGGGCGAGGAGGTGGTAACCGGCGGTCTCGCGCGGGTCTTCGAGCCCGAGCGGGCTGAGGATGTCGCCGACGGAGCTGCTGATGGGGAGCCTCCTGGGTCGAGAAGGGGTGGGGACGGTGAGGGTGGTGCCGCGCTTCGGGTACGCGCGCGTGGTGCGGGTGCTTCAGTGAGTTCAGGGCGCGTTCAGGGCGTACGGCGGACCCGGCGCGACCACTCGTCGGCCTTGGGGTCCTTCATGGTCATCGGCACCGTCGGCGGCAGGGCGGGCAGCGTGGGTGCGGTCCTCGGGGCGGGTGCGGTCACCGTGGGCGCGTCCGCGAGGGCGGCGGCCCTGTCCGGGGCGACGGCCGCCTCGCGGGCCCGCACAGCGGCGGCCACGGGCGCGGGCAGCCACCCGGTGAAGTCCCGTACGTCGCGCCCGGCCGCGCTGCGGCACCTTTCGGCCACTTCCGCGGCGGAAGGGCGTGCGCCCGCGTCGGCGGCCAGGCAGTCCCGCACGAGCTCGCGCAGCGGCTCGGGGCAGGCGCTGAGGTCCGGGGGCTCGCGGTCGGTCCCGGCGATCCTGGCGGCGACGGCCAGTCCGTTGCCGCGCCCGTAGGGGTGGTGGCCGGTGGCGGCGACCGCGCCGATGAGACCGAGCGCGAACACGTCGGCGGCAGGGGTGAGCCGCCGCCCCAGCGCGTGCTCGGGCGACATGTACTTCGGGGTGCCCACGAGCCTGCCCACTGTGGTGAGGGTGACGGCACCGGCGGCACGCGCGATGCCGAAGTCGAGCATCCAGGGGCCGTCGGCGGCCAGCAGCAGGTTGCCCGGCTTCACGTCGCGGTGGATGACCCCGGCGGTGTGGATGGCGTCGAGGGCGCGGGCGGCGCAGCACAGCAGTTGCAGGACGGTGCCGGTGGGCAGCGGACCGTGGGAGTCGAGGGCGTCGTCCAGGGGGATGCCCGGGACGAAGCGGGTGGCCAGCCAGGGCGGCGTACCGCCGTCCCCGTCACGGAAGTTGCCGCTGTCGTGGTCGACTACCGGCACGATGTGGTAGCCGTGCACCTGTCGCGAGACCGCCACCTCGCGCGCGAAGCGCTGCCGGAACTGGGCACTGTCCGCGTACTCCCGGCGGATCAGCTTGAGGGCGACGGGCTGGTTGCCCCGGGTGCGGGTCAGATAGACGGTGCCCATGCCGCCCTCGCCGATGCGTGCCTCCAGGGCGTAACCGGCGATCTCGCGCGGGTCGTCCGCGCGCAGTGGCGTCAGTGCTGTGCCGGCGGCCGCCCGTCCCGCGCTGCCGCTCTCCCCGTTCCGCATGCCCAATTCCCCCTGCTGCCCCCGTGGTCGGCGCGTGGGGAGCCTACCGTGTGGCGGACGGGGTTACCGAGGAGGCCCGGAGTCGGTGGCAGGACAACACGGCGGCGGTCAGCAGGAGTCCGTTTCGGACAACCATGAGCAGGCAGCCGTACGGAGTGCCCGAGACCACGTCTCCGTACGCCAGCGGGTAGGCGAGGGTGCTGACCGCTGTGGCCGCCAACAGCAGCACCACGACAGGCCGTTGGCTGGTGGCCCGCATGGTCGCGCAGACCGCCGAGAGGCCGATCAGCCAGATCATGTACTGCGGGCTGATGACACGGCTGGTGACGACGAAGAGCAGCACGGCACACAGTGCGGCGTCGCACACCGTCGCCGGGGCCCAACTCCGCGCCCGTACCCGCCAGAACAGCAGCCAGCAGAACGCGGCGGCCGTCAGCAGCAGCGAGGCGTGCGCGACGGTCGGGACGTACGGTCCGACGAACTCCATTGCCCCGTACCGGTACTCGACCCGGTAGGCCCCCTCGTACGGCAGGTCCGTCAGTCGCGCCAGTGACAGCAGTGTCCCGCCCACGGACTCGATCTGCACGCCCCGGTTGCCCTGCTGGCGCAGGAAGTCGAAGGTGTGCGAGAAGGCCAGCGCCAGGACCCCCAGCAGGACGGCGGCGGTGGCGACGGCCGACCCCCAGGCGGCCCTGGTGGTACGTCCCCGGGGCGTGCCGATCAGCGCGAGCGCCGGCCACACCTTCACCAGGGCGCCCACGGCGGCCAGCGCACCGCCCAGCGCGCCCGCGCGGCCCGGGCGGTGGGGCAGGGCGAGCAGGGACAGCAGCGAGAGGACGGCGAGGGCCGTGACCTGGACGTCGTAACGCACCAGGGGCAGGTGCATCAGCAGCGGCAGCCCGCCGACCCACACCCACGCGCCCGCACGCGTACGCGTGGCGCGGGTGACGGCCGCTCCGGTGGTGACCGCTTCCGTGGTGACCGTGGTGCTTCCGCGTCCCGCGCGGGTCAGGGCGAAGGCGATGCCCGCGTCGACCAGGAGGGTCAGGGCGACGAACGCCTGGAAGTAGCTGAGGCCGGGCAGCAGGGCGGGGGACAGGAACACCAGGGCGGCACCCGGCGGGTACTGCCACATCACGTCGCCGAGCGGGAAGGCACCGGCGACCAGCTGCTCGTACCAGAGGTAGTAGATCCGGTGGACCTCCCCGTTGATGCCCTCGCCGACCTGTCCGAACAGACCGGCGACCAGGGCGACCTGGACGAGCCGGGTGACGCACCAGACGGCGCCGAGCCGGACCGGGGAGCGGCGGAGGAACGGAAGACGGGAGGGCGTGGGGCGCGGGGCGGCGGCGGCCGGGTTTCCGGGGGCGAGCTGTGGGGGCGTCATCGCGGGGATCCTAGAACGCGTCCCGGGCGATTCCGGGGGACCCCCGGACGGGCGCGTCAAGGCAGGCCGAGGCAGATCAAGCCAGGTCAAGGCAGGTCCGGTCAGGTCAAGGCAAGGCAAGGCTGGGCGCGGCTGGGTCTCATGGGCGCCGGGCGGTCGACTCCTCGTAGGCGGCCACCACCTCGGCCGCCGGTCCGTCCATCCGCAGCCTTCCCGATTCGAGCCACAGTGCCCGGTCGCAGGTCTCGGTGATCGTCCTGTTGTGGTGGCTGACCAGGAAGACGGTGCCCGCCTCCTTGCGCAGTTCGGCGATCCGCTCCTGGCTGCGCCGCTGGAAGCGGGCGTCCCCGGTCGACAGGGCCTCGTCGATCAGGAGCACCTCGTGCGACTTCGCGGCGGCGATGGCGAACTTGAGGCGGGCGGCCATGCCGGAGGAGTACGTCCGCATGGGCAGGGAGATGAAGTCGCCCTTCTCGTTGATGCCGGAGAAGTCGACGATGGAGTCGTAGCGCTCCCTGACCTCCTCGCGGGACATGCCCATCGCGAGACCGCCCAGCACGACGTTCCGTTCGCCCGTCAGGTCGTTCAGCAGCGCTGCGTTCACCCCGAGCAGCGAGGGCTGCCCCCGGGTGAACACCCGCCCCCGGTCGGCCGGCAGGAGCCCGGCCACCGCCTTGAGCAGGGTCGACTTGCCGGAGCCGTTGGAGCCGATCAGCCCGATCGCCTCGCCCCTGTGCGCGACGAAACTGACGCCGCGCACGGCGTGCACCTCGCGCACCGAGGACGACGGGGTGCGGGAGACGACCCGGCGGAGCGCGGCGACGGCGCTGCCGCGCCCCGATCCGGCGGTGTGCACCCGGTAGGTGAGGTGCAGGCCGTCGACGACGACGGTGGGGGAGTCGACTTCCACGCCTTTGTGCTGTTCCAGGGTCTGCTCAGCCACGTCCGTACCGCTCCTCCGCCTGCCAGAAGTACACGAAGCCGCCGACGCCCGCGACGAGCGCCCAGCCGGCCGCCAGTGCCCACACGTGCGGCGGCAGGCCTGCCGCGCCGTAGCTGTCGATGAGGGCGTACCGCACCAGGTCGAGGTAGACGGCCGCCGGATTGCACTCCAGGAGCAGCCGTACGCCGCCCGGGACGCTGTCGCCCTTCAGCAGGTGGGACACGCTCCACATCACCCCCGACATGTACATCCAGGTGCGCAGCAGGAACGGCAGCAACTGCGCCAGGTCCGGGGTGCGCGCCGTCAGCCGGGCGAGCACCAGCGCCAGGCCGGTGCTGAAGACCGCCTGCAAGGCCAGCGCGGGCACCGCGAGCAGCCACGAGGGCCTCGGGAACTGTCCGCAGAAGGCCAGCACCACCGTCAGCACCCCGAGCGACATGGCCAGCTGCTGGAGCTGGAGCAGGGCGTACGAGACGGGCAGCGCCGCCCGTGGGAAGTGCAGCGCGCGCACCAGGCCGAGGTTGCCGCTGACGGCCCGCGCGCCCGCCATCAGCGTGCTCTGGGTGAACGTCCAGACGAAGACGCCGGTGACCAGGAACGGGAGGAAGTCCGGGACGCCGTCCTTGGTGTTCATCAGCTCGCCGAAGATCAAGTAGTAGACGGCCGCGTTCAGCAGCGGAGTCAGTACCTGCCAGAGCTGCCCCAGCTTGGCCTCGCTGTACTGCGAGGTCAGCCGGGCGGTGGCGAAGGCGGTGATGAAGTGCCGACGGGACCACAGCCGGCGCGCGTACTCCGGGAGTTGGGGCCGGGCGCCGCTCACGGTGAGGCCGTGCCGGACGGCGTACGCGCTCAGATCGGGCGGGAGAGCGGTGGGGGTGCTCATGGGGGCTGCTTTCGCCGGGAGCGGGACGGGGCGCCGCCGCATCGGGGCACCCAGGACGTCGGAACGGGTCCGTATCGTCGCTACGTCGACAGTAGGACGGACCGACGTCGAAACGCAACCGTTCCGTCGTGACGCTAGGATTCCGGCATGACGACCGACCCGACACCGCCCGTGCCGCCCTCCGGCCCTGCCTCAGCCCCCGCCCCCACCCCCAAGCGGGCGCCCGCAGGCGCGGCGGTGCTCCGGGAGGACGTCACCGACGCCATCCGCGCCGCCGTCTTCGCCGAGCTCGCGGCGGTCGGCTACGCCCGGATGTCCATCGAGGGCATCGCGCGGCGCGCGGGAGTCGGCAAGACGGCCGTCTACCGGCGCTGGCGCTCCAAGCTGCACCTCGTGCTCGACCTGGTCTCGGCCTTCGCCGCCGAGGGGCTGCCCGCGCCCGCCACGGGCTCGCTGTACGGCGACGTACGCGCCCTCCTGGAGGTCGTCTCGCACGCCCTGCGGCACCCGGTCGCCTCGCAGGTCATCCCGGACCTGCTGGTCGAAGCGGTACGCAACCCGGAGATCGCCCAGGCCATCAGGTCGGCCCTGCTCGACCCCCAGCACGGGGTCGCCGCCCAGGTCGTACGGGACGCCGTCGCGCGCGGGGACCTGCCCGAGGGGGCCGATCCGGAGCGCGCCCTGGACCTGGTCGTCGGGCCGCTGTACTGGCGGTTGGTGGTCGTCCGCACCGAGCCGCCCGCCGGGTACGCCGGCTACCTGGACGACCTGGCCCGCTCGGCGGTCGCCGCGCTCACCGCCTGAGCAACCACCGTCCGAGTGAAATGTCTGGAGGCCGTGATTCTGGAATCACCCCGCCCACTCGGGTTTCAATCTTGCCAAGGGGGGTGAGAAAGCGCCGCTGTTGAGAGATCCTCCTTGAGCTGACGTCACAGGGAGAAGGAACCATGCACCAGTCCGCTTATGACCAGATGGCCCTCTGCGTGAAGGAGTACATGCCCGTATCGAAGCGGCATCGTGTTGTCGACCTCGGTTCGCGCATTTCGCCTGGTCAAAGCCTTACGCACCGCGCCCTGCTGGCCAACCACAAGATCGACTACGTGGGTGTCGACGTACTCGACGGGCCGAATGTGGACCGCGTGATGAAGGACCCGTACCGGATCCCGCTCAAGTCGCGCAGCGCGGACATCGTCATCTCGGGCCAGGCCTTCGAGCACATTCCGTTCTTCTGGGCCTCGATCATGGAGATCGGCCGGGTGCTGCGTCCCGGCGGGCACGCCTTCATCACCGCGCCCTCGCGCGGCAACGCGCACGACGCGCAGGACTGTTGGCGCTACTACCCGGACGGCTTCCGGGCGATGGCCGCCTACTGCGGTCTCGAACTGCGTGAGGCGTTCACCGACTTCCCGCCCATGAAGGGCATCCGGCACGACTACGAGGCCATCGACGCCAAGCACGCCTACTGGGGCGACTCCGTCGGTGTCTTCCGCAAGCCGCGCCGCGCACCGCACCTGCCGTACCGCCTCAGCCGCGCCGTCGTCCGTGAGGTGACGATCCGCTGGGCGAACCACATCGGCGGCGTCGACGGCATTCCGGTCCCCGGCGCCATCGCGGGCCGCGAGCTGGCGGGCCGCCCGAAGCAGGTACCGGCCCCGGCGGCGGCACAGAAGTAACCGCGGCGCCGAAGTTAGCCCAGAGCGGTCAACGGCGGCGGGGGGGGGGGGGGGGGGGGGGGGGGGCCCCCCACTCCCCCCCCCCCCCCCCCCCCCCCCCCCCCCCCTTTCTCTTGTCTCTCCCCCTTCGCCC
>NZ_JBVIMX010000017.1:88182-176125 GCF_055579625.1 Streptomyces sp. NPDC032721 | reverse complement strand
GGGAAAAGAGGGGGGGAGGGGGGGGGGGGGGGGCGCTGGGGGGGGCTGCTCGCCTCCCCCCCCCCCCCCCCCCCCCCCCCCCCCCCCCCCCGCCGCCGTGTCCCTCCCCGAGGGCCGTCGCCGGTGTGGCTGGTCCAATTCACGCCACCGTGGGGAGGATTCGACTCCGGCACCCCTCATTCGGCCTACGGGGAAGTCGTGGTGCCCGCTCACCCAGAGTGGCGGCGGGTGCTCTCCGGCCCTGGTCCCCGCACCTCGTTTCCGGCCTGGAAGCAACCGGAAAATCGCAGGTCGGGGCCGGTACGGAGGAGGTATGCAACGGTCCGTGCGGTGAGTTCGGGAACCGAGGCCGACGAGGGGCGGGCACAGCTGTTCCATTAGGGGGCGGATTGGCTGATTATCGCCGTCGAACAGCCAACTCCCAGGGGTCCGGGCCCCCTTGTCATCGCCACAGGTCAGGACATAACGCGCCTGGTTCGGGCGGCTCTCCGCTGCTGATTCCGTTAAACCGGGTCATCAAATGTTGACGAGATATAGGCGAGGAGGCGTATTACCGCGTACTGTCCGTGCGCATGGTATGGCGTAACGCCGTGAATGGCGTCCTTCAGCAACTGACCGGCTACCAGCTGCGACGCGTCCCGGTTCCTGGCCAACGTCCCCGCCCGAGTGCGGCTCCCGCTCCCGCGGCAAAGGCCCCCGCGCCCAAGCCCAAGCCCAACCCCGGGATCAAGTTCCCCGCGGACTACGACGACGGTGCCAAGGACATCATCCGTGCGGTCAAGCCGTACTCGATGACCTCCCCGGAGCGGCTCAACGCCTTCATCCTGGCAACCAGGCACGTCGTCAAGCACAACATTCCCGGCTCGATCGTCGAGTGCGGCGTCTGGCGCGGCGGCTCCATGCAGGCCTGCGCGAAGACCCTGCTCGCCGAGGGGGTCGAGGACCGCGAGCTGTACCTCTTCGACACCTTCGAGGGCATGACGCCGCCCACCGACGAGGACAAGCGCCTGGACGGCAAGTCCGCGCAGGAACTCCTCGACATCCAGGGCAAGGACCGGCCGATCTGGGCCGTCGCCACCCTGGACGACGTCAAGTCCGGCTTCGAGAAGGTCCCTTACCCGGCCGAGCGCATCCACTACGTGCAGGGCAAGGTCGAGGACACCGTCCCGGACGAGGCCCCGGAGCAGATCTCGATCCTGCGCCTGGACACCGACTGGTACGCGTCGACCAAGCACGAGCTCCAGCACCTGTACTCGCGTCTGGTGAGCGGCGGCGTGCTGCTCATCGACGACTACGGGTACTGGCAGGGCTCGCGCCAGGCCGTCGACGAGTTCCTGGAGGAGACCGGCGAGCAGCTGCTGCTGCTGCGCATGGACGAGGGACGCATCGCGATCAAGCCGTAGCGCCGGTGGCACCCCTGAGGTGCCGAGCGTGCGAAGAAGGGGGCCCGGCGGACGTCCGCCGGGCTCCTTTTCGTATGCGCCGCTATGCACCGCTATGTATGGGTACCGCCCCGGTCAGCGCAGTTCGGCCGGCAGCAGGTCGGAGACCGCCTGGGTGGTCGCCCGTACGTCCTGCTGGGCGGGGAATACGGACGAGGGGCCCGCCGGGTCGCCCTGTGCGGGGCCCTGGGCGGGCGCGGGAGCCGGAGTGCGCTCCTCCAGCGCCACGAAGCGCGGCAGGCCCTCCTGCTGGCCGAGGAAGACGCGGCGTACGACGCGCTCGGCTGCCTGTCCGTCGTCGTACGGGCAGAACCGGGCCCGGAACGCAGCACGCAGCTGCGCGGAGCGTGAGCCGCGCCAGTGGCCGGTCCGGAAGATGTCGATCAGCTCGTCCTCGTTGCGGGCGATCGCGCCGGGCGGGAACTCGCGGATGTCGAAGTAGCTGCCCCGGGCGGCCTCGTACGCCTCCCAGTCGTCGATGTGGAGGACGATCGGGCGGTCGAGGTTGGCGTAGTCGAACATCAGCGACGAGTAGTCGGTGACCAGGGCGTCCGAGGCCAGACAGAGTGACTCGATCGAGTGATGTTCGCTCACATCGACGATTCGGGCGCTGCTGTGGGAACTCGCGTGGTGCAGCGGACCGTTGGCGGAGTAGTGGGCACGGGTGAGGATCACGTGCCGGGGCCCGAGGGACCGGGCGATGCGTTCGAGGTCGAGCGTCAGGCGCTGGGTCCGCCGGTAGTCGCGGTGCGTCGGAGCGTAGAGGACGGCGGTGGAGCCTTCGGGAATGTTCAGCGACTCGCGGATCCGGGCGACGTCGTCGGCGGTGGCGGACTGGAAGACGTCGTTGCGCGGATAGCCGGTCTCCAGGGTGGTGTACGGGGAGGGGTAGGCCCGCCCCCAGACGAGGGAGGAGTGGCGGTTGGCGGAGAGCAGGTAGTCCCACTTGTCGGTGTTCGCGAGCAGCTTCTCGAAGTCCATGTCCGCGGCGGGGCGGTCCTGGAGGTCGAGGCCCATCGACTTGAGCGGAGTGCCGTGCTGGGTCTGCAGGAGGACCTGGCCCGGGCGCTTGGCCAGCCGGTGGTCGAAGTTGACGTTGTTCACCAGGTACTTGGCGCGGGCCAGCGCGCTCCAGTACGCGGCCGAACCGGGGCGCAGCCGGCGCGTTCCGGCGGGGACGGTGTGCTGGTGCGCGGGGGAGGCGATCCACGCCGTGCGGACGTGTGGGGCGAGTTCGCGGACCTTGGCCTCGATGGCCGCCGGGTTGCAGGTGTACCCGCGGTGCCCGTACGCGGCGAACACGGCCTGGTCCGCGCGGACGGGCAGCCGCAGCTGGACGCGGTAGTGCAGCTGCATGGCCGCCGCGCGGGCGGTGCGCAGGACGGCGCGGGTGCGGCCGGCGACGGAGCGGCGCACGGCCTGGGCGAGCGCCAGCGTGCGGTACGTGCGATGGCTGCCGAGCAGCACCAGGGCGTGCCGCAGCCGGGTGCGGAGCGAGGGGGCGCCGATCCTCGGGACGGGAGGGCCGCCGGGGGTGCCCTGGGCGCCGTGCGGGACCAGCGGGATCACCGGGGCCAGCGTGTGCGGGGAGCGCTTGGTGGCGCGGGTGGTGCGTGCGGCGCGGGAGGCGCCGGAGGCGCTGGAGGTACCGAAAGCGCCGGGCGCGTCCTGGGGGGCTGGCGTGGCCTGGGAGTCCTGCGCGTCTCGGGCGCCCCCCGCGCCCTGCGTGTCCTGCGTGTTCGGGAAGTGGCTGTCCACGGCCGTGAGGAGCGGGGCGGTGGAGGTGGCGGCGCGCAGGGCGGCCTCGTCGGCCGCTGCCGCGGCGGCCGTGGTCCCGGCCGGTGCGGTGCCGGGGGCGGCGGCCTTGCGGGCTGCCGCGTTGCGTGCGGCGGCGTTGCGGGCCGCCGCACTGCGGGCGGCGATGCCGCGCGGGCGGGGCACGGTGCGCGGGCCGGTCGCCTCCGCGACGCGGTGGCGGCGGCAGTGGGCGCGGGCCCGGCGGAAGAACTCGGCACGGCTGCCGCGCGGGAGGCGGCCGGGGCGGGTGAGGACGGTGCCGAAGTGGTCGAGCATCCGGCGGTAGATCACCGGGCGCCAGCCGGACAGTTCCGGGCGGGAGTCGAGGAAGGAGAAGACCCGGTCGTACTGGTCGAACAGGTCGAAGTGCCGACGCGAGGCGGTGGAGAGGATGGTGCCCTGGCGGCGCTGGCGGTGGTGGACGCAGACCTCGTCGAGCGTGGAGATCGAGGCGGCCGACATCAGGACCGGGTAGGTCCAGGGGGTGTCCACGTAGGAGCCGGACGGGAAGGCGAAGCCCTGGCGGTCGATGAACTCGCGGCTGTACGCCTTGTTCCAGGCGGCCATCGGCACCCGGAGCAGCCCGGGCCGGTCGGCCAGCGTGAAGGAGGCGGGACCCTTCTCGTGGAGCTCACCGCTGAAGTGGTTGCGCTCGGCCGAGCCGTTCCAGAACGTACGGGCGTGGTCGAAGACCAGGACATCCGGTGAGTCGGACTCCTTGAGGCGGTCGGAGACCGACTGGAGGGCGCCCGGTGCGAGGGTGTCGTCGCTGTCGAGGAAGAGCAGGTAGTCGCCGCGGGCCCGCTCCAGGCCCTGGTTGCGGGCGTTGCCCAGGCCGCCGTTCTCCGTCAGGTGCAGCGGGCGCACCCGTGGGTCCCGGGCCGCGTACTCGTCGATGAGATCGCCGCAGGCGTCCGGCGAGCAGTCGTCCACCGCGATCAGTTCGAAGTCGTCGAAGGACTGGGTCAGCACCGAGTCCAGGCACTCCTCCAGGTACTCCTGGACCTGGTAAGCGGGCACGATCACGCTGAACCGGGGCACGGCACATCCATGGGGTCGTCGCGGGCAGTGACGGCCGGTGCCCGGCAGGCGGGCGGGCCGTATGCCCGGCAACGGGCCACGGACACGGAGGGTTACGCGGGATGCGGCATACGGGGGAAGTTCGTCAAGAGGCCCGACACGAAAGGGTGGTTCGGCAACAGGCTGCCGAACCACCCTTTCGTTGAGCTGAGTTGACGGGCCGGGTGCCCGCCGGCCCGTGCGGGTGCTACTTCACCGCGCCCGCCATCACGCCCGAGACGAACTGCTTCTGGAACGCGAAGAACACGATCAGCGGGATCACCATCGACACGAAGGCGCCGGGCGCCAGCACGTCGATGTTGTTGCCGAACTGCCTGACCTGCTGCTGCAGCGCCACCGTGATCGGCGGACTGGTGGCGTCCGCGAAGATCAGTGCGATCAGCATGTCGTTCCACACCCAGAGGAACTGGAAGATGCCCAGCGAGGCGATCGCCGGACCGCCCAGCGGCATGATCACCCGAGTGAAGAGCCGCAGCTCACCCGCCCCGTCGAGCCGCGCCGCCTCCAGGAGTTCGCGCGGGATCTCCGCGAAGAAGTTGCGCAGCAGGAAGATCGCGAAGGGCAGGCCGAACGCCACGTGGAAGAGGACCACGCCCATCGTCGTCTCGAAGATGCCGACGACGCCGAACAGCTTCGCCACCGGCACCAGCGCCACCTGCACCGGCACCACCAGCAGCCCCACGACCAGCATGAACAGCCAGTCCCTGCCCGGGAACTCCATCCACGCGAAGGCGTACCCCGCCAGCGCCCCGATCACCACCACCAGCACGGTCGCCGGAACGGTGATCAGCGCGGTGCTGAGCAGGGAGTTGAGAACGGTGTCGTTCTCCAGGATCGCCGAGTAGTTCTTGACGGTCATCTCGGCCGGGGCGGTGAAGACCTTCCACCACCCGCTGGCCGCGATGTCGGACGGATCGCGCAGCGAGGAGATCAGCAGCCCGATCGTCGGCATCAGCCAGAACAGGCCGACCACGATCAGGAAGACCCGCATCAGGCCGCCGCCGGCCCCGGCCGCGATCCGGGCCGGCAGGGACCGCTTCGCCCTGACGGCATCACCGGAGAGTGTCATCGGCCCTGCTCCTTCCGCATCCGCCGGATATTGAAGAGCATCACCGGAATCACCAGCAGCAGCAGGAACACGGCGATGGCACTGCCGATGCCCAGATCGGCGTCATCGCCGAACGACGACTGGTAGAGCTGGAGCGCCAGGACGTTCGCGTCGTCCAGTGAATCGCCCGGCGCGATGATGAACACCAGGTCGAAGATCTTCAGGACGTTGATCATCAGGGTGACCGTGACCACCGCCAGTACGGGCGCGAGCAGTGGCACCGTGATCCGCCGGAACACCTGCCACTCGTTCGCCCCGTCCACCCGGGCCGCCTCAAGCAGCTCCCGTGGCAGCCCGGCCAGGCCCGCCGCGATCAGCACCATCGCGAAGCCCGCCCACATCCACACGTAACTGCCGATGATGGCGGGCGTCACCACGCTCGGTCCGAGCCAGTCGACGCCGTTGTACTGTTCGCGGAAATTGCTCGCGGGCAGCCGGAGTTCGGCCCCGTCGGCCTTCGCGGACAGCGCGAAGGAGCCGTCCGCCGCGGCCTCGGTGGAGTCGACCACCTTGCCGTCCTTGACCGCCTCGATCTTGAGGCCCTTGAGACCGGACTCCTTGCTGTCGATGGTGTTCGGCTTGCCGCCGCCGCCCTTGGTGAAGTCCAGCCAGGCCGTCCCGGTGACCTTGTCGGGCGAGGTCGCCGGGGCCTTCGCGAGCTGCCCGTCCTTGGGCATCTGCGCCGGGGCGACACCGATCAGCGGCAGATTGACCTGCTGCCCCACCCGTACCGGCTGCTTGGTGATGTACGCGCCGCCGCCCGCCGCCTTCAGCGGGTGCACCGGCAGCGGCCGGGCCTTCGGGAAGCCGGACGACTCGGCGAAGGTGTCGTGCACACCCACCCAGACGGCGTTGGCGACTCCCCGGTCCGGGTCCTGCTCGTACACCAGCCGGAAGATGATGCCCGAGGCGAGCATCGAGATCGCCATCGGCATGAACACGATCAGCTTGAAGGCGGTGCCCCAGCGGACGCGTTCGGTGAGCACCGCGAAGATCAGGCCGAGCGCCGTGGAGACGGTCGGGGCGACGACCACCCAGATCAGATTGTTCTTGATCGCGGTGAGGATGGTGTCGCTGGTGAAGAGGCTGACGTAGTTGTCGAACCCGGCGAAACCGGAGCCCGACTTGTCGAAGAAGCTGCGGTAGACGGAGAACCCGATCGGGTAGACCACGAGCGCGCCCAGCAGGATCAGCGCGGGCAGCAGGAAGCTGACCGCGATGACTTTGCGTGTGCCTGTCACGCTCTTGCGCTTGCCAGGGGTGGCGGGGGGCGGCGTCAGGCCGGCCGCGCCCCCCGCGGTCGCTGAACTCACGGCGTCAGTTCTTGTACGCCGCGGCCGCGTCGGTCTCCAGCTTCTGCTGGGTGCCCGCGATGTCCTTCGGGTTGCGCAGGAAGTCCTGGAGGATCTTCCACTCACCCTTGCCGGGCGTGCCGCCGAACGACTGCGGCGCCTGGTCCGACATGTCGAAGCGGAAGTCGTCGCCCGCCGCGGTCAGGGCCTTCGCGATGTCGCGCAGCGTGTCGTTGGGGTACGCCGACATGTCCACGGACTTGTTGGGCGAGATGAAGCCGCCCGCACCCGCCGAGATCTTCGCGGCGTCGGTGGAGGCCAGGAAGGTCATCAGCGCCTTGGCCGCCTTGGTGTCCTTCAGTGCCACCGCGACGTCGCCGCCGGTCACCACGGGCGACTTGTCGCCGACCGCCGGGAAGGGGAACACCTTGGCGTCCGTGCCCAGCTTGGCCTTGGTCTGGCCGATGTTGACCGCCACGAAGTCGCCCTCGAAGACCATCGCGCCCTTGGGCGTCTCACCGCCGGTGAAGGTCTGCTCGACGGACTTGGGGAACGCGGTGCCGACCGCGCCCTTGGCGCCGCCCACCAGGTAGTTGTCCTTGCCGAAGAGCTGCGCGAGGGTGGTCAGCGCGTCCTTCACGGACGGGTCCGTCCACTTGATCTTGTGCTGGGCGAGCTGGTCGTACTTCTCCGGGCCCGCCTGCGAGAGGTAGATGTTCTCGAACCAGTCGGTGAGCGTCCAGCCGTCCGAGCCGCCGACCGAGACCGGGGTGACACCGGACTGCGAGATCGTCTCGGCCGTTTTCAGGAAGTCCGGCCAGGTCTTGGGCTCGGTGGCTCCCGCGTTCTCGAAGACCTTGGTGTTGTACCAGATCAGGGACTTGTTGGCGGCCTTGTAGTACACCCCGTACTGGGTGCCGTCGACGGCCGCGATGTCCTTCCAGCCCTTGGTGTAGTTCTTGTCCAACTGCGCCTGGGTGGTGGGATCGACCGGTTTCAGCCACTTGTTCGCCACCGCCTGCTTGAGCGCGCCGGGCTGCTGGAGCAGGGCCACGTCGGGCGGGGTGCCGCCGGATATCTTCGAACCGAGGTACGTGAGCATGGCGTCCTGGGTCGGCACGTACGTCACCGTCGCCCCGGTACGGTTCTCGAACTCCTTGAGCACCTTCTTGAAGTTCTCGCCCTCGGCACCCGTCCACACCGCGATGACCTGGAGCTTCTCGCCGTCCAGCTTGGGGAGTTCCAGGGACTGCGCGGGCGGCTTGGCGGCGCCCGAGCCGGAACCCGATGCCTTGGGGTCCGGCTTGTCGTTGCCGCCGCAGGCGGTGAGGGCGAGCGCCCCCGCGGCGGCGAGGGCGATGAGGGCCCGGCTGCTGCCCTGTGCCGTCGGGCCGCTGCCCCTGCCGCCCCGACCGGTCTTCTTCCGCCGGCGAAGAGTTGTGTGCATCACTGCCCCGTCTCTCGCGTGCGCGTACGGGAACGGGCCGTCATCCGTGCGCGTACGGACCGGCCCGACCGCCGCTTTTTACTGACCCGTTTACTTCCGTGGGTCAGTCCTACGCCCGGGGCAGGTGGCCCGCAATAGTGCCTTCGCTGTCAACTCGCCTTTTGTGATGGGCTCGTGACGTCAGGTCAGAGGGCGCGGGGATACGGGGCCGTGCCGGAACGGCGTCTTTGGCGGTCCTCCAGGGGGCCTCCGGCGGTCCTTCAGCGGTCCTCCAGTGAGGTCTTCAGCGGGCCTCCTGCGGGGTGTTCAGCGGCGTGAGCGGCTCCGCGTTGACCGTACGGGCGGCCCGGTCGAGGGCGCTGGCCAGCAGGGCGAGGTCGGTCGGCCCGTTGCCCAGCTCGCGGACCGGGCGGCGGGTCGGCGGATCGCCCATCCGGTCCCACTCCAGCGGCACCACCGTGGGCCGCTGGGTGGCCGTGCGCGGGATGCGGCCGGTGACCCGGCCGCCCTGGAACGGAGTCACCGTGCCGTCCGGGTGCAGCAGCCTGCCGCGCCCCGGAGCGGGCTCCTCCGGCGCGGGCGCGGCGGGCGGCGGGTCCAGGACCACCCGCAACAGCCGCTCCCCCCTGGCCAGTTCGGTGTCCGCCGTCCGGTCGGGGCGGGCCGTGGACGCCACCAGGTGCACCCCGAGCCGCTCGCCGTGCCGGGCCACGGACTCCAGCGCCCGTACGACGGAACCGGCGGAGGGCCGCCCCGGGCTGCCCAGGGCGGGCGCGACCAGTGCGTCCAGATCGTCGACGAGCACCACCAGCCGGGGCAGCGGGGACGGCCCGCCACCGGCCTGTGCCGCCGCCTGCCGCTCCCGCTCCCTGGTCGCGGCGGGCCGCAGCCGCAGGGTGCCGGTACCGGGGGCCTCGACGTCCGAGCGGGTTTCGCTGCGGGCGCCGGGGACGGTGGCGTGGGTGTCGGGACCGGGGCCGTACTCGATGCGGGGGCCGCCGGGGTCGCTGCCGTACGAGGGTGCCGGGCGGCGCTGGGACACCAGGCGCTCGGCGACCTCGTCGGCGTGCCTGGCGGCGCCGGTGGCCGTACTGGCGCCGCTGGTCCCACCGCCCCCGCCGGCCGTGCCGGCCCCGGCGATCCCCGTGGCCCCGTCGGCGACGTTGCTCGCGGTGCCCCGGGCGCCGCCGCCCCGCCCCGCGTGCCAGTCCGCGAAGTCCAGGGTGCCCAGCAGCTCGTCGCGGCGCTTCAGCTCGGCTCCCAGCGCCTGCGCGAACTCACGCATCCGTACCGGGTCCGAGGCCACCAAGTGGGTGGAGACGTGCGGCAGTTCCGTACAGGCGCGCAGCCCCTCGCCGCGCTCGCCGCCCGCGCCGTCCACCAGGATCAGCCCGAGCCGGTCGGGCCGCGCCGCCGCGGACAGCGCGGCCGCCGCCGAACGCAGGATCTCCGTACGACCGCTGCCCGCCGGGCCCTCGACCAGCAGATGCGGTCCGTCGGTCGCCAGGTCCGCGTAGACCGGACCGCGCGGGCCCGCTCCCAGCACCGCCCACGCGCGCGTGGCGCCGGGCGCCTGCTCGTCGTCGGCGGCAGCGGCCCAGCGGGCCATCAGGGACGCGGGAGTCGCCCGGGCCAGGCCCAGTTCGTCGAGCAGCCTCGACACGGTCGGCAGCGCCGCCGCGGACAGCCTGCCGGGCCTGCCCGTCGTCGACGTACCGCCGGCGCCGAAGCCGCCCCCGGTGTCCGCCCCGTCCGTACGCAGCGGGGCCAGCGCCCGCGCGAACCGCTCGGCCCACGCCGCCGACACCGCGTCCACCGAAGCCAGCGTGCCGTGCCCGGCGCTCTGCCCGCCCGCCGTGCGCAGCACCCGTACCGCGGTCGCCACGTCGCCGCTCAGCAGCGCCGCGGCCCCGCACTCGCGGAAGGCGGGCGCCACCGAGCAGGCCGCGCCGTACGTCACCTCGACCGGGGAGAGCGGGGAGGCGGCGGGCGTCTCCGCCAGGCACAGCAGGTGGATGCCGTGCGCCGAGCCGTGCGCCGCGAGCCGGGCGGTCGCCTCGCGCAGCCCCGCCGAACCCGGATCGCCGTCGACGATCACGACGGTGCGCGGGGCACCCGCCTCCAGCGGACCCTCCTCGGTGCGCCGCAGCAGCTCGGCCACGCGCGCGGAGGCCTGGTCGCGGTCGTACGCCAGCAACAGCCGGCAGTCCTGGCCGTGCGCCGGCCGCAGGTGCGGCAGCCAGCCGAGCCAGCCCCACTCCGCGGTGCGCTCCTCGGCGGAACGCGCACGGTCCGCACTGATCAGGACGATCTCCAGGTCCGCGGGGGAGTGCAGGGCGGCGAGCTGCGCCACCACGGAACGCGCCAGTCCGGCCAGCCGCGCACGCGGCCCGGCGAGCCCCAGCGAACCGGCCTCCCGCAGCCCCACCGTCACCGGCACGGCGGGCAGCAGCCCGGAGCCGCCCGGCGCGGAACGGTCCGCCGTGCCCAGCCGGAGCACCAGCGACTCGGGGTGCGAGGGCCCGCGCTCCCACAGCCGGGGGCCCGGCTGGAGCGCCGTGAGCAGCAGCGTCGCCGCGTCCGGCCAGGCGTCCGGGGCGACGGCGGAAGGGGCGGGGGCATGGCCGGCGCCGGGGCCGGCCCCGGGTGCGGTACGGCCCTGGCCGCCCGCGTCGGGCCATGAACCACCGGAACCCGCCGCCGCTGCCACCGCCGCGGAGCGGGAGTCGTCGGTTCTGTCGTGCGGGGGAGTGGGGCCCGCGCCGCCCGCGTACTCGCCCGCGTAGTCGTGCGTGGTCGTCTCGCCACGGCCACCGGTCAGCCGCCGCGCCCAACTCCCTATGCCGCCGCGCCGCCGGGGTTCCTCCCGGCGCGCGTCGGGCCGCCCGGGCGCCGCCCCGGGGCCGCCGTCCGCTTCGCCACCGAGGGTGCTGCCGTTTCCGCCGCCCGTCCCGACGACCCGGCCCGAACCGTGCGTACGGTCGGCCGTCCCGGCGAAGGGGCTCTGCCCACCGGCAGCCGGGGGCGCGGCCGGACGCTGTGATTCCGGGGCGGGTACGCCGCCGGGGGCGGCACCGGACACGCCACCGGGACCGCCGCCTGTGCCTTCGTAGGCGGGCGCCCGCCCGCCTTCCCGGAGCCCGGGCCCAGAGCCCTGCGCGGGCACCGTCCCGTAACCGGCCTGTCCCGCACTCCGGCCGCTCACCCGGTGGTGCGGTGCGCTGCCGCCGTACCTCCCCGGCGCGGGAACGGCCGCCGCGGCCACCGCCGGCGCCCGGGCCACCCGCAGATGCCCCTCGCCGTCCGGAGCGGTCGCCAGCGCCGCGTCGTGCGCGCCGGGCTGCGCGAGGCGCAGGGCGGATTCGCCGACCCGCAGCAGCGCGCCCGGCGCCAGCCGCACCTCGCGGGGGCCGACGTCCTGGCCGTCCAGCGTCGTGCCGTTCGTCGAGCCGAGGTCGGCGACGGTGACCCGGCCGTCCTCGGTGAGCGTGACCGCGCAGTGCAGCCGGGAGACGTCGGGATCGTCCAGCGGTACGTCCGCGTCGGTGGAGCGGCCGATCCGGATCTGCCCGCCGTGCAACAGGTGCACACCGCCCGCGTCGGGGCCCGCGACCACCTGGAGCTGCGCCAGGTCGGACAGCTCGGGGGCGTCCTCGTCCGCCGGGAACTGGAGCGACAGCACCGCCCCGTCCACGAGCGGCGGCTCGCCCAGGGCGCACCGCTGCGCGTCCAGGCGCTCGCGCCCGGCGTACACCACCACCGCACCCGTGGTTTCCGGTACGGAGCCCTGGACGGTGGCGGCCAGCCCGGAGGCGACCGCGGCCAGCGCGGTCCCGGCCGGGGCGGTGACGAGCACGTCACAGGCAGCGGCGGCGGCAGTGGCGACGGCAGCCGGAGCTCCCGGTGTCGCCCCTCTGCTCTGGCCGCCGCGAGGCGCGAGGACGGTCAGCCGGATCTGCATCGCGTCAGCGGTCCCTTCTGCGCGAGGCGCCCGGCGGGGAGAAGCCGAGGAGGAGCCGTCCTGCCGCCGCCCCCGCGAAGTCCCCCCACCCGGCGCGGACGCGTCGTCCGGTACAGGTCGGCACCCACCGCGGGGTGTTGAGGGACTCACCCGCCCTCGCGTACCCCATAGGTCTGTGCTGATGGCATCCTCGCACCTGCCACTGACAACCTGCCCGCCGCCCATCACCAAGTGATCTTGAATGGTCGGCTGTGGGCGTAAAAGTGCCTGCTTGGGGCATGGTCGGACAACAGTGACGCACCCGCCCGTGACGCACCCCGCATACGCGTCCGGCAACCATCCGTACGAACACCGCGTCTTCCCCCGGAACAGGTCCGGCCATTGCCCCGTTCGGCGGCACTACAGTTGGGCAACCGGAATCCCCAGAACCACCGATCAGGGTCAGTCACCGACCAGCAGGGAGTGCATGACGTGCGGCCGGTAGGCAGTAAGTACCTGCTTGAGCAGCCGCTCGGGCGCGGCGCCACGGGCACCGTATGGCGTGCCCGCCAGCGGGAGACCGCGGGAGCAGAGGCGGCCGTCGCGGGCCAGCCGGGCGAGACCGTCGCCATCAAGGTCCTCAAGGAGGAGCTGGCGAACGACGCGGACGTGGTGATGCGCTTCCTGCGCGAACGCTCCGTCCTCCTGCGTCTCACCCACCCCAACATCGTGCGCACCCGCGACCTCGTCGTCGAGGGCGACCTCCTCGCCCTCGTCATGGACCTGATCGACGGCCCCGACCTGCACCGCTACCTCCGCGACAACGGGCCCCTCACCCCCGTCGCCGCCTCCCTGCTCACCGCGCAGATCGCCGACGCGCTCGCGGCCAGCCACGCGGACGGCGTCGTGCACCGCGACCTCAAGCCCGCGAACGTACTGCTCGACGAGCGCGACGGCGGCATGAAGCCGATGCTCACCGACTTCGGCATCGCCCGGCTCGCCGACTCCCCGGGCCTCACCCGCACCCACGAGTTCGTCGGTACGCCGGCCTACGTCGCGCCGGAGTCCGCCGAGGGCCGCCCGCAGACCTCCGCCGTCGACATCTACGGCGCGGGCATCCTGCTGTACGAACTGGTCACCGGCAGGCCCCCCTTCGCGGGCGGCACCGCCCTGGAGGTGCTGCACCGCCACCTCAGCGAGGAGCCGCGCCGCCCCACCACCGTCCCCGAGCCCCTGTGGACGGTCATAGAGCGCTGCCTGCGCAAGGAGCCCGACGAGCGCCCCAGCGCCGAGAACCTGGCCCGCGCCCTGCGCACCGTCGCCGCCGGCATCGGCGTGCACTCCTCGTCCGCGCAGGTCGAGGCCGCGATGGGGGTCGGCGCGCTGCTGGCGCCCGACCCGTCCCCGGCCTTCGTCCCCGAGACGCCGGGGGCGGCGGACCCGACCCAGGTGCTGCCGAGCAACGCGGGATCGTACGACCCGAACGGCGCGACCAGCGTGCTGCCCTCGACCGGGGCGGGCGCCGGGGCCGGTGCAGGCGGGCAGGGCGGGCACGGGCGGGGCGCGGCCGATCCGACCGCCGTGATGCCGCCGGTGCCGCCGCACCCGGCCGGTGCGCCCGCAGGCTCGCCCTCCGGGGCCGGGCCCGAGGACCCGCACCCCTGGCAGAACCAGCTGCGCGCGGCCCGCGACCGCAACGAGCAGACCTCCGTGCAGTACCTGGACCCGAGCCAGGACCCGCTCCGCCGCCGGCCGCAGCGCCAGCAGCAGCAACAACAGCACCAGCCGCAGCAGCGCCAGCAACAGCAGCAGCAGTACCAGCCGCAGCAGCAGCGCCGTCAGCCGCCGCCGCAGCAGCAGTACGCCCCGCAGCCCCCGCAGCAGCACCAGCCCCAGCAGCGGTACGCACCCCCGCCGCAGCAGCCCCAGCAGCCTCAGGGACCCGCCCCGCGCGAGCCCCGGCCGCCGCGTGAGCCGCGCCGCCGCAGCGCCAACCCGATGCGGATTCCCGGCCTCGGCTGCCTCAAGGGCTGTCTGTTCACCCTGCTCCTGCTGTTCGTCGGGGCGTGGCTGATCTGGGAGCTGACCCCGCTCCAGGAGTGGATCGGCACCACGAAGGGCTTCTTCGACCAGATCGGCGACGTCTTCACGAGCATCAAGGACTTCTTCGCGGACCTGGGCGGCTCCAAGCCCTAGGTGATCCGCAGGTGATCCGCGGGTGATCACGTAGACATGTCGACTTCTGGGGGCGAAATCCACACGGATTTCGCCCCCAGAAGTACGGAATGACGCCGTGCACGGGCCATCCTGGGCACTCAACACCCCGTCAGCGGCGTACTTTGAGGGCCGACGCCAGCCGCTGGGGGAGCAGTCAGGGAGCAGTCTTGGCACGGAAAATCGGCAGCCGGTACACCGCCCACCAGATCCTGGGGCGCGGCAGCGCGGGCACGGTATGGCTCGGCGAGGGACCCGAGGGGCCCGTCGCCATCAAGATGCTGCGCGAGGACCTGGCATCCGACCAGGAACTCGTCGGCCGCTTCGTCCAGGAGCGCACCGCCCTGCTCAAGCTGGACCACCCGAACGTGGTCTCCGTCCACGACCTCGTCGTCGACGGCAACGACCTCGCCCTCGTCATGGACCTGGTGCGCGGCACCGACCTGCGCACCCGGCTCGACCGTGAGCGCCGGCTGGCCCCCGAGGCGGCCGTCGCCATCGCCATCGACATCGCCGACGGCCTCGCCGCCGCGCACGCCGCGCAGATCGTGCACCGCGACGTCAAGCCGGAGAACGTCCTCCTCGACATGCAGGGCCCGCTCGGCCCCGGCGGCGCGCACCCCGCGCTGCTCACCGACTTCGGCGTCGCCAAACTGATCGACACCCCGCGCCGCACCAAGGCCACGAAGATCATCGGTACGCCGGACTACCTGGCCCCCGAGATCGTCGAGGGCCTTCCGCCGCGCGCCGCCGTCGACATCTACGCGCTGGCCACCGTCCTGTACGAGCTCCTCGCGGGCTTCACCCCGTTCGGCGGGGGACACCCGGGCGCGGTGCTGCGTCGGCACGTCACGGAGACCGTCGTGCCCCTCCCCGGGATCCCCGAGGAGCTGTGGCAGCTGATAGTGCAATGCCTCGCCAAGGCCCCGGCCTCCCGGCTGCGCGCCTCCGAACTCGCCGCCGGACTGCGGGAGCAGCTGCCGCTGCTGGCCGGGATGCCGCCGCTCGACGTCGACGAACCAGAGGCGGAGGGGGCGTCCGGGTCCGGGTCCGGCTCCGGCGGGGAATCCGTGCCGTACGAGGCGGAGGGCGGTCCCGCGACCGAGCCCGCGCGGCCCCGGCGGGGGGCGGTCCCGCTGGTGCCGGGCTCCACGGCGGACTCCAACCGGGACACCCACACCTCGATGCGGGTACCCGCCCCGGACGAGCTGGCGGGCGGGCCGCTGGGGACGGCGCGGGTGCCGAGGACTCCGGGGGACAGGCGGCCGGGGTCGGCCAGGCACAGGTCGGACGTGCGCCGGCGGCGGCTGATCATGACTACGGCGGGGGTGGCGCTGCTCGCCGCGCTCGGCGTGGGCGGCTGGCTGGTGGCCACCTCGGCGGAGGAGGAGCCCGCACCTTCCCCGAACACCAGCCACTCGACCCCGGCCAATCCCTGACCGGGGGGCGGTAGCGGGGGCTGGGCTGCGAGACCGCGCCGCGCCTGCGGCGGGCGGGTGCCCCTCCCCGCCCCTTCCCTAAACCGCTGGCCGCGGAGCCGAGGGTTTTTACCTGCGGGTCGAGTGTGGTTGCTCGCGCAGTTCCCCGCGCCCCTAGGCACCTAGGGGCGCGGGGAACTGCGCGGCCAGCCACGCACACACCCGCACATGACCACCGGCCGTGGCCGGGCCCGCCACTCGGGGTCTGGGGCAGCGCCCCAGTTTCGGGAAGGGGCGGGGAGGGGAGAACCCCGCGCAGCGGAGCCCGCCCCACGTGCCGCCCACCCCTGCGGCAGCGCCCCCACGCGGCGGCAGCCGCAAATGTCACAGCCGGGAAGGGGCGGGGAGGGGAAAGGCCCCGCGCAGCGGACCCCAATCGGACTCCCGGACCGGCTCCCACCCCGTACCGGTTACGCTGGTCCCGTGGCAGTCGTCGATGTATCCGAAGAGCTGAAGTCCCTCTCCTCGACCATGGGGTCGATCGAGGCCGTCCTGGACCTCGAGAAGATGAGGGCCGACATCGCCGTGCTCGAAGAGCAGGCCGCGGCGCCGTCCCTCTGGGACGATCCCGACGCCGCCCAGAAGATCACCAGCAAGCTCTCGCACCTCCAGGCCGAGCTCCGCAAGACCTCCGCCCTGCGCGGCCGGATCGACGACCTCGCCGTGATGTTCGAGCTGGCCGCCGACGAGGACGACGCGGACGCCCTCGCCGAGGCGGAGACCGAGCTGGTCTCCGTCCGCAAGGCGCTGGACGAGATGGAGGTCCGCACCCTCCTCTCCGGCGAGTACGACGAGCGCGAGGCCCTCGTCAACATCCGTGCCGAGGCCGGCGGCGTCGACGCCTCCGACTTCGCCGAGCGCCTCCAGCGCATGTACCTCCGCTGGGCCGAGCGGCACAACTACTCCACCGAGGTCTACGAGACGTCGTACGCCGAAGAGGCCGGCATCAAGTCGACCACCTTCGTCGTCAAGGCTCCGTACGCCTACGGCACCCTCTCCGTCGAGCAGGGCACGCACCGGCTCGTCCGTATCTCGCCGTTCGACAACCAGGGGCGCCGCCAGACCTCCTTCGCGGGCGTCGAGGTCCTCCCGGTAGTCGAGAAGACCGACCACGTCGAGATCGACGAGTCCGAGCTGCGCGTCGACGTCTACCGTGCGTCGGGCCCCGGCGGCCAGGGCGTCAACACCACCGACTCCGCGGTCCGGCTGACCCACGTGCCCACCGGCATCGTCGTCTCCTGCCAGAACGAGCGCTCCCAGATCCAGAACAAGGCGAGCGCCATGAACGTCCTCCAGGCGAAGCTGCTGGAGCGGCGCCGCCAGGAGGAGCAGGCCGCGATGGACGCCCTCAAGGGTGACGGCGGCAACTCCTGGGGCAACCAGATGCGTTCGTACGTCCTGCACCCGTACCAGATGGTCAAGGACCTCCGTACGGAGTTCGAGGTCGGCAACCCGCAGGCGGTCCTCGACGGCGAGATCGACGGTTTCCTGGAGGCCGGGATCCGCTGGCGCAAGCAGCAGGAGAAGTAGCAGTAGAGAGAGCGCCGGACCCCCGAGGGGTTCCGGCGCTTTTTCGTTCCGGAATCGCGGCCCGGATATGTCACAGGGCTGTGCACATCGGACGGGCAAGTGATCGTAAAACCGGCATCGCGGTCGGAACGACCTTGACGTAATTCTTAGGGCTGGGGGAGTGTGGCGGGCAGCATGCGTATGTCTGGGGCGGGTGTGAACGGGGGCGAGCAGGCGGCCTCTTGAGAAGTGGTCCCGTGAACTGACATCCCCGCCAAGGCCGTTGCCCCTGCATAGCTGCTCCATCGACGTACGAATTCGTAGAGCCAGCCGAGAGCCCGCCGACGCGGCGGGCTCAGCTACTGGGGGTAGCAACCAGATGACCAACAAGATGCGGGTCCGCGTCGCGCGGATAGCCGCCGGTGCGGTGATCGCCGCCGGCGCGTCGCTGACCGCCGCAGGTGTCGCCCAGGCCGTCGGGCCCGACACGGGTGCGGGCGTGCAGGTCGACGCCGGTGCCATCCAGGTGAACGCCGGGATCGACGCCGCGGACCCGGGCGACCCGGGCAAGGACCCCGCCGACCCGGCGGACCCGAAGCCGCCGGCCGACCCCGCGGACCCGGCTGACCCGGCCGACCCCGCGGACCCGGCCGATCCGGCCGACCCCGCGGACCCGAAGCCGCCGACCGATCCCACCGACCCGGCCGACCCTTCGGACCCGAAGCCGCCGACCGACCCGACGGATCCGGCCGACCCCTCGGACCCGAAGCCGCCGACCGATCCCACCGACCCCGCCGACCCTTCGGACCCCTCGGACCCGAAGCCGCCGACGGACAAGCCCAAGCCGCCGACCGACAAGCCCAAGCCGCCGACGGACCCGACGAAGCCGCCCACCGGCGACCCCACGGCCCCCGGTGGCAGCACGGGTGACAACAACAACACCGGGCAGACCGGCGGCACCGGCGACAACACCGACGTCGACAGCGTCGCCAACCGTCCCGTCGAGCAGGCCAAGCCCAAGGACGAGCTGGCCGCGACCGGTGCGGGCGACACCACGCTCCTGCTGGTCGGCGCCGCGACGATGATCGCGGGCGGCATCGGCTTCCGCTTCCTGCCCCGCCTGGGTGGCAGTGGCAGTGGCAGCGGCGGTAATGCAGCCTGACGATCGCAGCACACAGCGCGCACGCAAGAACGCGTGAAAGAGGGGCCCGGGGCGCTTTTCAGTGCCCCGGGCCCCTCTCGTACTGCCCCAGCCGTTCTCCTCGTACCCACCAGAGCCCTTACGCGGCCTGGTGCGCCACCAGTGCCATCGCGGCCAGCAGAATCACCAGCAGCGCCACCAGCGCCGCCGGGCTCAGCTGTGCGAAGGGGCTTTCCTGCTGCTCCAGACGCTGCCTGCTCGCCCGGCACGTCGGACAGCGGCCCTCGGCCACCGGCCCCGCGCAGTTCGCGCACACCAACCGGTCATAGGTCATGCGCTCTCCTCCTCGGCTACAGGCCGTACGAATCGTTCTCCCGCGTTTTCCCCGCGTTCGCTCTACACAACGCACGGAGGAACACATCCGTTCCCCTCCACTGTGCCAGCCGGACGGCACATCCGCGCGGCCCGGTGCACAAGGCCACCCGGCAAACCGGAGCAAACCCCTCAGCCGCGGGCAGCAGCCTGCGGGCGTGCGGCCGGGTCGCGTATGGTCACGCTCACCTACTCCCGGCGACCGTGGTGCACCTGTGATCCGATTCGACAACGTGTCCAAGTCCTACCCGAAGCAGAACCGTCCTGCCCTTCGGGACGTCTCCCTGGAGGTCGAGAAGGGCGAGTTCGTCTTCCTGGTCGGTTCCTCCGGCTCCGGCAAGTCCACCTTCCTGAGGCTGCTGCTGCGCGAGGAGCGCGCCAGCCAGGGGCAGGTGCACGTCCTGGGCAAGGACCTCGCGCGGCTGTCCAACTGGAAGGTGCCGCAGATGCGCCGCCAGCTCGGCACCGTCTTCCAGGACTTCCGGCTGCTGCCCAACAAGACCGTCGCCGAGAACGTCGCCTTCGCGCAGGAGGTCATCGGCAAGCCCAAGGGCGAGATCCGCAAGGCCGTCCCGCAGGTGCTCGACCTGGTCGGTCTCGGCGGCAAGGAGGACCGGATGCCCGGTGAGCTCTCCGGTGGTGAGCAGCAGCGCGTGGCCATCGCGCGGGCCTTCGTCAACCGCCCGATGCTGCTGATCGCGGACGAGCCGACCGGCAACCTCGACCCGCAGACCTCCGTCGGCATCATGAAGCTGCTGGACCGCATCAACCGCACCGGCACCACTGTGGTGATGGCGACCCACGACCAGCAGATCGTCGACCAGATGCGCAAGCGCGTCATCGAACTCGAGAAGGGCCGTCTCGTACGCGACCAGTCTCGCGGCGTCTACGGCTACCAGCACTGAAAGGACGCCGATGCGCGCCCAGTTCGTCCTGTCGGAGATCGGTGTCGGTCTCCGCCGGAATCTCACGATGACCTTTGCCGTCATCGTCTCCGTGGCTCTCTCCCTCGCCCTCTTCGGCGGCGCACTCCTGATGCGCAACCAGGTCAGCGAGATGAAGAGTTTCTGGTACGACAAGGTCAACATCTCGATCTACTTCTGCAACAAGAACGACGCGGAGACCGGCGTCCCGCAGTGCGGCAAGGGTGCGGTCACCGCCGACCAGAAGAAGCAGGTCAAGACCGACCTCGAAAAGATGGACGTCGTCGAGAGCGTCTTCTACGAGAACGCGGATCAGGCGTTCAAGCACTACAAGGAGCAGTTCGGCGACACCCCGATGGCCAACGTCATCACGCCGGACCAGATGCAGGAGTCCTTCCGCGTCAAGCTCAAGGACCCACAGAAGTACAAGGTGGTGGCCACCGCCTTCGCGGGCCGGGACGGAGTGCAGTCCGTCGAGGACCAGCGTTCCATCCTCGACCAGCTCTTCGAGCTGATGAACGGCATGAACATCGCCGCGCTCTTCCTGATGGGACTGATGCTCGTCATCGCGCTGATGCTGATCGTGAACACCGTGCGGGTGTCCGCGTTCAGCAGACGGCGGGAGACCGGCATCATGCGCCTGGTGGGCGCGTCGAGTTTCTACATCCAGGCGCCCTTCATCATGGAGGCCGCCGTCGCGGGCCTCATCGGCGGCGCCTTCGCCTGCGTACTGCTGGTCCTGGGCAGGTACTTCCTGATCGACCACGGCCTCGCGCTCGCCGACAAGATGGAGTTGGTGCAGTTCATCGGCTGGGACGCGGTCCTCACCAAGCTGCCGCTGGTGCTTGCGATCAGTCTGCTGATGCCCGCGCTCGCCGCCTTCTTCGCACTGCGCAAGTACCTGAAGGTCTGAGCACCGCAGCCCGGTCGCGCCCCCTTTCACCCCCCGGCGCCTCGCGCGCCCCACCTGCCCCGTACGGCAACAAGCCGTACGGGGCGCGGCGTTTGTCCTACACTTCTCGCCATGCCTGGACCGGAATTCGGTGTCCGGCCCCGTGGACTCTGCCGCGGGGCGGCCCTGTCATTGGTCCTGGCGGGCGCACTCGCCACCGTCTCGGCGACCGGTTCCTGGTCGCAGGAGGACGGGCAGCAGCCCGCAACGGCCGCACGACCTGCCTCTGCCGAGGCCGACAGGGCCACTCAGGACGCCGTCGCCAGAGCCGCCGCCGAGGCGGTCGCCGACGGCAAGTCCGGCAAGGAGGCGGCCGAGGAGGCCGTCAGCCGCAGCGGCGACCGCTGGGGCGCGGTCTACGACCCGGCGGAGTACCGGGAGTTCGAGCAGTCCCTGGACGGCCGGTACACCGGCGTCGGCCTGTGGGCCAAGCGCGGTGCCGACGGCCGCGTCCAGGTGGCCAGGGTCCAGCCGGGCTCTCCCGCCGCGAAGGCGGGCGTACGCAAGGGCGACCGGCTGCGCAGCATCGACGGCCACCGCGTCGAGGGCCGCCCGGTCACCGAGGTCGTCTCCCTGCTGCGCGGCGACCGGGCCGGCGAGCACGAGGACCGCGCCGGTACGCCGGTGGCGCTCGGCCTCGCGCGCGGCACGCACGCGTGGACCGAGAAGCTGCACCGGGCCACCCTCGCCACCGAGGCCGTCACCGTCGAGAACCTCCCCGAGGGCGCCCTGCTGATCCGGGTCGCCTCCTTCACCAAGGGCTCCGGCGAGCGGGTCCGCGACGCGGTGCGCGGTGCCCCCAGGGGCAAGGGCGTACTGCTCGACCTGCGGGGCAACCCGGGCGGTCTGGTCGACGAGGCGGTCACCGCCGTCTCGGCCTTCCTGGACGGCGGACTGGTGGCGACGTACGACGACCGGGGCAGGCAGCGGGCCCTGCACGCGCGGCCGGGCGGGGACACCGAGAGACCGGTGGTCGCGCTCGTCGACGGCGGCACCATGAGCGCCGCCGAGCTCGCGGTGGGCGCGCTCCAGGACCGGGGCCGGGCGCTGACGGTCGGCTCGCGCACCTTCGGCAAGGGCTCGGTGCAGAAGCCGAGCAAGCTGGCGGACGGCTCGGTCGCCGAGCTGACCGTCGGCCACTACCGCACTCCCGCGGGCCACAGCCTCGACGGCCGGGGCATCACCCCCGACCTCGCGGTCACCGAGCGGGCCAAGGAACGGGCGCAGACAGTATTGAGTGGCCTTCAGGGGGGCTCGTAGTGCGAAAATGACCGCACTATGGCTAAGGAAAAGGACCCCAAGCGCAAGATCATCGCGCAGAACAAGAAGGCCCGGCACGACTACACCATCCTCGACACCTACGAGTGCGGACTCGTGCTCATGGGCACCGAGGTCAAGTCCCTGCGGCTCGGCCGGGCGTCGCTGGTGGACGGCTTCGTGCAGATCGACGGCGGCGAGGCGTGGCTGCACAACATCCACGTACCGCTGTACTCGCAGGGCACCTGGACCAACCACGCGGCCAGGCGCAAGCGCAAGCTGCTGATGCACCGGGCCGAGATCGACAAGCTGCAGTCGAAGTCGAACGAGACGGGCCACACGGTGGTGCCCCTCGCGCTCTACTTCAAGGACGGCAGGGTCAAGTGCGAGATCGCGCTCGCCAAGGGCAAGAAGGAGTACGACAAGCGTCAGACGCTCCGCGAGAAGCAGGACACCCGCGAGACCAACCGCGCCATCGCGGCGGTCAAGCGCAAGGAACGCGGCCACCTGTAAGCACGGACGGGCAGCCGTCCGGGGCGTCCGGGGACGGTCGCGGGGAATTGGCTGGCATCGTCGGACGTTGGTCACGTACGATGGGCATCGCACCCCACATGGTGATGGGGCCAGCGACGGAGCGGGTGGCGCAAGCCCCCCGACCCACTTTGAAAAATCAACATGGGGATGATCGGTTTCGACAGCGGATGTCGAAGCAGGGGAAGCGTGTCGAGGAAGCGGCAATGATCTCGTTAACCATATGTCGCAACCAATAATCGCCAACACCAAGCGCGATTCCTTCGCCCTCGCTGCCTAAGTAGCGACTTGCGAAGTGTCAGCCCGGGGGTGATCCCGACCCGGATCCTGGCATCATCAAGGGATCTAAACTTCTAGGCCCGGTCACGGGACCTGGAAGGAAATCAAACAGTGACTGAGCCCGTCGGAGACTTGTCTGCGTGATCTCCGGGGCCGAGAAAATCGCAGCAGACTGCACACGGAGAAGCCCTGATTCTGCACCGTTGGACGCGGGTTCGATTCCCGCCATCTCCACAATTTCCATGTTGAGCGAAGGCCCGACCGCCCCTGGCGGCCGGGCCTTCGTCATGTCCGGGCCTTCGTCATGTCCGGGCGTTCCTCGTGTCCGGGCCTTCGTCGTGTCCCGGCTTCACCCGGACAGGTGAAAGGAGGGTGGGTGAGAGGAGCGCCGGCGTCCGGCGGCTCCGACGGCCGAGCGTGCCGATGGTTGTACGGCGGGGTTGTCATATGCGTCACGTGATGTCTTATGCACCACATAAATATGGGTTAAAGGGGTCAAAACGGGCACGGAATGACTCATTCCGGCTCTCGGTATGTCATTGGTGTGTGACAAGAGTGCACTCGGGATAAGGAGGGCCACCGGCGTGCGCTACATTCATCGTCCGGGTGCAGTGTGATAGGGCGCTTGGACGGGTGGGGGCCGGTCCAAAGATGCTGTCCAGTGAGTCGCGCGCGCCCACCGATGAATCAGTCAGTGGGGGATGTGCGGACAGCTGTGAACAATATGCAAAAGGGTGCCGACACCGGTCAGACCCGACAGATACGTCAGATACGCGACGTGGACGACCGGACGATGCAGCTCGACTCCGTCGGGCCCGAGTTCGCCCGTCGCGGCCACTCCGAGCCCCTCCTGCCCGAGTTGTCGACGGAGGGCGCCGACGGCCCCGTCTTCGTCGACGAGAGCGGACGCCGCGGAAAGAAGTTCCGCAGGCTCGGCTGGGTGCTCGGTGCCATCTGCGCCGTGTACGCGGCCATGCTCGTCGCCTCCCTCATCGGCGGAAACTCCTTCGCTCCCGGTCTGTTGATCCCCGGGAAATCGGAGGAGAAGGCCGAGAAGGTCAAGTCCGAGCCCAGCCCCACCCCTTCGGTGCCCAAGGCCGGTGACCTTCCCCCGGTCGGCGGCAACCAGCTGCCCGGCAACCAGGGCAGCCAGCCCCCCAGCACGGACGGCAAGGTCCCCGCGGGCGGCACCAAGGGCAGCCCCGACCCGAAGAACACCCCGGCCGGCACGAAGCCGCCCGTCAACCCGCCCACCAAGCCCGGCGGCGCCGCTGCCGCCGCAGCCGGTGGAGGCGGTGCCGCAGCCGCGGGCGGTGCGGCAGCGCCAGGCGGAGCGGGAGCAGGCGGAGCCGCCCCGGGCGGTGCCGGTGACGGCGGTGCCGCACCCGGTGGTGCCGGTGACGGTGGTGCCGGCGACGGCGGCGCGGCTCCCGGTGGTGCCGATGACGGCGGCGTGGCTCCCGGTGGCGCCGGTGACGGCGGCGCGACTCCCGGTGGTGCGGCGGGCGACCCCACCACAGACCCCGAACCTCCCGTGGACCCCGCCAACCCGGCTCAGTAGAAGGCACGGCACGTAGATGTCCAACCCCCGCAGGCGTTCCTCCCAGGGCGCCCGCCGCTCCGCCGCGCGCACACGCTCCCGGCGGCGCTGGTTCCCGATGCGTTACCTGCTGCCGCTGCTGGTGCTCGGCGCAATGATGGCCATGCTGATGCTGCGCGGCTACGTACACAACGAGATCACGCCCGACCACCGCGTCCGCGAAGCGATCGACTCCTTCACCGTCCCCAAGGAGATCCTCAAGGGCGGGCCGGTCATCGACGCCCGCGACCCCAAGGACCCCAAGGCGCTGCGGGTCCAGGACAAGCACATCGTCATCACCTTCGACGACGGCCCGGACCCGGTCTGGACCCCCCGCGTCCTGGACAAGCTGAAGCAGTACAACGCCCACGGCGTCTTCTTCGTCACCGGTGCCAACGCCATCCGCTACCCCGACCTGGTCAAGCGGATCGTCGACGAGGGGCACGAGGTGGGGGTGCACACCTTCAACCACCCCGACCTCTCGTACAAGACCAAGAACGGCATCGACTGGGAGTTCTCCCAGACCCAGCTGGCGATCGCCGGTGGTGCCGGGGTGCACACCTCGCTGTTCCGGCCCCCGTACTCCTCCATGTCCAGCGCGATGGACGACGCGAGCTGGCCGGTCGCCAAGTACGCGGGCGAGCTCGGCTACCTCACCGTCGTCAACGACACCGACAGTGACGACTGGCGGCGCGAGGGCGTCGAGTCGATCCTCAAGAAGGCCACGCCCAAGGGCACCAAGGGCACCATCACCCTGATGCACGACTCCGGTGGTGACCGCTCGCAGACCGTCGCCGCGCTGAACAAGTTCCTGCCGGACATGCAGAAGCGCGGCTACAAGTTCACCAACCTGACCCAGGCACTGGGCGCGCCCTCCGCGCACACCGCGATCACCGGTCTCGAACTGTGGAAGTCGAAGGCGTTCCTCGTCGCGATCTCCGTCTCGGACAACGTCACCGACGTCCTGACGGTGGGACTGGCGATCGTCGGCTCGCTCGTCATCGCCCGCTTCGTACTGATGCTGGTGCTGTCCTTCGCGCACGCCCGCAAGGTCCGCAGGCGCGGGTTCCGCTGGGGGCCGGAGATCACCAGGCCGGTCACCGTCCTGGTCCCGGCGTACAACGAGCGCGAGTGCATCGCCAACACCGTCCGCTCGTTGATGTCCAGCGACCATCCGATCGAGGTCATCGTCATCGACGACGGCTCCACGGACGGCACCGCGGACATCGTCGAGCAGATGCGGCTGCCCAACGTCCGCGTCGTGCGCCAGCTGAACTCGGGCAAGCCCGCCGCGCTCAACAACGGCATCCGGCACGCCCGTTACGACATCATCGTGATGATGGACGGCGACACGGTCTTCGAGCCGTCCACCGTCCGCGAGCTGGTCCAGCCCTTCGGCGACCCGCGCGTCGGCGCGGTCGCCGGTAACGCCAAGGTCGGCAACCGCGACTCGCTGATCGGCGCCTGGCAGCACATCGAGTACGTGATGGGCTTCAACCTGGACCGCCGCCTGTACGACATGCTCGGCATCATGCCGACCATCCCCGGCGCGGTCGGCGCCTTCCGTGCGGACGCACTGCACCGCGTGGGCGGCATGAGCGAGGACACCCTCGCCGAGGACACCGACATCACCATGGCGTTTCACCGCGACGGCTGGAAGGTCGTGTACGCGGAGGACGCGCGCGCGTGGACCGAGGCGCCGGAGTCCGTCCAGCAGCTGTGGTCGCAGCGCTACCGCTGGTCGTACGGCACCATGCAGGCCATCTGGAAGCACCGCCGCGCGTTCATAGAGCGGGGTCCCTCGGGCCGCTTCGGCCGGATCGGCCTGCCGATCGTCTCGCTGTTCATGGTGCTCTTCCCGCTGCTCGCACCGCTGATCGACATCTTCCTGATCTACGGCCTGATCTTCGGCCCGACCGGCAAGACGATCATCGCGTGGTTCGGTGTGCTGGCGCTCCAGGGCATCTGCGCGGCCTACGCGTTCCGCCTGGACAAGGAGAAGATGACGCACCTCGTCACCTTGCCGCTCCAGCAGATCCTGTACCGCCAGATCATGTACGTCGTACTGCTGCAGTCCTGGATCACCGCCCTCACCGGCGGCCGGCTCCGCTGGCAGAAGCTGCGCCGCACCGGCGCGGTCGAGGCACCGGGGGCCCTGCCGGGCCAGCGGCGCAACGCTGATCAGGAGAGGTGGCCGGTCGGATGAGCCACGGATATCCGGGGCCGAACGGCGAGGGCCACGGCGACGAGGACGAGGGCTCCATACCCCCGCCGCCGCCCCAGCAGGGCGGCGGCTGGCCGAGGGTGCGCAACAACCCGGGCCCTTCGATGTACGGCCAGAGCTCCAACGGCTATCCGCAGGCCGGGGGTTACCCGCAGACGGGTGGCTACCCGCAGGCGGGTGGGTACCAGCAGTCCGGCGGGTACCAGCAGACCGGTGGGTACCAGCAGCAGGGGGGCGCCGGTTATGCGGAGCCCTATGCTCCGGAGGCGTACGTTCCGGAGCCGTACGGGAATGACTCGTACGGCAACGACTCGTACGGCACCGAGGCGTACAACGGCAGCCATTACGGCAGCAGCGCCGACAGCGCCGGCAACAACGGCACCACCACCGCCTTCCCGCAGCAGCAGTTCGACGACGAGCCGGAGCAGGAGCAGACCCCTGCCTTCGCCCGTACGGCGGTGCAGGACCCGCCCCGTCCCTGGGCCGACTCCGGCCGCGGGGCGGACGGGGAAGGCGACGGGGAAGGCGACGGCGAGCAGAAGGCGAAGGCGGAGGCGCCCAAGAAGCCGGGCCGTGACCGCTATCTCGACCTGCTGCGGGCCATCGCGCTCGTCCGCGTCGTGTTCTTCCACGTCTTCGGCTGGGCGTGGCTGACGGTCATCTTCCCGTCCATGGGCGTGATGTTCGCGCTGGCCGGGTCGCTGATGGCGCGTTCGCTGGCGCGGCCCGCGATGAGCGTCATCAAGAGCCGTATCCGGCGACTGCTGATCCCGTTCTGGCTGTTCTCGGTCTTCATGCTGGTCGCGCTGTTCCACGGCGGGTGGAAGCCCAACGGGGACGACGAGCCGATCATGTGGTGGTGGATCAAGCTCGTCTGGTGGTTCGTACCGATCGGGGCTCCCCAGGCGCCCTGGGAGGCGGGGTCCGAGGGCGGTCTGATGGGGCTCGAATGGGCCGCGCAGGCGTCGGGTCCGCTCTGGTACATCCGGGCGTACCTGTGGTTCGTGGTGCTCTCGCCGCTGATGCTCAAGGCGTTCCGCAAGCTGCCCTGGGTGACGATGCTGGCGCCGCTGGCGCTGTCGGCGGTGCTCGGCCTGAAGCTGATCGAGATCCCCGGCGAGACCGGGAACGCGATCCAGGACTTCACCACCTTCGCCTCCTGCTGGATCCTCGGCTTCGCCCACAACGAGGGCACGCTGAAGAAGCTCAAGGCGTACATGATCCCGACGTTCTCGGCGTTCGTGATGGCGCTGGGGCTGTGGTGGGCGGCCACCCACATCGGCGAGGCAGGCTGGAACTTCGACGAGATCCCGACCGCCAACGCGCTGTGGTCGCTGGGCTTCTGCGCGATCCTGCTGCACTACTCGCCGTCCTGGCAGGAGTTCCCGGACAAGCTGAAGGGGTTCGACACCCCGATCACGCTGGCCAACAACCGGGCCGTGACGATCTATCTCTGGCACGAGATGGCGATCATGCTGGCGATTCCGATCATCGACCAGATGTGGGGGCTGCCGTTCGGCATCGGGGAGATGCTCAGCCCTTACCTGGGGAAGCTGTACCAGGTGCTGATGTTCGTCCTGGCGTGGCCGTTGATCGCGCTGTTCATCGCGAGCTTCGGGTGGACGGAGGACTTCGCGGCGAAGCGGAAGCCGAGGCTTTGGCCGAACGGGGCGAAGCGGAAGAAGGCCGCGGCGGGGAGCTGAGGATCCCTTGCCGGGGGCGGGAGGGGGCGGTGTCGCGCCTGTGGCGGGCGATGCCCCTCCCCGCCCCTTCACCTGAACCGCTCCGCGGGGCCAGGGGTTGCTTACACGCGGGCCGGTGGGTGGTTGCTCGCGCCCGCCCGGCGGAGCCGCACATCGACACAGCCCCGCGCCCCAGAGTGCTCAGGGGCGGGGGAGGGTGTGCAAGTGGCCGTTGTTGTTGTATGGGGGGTGGGGCGGTAGTTCGCGTACGAAGGTGAAGCCCGCTCGTTCCGCCGTTCGGCACGACGCCGTGTTCGCCACTCCGTGGAAGAGTTCCAGGTGCGTCAGCTCCTGCGGCGTGTGCGTGGCGAACGCCCACCGCGCCACCGCTCCCGCCGCCCGCGAAGCGACCCCCCGTCCCCTCCACCGTCCCGCCGTCCAGTAGCCGACCTCCGCCGTGCTCGTCGCGCCCGTGGCCCCGGCCGGTCGTTTGAGGACCGCGTGGCCCGCCAGGGCGCCCGTTTCGGGGCACGTGACCGCGAAGCTCCACCTCGTGCCCGCCGCCCAGGCCTCCCGCTCCCCGGACAGCCACGCCTCGGCCTCCTCCTCCGTCGAGACGTCGATGCTGACCGTGCTCAGGTCCGACGTACGGCAGACCTCCGCGAGTGCGGGCGCGTCCGGGAGGGACCAGGGGCGGAGTGTCAAGCCGTCGGCGTACAGGGTGAGTTCGGTGGTCGTCATGCGCTCACCGTACGGGCGCGGTACCAGGGGTTCCGGTGCGGGGCGGCTGCGGGCACTCTGGGAGTACGGCGACCCCGGAGGGCATCGGCATGGGCGCGGGCGGCACGGTCGGCACGTATGCGTGGTGGTTCGACTCCGGGCGGGTCTGTCTCGACCTGCTCGCGACCCGGACCAGGGGAGAGGAACTCCTGGGCTGCCCGGGGCGGTTGGGGGAGTGGCTGGGCGGGTCGGGGCTGGTGCCCGCCGGGACCAGGCTGCGTGGAGTTGATGAGGAGTGGGTTGCTCGCTTCTGTCAATTGAGGGAGTGTGCGCGGGAGTTGGTGGATGCGGCGGGGCGTGGGTCGGATGCGTTGCTGGAGCAGGTGAACGCGCTGGCCGCCGTCCCGCCGCCCGCGCCCCGGGCCGTCCGTGCCCCCGACGGCTCGCTGGTGTGCGCGCTGGCCGTCGAACCCCGCTGCGAGCAGCTCCTCGCGGCCGTCGCCCGGGACGTCGTCGGGCTCCTCACCGACCCCGCCGCCCGCGGCGCCCTGCGCCGCTGCGAGGGCGACAACTGCGCCCGCCTGTACCTCGATACGTCCCGGGGCCACCGCCGCCGCTGGTGCTCCAGCGAGGTCTGCGGCAACCGGGAGCGGGTCGCCAGGCACCGCCGCCGGGCCGCCGTCGCGGCAGTGGCCGCGCAGGCGTAGGCAGCCCGCATTGGCGCCGTACGAGAAGATCTTGCGCTCCCGTTGAGTCGTACGCACCCGTCCGCGCGTACAGGAGGTCGACGAATTCCCAGAGGGGCTCGACCGGGAGGTTGAAGGTGCGCGAGGATGCCGCCGTGGCCGATGACCGTCCGCAGTGGGCCCGGCATCGCAGAGTGAGCAGGGGTGTCAACCAGCCTTCGCCCGAAGAGGAGTTGATGCGTCTTCTCTATCGCGACCACGCCGGTCCGCTGCTCGCCTTCGTGCTGCGTCTCGTCGCCGGCGACCGCCAGCGTGCCGAGGACGTCGTGCAGGAGACGCTCATCCGTGCCTGGAAGAACGCCGGTCAGCTCAACCGGGCCACCGGCTCCGTACGCCCCTGGCTGGTGACGGTCGCCCGACGGATCGTCATCGACAACCACCGCAGCCGGCAGGCCCGGCCGCAGGAGGTCGAACCGTCGCCGCTGGAGGTCCTGCCCGCGGAGGACGAGATCGACAAGGCGCTGTGGTTGATGACGCTGAGCGATGCGCTGGACGATCTGACGCCGGCCCACCGGGAAGCACTCGTCGAGACCTACTTCAAGGGACGTACGGTCGGTGAGGCGGCCGAAGTCCTCGGCGTACCCAGCGGGACCGTCAGGTCCCGGGTCTTCTACGCGCTCCGCTCGATGAAGCTGGCGCTTGAGGAACGAGGAGTGACGGCATGACCCCGGACATCACCCCGCCGGACCGGGAGCGCGCCGACCTTGAATCGGTCCACGACGCCGTCGCCGCGTACTCCCTCGGCATTCTGGACGAGAGCGAGTCCGCCGCCTTCGAGGCGCACCTGGCCGGCTGCGACCTCTGCGCCGCCCAGCTCGACGACTTCGCGGGTATGGAGACGATGCTCGCCGCCCTGGCCGAACCCCCGGGCCCGCCAAGGGAGTTGACCCCGCCAAGCCCCGCCCTGCTCACCGGTCTGGTCGACGAGGTGTCGGCCCAGCGGGCCCGCCGCAGGAGGCGCGGACTGTATCTGGTCGCGGCGGCGGCAGCGGTGGTGATCGGGGGATCGGGTGCGGTCGTCCTCGCCGCCGCCGACAACAGCGAACCGGGCCCCGGCATCGCCCTGCCCGACCCCCACCCCACCAGCCCCGCCGAGGACGCCTTCTTCCACCACATGACGAAGAAGGTCGAGGCCACCGACCCCCTCACCAAGGTCAGCGCGGTCGTCGGCACCGAGTCCAAGGGCTGGGGCACCCACACCGTCATGGAGCTCAAGAACGTCAAGGGCCCGCTCAAGTGCAGCCTGGTCGCCGTCGGCAAGAACGGCGACGAGGAGGTCGTCTCCAGCTGGTCCGTCCCCAAGTGGGGGTACGGGATCCCCGCCAGCACCCACCCGAGCGCCAGGAACCCGCTCTACATCCACGGCGGCGCCGCCATGGCGGCCAAGGACATCGACCGGTTCGAGGTCCGGACATTCGACGGCAAAGCCCTGGTGAAAGTCGAGGCCTGACATAACGGTCCCCTTCGCGTACGGTTGACGGCTGCCCAATGCACGTCAGAAGGGGGCCTCGGTGGCCGCGCAGGATGCCGCTGTCGATTCGGTCCGCGACCGTGAAATCGGCGCGGAACAGGATCATCTGGATCGGGTGTACCGCCGTCTTGAGGAGAAGATCCACGAGGCCGAGTTCCTGATGAACGACGCCGCCAAGCGGGGTCAGGTCGGCACGCCCGGCGCGCTCGCCGAGCGCGACGCGCAGGTCTTCCGGGCGGGGGTGCACCTCAACCGTCTCAACAACGAGTTCGAGGACTTCCTCTTCGGACGGATCGACCTGCTCCACGGCAAGGACGGCAAGAAGGGCGAGGACGGCGCCTTCACGTCGGTCGAGCCGGCCGACGACGCCGTACGGGAGGACGCGGAGGGGGCCGTCACCGCCGACATCGGCGAGACCCTGCACATCGGGCGCATCGGAGTGCTGGACTCCGACTACGCCCCGCTGGTGATCGACTGGCGGGCGCCCGCCGCCGCGCCGTTCTACCGCTCCACGCCCAAGGACCCGGGCCGGGTGGTGCGCCGCCGGGTGATCCGCTCCAAGGGCCGCCGGGTGCTGGGCGTCGAGGACGACCTGATGCGGCCGGAGCTGACCGCGTTCCTGGCCGGCGAGAAGCTGGCCGTGCTCGGCGACGGCGCGCTGATGGCCGCGCTCGGCCAGGCCCGCAGCCACACCATGCGCGACATCGTCTCCTCCATCCAGGCCGAGCAGGACCTGGTCATCCGGGCCCCCGCCGCCTCCGTCACGGAGGTCGCGGGCGGCCCCGGCACCGGCAAGACGGCCGTCGCCCTGCACCGCGCCGCCTACCTCCTCTACCAGGACCGGCGCCGCTACGCGGGCGGCATCCTGATCGTCTCGCCGACCCCGCTGCTGGTCTCGTACACCGAGGGCGTGCTGCCCTCGCTGGGCGAGGAGGGGCAGGTGGCGATCCGGGCGCTGGGCTCGCTGGTCGACGGAGCCGAGGCGACCACGTACGACGAACCGAACATCGCCCGCATCAAGGGCTCCTCTCGCATGCTGAAGGTGCTGCGGAAGGCGGCCAGGGGGGCGCTGGAGACCCCTGGGACGCCCGTACCGCAGGACGAGGAGGACCAGGAGGGCCAGCTCTCGTTCGGGGACTTCGGGGACTTCGGAGAGGAGGCCGAGGATTCACGGCCCGCCGTGCGGACCGACCTCCTGCGGGTCGTCGCCTTCGGCGCGCGGCTGGAACTGGAGGCTTCCGACCTCCAGCGCATCCGCAACAACGTCCTCGGCGGCAGTGCCCCGGTCAACCTGCTGCGCCCGCGCGCCCGCAAGCTGCTCCTGGACGCCCTCTGGTCGAAGTCGGGCGGCCGGGGCCGGCACACCGACCCCGAGCTGGCCGCCGAACTGCGGTCCTCCTTCGACGACGACGTCTCCTCCGAGGACTCCTTCCTGGACTTCCTGAACGCCTGGTGGCCCGAGCTGACCCCGCGCGGGGTGCTCGCCGCGATGGCCGACGAGAAGCGGCTCGGCCGGTGGGCCCGGCGGATCCTCAATCCGCGCGAGGTACGGCAGCTGGCCCGCTCGCTGGGCCGCGAGGAGCTGTCCGTCCACGACGTGGCGCTCCTCGACGAGCTCCAGCTCCTGCTCGGCACCCCGGCCAAGCCCAAGCGCAAGCGCGAGTACGACCCGCTGGACGCGCTCACCGGCCTGGAGGAGCTGATGCCGCAGCGCGAGGAGACCCAGTGGGAGCGCGCCGAGCGCCTGGCCGCCGAGCGCACCGAGTACGCGCACGTCATCGTCGACGAGGCGCAGGACCTCACGCCCATGCAGTGGCGGATGGTCGGCAGACGCGGCCGCACCGCCACCTGGACGGTGGTCGGGGACGCCGCCCAGTCCTCCTGGACCGACCCGGCCGAGGCCGCCGAGGCCCGCGACGAGGCGCTGGGCGCGCGCCCGCGCCGCAAGTTCGAGCTGACCGTCAACTACCGCAACCCGGCCGAGATCGCGGAGCTCGCGGCGAAGGTGCTCGCCCTGGCCGCCCCGGACATGAAGTCCCCGAGGGCGGTGCGCTCCACCGGGGTGGTGCCGCGCTTCGCCGTCGTACAGGGCGATCTGGAGACTTCCGTACGGGAGGAGGCGCGGCGGCTGCTTGAGCAGGTGGACGGCACCGTCGGCGTGGTCGTCGCCATGAACCGGCGGGCGCAGGCGCGGCGTTGGCTCGCCGAGCTCGGGGAGCGGGTTGTCGCGCTGGGCAGCCTGGAGGCCAAGGGGCTGGAGTACGACGCGACGGTCGTGGTCTCCCCTGCGGAGATCGCGGACGAGTCCCCAGCCGGGCTGCGGGTGCTGTACGTGGCGCTGACGCGTGCGACGCAGCAGCTCACGGTGGTGTCGGGGAAGCGGGACGCCCCTGGTGCGGACGGGGTCCCGGAGCTGCTGCGGGACTGATTTCGAGTCAACTGGCCACACGGGAATGACTTCCGTGGAGGGTTTGTTAGTCTCGAATGTGACACCGGCTCGATCCAAGCCCCCGGGCCCAACCTTAGTCGCTCAGAGCGACCACTTGCCGCGAGGCGAGCATGGCGGGCCGGTGTCGCTCAACTTCACAGCGGGCTCGTGATGAGCCTGCGGCAGGCAGGCCCGGACCGTCGGAAGCGACGGTCCGGGCCTGTTTCTTTTGGGGCTTTCGCTGAGGCGAGTGTTTCTCGTATGGTGGAAAACAGTTTCCGAAAGTGGAGTACTCATTACCCGCTACTCGCGGGTAGGTGCGACGATCGGACTGCGCCGCCCGGCCTCCCTGCCGCGGTGACGCAGCAATGAAGCTAGGGAAAGCAGAGGAAGTCGGCCATGGCAACGGCGCCCAGCGTCTCGTACTCGATGACGGTCCGACTGGAGGTCCCCGCGAGCGGGACCTCGGTCAGCCAGCTCACCTCGGCCGTCGAAGCCTCCGGCGGCTCCGTGACCGGCCTCGACGTCACCGCATCCGGTCACGAGAAGCTGCGGATCGACGTCACGATCGCCGCGACCTCGACCTCGCACGCGGACGAGATCGTCGAAAAGCTCCGCGGCGTCGAGGGCGTCGTGCTCGGGAAGGTTTCCGACCGTACGTTCCTGATGCACCTCGGCGGCAAGATCGAGATGGCGTCCAAGCACCCCATCCGCAACCGTGACGACCTCTCGATGATCTACACGCCGGGCGTCGCCCGCGTCTGCATGGCCATCGCCGAGAACCCCGAGGACGCACGCCGCCTCACCATCAAGCGCAACACCGTCGCGGTCGTCACCGACGGCTCCGCGGTGCTGGGCCTGGGCAACATCGGCCCGATGGCCGCCATGCCGGTCATGGAGGGCAAGGCGGCCCTCTTCAAGCGCTTCGCCGACATCGACGCCTGGCCGATCTGCCTGGACACCCAGGACACCGACGCCATCGTCGAGATCGTCAAGGCGATCGCCCCCGGCTTCGCGGGCATCAACCTGGAGGACATCTCCGCGCCGCGCTGCTTCGAGATCGAGGCCCGGCTGCGCGAGGCCCTGGACATCCCCGTCTTCCACGACGACCAGCACGGCACCGCCATCGTCGTCCTCGCCTCGCTGACCAACGCCCTGCGCGTGGTCGGCAAGTCGATCGGTGACGTACGGGTCGTCATGTCGGGCGCGGGCGCCGCCGGTACGGCGATCCTCAAGCTGCTCATCGCGGCCGGCGTCAAGCACGCGGTCGTCGCCGACATCCACGGCGTGGTGCACGCGGCCCGCGAGGACCTGGTCGCCGCCGACCCCGAGTCGCCGCTGCGCTGGATCGCCGACAACACCAACCCCGAAGGGGAGACGGGCACCCTCAAGGAGGCCGTCGTCGGCGCCGACGTCTTCATCGGCGTCTCGGCCCCCAACGTGGTCAACGGCGACGACGTGGCCGCCATGGCCGAGGGCTCCATCGTGTTCGCGCTCGCGAACCCGGACCCCGAGGTCGAGCCCGCGGTCGCCCGCCGGACGGCGGCGGTCGTGGCCACCGGACGCTCCGACTTCCCGAACCAGATCAACAACGTGCTGGTCTTCCCGGGCGTCTTCCGCGGCCTGCTCGACGCGCAGTCCCGCACCGTCAACACGGAGATGATGCTGGCCGCCGCCACGGCGCTCGCCGACGTGGTCTCCGAGGACGAGCTGAACCCGAACTACATCATCCCGTCGGTCTTCAACGACAAGGTCGCGGGCGCCGTCGCGGGTGCCGTTCGTACTGCCGCCAAGGCATTGACGGCGGACCAGGCCGCACAGGGGTGACCTGGCGCACTCGCCACGGCTGAGCGGGGCATGGTGCGTGCAGCTGCAAGGCGGAGGATTGAGACATGGCGGAGCCATGGCGATTGACGACAACGCGGCAGCTGTGCGTGCCAGGTCACGCGACCGCGGCAGGGGCCGCCGTCAATGCCTCGGGGTGGCCGGGGCGACTGTGACGGGTCCCACGTCCGCCTGACGCGCGGCGCGTCGCGGGTCCCCGGGCCTCCGGCACCCCTCTAGGGTGGCGGGCAATGAGCCAGGCAGCGCACCGTTGGCGGTGCGCTGCGGCCCGTAGACAGTCCGCAGCAGCGGGGTCGACGGAGCGTTACGACAAGAGGCAGTGACGCTCCCTGAGTGGCCTTCGGGTGACTCTGCCGGGTGCCGGATTGGCTTTCCCGCCGCTGGTGGGGGCAGGATGCGTAATCGGGCGCGAGGGTCTGGAAGTCAGACCCGGGTCCGGGGACCGTCCTAGGGCCCTGGCAGCATCGGCTTCGCTGTGCCCCACACGCGGCCACGCCGCGTGGCACACGCCTCACAGGCAAGAAGAACACGGGAGTAACAACATGAACCGCAGTGAGCTGGTGGCCGCCCTGGCCGACCGCGCCGAGGTGACCCGCAAGGACGCCGACGCCGTGCTGGCCGCGCTCGCCGAGACCGTCGGCGAGATCGTCGCCAAGGGCGACGAGAAGGTCACCATCCCCGGCTTCCTGACCTTCGAGCGCACCCACCGTGCCGCTCGTACCGCTCGTAACCCGCAGACCGGCGACCCGATCCAGATCCCGGCCGGCTACAGCGTGAAGGTCTCCGCGGGCTCCAAGCTCAAGGAAGCCGCCAAGGGCAAGTAACACCCCGAGGCAACTCGCAGTACCAGGCTCGACCGAGAGGGGCGGCCGTCCGGAACACGCCGGGCGGGCGCCCCTCTCGGCATGTCCGGGGGCGTACGGGGCGGCCCGTGGGGCGGTTCTCACGGCTTTGCCAGGTGTACGTCCTCCAGTGACGTCACCACGACCGTCCTGGCCCCCGCCTCGATGCCCGGCACGGACGGGACCGCCAGGAGGCGGCAGCCCGCCGCCAGCGCCGCCGCCGCGCCGGTCGGGGTGTCCTCCACCGCCAGACAGTCGGCGGGGTCCACGCCCAGCGCCTGCGCGGCGGCCAGGTAGGGGTCCGGGTGGGGCTTGCCGCGCTCGGTCTCGCCCTGGGCGACGGAGGCGGCGAAACGTTCCGTGCCGAGGCCCTTCAGCACCAGGTCGGCGACCTTGCGCTCGGACGCCGTGACCAGCGCCACCGGTATGCCGAGCTCGCGGGCCAGGTCCAGCAGGCGCAGGGCGCCGGGCTGGACGGTGACCCCGGCGGCCACCAGTGCGGTGAACTCCCGGTCCAGCCGCGCGGCCGTGCCGGTGATGCCGTGCCGCTCCGCGAGAAGGTGCGCGGCGGTGTCGATGGCGGCCCCGGCGAAGGGGGCCAGCGCCTCCGGGCCCGCGTCTGCCCCGTGCTCCTGGAGCAGGCCGGCGACGACCTCCAGCCACTGGTGCTCGGTGTCGACGAGGGTGCCGTCCATGTCGCAGAGGAGGGCGGCGGGGGCGGGGAGCGTGGGCATGGGGGCCTTTCGGGTCGTGCGTACCTGTCCTGCGTACCTGTCGTACGTACTTGATCACTGGACGGGTGTACGGGCCAAGAGTGCGGCGCGAGGAAAGTGGTCGGTGGGGCGGGAGGGGCGCTCGGGGAGCGCGGGAACAGTGGTGTGACCGGCGGGAATAACGCTGTGGTGTACGGGCGTCACGGACGTTGACGCCCCTTGCGGGGTGCCGGATCGTGGGCGGGGCTGGGTAGCACCTGGGGGTGCTGGACGACGGGGGTCGGCATGGGGGCAGAGGACCGGCGTGACGGGGCGCGGGACCCGAGGGAGCCGCAGGACGTGCGCAGGCCACCGGATCCGCGGGAACCGCGGGATGCGCGGCCGGAGGCGGTGGTTTCGGCTCAGGCTCCGGCTCAGGAGCCGCCGCCTCCTGCTTCGGCTCCGGCTCCGACCGTGCCCTCGCAGGCCTCCGAGCTGCCCGGCGGGGAGCCGCACTCCCCGGGGCCGCCGCCCGCAGGGCCGTACGGGGGATTCCCGGGATACGGCCCGCCGCCTCCGCCCCCGCCTCCCGCGCGGCCGCCCACCGTCGGGCCGCCGCCCGAGGCCGATGCGGCGCGGGCGGTCGGGGCCGGGCTGCTCAATCTGTCCGGGCTGGGGCTCGGATACGTGCTGCTGCGGCAGTGGGCCGGGGCCGCCGTGTGCCTCGCCGCGACCGCCGCGCTGTTGGTCTACGCGCTGCCCGCCGACGTGGACGGGGTGTCGGGCTGGGCGGTGCTCGGATACGTCGCGGTGCTGGTGCTGGCGGCGCTGGACGGGGCGCGCCGTGGATTGCGTACGCGAAAGGCACTGCCGGTGCGGCCGTACGTGGCCGTCGCCCTGGGCGTCGTACTGCTGGCGGTTCCGGCCGGCGGGGCCGTCCTCTACCGGGGGGCGCAGGACGAGGCCGTCGAGAAGATGCTGCTCGCGCGGCTCGCGGAGACCGACAAGGTGGTGGCGCGGGCCAAGTCCGTCAACTTCAGCGCGGCGGAGCCCGATTACCGGGCCGCGCTCACCCAGTACGGCCGGCTGGTGCGTGAGCACGGGGACTCGCGGGCCGCGAAGCAGGTGCCGGCCCGGCTGGACGCGTACTACAAGGCGGTCGCCGCGCCCTACGCGCAGGGCCAGTACTGCGAGGCCGTCGGGCCGTTGACGTACCTGCGCACCGTGCCCGGCACGATCGGCGAGGAGACGGCGGGCAAGCTGGCGCCCTGGCCGGACGGGCGGCTCGCGACGTCGCTGTACGAGTGCGGGATGAAGGGACTCGGCGCCGCCAGTGGCGGGGGCAGTGAACTGGCCGAGCTGCTGCGGACGTTCCCCGGCACCGACCAGGCGGGCAAGGTCGAGCCCGGGGTGCGGGCCAGGATCGCCGAGCGCACGAAGGCCCTCGACGGCGGCGACCCCTGCCCGGTCACCGAGGAGCTGCGACGCATCGGAACAACCGCCTCCGGGCTGCCGGGCGCCGCCGCCACCACCTTGCGCGCGGACGCCGACGGGGCGGTGGAGAGCGGGGTCTGGTCCTGCGGCCTCGACCAGTACCGGGACAAGAAGTTCTCCGACGCCCGCGCGACCCTTGCCGGATTCGCGGACACGTACGCGAACAACCCCAACGCGGGCCGGGCGCGCACCATCGCCATCGCGGCGGAGATCGCCGTCAACCGGCCCGCGGCCGGAGCGGGGCTGCCGCCCGCCTCGGCGCCCGGCGGGGACCGGATGAGCTACGTGATCAGCAACGACTCCCCGAGCCCGACCGTCATCCTCTACACCGGGCCGATCACCGGGAGCTTCAGCATGCCGGGGTGCGCGGGCTGCCGGTCGTACGGGAGCGAGGCGTCGGCGCGGGGCACGGCCTGCAAGGACACCAGCAAGAGCTACCCCAAGCACCGGCTGTCGCTGCCTGCCGGGAAGTACTACTTCCTGTCGAAGCCGTCGGGCACCGGTGCGCGGCCGGGGCAGGGCAACATCGAGGGGACCGTCCGGCCCGGTTACACGTACACCCAGTGCACGTACAGCGTGAACCCGTTCGGGATCGACCTGCCGCAGCCGCCGGGGACGCGGGCGGGTTACTACGGACGGTAGGAACGCCTGCGCCGAGGGGCGGCCACCTCTGTGACGAGGTGGCCGCCCCTCGGCGGCGTACGGACGGGCTGTGCGACCCGGAGGGTCTGCAGGCCGGTCTAGACGAGTGCGCCGCCCGGCAGTTCGACCTTGGCGCCGAGCTTTTCGAGTTTCTCCATGAAGTTCTCGTAGCCGCGGTTGATCAGGTCGATGCCGTGCACGCGGCTGGTGCCCTGGGCGGCGAGGGCCGCGATCAGGTACGAGAAGCCGCCGCGCAGGTCGGGGATGACCAGGTCGGCGCCCTGCAGCTTGGTCGGTCCGGAGACGACCGCCGAGTGCAGGAAGTTGCGCTGGCCGAAGCGGCAGTGGGAGCCGCCCAGGCACTCGCGGTAGAGCTGGATCTGCGCGCCCATCTGGTTGAGCGCGGAGGTGAAGCCGAGCCGGGACTCGTAGACCGTCTCGTGGACGATCGACAGGCCGGTGGCCTGCGTGAGCGCCACGACCAGCGGCTGCTGCCAGTCGGTCTGGAAGCCGGGGTGGACGTCGGTCTCCAGCGCGATGGACTTCAGCGCACCGCCCGGGTGCCAGAAGCGGATGCCCTCGTCGTCGATCTCGAAGGCGCCGCCGACCTTGCGGTAGGTGTTGAGGAAGGTCATCATCGAGCGCTGCTGGGCGCCGCGCACGTAGATGTTGCCCTCGGTGGCCAGCGCCGCCGACGCCCAGGAGGCCGCCTCCAGGCGGTCCGGGAGCGCGCGGTGGGTGTAGCCGTCCAGCCGGTCCACGCCGGTGACGCGGATGGTGCGGTCGGTGTCCATCGAGATGATCGCGCCCATTTTCTGCAGTACGCAGATCAGGTCCTCGATCTCGGGCTCGACGGCCGCGTTCGACAGCTCGGTGACGCCCTCGGCGAGGACGGCGGTGAGCAGGACCTGCTCGGTCGAGCCGACGGACGGGTACGGCAGGCGGATCTTGCAGCCGCGGAGGCGCTGGGGGGCCTCCAGGTACTGGCCGTCCGCCCGCTTCTCGATGGTCGCGCCGAACTGGCGGAGCACCTCGAAGTGGAAGTCGATCGGCCGGCCGCCGATGTCGCAGCCGCCCAGGCCGGGGATGAACGCGTGGCCGAGGCGGTGCAGCAGCGGGCCGCAGAACAGGATCGGGATGCGGGAGGAGCCCGCGTGCGCGTCGATGTCGGCGACGTTCGCGGACTCGACGTGCGAGGGGTCCATGATCAGTTCGCCGGGCTCGTCGCCGGGGCGGACGGTCACGCCGTGCAGCTGCAGGAGCCCGCGTACGACGCGTACGTCGCGGATGTCGGGCACGTTGCGCAGTCTGCTCGGACCGCTGCCGAGGAGGGCCGCCACCATCGCCTTGGGGACGAGGTTCTTGGCGCCGCGGACGCGGATCTCGCCCTCCAGCGGGGTGCCGCCGTGGACAAGCAGTACATCGTCAGTGCCGGTCATGTATCTCGCGTTCCGGAATCGTCGGACAGGGGGCCAAGAGGAAAGGGTAATGGGCCGGTACCCCGGTTCCGTAAGGGTGAAGGGGGTGGACGTACGTCGTGATTTCGACACAACACGCTCTGTTTTGTGTCCATCAGCGGAGGGTTACGGTCCGTTTGTGGCTGTGGGCGCGCCCTCCCGTTGCTGCTGTGCGCCCTGAGCTGCGGACCATTTCCGGCTGTCACGGACTCCCCGCAGAGAGCGAAATTGCGGGATCATGTGGCCCATGACGGAGGTGTCCTCGCTCACAGGCCGACTGCTGGTGGCAACCCCGGCACTGGCGGACCCGAACTTCGACAGGGCGGTGGTGCTGGTCATCGACCACGACGGGGCGGGCACGCTCGGCGTGGTCCTGAACCGGCCGACCGCAGTGGGTGTCGACCAGATCCTGGCGCCCTGGGCGGAACTGGCGGGCGCGCCCGGGGTGGTCTTCCGGGGCGGTCCGGTGGGACAGGACTCGGCGCTCGGCGTGGCGGTGGTGCCGGGGGCGGACACGTTCTCCTCGGGCGTGCCGGGTGCGGGTGCGGGTGCGGGCGCGGGGTCGCGGCCGGGCGGGAGCTGCCCCGTGGGGTGGCGGCGGGTGCACGGGGCGATCGGCCTGGTGGACCTGGACACGCCGCCGGAACTGCTCGGTGCCGCCCTCGGGTCGCTGCGGATCTTCGCCGGGTACGCGGGGTGGGGGCCCGGCCAGCTGGAGGACGAGCTGACCGAGGGTGCCTGGTACGTCGTCGACTCCGAGCCGGGGGACGTGTCGTCGCCGCAGCCCGAGGGGCTGTGGCGGGCGGTGCTCAGGCGGCAGCGCAGCGGGCTCGCGATGATCGCGACGTATCCGGACGATCCGTCGCTCAACTAGGGCGAGTCATGAGGAGAGGGGCCTTGTACCCTTGGCCCGTATGAGCACTCTTGAGCCCGAGCCCGAGCGCGGGGCAGGTACGGGGACACTTGTAGAGCCGGTTCCTCAGACGTCGCGCGGCGACGGGGACCACGAGCGGTACGCCCACTACGTCCAGAAGGACAAGATCATGGCGAGTGCCCTGGAGGGCACTCCCGTCGTGGCGCTCTGCGGCAAGGTGTGGGTGCCGGGGCGTGATCCCAAGAAGTACCCGGTCTGCCCGATGTGCAAGGAGATCTTCGAGTCTCTCGGCGACAAGGGTGGCAAGGGCGGTAAGGACGGCAAGGGCGACAAGAAGTAGGCCCTCGCCGCCTGTTGGCGGCTTTTTACCGGTGGTGCCGGTGGATCCGGCGGTGCAGGTGATCCGGTGGTGCCGGTGATCCGGTGAAGCCGGTGGTTTTCAGTGGTGGGGACGGCCCCCGCGGTGCGCTTCGGCGCGCTGCGGGGGCCGTTTTCGTGTTTCCGGGGCCGGTTCCGGGGTGCTGCGGGGGCGTCGTGGGGGCGTGGCGCGGTCGTCGTGGGGCCGTGGCGGGGCGCGTGTCCGACCGGAACCGGGCTGGTTTCGATTGCCTGTCAACCCTTGTCCACGGCGAGGGCGCCCTTTAGTCTCCTGCCTGTTGTGTTGTGCAGAACGAAACGCCCGTTGCGTATGTTGCAACGCTCATCCGACAGGGGTTCCCTTCCATGAGGCTCAGCGTCCGAACATCCCTGCCCGTGGCGGCACTTGTCCTCGCCGGGCTCACCGCCACCGCCTGCGCCCCCCAGACCTCCGACGGCGCGGGTCCGAAGAAGGACGAGAAGAGCGGCACGCTGCGGGTGTGGCTGTTCCAGGAGGTCGGCAACAAGCCCAAGGAGCAGGTCGTCGACAAGGCGGTGGCCGCCTTCGAGAAGGCGCACGCCGGGACCAAGGTGCAGGTCGACTACATACCCGTCGACACCCGCGCCCAGAAGATCAAGGCGGCCTTCAACGACCCGAAGAGCGCCCCCGACCTCATCGAGTACGGCAACACCGACACCGCCGGATACGTCAAGGACGGCGGACTCGCCGACGTCACCGCCGAGTTCGGCGCCTGGGCGGACGCCAAGGACGCGGACGCCACCGCCAAGCAGTCCGTCACCGTCGACGGCAAGGTGTACGGCTCGCCGCTCTTCGTCGGCGTACGCGCCCTGTACTACCGCACCGACGTGCTGAAGGAAGCCGGCGTCGCGGTACCCACCAGCCAGGCCGAACTGATCGCCGCCGCCAAGAAGCTGCACAAGGCGAAGCCCGACATGTACGGGCTGGCGGTCGGCGGCGCGTACACCTACGGCGCGATGCCCTTCGTCTGGGCGAACGGCGGCGAACTCGCCACCGGCGGCGGGACCTCGTACAAGGCGGCCATCAACAGCCCGGCCGCGCGCAAGGGCATCACCGCGTACACCTCGCTCTTCGGCGATGACAACTGTCCGGCCGCCAAGTGCGCCGAGATGGGCGGCAACGCCACCATCACCGCCTTCGCCTCCGGCAAGGCCGCCATGGCCATCGGCGGCGACTTCAGCCACGCCGCCGTCGAGGCCGGCCAGGTCAAGGGCAAGTACGCGGTCGTGCCGCTGCCGGGCGTCGAAAAGGGCTCGGTGGCCCCGGCGTTCGCGGGCGGCAACAACATCGGCGTCCTCAAGAGCACCCCGCGCAAGACCCTCGCCGTGGAGCTGATGAAGTCCCTGACCGGCAAGCAGACCCAGGGCGAACTCTTCGACGCGATGGGCCTGATGCCGACCTACACCGACGTACGGGCCGAGGCCGCGAAGCGGGAGCCGTTCGTGGCGCCCTTCGTCAAGACCCTCGACTCCGGGCCGAAGTTCGTGCCCGCCTCGCCGGGCTGGGCGCAGATCGACGCCTCGCTGGTGCTGCCGACCATGTTCCAGGAGATCGTCAGCGGCCGTAAGGACGTCACCAAGGCGTCGGACGACGCGGCGAAGAAGATGGACGCGGCGTTCGGGACGTACAACAAGTGACCACCCTGATGACGGCGCGGGAGCCCAAGTCCGGGCAGCGCGGCCCGCGCCGGCCCTCCGCCACCCGGGGCGGCAGCCCGGCGACGCGCGGGCGCGGCTGGACGCCGTGGCTCTACCTGGCCCCGGCACTCGTCGTGCTGGCGGGGCTGCTGATCTACCCGATCTACCAGCTCGGCCTGATCTCCTTCCTCGAATACACGCAGGCCCAGGTCAGCGGCGGGGAACCGACCAGCTTCCAGGGCCTGGGCAACTACTCCACGCTCTTCTCCGACCCGCAGTTCTGGCAGGTGCTGCTGGCCACCGTCGGCTTCGCGGCGGCGTGCGTCGTCGCGACGCTCGGGGTGGGCTGCGCGCTCGCCGTGCTGCTCACCCGGGTGCGGGCGCTGCCCCGGCTGGTGCTGATGATGGCCTCGCTCGGCGCGTGGGCGACGCCCGCGATCACCGGGTCCACGGTCTGGGTGTTCCTCTTCGACGCGGACTACGGCCCGGTCAACCGGATCCTGGGGCTCGGCGACTTCTCCTGGACGTACGAGAAGTACAGCGCCTTCGCACTCGTGCTGCTCGAAGTGGTCTGGTGCTCCTTCCCGTTCGTGATGGTCACGGTGTACGCCGGGATCCGCGCGATCCCCGGGGAGGTGCTGGAGGCGGCGGCGCTGGACGGGGCGTCGCAGTGGAAGATCTGGCGCTCGGTCATGGCGCCGATGCTGCGGCCGATCCTGGTGGTCGTGACGATCCAGTCGATCATCTGGGACTTCAAGGTCTTCACCCAGATCTTCGTGATGACCAACGGCGGCGGCATCGCCGGCCAGAACCTCGTCCTCAATGTGTACGCGTACCAGAAGGCGTTCGCGTCCTCGCAGTACAGCCTCGGCTCCGCGATCGGGATCGTGATGCTGCTGATCCTGCTGGCGGTCACGCTCGTGTACCTGAGGCTGATGCGACGTCAGGGAGAAGAGCTGTGAGTGCACTGGGTTCCGTCGCCTCCGCGCTGCGGATCAAACGTCCGGGTCGGCTCGTCGCGGAGGCGTCCGCGATGGTCATCGCGGTGCTGGTGGCCTTCCCCCTCTACTGGATGGTCCTCTCGGCGCTGAAGCCGGCCGGGGAGATCCAGTCGACGGACGCCAAGCCCTGGACGCTGGCGCCCTCGCTGGACTCCTTCCGGCGGGTCTTCGAACAGCAGGACTTCGGGCGGTACTTCCTCAACAGCCTGCTGGTCGCGGGAACGGTGGTGCTCGCCTCCGCGCTGATCGCGTTCCTCGCGGCCACCGCGGTGACCCGCTTCCGGTTCAAGTTCCGCACCACGCTGCTGATCATGTTCCTGGTGGCGCAGATGGTGCCGGTCGAGGCGCTGACCATTCCGCTGTTCTTCCAGATGCGCGACTTCGGGCAGCTCAACACGCTGGGCTCGCTGATCCTGCCGCACATCGCCTTCTCGCTGCCGTTCGCGATCTGGATGCTGCGCGGCTTCGTGAAGGCGGTGCCGGAGGCGCTGGAGGAGGCGGCGTACATCGACGGGGCGAGCCGCACCCGCTTCCTGTGGCAGATCCTCTTCCCGCTGGTCTTCCCGGGCCTGGTCGCCACGAGCGTCTTCTCCTTCATCTCCACCTGGAACGACTTCCTGTTCGCGAAGACCTTCCTGATCAGCGACACCTCGCAGTCGACCCTGCCGATGGCGCTGCTGGTCTTCTTCAAGCCGGACGAGAACGACTGGGGAGGGATCATGGCCGCGTCGACGGTGATGACCATCCCGGTGCTGGTCTTCTTCGTCCTCGTACAGCGGCGCCTGGTCTCCGGACTGGGCGGCGCGGTGAAGGACTGACGAGACCGCGGACCCGGAGCACGCGCATGACCGTACGACCGAAGAATCGAAGGGAACCGAGGGACATGACCGATCTGATTCCGGCCCCGGCAGCAGTCGACGGCCCGCACAGCGGCGGAGCGGTGCGGCTGGACGCGCAGTCCACCCTGTACGCGGGCCCGGGTACGGAGACCACCGCGAACTGGCTGCGCGGCACCGTCGGTCCGGCTCTAGGGCTGCCGCTCGCGCCGGGCGGTGCGGACTCGGGCAGCGCGCTGCGGCTGGTGCTCGACGACACCCTGGCGGCGGAGGCGTACAGGCTGACCGTGAGCGAGGAGCGGGGCATCGAGCTGCGCGGCGGCAGTGGTGCGGGCGTCTTCTGGGCCGCCCAGACCCTGCGTCAGCTGCTCGGGGCCCAGGCGTTCCGCAGTGCCCCGGTGGGCGGGGACGGTGGCGGCGCCAGTGGGGGTGGCGGCGGCGCGCGGGGGTGGAGCGTTCCGGAGCAGGTGATCGAGGACGCGCCCCGGTTCGGCTGGCGGGGGCTGATGCTGGACGTGGCCCGGCACTTCATGCCCAAGAACGACGTCCTGCGCTACCTCGACCTGCTGGCCGCGCACAAGCTGAACGTCTTCCACTTCCACCTCACCGACGACCAGGGCTGGCGCGTCGAGATCAAGCGCTACCCCCGGCTCACCGAGGTCGGCTCCTGGCGGCCCCGCACCAAGTGGGGTCACCGGGCGTCGGAGTTGTGGAGCGAGACCCCGCACGGCGGCCACTACACCCAGGACGACATCCGGGAGATCGTCGCGTACGCCGCCGCCCGGCACATCACCGTCGTCCCCGAGATCGACATCCCCGGCCACTCCCAGGCCGCCATCGCCGCGTACCCGGAACTCGGCAACACCGACGTCGTGGACACCGCGTCGCTGGGCGTCTGGGACACCTGGGGCGTCAACCCGAACATCCTCGCCCCGACCGACGGCGTACTGCGCTTCTACGAAGGGGTCTTCGAGGAGATCCTCGAACTCTTCCCGTCCCGCTTCGTGCACATCGGCGGGGACGAGGCCCCCAAGGACCAGTGGAAGAAGTCCCCGACCGCCCAGGCCCGCATCGCCGAACTCGGCCTGTCCGGCGAGGACGAGCTCCAGTCCTGGTTCATCCGGCACTTCGACACCTGGCTCACCGAACGGGGCCGCCGCCTGATCGGCTGGGACGAGATCCTGGAGGGCGGACTCGCCCCCGGTGCCGCTGTCTCCTCCTGGCGCGGCTACGCGGGCGGCATCGCGGCCGCCAGGGCCGGCCACGACGTCGTCATGTGCCCCGAGCAGCAGGTGTACTTGGACCACCGCCAGCACGGCGGCCCCGACGAGCCGGTCCCCATCGGCTACGTCCGCACCCTGGAGGACGTCTACCGCTTCGAACCCGTTCCCCCGGAGCTGACCGAGGAACAGGCCCGGCACGTCCTGGGCACCCAGGCCAACGTCTGGACCGAGGTCATGGAGAACCGGAGCCGGGTCGACTACCAGGTCTTCCCCCGCCTCGCCGCGTTCGCGGAGGTCGCCTGGTCCACCCTGCCCGCCCCGGCCGAACGGGACTTCGCCGCCTTCGAGTCCCGGATGGGCGCCCACTACGACCGGCTTGACGCCCTCGGCGTGGACTACCGGCCGCCCGGCGGCCCGCTGCCGTGGCAGCGGCGACCCGGCGTGATCGGACGCCCGATCGAGGGGGCGCCCCCAAACGTGTGAGCCGCACGTGGAGATGCGTGTGCCGCCGCCCCGGCCCTGGGACCGTTCCCTGGGCCGGGGCGCACCCGTGTGCGGTCCGCCGTACGACGCCCTCGCACTCCGCCCCGCACAACGCTGCCGATTTCCGTGCAGAGTTGAACGAAGTGCGCAGACTCCCTGAACTCCCTGAACTCCCCGAACAGGCCAAAAGTGCCAAATGTGATCATTAAGGCCCCTATCGGGGGTGAGGGGTGAAAGCGGAACAGTGCCCCGACCCCGGGTGAGAAGTCCCATGGCGGACCCTCGCGTCGGGCGGATCCGAAGATGTGCCAGAGTTGCCACGTCCGGGCCGGGAGCACGTACCGTACGGCGCAACAAGGCGGGACACCGGGAAGGGGCAGCTGGGTTGACCACGCACGCACCGCAGGCGGCGCAGTCCGTGACGCTGCCTGCCTCGCTCGACGAAGCCGTGGCGGCACTGACCGCCATGCCCGCCGCCGTGCCCGTCGCGGGCGGCACCGACCTGATGGCCGCCGTGAACTCCGGGCACCTCAGGCCCTCGGGACTGGTCGGCCTCGGCCGGATCAGCGAGATCCGGGGCTGGCAGTACCAGGACGGCCACGCCCTCCTCGGCGCCGGCCTCACCCACGCCCGGATGGGCCGCCCCGACTTCGCGGCACTCATCCCCGCCCTGGCCGCCGCCGCCCGCGCCGCCGGCCCGCCGCAGATCCGCAACGCCGGAACCCTCGGCGGCAACATCGTCACCGCCGCCCCCACCGGGGACTCGCTGCCCGTCCTCGCGGCCCTGGAGGCGACCCTCGTCGTCGCGGGCCCGGCCGGCCGCCGCGACATCCCCGTCTCCCACCTGCTGGCCGGGCGCGCGATGCTGGAGCCCGGCGAGCTCATCGCCTTCGTGCGCGCACCGCTGCTGCACGCCCCCCAGGTCTTCCTCAAGGCCACCGGCCGCACCGGCCCCGGCCGCGCCACCGCCTCCGTCGCCCTCGTCCTGGACCCGGCCCGGCGCGGGGTGCGCTGCGCGGTGGGAGCCATCGCGCAGATGCCGCTGCGCCCGCTGGAGGCCGAGGCCTGGATCGCGTCGCTGATCGACTGGGACGGCGAGCGCCGCCTCGCCCCGGAAGCCTGCGAGGCCTTCGGCGAGTACGTCGCCGCCGCCTGCATCCCGGACCCGCCACAGCCCGCCGACGGGGGAGAGGCCCCACAGCTGTCCCCCGCCGTACTGCACCTGCGGCGCACGGTCGCCGCGCTGGCCCGACGAGCACTGGGGAGGGCGCTGTCATGACCGACCACAACCGCAGCACCGCCGCCGACAACCAGAACCCCGGATACCCGGGGAACGCCGACGACACCGGCCACCAGGACCCCTCCGCGCCCCCTGCCCAGCAGGGCGACGCGGGCAGCGCGAGCCCCGGTGACCCCGGGCACGCACCGGCACCGGTCTACGTCCCGGCACCCGGACTCGGCCCGAGCGGCTGGCAACCGACGCCGCAGGGCGGCGAGTACGACGCCGACGCCACGGCGTTCGTCCAGCTGCCGGAGGGCTTCGACTTCTCCGGCACCGGCGACCCGCTCGCCGCGCCAGGCCACGACTACGTGCCGCCGCACATCACGGCTCCGCTGGAGACCGGCACCTGGAACGTCCACCTCCACCAGGACCCCCAGGCCTACCCGCCGCAGCCCTACCAGCCCCACGACGCGCACCAGCCGCCGCAGCACCAGCCGGCGCCGTCCCACGACCCGCAGTCGCACCAGCCGTCCGCGGGCTGGCCCACGGCGGGCCACGACGCGGGCGCCACGAGCCAGTGGAACTTCTCCGAGGCCCTGGACGCGGCCCCGGCCCCCGCCGCCCCCGCGCCCGCGCCTGCTCAGGAACCCCCGTCGGGCCTGCCCACCGGGCAGTGGACGATCCCCGTCGTCGAGGACGAAGCCCCGGAGGACTCCGGAGAGTTCTCCGCCGCCCAGGCGGCACCCTGGCACTCCCCGGGCGCCCCGGCCACCCTGCCGGGCGGCGCCCCCGCCCCCTGGGCGGTGCACCACACGCGCCCCACCGACGCCCCGGAGGACGGAACCGGGACCCCGGCCGAGCCCGACGCGGCGGTAGGTACCGACGCGACGGCAGAGCCCGACCCGACCGCCGAGCCCGGTGCACTCGCTGGGGCCGACGCGGCTGTGGCGGCCGCAGCGGCCGACCCGGCAGCCGACGGTGATCAAGCCGCCCCCGCCGGTGATCAGGCATCCGCCGGTGACCAGGAGCCCGGGACGGAACCCGTTCCGGCCCAGGACCAGGTGCAGGACCCGGCACAGGACACCGACTCGGCTTCTCACCCGGACGAGACTGCGGACCCGGCCACGGCTTCGGCAGCCGCCGACGAGGCCTCCGACGACCCCGCGCTCACGCCCGATGGCACCCCGGAAGCAGCCGCGACCGAGACCGACGGCAACGATGGCGGCGACGGCGACGGCGACGGCGACGTCGACGGCGACAGCGACGGCAGCACCGAGCACGCGGGTGTCGACGGGAACGCCGGTCACGCCGAGGCAGCCCCGGACTCCGCCCTCGGTACCGCCGGTGCCCCGGACTCCGCCCCCGGCACGGCCGGAACCCCGGGCACCGACGCCGAGTACGCCCTCGGCGGCGCCTCCGGTGTCGAACCGTCCTACGCCCTCCCGCACGAGCCCGCCCCCTTCCGCAACGAGCCCAGCGAACACCCGCACGCCTCCTACGTGTTGCGGGTCAACGGCGCCGACCGCCCCGTCACCGACGCCTGGATCGGCGAGTCGCTCCTGTACGTACTGCGCGAGCGCCTCGGCCTCGCCGGTGCCAAGGACGGCTGCTCCCAGGGTGAGTGCGGAGCCTGTGCCGTCCAGGTCGACGGCCGGCTCGTCGCCTCCTGCCTGGTGCCCGCCGCGACCACCGCCGGCTCCGAGGTCCGTACCGTCGAGGGCCTGGCCACCGACGGCGAACCCTCCGACGTGCAGCGCGCCCTGTCCAACTGCGGGGCCGTGCAGTGCGGCTTCTGCATCCCCGGCATGGCGATGACCGTCCACGACCTGCTTGAGGGCAACCACGCGCCGACCGAGCTGGAGACCCGGCAGGCCCTCTGCGGCAACCTCTGCCGCTGCTCCGGATACCGCGGCGTACTCGAAGCCGTACGCGAGGTCGTCACCGAGCGCGAGGCGAGCGCGGAGGCCGCGGCCACCGGCCACACCACCGAAGAGGCCCGCATCCCGCACCAGGCACCCCCCGGCGCGGGCAGCGCCCAGCACACCCTTCACCACCCGCACGACGGAGGCATGGCGTGAGCAACGACGCGGCCACCGCGACCGCAGCGGTCGGCGGCACGCAGCAGGACCCGCCCGCCCACGGCCTCGGCGCCTCGCTCCCCGCGGCCGACGCCCGCGCCAAGACCGAGGGCACCTTCCCCTACGCGGCCGACCTGTGGGCCGAGGGCCTGCTGTGGGCCTCGATCCTGCGCTCCCCGCACGCGCACGCGCGCATCGTCTCCGTCGACACCTCCGCGGCGGCCGCGATGCCGGGCGTCCGCGCCGTCGTCACCCAGGCCGACGTGCCCGGCGACCCGAACTACGGGCGCAAGGTCGTCGACCGCCCGGTGTTCGCCTCCACGGTCGTACGCCACCACGGCGAGCCGATCGCCGCCGTAGCCGCCGACCACCCCGACACCGCCCGGCTGGCGGCTGCCGCGATCGCCGTCGAGTACGAGGTCCTCGAACCGGTCACCGACCCGGAGCAGGCGTTCGAGGCCGAACCCCTCCACCCCGACGGCAACCTGATCCGGCACATCCCGCTCAGTTTCGGCGACCCCGAGATCACCGGTGAGGTCGTCGTCGAGGGCCTGTACCGGATCGGCCGCCAGGACCCCGCACCCATCGGTGCCGAGGCCGGCCTCGCCGTGCCCCGCCCGGACGGCGGCGTCGAGATCTACACCGCCTCCACCGACCCGCACACCGACCGCGATCTGGCCGCCGCCAGCTTCGGCCTGGAACGCGAGCGAGTGAAGATCGTCGTCACCGGTGTGCCCGGAGCCACCGGCGACCGCGAGGACGCGGGCTTCCAACTCCCGCTCGGACTCCTGGCGTTGCGGACCGGCTGCCCGGTCAAACTCGCCGCCACCCGCGAGGAGTCCTTCCTCGGCCACGCCCACCGTCACCCGACCCTGCTGCGCTACCGCCACCATGCGGACGCCGAGGGCCGCCTGGTGAAGGTCGAGGCGCAGATCCTGCTCGACGCGGGCGCGTACGCCGACGCCTCCTCCGAGTCCCTCGCCGCCGCCGTCTCCTTCGCCTGCGGCCCGTACGTCGTGCCGCACGCCTTCATCGAGGGCTGGGCGGTCCGCACCAACAACCCTCCGTCCGGCCACGTCCGCGGCGAGGGCGCCCTCCAGGTGTGCGCGGCGTACGAGGGCCAGATGGACAAGCTGGCCGACAAACTCGGGCTGGAACCCGCCGAGTTGCGCATGCGCAACGTCCTGGCCACCGGCGATCTGCTGCCCACGGGCCAGACCGTCACCTGCCCCGCCCCCGTCGCCGAACTCCTGCGCGCCGTACGGGACTTCCCGCTGCCCACCCTCCCCAAGGACTCCCCGGAAGAGGGCTGGCTGCTGCCCGGCGGCCCGGAGGGAGCCGGTGAGCCCAGCGCCGTACGCCGCGGCGTCGGCTACGCACTGGGCATGGTGCACATGCTCGGCGCGGAAGGGACCGACGAGGTCTCCACCGCCACCGTCAAGGTGCACGACGGAGTCGCCACCGTCATCTGCGCGGCCGTCGAGACCGGCCAGGGCTTCTCGACGCTGGCCCGCCAGATCGTCCAGGAGACCCTGGGCATCGACGAGGTGCACGTCGCCTCCGTCGACACCGACCAGCCCCCGGCCGGCCCCGCCACCCACGGCCGCCACACCTGGGTGTCCGGCGGTGCCGTCGAACGCGCCGCGAAGATGGTCCGCACCCAGCTCCTCCAGCCGCTGGCGCACAAGTTCGGCATGTCCACCGAACTGCTCTCGATCGCCGACGGCAAGATCACCTCGTACGACGGCGTCCTGAGCACCACCGTCACCGAGGCCATGGACGGCAAGGAACTGTGGGCCACCGCCCAGTGCCGGCCGCACCCCACCGAGCCCCTGGACGAGACCGGGCAGGGCGATGCGTTCGTCGGACTCGCCTTCTGCGCGGTCAGGGCGATCGTGGACGTCGACATCGAGCTGGGTTCGATCCGCGTCGTGGAGATGGCGGTCGCCCAGGACGTCGGGCGGGTCCTCAACCCCGCCCAGCTGGCCGCCCGTATCGAGGCCGGAGTCACCCTGGGCGTCGGAGCGGCACTGACGGAGAACCTCCGCGCCCCGCGCGGCCTGGTCCGTCACCCCAACCTGACGCACTACGCCCTGCCGACGGCGCTGGACGCCCCGGACATCCGCATCGTCAAGCTGGTCGAGGAGCGCGACGTGGTCGCCCCCTTCGGCGCCAAGGCGGCGAGCGCGGTGCCCGTCGTCACCTCGCCCGCAGCGGTCGCCTCGGCGGTCAGGGCAGCCACCGGACGCCCGATCAACCGGCTGCCGATCCGGCCGCAGGCAGCGGTCAGCACCTCCTGACGCACGAGGCAGGACCTGGGGAGCGCCGGACGCCCTGACGGGCTCCCCAGGTGTGGCGTGCCCGGCTCCGCCGGTACCTGCCCCGTGCGGCCGCAGCCTTCGACGTCCGTAATCCACGAGCCGCGTACGGAAGTTCTGCCTACGCTCCTTCCATGGTCGACAACGAGGTCGCAGAACTGGATTCCGCCGTCGTGCTCGTGACCGGTGCGATGGCCGCCGGGAAGTCCACCGTGGCGCAGGCGCTCGCCGAACGGCTGCCCCGCGCGGCCCATGTGCGCGGCGACGTCTTCCGCAGGATGGTCGTGTCCGGGCGGGCGGAAATGGCGCAGGGCGCCGACGAGGGCGCACTGGCCCAGCTCCGGCTGCGATACCGGCTCTCCGCCGCCACGGCGGACGCGTACGCGGCTGAGGGCTTCACCGCCGTCGTGCAGGACATCGTCATCGGCAAGGAACTGGGCGACTACATCGCCTCGGTGCGCACCCGGCCGATGTACGTGGTGGTCCTCGCCCCTGACCCCGGGACCCTGGCTGCCCGCGACGCCGGACGGGTGAAGACCGGCTACAGCGAAGGGTGGACCCCGGAAGTCCTGGACCGGGCCATGCGGGAGGAGACGCCGAGGACCGGGCTGTGGCTGGACTCCTCGGGACAGACCCCGCAACAGACCGTCGAGGAAATCCTTGCGAGGCTGGCCGAGGCCCGGCAATGACCGGCAATAGACGGCAATGAGGGGACCCCGGCTCTCCTTCTCCGTGTAATCCCTATGCAGTTCACAAGGAACCTGTCGTCAATGCGACTTCACCCGCGAACACGAAATCCGCGAGTGGAAAAGAGTGTGACACCCGGGTCTGACAATCGGGATCTCCCGTTGCCGCCGGCTCTCGCTCGGCGCATGCCCCCTTGCCCCCGAGTGGTGGTCCAGGCCACCATGCGGGGCGCAACACGACTGACGGGCGTGACTCAAGAGGCGTGAGGGACTTTATGGGCGATACACCTGAGGTGTACGAGGCATACGAGGCCAACGGGATCCCAGGAGCCATTTCCGAAAGGCAGCTGAGCAGAAGGCGATTCGGCGTGCTGGCCGGTGCGGGAGCCGCAGCGCTGATCCTGCCCGGAAGCGCCGCCCGCGCAGCGTCCGGCCGAGCCGACGACCAAGCCGAGCGATCCGGTCAAGTCGACCGTGCCGTCCTGGCCGCCCCGACCGCCGGCTCCGCTCCGCGCCCCGCTTATCTCGGTACGTACACCACAAATCCCGGCGGCGGTAAGGGAATCGGCCTCGCCTCCTATCGGCCGGGCCACGGTGGACTGACTTCCTCCGGTGTGCTCGACGGGGTCGTGAATCCCTCGTACCTCACTCTGTCGCCGGACCGCAGGACCCTCTACGCGGTCAACGAACAGGCCGAAGGGGCCGTGACCGCAGTCCGGGTGGGCGGCGGCCGGCCCCCGCGGGTGCTGGGCGGCCGGTCCACCGGTGGCGACGATCCGTGCCATGTGTCGGTGCATCCCGGCGGAAGGTTCCTGCTGAGCGCCAACTACACGGGCGGCAGCCTCGCCGTGCACCCCATCGGGCGGGACGGGACGCTGGCCGAGGCCTCCGACGTCGTACGGCACACCGGTTCGGGGCCTGACCCGGAGCGGCAGGAGGGGCCGCACGCGCATATGGTGATCACCGATCCGGCCGGGCGGTACGTCCTGGCCGTCGATCTCGGCACCGACTCCGTGCACACGTACCGCCTCGACGAGCGGAAGGGGCGGCTCCGGGAGTGCGGGAGGGCGGCGACGCGCTCTGGGGCGGGGCCCCGGCACCTGGCTTTTCACCCGTCGGGGAGGTACGCGTACCTCGTCAACGAGCTCGACAACACCCTGGTGGTGTGCGGCTACGACCCACGGACCGGCACGCTGGAACCAGGGACTCCGCAGGCGACGCTGCCTCCCGGCACCGAGCTGGGCGAGCGCAACTACCCGGCGGGTGTGGTGGTTTCGGCCGACGGACGCTTCGTGTACGTGTCCAACCGGGGCCACAACAGCATCGCGGCCTTCGCCGTCGGACGCGGCGGCGCCGAGCTGCGGCTGCTGTCGGTGACGCCGTCGGGCGGTGCGTATCCGCGGCACATCGTGCTGGACCCAGCGGGGACGCTGCTGTTCGCCGCCAACCAGAAGTCGGGCACGGTCACGACGTTCCACGTGGACCGCCGGACAGGGCGGCTCACCTCGGCGGGCGAGGCCTTCGTGGCGCCGCTTCCGGTGTGCGTACTACCCCTCTGAGCAGGGGAATTGGCCTGCTCAAGGCTGATTGTCAGTGGCGGGGTCTAATCTCGTTTCCATGTCGGATCGGTGCGCGGAATCGGGCACCGATCCGTACGGGAAAGGAGGTGGGAGAGACGAGGCGGGACGGGACGGAAAAGAGGCCGTGATCGGAATCGAACCGACGTAACTCGCTTTGCAGGCGAGCCCCTGAGCCACTCGGGCACACGGCCGTGTGCTTGATTGTTCCTTGGCAACTCCAGAACGGTAGAACGGAATGGGGGATCCCTCCAAGGGGTTCGGCCGCGCCGCAATGCGACTGCCATGCCCCGTTCACAATGCGCGGCACAACGCGTCGTGCAACGCGTCGGACAAGGCGTCGGACAACGCGCCGTGAAGCGCGCCGCGCAATGCGCCGCACGGTGCGCCCCTCACATCGCGCCGAGGAACGAGGTCACCGCCGCCCGGAAGAGAGCGGGATCGTCCACCCACGGGTAATGGCCCACTCCGGCGAGCCGCCGCCATTCGCCCCGGGGGAAGGAATCCGCGACCGCTTCCCCCACGCGTACACCTGTGATCGTGTCCAGCTCGCCCGTCACCACCAGCGCCGGACAGGGCACCTCTCGCAGGTTCTTGAGGACGGCCAGCCGCGCCAGGTCGTCCACCCCCTGAGCGAAGCCGGCCCGGGGGACGGGGTTGTCCTGGGCGGGCTCGCCCGCCGCATGGGTGCGCTGCGGCGCGTCCCACCGGGCGTAGGCCATCGGGGCCGCCTGCGCCAGCAGAGTCCGGATCCGTGCCGGGTCGGAGGTCGTGGCGAGACCCTGGACGGCGGCCGACGCCTCCGCCCACCAGGACTCGCCGCTGCGGGACTCGAAGATCTCCCGTGCGTCGTCGGGGAGTTCACCCTGCGCTGCCTGGACACGGCCTTCCGGGCAGACGAGCACCAGGTGGCTCAGGCGCCCGGGGTACGAGGCGGCGTAGCACTGCGCGGTGGCGGCCGCGGCGCCGTGGGCGAGCAGGGCGAAGCGCTCCAGGCCGAGGCTCGCGCGCAGGGATTCGAGGTCCTGGGCGAGTGCGGGAAAGGCGTAGCGGTCGGGGTCGTCGGCAGCCGGGGAGCGGCCGGTGCCCCGGGGGTCCGGGACGAGGAGGCGGTACGTGCGGTCGAGGCCGCCCAGGCCCCCGAGATAGGCGGCGTCCCGGCCCGGGCCCCCGGCCAGGCATACGAGGGGTGCGCTGGAGGGGCCCATCACCCGGTAGGAGAGGGGCGTGTCGTCGTACGAGCGGTAGAAGGGCATGGCAGTACGCCTGCCCCGTCCTGGCCGGGGCACCGGTTTCACCATGCACGGGAATGACGGCCACCAGGCGTCGGTCGTACGACCAACGGCGGAGGACCGATGCGCCGATAGACAGGGGCCCACGCCGCTTTAGGCCCTTACTCTGGGGCCTATGACCGCCCTGGAGCCCCGCGACGCCGATGTCGCCCCGACCGACATATCCGAACCTTCGCCAACGCCTGCGGACTCCGGGCCCGCCAAGGAATCCTCGGAATCCGGGAGTACCCAGGAGGCCTCTGGCTCCGGCTCTGTTCCTGGGCCCGGTCCCGTATCCGGCTCCGGCTTCGGCTCCGGCTCCGGCGGGGAGGGTGTGCTCGGGAAGACCCACCGGGCGCTGAGCATCGGCATCGTCTCCGTGGTGCTGCTGATCGCCTTCGAGGCGACAGCCGTCGGTACGGCAATGCCCGTCGCCGCACGCGAACTGCACGGCATTCCCCTCTACGCCTTCGCGTTCTCGGCGTACTTCACCACCAGTCTCTTCGCGATGGTGCTGTCCGGTCAGTGGGCCGACCGGCGGGGCCCTCTCGGGCCGCTGACCACGGGGATCGTGGCCTTCGCGGCTGGTCTGGTGCTGTCGGGCACGGCGGGCACCATGCTGCTGTTCATCCTCGGCCGGGCCGTCCAGGGGCTCGGCGGCGGGCTGGTGATCGTCGCGCTATACGTCGTGATCAGCCGCGCCTACCCGGAGCGGCTGCGGCCGGCGATCCTGGCGGCGTTCGCCGCGAGCTGGGTGGTCCCCTCGGTGGTCGGGCCGCTCGCCTCGGGGGCGATCACCGAGAACCTCGGCTGGCGCTGGGTGTTCGTCGGCATCCCGGCCCTGGTGGTCTTCCCGCTGGCGCTCGCCCTGCCGGCGATCCGGCGGATGGCCGCGGGACCGGCCGACCCGGACGCGCCGGTGCCGCCCTTCGACCGGAAGCAGATCCGGCTCGCGCTCGGGATTTCGCTGGGTGCCGGACTCCTCCAGTACGCGGGGCAGGACCTGCGGTGGCTGTCGCTGCTGCCGGCGGCGCTGGGGGCGGCCCTGCTGGTGCCCGCTGTGCTCGGGCTGCTGCCCAAGGGGACCTACCGGGCGGCGCGGGGGCTGCCTTCGGTGGTGCTCCTGCGAGGTGTCGCGGCCGGGTCGTTCATCGCGGCGGAGTCGTTCGTGCCGCTGATGCTGGTCACCGAACGGGGGCTGTCGCCGACGATGGCGGGACTGTCGCTCGCCGTCGGGGGTGCGACCTGGGCGTTCGGCTCGTTCGTGCAGTCGCGGCCCCGGATGGAGCCGTACCGGGAGCGCCTCGTCTCGCTCGGCATGGTGCTCGTCGCGGCGGCCATCGCGACGGTTCCGACGGTGCTGATTCCCTCCGTGCCCGTGTGGATCGTCGCCGTCGCGTGGGCCTTCGGCTGCTTCGGCATGGGCATGGTCATCGCCTCGACCAGCGTCCTGCTGCTGAAGCTGTCGGCACCAGAGGAGGCGGGCACCAACTCGGCCGCACTCCAGATCTCCGACGGCCTGTCGAACGTCATGCTCCTGGCGATCGGCGGAGCGGTCTTCGCGGCCCTCGGTGGTGGCGCGGTCGCCACGCACTCGGCCGTGGCGAGCGGGGCCGGAGGCTCCCATCCGACGGCGTTCGCCGCGGTGTTCCTGCCGATGGCGGGAGTGGCGCTGGTGGGAGCGTGGGTGGCCACCCGGCTGCGGGAGCGCGAGGCGTAGCGGCGCGGCCGACTGCCCGGTGGCGCCTGCGCCGCCTCGGTGGCCCCGCGCCGCCGAAGGGCCGGCGCAGCCTGCGGTGGGCGCGGCCGGCGGTCGGCGGCCGGAGGTCGTGGTCGAACGGGTGGGCGACGTGGCGTTGGGCTACGCGTCGAAGAGTGTGGCGGCACCCCGCCCGACCTGCGCGAATCATCGATGTGAGAGGCGCCTCGTTGCTCCGGAGGGTCGTCGGACACGCGTTGCGGGTGGGGCGCCGGTAAGGTGGCCCGGTTGTCGTACGGGGCGTGATCGCGCTCCGTAGGCACGCCGCCACGTACCCGACGCTGCGACCGGAGACCGTGACTACCACCGCTTCGCACCACCTCTCACCCGCCTTTCCCGGCCGTGCCCCGTGGGGTACCGCCAACAAGCTGCGAGCCTGGCAGCAGGGGGCACTGGAGAAGTACATCCAGGACCAGCCCCGCGACTTCATGGCCGTCGCGACGCCCGGCGCGGGGAAGACCACCTTCGCGCTGACGCTCGCGTCGTGGCTGCTGCACCACCACGTGGTGCAGCAGATCACCGTGGTCGCACCGACCGAGCACCTGAAGAAGCAGTGGGCCGAGGCCGCCGCCCGGATAGGGATCAAGCTCGACCCCGAGTACAGCGCGGGACCGCTCAGCAAGGAGTACCAGGGCGTCGCGGTGACGTACGCCGGTGTGGGAGTGCGGCCGATGCTGCACCGCAACCGGTGCGAGCAGCGCAAGACCCTGGTCATCCTCGACGAGATCCACCACGCCGGTGACTCGAAGTCCTGGGGCGAGGCCTGCCAGGAGGCGTTCGACCCGGCGACCCGGCGGCTCGCGCTGACCGGTACGCCCTTCCGGTCCGACACCAACCCGATCCCCTTCGTCACGTACGAAGAGGGGAACGACGGGATCAGGCGCTCGTCCGCGGACTACACCTACGGCTACGGCAACGCGCTCGCCGACGGCGTCGTCCGACCCGTGATCTTCCTCAGCTACAGCGGCAACATGCGGTGGCGCACCAAGGCCGGTGACGAGATCGCGGCCCGGCTCGGCGAGCCGATGACCAAGGACGCCATCGGGCAGGCCTGGCGCACCGCGCTGTCGCCGACGGGGGAGTGGATCCCCAATGTGCTGGCCGCCGCCGACAAGCGGCTCACCGAGGTCAGGAAGGGCATCCCGGACGCCGGCGGACTGGTCATCGCGTCCGACCAGGAGTCCGCCCGCGAGTACGCCAAGATCCTCAAGAAGATCACCGGGCACAAGGCCACCGTGGTGCTCTCCGACGAGAAGGCCGCGTCGAAGAGGATCGACCAGTTCAGCGAGGATGGCTCCCGCTGGATGGTGGCGGTGCGCATGGTGTCCGAGGGGGTCGACGTGCCCCGCCTCGCGGTGGGTGTGTACGCGACGACGATCTCGACCCCGCTGTTCTTCGCGCAGGCGGTCGGGCGGTTCGTGCGGTCCCGCAGGCGGGGCGAGACGGCATCGGTGTTCGTGCCGACCATCCCGATGCTGCTCGACTTCGCGAACGAGATGGAGGTCGAGCGGGACCACGTCCTCGACAAGCCCAAGAAGGGGAGCGACGAGGAGAACCCCTTCTCCGAGGAGGACAAGCTCCTGGCCGACGCCGAGCGGCTGGAGGACGAGGAGACCGAGGACCAGCTGCCGTTCGAGGCGCTGGAGTCCGACGCGGTCTTCGACCGGGTGCTCTACGACGGGGCAGAGTTCGGGATGCAGGCGCACCCGGGCAGCGAAGAGGAGCAGGACTACCTGGGGATTCCCGGGCTGCTGGAGCCCGACCAGGTGCAGCTGCTCCTCCAGAAGCGGCAGACCCGGCAGATCGCGCACAGCCGCCAGAAGCCGGCCGCCGAGGCCGACCTGCTGGAGAAGGCCGCCGAGGCCCGGCCGGTCGTCACCCACAAGCAGCTGCTGGAGCTGCGCAAGTCGCTGAACACGATGGTCGGGGCCTACGTCCACCAGAGCGGCAAGCCGCACGGTGTGATCCACACCGAACTGCGCCGGGTCTGCGGTGGGCCGCCGAGCGCGGAGGCGACCGCCGGGCAGCTCAAGGAGCGGATCAAGAAGGTCCAGGAGTGGGCCACCCGGATGCGGTGAGCCGGCCAGCCGGTCAGCCGGTCAGCCGGTCAGCCGGTGGGCTGATGAGTCAGTGGGCCGGTGGCCTGGCGACCCCGTGGCCCCGTGGGCCGGTGAGACCGGTGGGTGGTCATGGGTGGGGCGGCTGAAGTCCCGTATGTTGGCGGGGAGTTGTTGCGGCAGGCGCGGCCCTGGAGTGGCCGGGGGCGGGATCCGGATCTGTGCGGTCCGGGTCCCGCCCGGCCGTCCGGTGAGGACGGGATCGCAGCCGAAGGACGGCCCCCACGGTCGGCCCTCGGCATGTCTGTCACCGTATTGCGCAGGTCAGCGCAGGCATATGCCCAAAAGTCCTGCCGCGTCGTGACTTTGGTCCCTGAAGGGGGCGGAGTCGCAGGTAGGGGGATCAACTCCCTTCCTGCGCCCGGATTCTGGACGAGGTCTTCCGCTGAGCGGAGTGGATCGCTACCTTTCCGGCAACGCATACGCCCCGTGGCAGCGTCGCCTCGGAGCGCAGCCGGTGTTAGGACATGCCGGCGGCCTCTGCGCGCGTCGCCGACGGGACCGGTGATGTGCACGATGCGCAGGAGGACCGTCCGCACTCACCACCAAGGAGTGGGCGTCGTGACCGCGGAGACTTCCCAGACGCTCGACAGAGGACTGCGCGTCCTCAAGCTGCTCGCCGATACCGACCACGGCCTCACCGTCACCGAGCTGTCCAACAAGCTCGGCGTCAACAGGACGGTGGTCTACCGGCTGCTCGCCACGCTGGAACAGCACGCACTCGTACGCCGTGATCTGGGCGGCCGCGCCCGGGTCGGGCTCGGGGTACTGCGGCTGGGACGGCAGGTCCACCCCCTGGTGCGGGAGGCGGCGCTGCCCGCGCTCAGGTCCCTCGCCGAGGACATAGGGGCGACGGCCCACCTCACCCTGGTCGACGGGGCCGAGGCCCTCGCCGTCGCGGTGGTCGAGCCGACCTGGACGGATTACCACGTCGCCTACCGGGCCGGGTTCCGTCACCCGCTCGACCGGGGGGCTGCGGGGCGGGCGATCCTGGCTGCGCGCCAGAGCGTACTGACCGAGCCCGGGTACACCCTCACCCACGGCGAGCTGGAGGCCGGGGCGAGCGGAGCCGCCGCACCGCTGATCGGGGTGACCGGTGTGGAGGGCAGCGTGGGGGTCGTCATGCTGTCCGACTCGGTTCCGGACCGGGTCGGGGCGCGGGTGGTCGACGCCGCCAAGGAGGTCGCCGACGCGCTCCGGTGAGACGGGGGCGCCGTGCGGTGAGACGGGGCGTACGGGGCGGGCCGTTAGATTGGGGGCGTGCTCCCTCTTTACTCTCGGCTCTCCCGCAACAGCCGTCTCGCTGTCCTGGCCCTGCCCGTCGCCGCACTGCTCGGGGTCGCGGCCTTCGCGCCGCTGCCCTATGCGGTGGCTCAGCCCGGGTCCGCGACCGATGTCCTGGGCAAGGACAAGGAGGGCAGGCCGGTCATCAGCGTGTCCGGTGTGCCGACCCGGCCGACGTCGGGGCAGCTGCGGATGACGACCATCGTCGCCACCGGCCCCTCCATCGACCACCGGGTCGGTGAGCTGGCCGACGCCTGGTTCAGGGAGGACCGGGCCGTCATGCCGCACGACGTGGTCTACCCGACGGGCGGCGACGACAAGGAGGTCTCCGAGTACAACCAGGGGGAGATGCTCAAGTCGCAGAACGCCGCTGTCGACGCCGCCCTCAATCACCTCGGCGACAAGGGCAAGGGCGCCAAGGTCGAACTCAACCTCGCCGACGTCGGCGGCCCCAGCGCCGGGCTGCTCTTCACCCTCGGCATCATCGACAAGATCGACGGCAACGGAGCGGGCGGCGATCTGACCGGCGGCCTCGACATCGCCGGTACGGGAACGATCGACGCGGACGGCACCGTGGGCCAGGTCGGTGGAGTACCGCTGAAGATCAAGGGCGCGAAGGCGGACGGAGCGACCGTGTTCCTGGTGCCGAAGAACGAGTGCTCCCAGGCGAAGACCGGACTGCCCGAGGGGATGCGGCTGGTGCCGGTCAGCACCCTGGCCGATGCGGTGTCCGCCCTGACGGAGCTGGGGAAGAAGGGCGGGGGAGGAGCGGTCCCGAGCTGCTGACGAGGGGCCGGAGCCGCGTGGGGTGGCTTATCGGGTAGTGGCCGTACGGAGGCGGTGGTCGGCGGTCGCGGAGCCCGCGGTGCGGACGAGGCGCAGGCCCAACTCGACGAGGGTCCAGCCCAGTTGGGTGCGGATGGCGTGGCCGGCGGAGTTGCGCGCGGTGGGGCCCAGGTGAGCCGCTGCGCGGGCCCGGCGGTCGGCGGCGGCCTCGCGGCGGAAGTCGGCGGAGCGGGCGGCGTGCAGGTGGCGGAAGGTCTCGGGGTGCATGGCGGTGCGTCCTCTCGGTCGGTCTTCGTTGTCGTACCGGAGTGGTGCCGTGGGCGTCGGGGGGCCGGGGGGAGTGGTGCCTGAGCTGGTGTGCGAGGGCATGCTCGGGAGAGGCGATGGCCGCGTCCGGGGCGGTCATGCCTCGCAGGGGAAGTGCGGGGGCGGTCAGTCCTTGGGCATGGGGAAGCCGTGCACGTGGACTCGGTACTTCGCGGAGCCTTCGGAGGCGGTGCCTTCGGGTTTGCGGTAGCTCTCGATCAACTCGGTGACACGTTCGCTGAGTTCGCTGGCCTCTTCCGGGGTCAGTTGCATCGTGTAGTTGCTGATCTCCGAGGTCTGTCGCCATGCTTCCGGCCACTCGCGCGAGGTGCCGAGCCAGGTGGAGAGTTCCTGGGTGTGCATGTTGGCGACCTCGTGCATGAAGAGGTCGGAGGCGGCGCGCAGTGCCGCGTTGGGGCTGTCGGCCAGTGAGCCGTCGTAGCGGGTGCCGTCGTGGGTGGCGCGCCACCAGCGTTCCCGGCCCTTGCCCAGTGCCGGATCGTCCTCGACGAAGCCGTACGCCGCCAACTGGCGCAGGTGGTAACTGGTGGCGCCGCTCGACTCGCTCAGCCGGTCGGCGAGTTGGGAGGAGGTCGCGGGCCCGAAGTCGCGCAGGGCCTGCAACAGGCTCATCCGCAGCGGGTGTGCGAGTCCGCGCAGGCTGCGGGCATCGAGTTCGTGGATCCTCCGCTCGGTGGTGGCCGGGGGAGCTGAGTCGTTCGAGGCGTCACGGTCGGGCATGCACCCACAGTAGAGTTGCAAAGGAATCGTTGCAAGGGTTCTTTTGCAACCACTTCTTTGTAAGTCCGGAAGTGCCAATTCCCCTTCCTTTGCCGTTACTTCAGTCCTCCCTGATGAACCCCTCCCGGGTCAGCCACTCCTTCGCCACCGCATGCGGGTCCTCGCCGTCGACGTCCACCTTGGCGTTCAGGTCCTGCGCCACCTCGTTGGTGAGCTTGGCCGTGATCGGGTCCAGCAGGCCGGCGATGGCCGGGTACTTCTTCAGGGTGTCGCTGTTGATCTCGGGGGCCGCGTTGTAGTTGGGGAAGAAGTGCTTGTCGTCCTCCATCACCACCAGGCCCATCGCCTTGATCCGGCCGTCCGTGGTGAAGACCTGGCCGTAGGTGCACGAGGAGCCCCCGGCCACCTGGGTGTAGATGATTCCGTCGTCCATCTTCGCCACGTTGCCCGCCGGGACCGTCATCCCGTACGCCTTCTGCATGCCCGGCAGCCCGTCCCCGCGCGAGGCGAACTCCGAGCCCACGCACAGCGTCACCGCCGACGGGTCCTTGCGCGACAGAGCGGCGACGTCGGAGAGGGTCCTGGTCCGGTACTTCCGCTGATTGGCCTTGTTCATCGCCAGGGCGTACGTGTTGTTGAGGGTGGCCGGGGGCAGCCAGCTGATGCCGTTCGCCGCGTCAGCGGCCCTGACCGCCTCCCACTGCTTCCTGGGGTCGGCGATCGGCTTGTCGTGGCCGAGATAGGTGATCCACGCGGTGCCGGTGTACTCGTACATGGCGTCCGCGTCGCCGCCCTTGACCGCCTCCCGGGCGCCGATCGAGCCCTGGATCCCGGTCCGGTCCAGGACCTTGGCCCCCGCCGCCTCGAAGGCGAGTCCGATGATCTGGCCGAGTACCAGCTGCTCCGTGAACTCCTTCGAGGTGACGGTCAGTTGGGCGTCCTTCAGGGGCAGCCCCGCACCCACGCTCCCCGGCCGTACGTCGTCCACCATCGGGCTGCCACTGGTCAGCCCGCACCCCGACAGGACGGCGGACAGCACCACACCCGCGGCCGCCAGCCTCCTCGTACCGCTGCGGCCCCTCATGCCCCGACCTCCAGTCCGCGCGGCCTCAGCAACAGCTCCACCAGCGACGCCAGCCAGTCCACGAACAGCGCCAGCGCCACCGTCAGCACCGACCCCAGCACCAGCACCGGCATCCGCTGCGTGGTGATCCCGGTGGTGATCAGGTCGCCCAGCCCGCCGCCGCCCCCGAACGCGGCCAGCGTCGCCGTGCCCACGTTGAGCACCAGCGCCGTCCGTACGCCCGCGAGGATCAGCGGTACGGCGAGGGGCAGTTCCACCCTGGTCAGTACGCCCACCTTGGACATGCCGATGCCGCGCGCCGCCTCAAGCAGGGTCGGGTCGTTCGCCCGAAGCCCCGCGATCGTGTTGGAGAGGACCGGCAGCACCGCGTAAATGATCATGCCGATGAGAGCGGCGCGCTCGCCGATGCCCAGCCAGATCACCAGCAGGGCGAGCAGTCCGATCGCCGGGGTGGCCTGCCCGATGTTGGCGAGCGTGGTGGCGAACGGAGCCGCCCGCCGCAGCCCTGGCCGGGTGAGCAGGATGCCCAGCGGGATCGCGATGACCAGCACGAAGAAGGTGGAGATCACGGTCAGGTCGACGTGCTGCTTGAAGCGCAGCCATACGTTGCCGTCGGCGAGCGCGTTCTGCGCGATCGTGTCCAGCTCGGCGTTCCTGAACCAGATCCAGGTGATCAGCAGGACCACCGCCAGCGCGGCGGGCAGCAACACCGCCCGCTGCCAGGTGATCCTGCGCGGCATCCGGCCGCCCCGTACACCGGGCCCGTTCGCGGCGGCCACCGGCGGAGCGTCCGCCTCCGGGGCCCGGTCGTCGTCCCGGAAGACGGCCCCCATCACCTCGTGCTCACCCTCGGGGCGCCGCTGACCGGGTTCCCGCTCGGGCCGCCGCCGCTCCGGCTGCCCCGGTGCGCCGGCCCCCGAGTCGCTGCTCGGGCTCATGCCGGCCCCTCCGAGGGAGCCGCCCGCCCGCCGGACGGAGCGGGGCCCGAGTCCGGCCCGGGGCCCGAGTCCTGCCCACCCGGTTCACCCAGCTCCGGGTACGCCGCCCGCCCCCGGTGCTCCGCCGCCTCCAGCCGGTCCGCCTCCAGCATTTCCTGCACGGAGTTCATCAGCGTCTCCATGTCGACGACCCCGGTGTACTCCCCGCGCCGCCCGGTCACCGCGACCCGTCCCGCGTTGTCGATCAGTACGGCCTCCAGCGCGTCCCGCAGCGTCGCGTCCCTGGTCACGGTGTCGTGCACCAGCGTCCCCGCCCGCGCCAGCGAGCCCTTCGCCCGCATCAGGTCGCCGCGCCGCAGCCACTTGTAGGGCCGCCGGTGCCGGTCGAGCAGCAGGAGTTCGTTGGTGTGCGCGTGCCGCAGCTTGTTGAAGATCTCCTGCAACGGATCGTCGACCGTCACGACGGGGAAGTCCGCGATCTCCACGTCCCGTACCCGAGTCAGGTTCAGCCGCTTAAGGGCCGCCCCCGCACCCACGAACCCCGACACGAAGTCGTCCGCCGGATTGGTCAGGATCGCCTCGGGGGTGTCGAACTGGGCGATGTGCGACCGGTCCCGCAGCACCGCGATCCGGTCGCCCAGCTTGATCGCCTCGTCGAAGTCGTGGGTGACGAACACGATCGTCTTGTGCAGCTCGTGCTGGAGCCGGATCAGCTCGTCCTGGAGGTGGTCCCGGGTGATCGGGTCGACGGCCCCGAACGGCTCGTCCATCAGCAGTACGGGCGGATCGGCCGCCAACGCCCGCGCCACGCCCACCCGTTGCTGCTGCCCGCCGGACAGCTGGCGCGGGTACCTGCCCCGGAACTCGGCCGCGTCGAGCCCCACCAGATCGAGCATCTCCTCGACCCGCGACCGCACCCGCGCCTTGCTCCAGCCGACCATCTTCGGTACGAGCGCGATGTTCTGCGCCACTGTCATGTGCGGGAAGAGCCCGGACGACTGGATCGCGTACCCCACCTGGCGGCGCAGCTTCACCGGGTCCATCTCGGTGACGTCCTCACCGTCGATCCGGATCCGCCCCGAGGTCGGCTCGATCAGCCGGTTGATCATCTTCAGCAGGGTCGTCTTGCCGCCGCCGGACGGGCCCACGAAGACGACCGTCTCCCCGGCCCGGATCTCCATGCTGACGTTGTCCACGGAGGGGTACGGGTTCCCCGCGTACTGCTTGGTCAGGTTCTCCAGCCGGATCGCGGCACCGGACGTAGCGACGGACTCAGGCACGGATCCCCCTAGGGATGGTCAGACGCCCCACCAGGACGTACACGGCGTCGAAGATCAGCGCGAGCACCACAATGCCGAGCGTGCCCGCCAGCACCTGGTTGAGTGCGTTCTTGCTGCCCAGCGACGAGATCCCGCGGAAGATCTCGTTGCCGAGGCCGGGTCCCGAGGCGTACGCGGCGATGGCGGCGATGCCCATCAGCATCTGGGTGGCCACCCGGATCCCGGTCAGGATCGGCGGCCAGGCCAGTGGCAGTTCGACCTTCAGGAGCCGGGACGTGCGCGACATTCCGATGCCGCGCGCCGCGTCCACCAGGGTGGGGTCGACGCCCCGGAGCCCGACGATGGAGTTGCGCACGATCGGCAGCAGCCCGTACAGCACCAGGGCGATCACGGTCGGCGCCACCCCGAGCCCGACCAACGGGATCAGCAGACCGATCATCGCCAGCGAGGGCACGGTCAGGATCCCGGAGGCGGCGGTGGTCGCGAGGTTCCCCGCCCATTCGCTCCGGTACGTCACGACGCCGATCAGCACCCCGATCAGCGTCGCCGCGACCATGCACTGGAAGACGGCGCTGGCGTGCTGGAAGGCGTCGGCCAGCAACTGCTGGTGCCGGCTGCCGAGGTACTCCCAGAAATTCACGGGCCACTCCTCGGCATCGGCGTACGAGCAGGTCAGAGCAGGTCACAGCGGATCACAGCGGATAACAGCAGGTCACAGCAGGTCACATCAGGTCACGGCCGGTCAGGTCAGCCCGGACGCCTGCTCCACCAGCGGGATGATCCGCAGCGGAACGGGGTTCTCCATGACGATCGCCGTGGAGGCCCGGACGATGCCATCAAAACCCACAACCCGGTCGATCACACGTTGGAGATCGGCGTTCGACCGCGCGACCAGCCGGCACAGCATGTCCCCGTGCCCGGTCGTCGTGTGCAGCTCCAGCACCTCGGGCACGCCGGTCAGATGCGCCCGTACGTCCGCGCCCTGACCCTGTTTGATCTCCAGTGTCGCGAACGCCGTCACCGGGTATCCGAGCGCCGCCGGGTCCACGTCAGGACCGAACCCCCGGATGACGCCATTCGACTGAAGCCGGTCCATCCGCGCCTGTACGGTCCCGCGCGCCACGCCGAGCCGCCGCGAGGCCTCCAGCACCCCGATGCGGGGCTCGCGGGCCAGCAGCACGATCAGCCGCCCGTCCAACTCGTCCACTGCCATGGGCACTCCCCGATCGCTGGTCATCCTGTACAGATAGCACCCTCATACTCGGTCTCCACTGCACACAATGACCAGCTTTTGTGCGAACTATTGCGCACCTTGCGATCCGGGGCGACGCTCCACACATGACTGAGACCACTGAGCACGTCACTCCCACCACCGCGCGCGAGGCCGATCCCTTCCCGGTCAAGGGAATGGACGCGGTCGTCTTCGCCGTCGGCAACGCCAAGCAGGCCGCCCACTACTACTCCACCGCCTTCGGCATGAAGCTGGTCGCCTACTCCGGACCGGAGAACGGCAGCCGGGAGACCGCCAGTTACGTCCTGGAGAGCGGCTCCGCCCGCTTCGTCCTCACCTCCGTCATCAAGGCCTCCACCGACTGGGGCCGCTTCCTCGAAGCCCATGTCGCGGAGCACGGCGACGGCGTCGTCGACCTCGCCATCGAGGTCCCGGACGCGCGCGCCGCGTACGCCTACGCCGTCGAGCACGGTGCCACCGGCATCGAGGAGCCGTACGAGACGAAGGACGAGCACGGCACCGTCGTGCGCGCCTCCATCGCCACGTACGGCCAGACCCGCCACACCCTCGTCGAGCGCAGCGGCTACAGCGGCCCCTACCTCCCGGGCTTCGTCCCCGCCAAGCCGATCGTGGCGCCCCCCGCCAAGCGGACCTTCCAGGCCATCGACCACTGCGTCGGCAACGTCGAACTCGGCAAGATGAACGAGTGGTGCGCCTTCTACAACAAGGTCATGGGCTTCACGAACATGAAGGAGTTCGTGGGCGACGACATCGCCACCGAGTACAGCGCGCTGATGTCGAAGGTCGTCGCGGACGGCACCAAGAAGGTCAAGTTCCCGATCAACGAGCCGGCGATCGCGAAGAAGAAGTCGCAGATCGACGAGTACCTGGAGTTCTACGGCGGCCCCGGCGTCCAGCACATGGCGCTCGCCACCAACGACATCGTGACCACGGTGCAGACCATGCGGGCCGCGGGCGTCGAGTTCCTCGACGTGCCCGACAGCTACTACGACACCCTCGGCGAGTGGGCGGGCGAGACCCGCGTACCGGTCGAGATCCTGCGCGAGCAGAAGATCCTGGTCGACCGTGACGAGGACGGCTACCTGCTGCAGATCTTCACCAAGCCGGTCCAGGACCGTCCGACCGTCTTCTTCGAGATGATCGAGCGGCACGGCTCGATGGGCTTCGGCAAGGGCAACTTCAAGGCCCTCTTCGAGGCGATCGAGCGCGAGCAGGAGAAGCGCGGCAACCTGTAACCCGCGAACCGTCCAGTCCGGCAACCCACCCGCTGCCCCTATCTGTTGGCGGCCTTCCTCCCCTGTAGCCGCCGACACCGCACGCACCGCGACCCCACGGAACCTGACCGGCCGTGGGGTCGCGGTGCGCCGTCGTGGAGAGGGCCGTACCTCAGTAGCGGATGAGCAGGGACGCCACCACGTCCGTCTCGCCCTCCGCCTCGTACACATGCGGTACGTCGGCCACCCAGCTCACGTGCTCCCCGGCCGCCACCCGGAACGGGGCGTCCTTCGGGCCCACCCTGGCCACGCCCTCGTACACCGTCAGGTACTCCGTCGTCCCCGCCGGATGGGCGGGCGAGGTCTGGACGCGGCCGGGGCGGATGCGCAGCCGGTAGAGCTCGGTGGTGGCCGAGGGGTCGGTGAACGCCTCCAGCAGCTCGCCGGTGACCGAGTCGCCGTGCATCGGCTCGCGCGGGCCGTCGGACAGCAGCGCGGCCAGCGGTACGCCGAGCCGTCCTGTCACCGCGTACAGCGTCTCCAGGGTGGGGTTCCGGGTGCCCGCCTCCAGGCCCGAGAGCGTGGCCTTGCCGATGCCCGCGCGCAGGGCCAGCTCGGAGAGCGTCAGCCCGCGCTCCGTGCGCAGGGCGCGGATGCGCCGGCCGATGCCGGTGGTGAAGGCCGTCGAGTGCCGGGCCGGGTGGTCGCTCATGGGTCCAGTATCCGAAATGCGGTTCCGTTTACGGAACGGGGACGCCTATGGTCGTTCCGTAAACGGAACAGCTGATGTTCGTACGTACCCCGGGGGCACTCCATGACCACCCGCTCGGCCACCCGCTCGCGCGGCACCCTGCAACCCGTCCTCGCCGGCATCGTCCTCGCGATCGTCGGCTTCTCCAGCTCCTTCGCCGTCGTCCTCGCCGGGCTGCGCGCGGTCGGCGCGAGCGAGGCGCAGGCCGCTTCGGGACTGTTCACGCTGTGCGTGGCGATGGGGGTCGTCGGCATCGGTCTCGGGCTGCGCCACCGGATACCCATGAGCGTCGCCTGGTCCACGCCGGGGGCCGCCCTGCTCGCCGCGGTGGGGGCCCAGCACCCGGACTACCGGGCCGCGTTGGGGGCCTTCCTCGCCGCCGGTGCGCTGATCTTCCTGACCGGTCTCTCGCCGCACCTCGTCCGTCTGCTGCGGGCGATTCCCGCGCCCCTGGCGAGCGCCATGCTCGCGGGCGTACTGCTGCCGCTGTGTCTCGCGCCCGTCCAGGCGGTGGCGAAGTTCCCGGCCGAGGCAGTGCCCGTGGTCGTCGTGTGGGCGGTGCTGTTCCGGTGGGCCAGACGGTGGGCCGTGCCGGGGGCGCTCGTGGTGACCGTGGCGGTCATCCTCGTCGCCCACCCGGGCGGCGGCTCCGCCGGTGCCCCGCTGCTGCCGACGCTGACCTTCGCCACCCCCACCTTCACCGCGGGCGCGCTCATCGGCATCGCGATCCCGCTCTACATCGTCACGATGGTCTCCCAGAACGTCGCGGGCATGAGCATGCTCGACACCTACGGATACCGCGCCCGGCTCCGCCCCGCCCTCACCTCCACCGGGCTCGCGACCATGGTGGGCGCCCCGTTCGGCGCGCACGCGGTGAACCTGGCCGCCATCACCACCGCGCTCGCCGCGAGCCCCGACGCGCACCCCGATCCGGGGCGCCGCTGGATCGCCTCCGTCACCGGCGGCGTCGGCTACATCGTGCTCGGCCTCACCACCGGGCTGACCCTCTCCCTCATCGCCGGGGCCCCGCCGCTCCTCATCGAAACCGTCGCCGGTCTCGCCCTGCTCTCCACCCTCGCCGCCGCGCTGCAGACGGCCGTCTCGGACACCACCGCCCGGGAGCCCGCCGTCCTCACGCTCGTCGTGACGGCCTCGGGCATCGCCCCGTTCGGCATCGGCGCGGCCCTGTGGGGGCTGCTCGCGGGCCTCGCCCTGCACCTGCTGCTGACCTGGGCCCCCGGTCTCGTACGGGCAAAGCCGACGGAGAGCGCAGCCGAAGCCCCCTCCGGCCCCACAGATCCCACGGACCCCAAGGGACCCTCCGACCCCACCGGCCCCGCCGCCCCGCTCACCGCCGCTTCCGAGCAGCGGACTCCGGCTTCTTGACCTTGCCCCCGGACTTGCTCGCCTTCGGCTTCGGCGGCCACACATTGCGCGGGCCGCCCTCCGGCGGCTCGCCGAGACGCTCCAGCGACTCCTCGGCACGCGGCGCCCACAGCGGCGAGAACACCGGGTTCACCCGCAGCGCCTCCGACAAGTGGCGCCGGGCCGCCCCGTAGTCGCCGATCCCGCGCTCGATCTCGCCCCGGTGGAAGAGGAACAGGGCGCTGCGCACCCCCTCCTTCACCGCCAGCCGCGCGTACTCCAGCGCCGCGTCGTCATCGCCCGTACGGTGGAGTGCCCAGCCCAGCGCGTCCGCCACCTCGGGGCCCGGCCGCCGCGCGAACTCCTCGCGCAGCAGGCCGACGGCCTCCGCCGGGTCGCCGTGGTCGGCCTCCAGGCGGGCCAGCACGAGGTCACCGCGCACGCCCTGCTCCTCGTTGTGCGCGACCTGCGCCCGTACCACCCCGAACTGCGCCACCCCGGCCCCCTCCCCGCTGGTCGCCTCCAGCAACTCGCCCAGTTCCAGGGAGTACTCGGGGCGCGGAGTCAGCGCCAGGGCCGCCCGGTACGCCTTCACCGCCTCCGCCGTACGGCCCATCCCCGCCAGCACCCGGGCCCGGCCGGCCACCGTGGCACCACGCTTGCGGTCCAGCGCGAGCGAGGAGTCGAAGTAACCCAGCGCCTCCACCAGATCGCCCCGCTCCCAGGCGAGTTCGGCGGCCCGCCTGAGCTGCTCCGCCTTCTCCTGGGGCGCCTCGGCGGCCACCGCCGCCTCGGCCAGCAGTACGGCGGCGTCCTCCCGCCACCCCTTGTCGCGGTAGGTCTGCGCCGTCCAGGCCAGCGCGATGGCCCCGCCCCGCTTCTCCGACAGCTCCTCCGCCGCACGGCCCGCGGCCTTGGCGTCACCGAGCCGCCCGTAGGAGTCGATCAGCAGCGGATACGTCGCCCACTCCTCCGGCGCCCGCATCCGTACGATCTCGCCCCAGCGCCGCGCCGCCGCGAAGTCCTCGCGGGCGTACGACAGCCGGGCCATGCCGATCATCGCGGCCAGGTTGCCCCGGTCCGCCGAACGCAGCGCCAGGGACCGCTTGAGCGCCGCCTGCGCCTTCGGGTAGTACGTGGCGTCCGCCGCGCGCACCCCCCGCTCGACCAGCGCCGTTCCGAGCGCCGTCCAGGCACCCTCGTCGCGCGGGTTCGCCCGCGTCCTGGCGGTCAGCGCGGCCAGCGAGGCCGCCGCCCCGGGGGCACCCGCCACCGGCTTCGCCCCGGCGGGCGCGCCATCCCCGTCTCCGGACTGCGCCAGCAGTACGAGCGCCCCGGCGGCCAGCGCCGCCACCGCCACGGAGACGACGGCCGCCCGGCGTACCAGCGGCGAGGGCTTCACGACGGGCAGCGCGGACACGGTGAACACGGATGGCGCAGCGGGCCCGCCATCCGGGGCACCAGAGGCACCAGCGGCAGACACATCGACCACATCAGGCACAGCAGGCGCATCGACCGGCTCGGCAGGCATTGCGGGCACGGCCCGTTCGGCCGGCTGACGGGCGGGACCTGGCTCCATGGCGTCCATGGCGCTCACTGTGCGTCAGGAGGCACCAGTACGACGAGCACACCCGCGTGCCGCGATCCGGAACGCAGACGGGTTCACACCGATGGCCCCGGGTGCCAGGCTGACAGCATGGATGATCTTGCGACTCTCCGTGCCTCCCAGCATGACCGCCTGCACGACCGGCTGCGCACCGGTCTGCCCGCCGAAGCACTGATCACGGACCCCGACGTCATGGCCTCCTACGCGCACGACATGGCCGGATTCTGCGCGGCCGGAGCGCCCGCCGCGGTCGTCCTGCCCCGCACCGTGGAACAGGTGCAGCACGTCATGCGCACCGCCACCGCCCTGCGCGTCCCGGTCGTCCCGCAGGGCGCCCGCACCGGGCTGTCCGGCGCCGCCAACGCCAGCGACGGCTGCATCGTCCTGTCGCTGGTGAAGATGGACCGGATCCTGGAGATCAACCCGGTCGACCGGATCGCCGTCGTCGAACCCGGCGTCGTCAACGCCGTCCTGTCCCGCGCCGTCGCCGACCGGGGCCTCTTCTACCCGCCCGACCCCTCCAGCTGGGAGACCTGCACCATCGGCGGCAACATCGGCACCGCGTCCGGCGGCCTGTGCTGCGTCAAGTACGGGGTCACCGCGGAGTACGTGCTCGGCCTGGACGTCGTACTCGCCGACGGGCGGCTGCTGACGACGGGACGGCGTACCGCCAAGGGCGTCGCCGGCTACGACCTCACCCGGCTCTTCGTCGGCTCCGAGGGCAGCCTCGGCATCGTGGTGCGCGCCGTGCTCGCCCTGAAGCCCGCACCGCCCGAACAGCTCTCGCTGGCCGCCGAGTTCCCGTCCGCCGCTGCCGCCTGCGAGGCGGTCTGCGCCATCATGGAGCGCGGCCACGCCCCCTCGCTGCTTGAACTCATGGACCGCACCACCCTGCGTGCCGTCAACTCCATGGCACAGATGGGCCTCCCCGAGTCCACCGAGGCACTCCTCCTTGCGGCCTTCGACACCCCGGACCCGGCCGCCGACCTCGCCGCCGTGGGGGAGCTGTGCACCGCCCACGGGGCGACCCAGGTCGTCCCCGCCGAGGACTTCGCCGAGTCCGAGATGCTGCTCCAGGCCCGGCGGCTGTCGCTCACCGCGTTGGAGACCGTCAAGTCCGCGACGATGATCGACGACGTCTGCGTGCCCCGCTCCAAGCTCGCCGCGATGATCGACGGCACCGCCGCCATCGCCCAGAAGTACGACCTGACCATCGGCGTCTGCGCGCACGCGGGCGACGGCAACACCCACCCCGTCGTCTGCTTCGACTCCGCCGACGAGGACGAGTCCCGGCGGGCCCGCGAGTCCTTCGACGAGATCATGGCGCTCGGCCTGGAACTCGGCGGCACCATCACCGGCGAACACGGCGTCGGCATCCTCAAGAAGGAGTGGCTGGCCCGCGAACTCGGCCCGGTGGGCCTGGAGATGCAGCGCTCCGTCAAGGCCGCCTTCGACCCACTGGGCCTCCTCAACCCCGGCAAGCTGTTCTGACCCGGAGGGTACGACCTAGGGCGTGTCTTTCGGATCAGGCCTGGGTCGCGGGGCCGGTCACGCACATCTGCGGCGTTGTCGTCAATCGCCATGGCTCCGCCATGTCTCAATCCTCCGCCTTGCAGCTGCACGCACCCAGCCCCGCTCGGCCATCCCGAAAGGGCAAGGCACCCCTGGTCGACCTGATCCGAAGGACACGCCCTAGGTCCAGCGGTGGCGGGCGAGCGGGCCCCGCGGCCGATGTGGTGCGCGGGGCGGGCTCCATAGCCTTCGTACGCGGGTCAGTCGATCCGTAGGCATCGCCCGACGAGGAGGAATCGTGCCCGCACGACTCGATCACACCATCGTCCACAGCCGCGACCGCTGGGCCTCCGCCCGCTTCCTGACCGAACTGATGGGCGCCCCCGAACCCAAGCCGTTCGGCCCGTTCGCCACCGTCCCCCTGGCCAACGGGGTGTCCCTCGACTACGCGGACGCCTCCGGAGAGCACTACGGCGAGGAGGGCGACGCCCCCATCGTCCCGCAGCACCTCGCGTTCCTGGTCGACGACGAGGAGTTCGACACCATCCTCGGCCGTATCCAGGCACGCGAAATCCCCTACTGGGCGGACCCGTTCAGCAGCAAGCCCCAGCAGATCAACCACGACCACCAGGGCCGCGGCTTCTACTTCCGCGACCCGGACAACCACTTCCTCGAATTCCTCACCCACACCTACGTGATCGACTAACCCTCTCCGTCCTGCGACGTCGCGAGCAGCTCGGCCAGGGCGTCGTCCAGGCCGAGCATGTCGCTCTCGGTGCCCGGCGGAACCATCGTCAGCGTCCGCTCCAGCCACGCCGAGACGACCGGCGACGACGCCTCCAGGAGCGCGTCCCCCTCCGGCGAGGTCAGTGCCACACACACCACCGAACGCCCCTCAAGCTTCGTCGGCCAGATCCGGACATCTCCGTGCCCACACGGACGGAACACCCCGTCGATCAGCAGTTCCCGCGCGAACGTCCAGCTGACCGGGTAGTCCGACCCGATGTGGAAGGTGATGTGTACGGCGTACGGGTCGTTCGTCCGGTAGACCAGCCGCGCCGGCACGGGGATGGCGCGCTCGGGGGACAGGACGAGGTTGAGCTCCAACTCACGCTCTACGACGGTGTGCTGCATGACGCACTTCCTTTCCGGTACGGGGCCCGTCGGCGGGGCCGTACCCGGAGAGAGCGCGGTGCCTGTCATTCATTACGCGACTTCCGAGAAGTTTTTTTCGGGAGCACGGCATTGACCGGAAAGTGGTGCATCCGGGCGGACGGGCCCAGTGGTGGGCGGGTGTCTGGTAGATGTGGACCCCGGAATTTCAGACAGCCGCACCAGACTTACGACAGACACACGGCCCCCAACAGATACGGGACACGGTGATGAGCGCCCCCACACCGGCCAACGGCGACGGCAGCCCCACCCACGGCTTCTATCCCGATCCGTCCATTCCCGGATATGTCCGGTACTGGAACGGCAGTGCCTGGGTGCCCGGCACCAGCCGTCCCGCCCCCGCGCCCGGCGAGCCAATGCCGACCCCGCCCCCCGGCTCCGTACCGGCGGCCGCGTACGCCCCCAACTCGGGCCTGCCGAACCTGGCTTCCGTACCGGCGCCCGCACCGACCTCGCATCAGGCCCCCGCCCAGGTGGAGGAGACGGGTCCGTTCTTCTTCGACGAAGAGGAGCAGGAGCAGGCGCAGGCGCAGCAGGGGTACGGGGAGCAGCGCACCGGGGAGCGTTCCGGCGGTGAGCTGGAAGTACGGCGCGCTGCCGAGCCCGCCCCCGCCTGGCAGGCAGACACCGCCCGGCAGAACGGCTTCGGCGGCGAGCGCGACCGCAGGGTCTCCTGGGGGTCCCCGGCCGCCGGTGCCGGTGCCGCTCCCGGTGCCGGTCCCGCCGAGGCCGGTGCGCCGCCCGGACTCACCCCGGCCCCCGCCCAGGGCCGGACCCCGGAGCGGGACCCCCGTACCGCCCGGCCCTCCGGCGACTCCGCCGCGCTGCCCGCACGTGCCGAGCGGCCCGCGCTGGAAGCCCCGCAGAACCAGGCCGCGCAGAACCAGGCCCCGCAGAACCAGACCCCGCCGCGCGCCGACCGCACGGTCTCCATCCGCACCCAGGGCCCCGCCAAGTCCGCCTCCACCGGCGAGGGCACCATGGCCATCCGCACGGTCAAGGCCCCGCCCCAGCAGCCCAAGCCGACCCGGACCAGGCCCCCGCAGCAGCAGAACCAGCAGCTGAACCAGCAACAGCGCCAGCAGCAGGCCCGCCCCCAGGCGACCGCCCCGGCCCCCACGCCCGCCCCGCAGCGCCAACTGCCGCCCCAGGGACGGCAGCCCGCGCCCGCCCCCGCCCCCGCCGCCTCCGCCTCCTGGGCCCAGCAGGTCCACCAGCTCGCCACCCCTCCCGGCCAGGGCCCCGGCCAGCCCCCCGCGACCGACGAGGCCCAGCCCGTCGTCCCCTGGAAGCCGCCTGTCGAGGACCACTTCACCAAGGCGGCGCGCGAGCAGGCTGCCGCCCGTCCCGCCGGGCTCGGACGGCGGCTGGCCGCCCGGCTGATCGACACGGTCGTCCTGGGGGCGGCGGTCGCGGCCGTCGCCGTACCGCTGGTGTTCCAGGCCGTCGACCACATCGACGAAAAGATCCGCGCGGCCCGCCTGTCGGGCACCACGGTGACGGTCTATCTGCTCGACAGCACCACGGTCGGCATGCTCGCGGCCGTCCTCGGCGCGTTTCTGGTTCTCGGCGTCCTCTACGAGGCGGTGCCGACCGCCAAGTGGGGGCGCACGCTGGGCAAGAAGGTGTGCGGGCTCCAGGTCCGCGACATCGAGGAGCACGAGCCGCCCCGGTTCGGCGGGGCACTGCGCCGCTGGCTGGTGTACGGAGTGCTCGGGGTGCTCGGCATCGGGGTGCTCAACGTGCTGTGGTGCCTGGTCGACCGGCCCTGGCGGCAGTGCTGGCACGACAAGGCGGCCCGTACCTTCGTGACCAGGAGCTGATCCCCGGGCGCCTCCTGGGCCACCGTCACCCGTTCGGCCCCGACTGTCGCGGAGCCTTCCCCCGAACGGCGTGCGAGGCCTTGCGGGCCCGGTCCGTGCGCGGTCGACTCCGGATATGAGCACCGACCAGCCGCCGCCCGGCGTGCCGCCTGAGAACGACCCGTTCCAGAAGTACCCGCCGCCCCCTCCTCCGCAGGGCGGTGCCGGTAGCCCCTACGACAGTCCGCCGCCGGGGGGTGCCGGGGGCTCGCTGCCCCCGTACGGCGGAGGGCCGTACGACGGCGGCGCCGGAGGCGGAGGCGGGTACGGAAGCGGCTACGGCGGCGGGCTCGGAGGCAGCGACCCGCTGGCAGGGATGCCGCCGCTGGCCTCGGTCGGCAAGCGGTTCCTGGCCCGGCTCATCGACCTGATCATCGTGATGATCCCGCTCGCGATCCTCGGCATCCCGTTCGGCACGTACGAGAAGATCACGACGACCACCGACGACCTCGGCGACACCATCACCCAGGTCAGCAGCGGCAGCGGTCTGGTCTTCCAGCTGATCTCGCTCGTCGTCTACGTCGCCTACGACGCCCTGATGACCAAGAAGAACGGGCAGACCGTCGGCAAGCGCCTGATGGGCATGAGGGTGGCGATGCTCAACGACGGCAGCGTCCCCGCCTCCAGCGCGGCCTGGACGCGCGCGGCGGTGCTGATGCTGCCGGCGCTGCTCTGCTGCCCCTGCCTGTGGTGGCTGATCAACATGGTGATGATCGGCGTCGACAAGCCGTACAAGCAGGGCATCCACGACAAGGCGGCGAAGACCGTGGTGGTCACGGCCTGAGGACCGGCCGAGGCTCGCCTGCCGACCGCCTGAGGACCGCCTGAGGACCGCCTGAGGCTCGGCAGGGCGGGCGCTAGCCGTGCAGTGAGTGCTCGCCCACCGAGGAGCGTGAGCGCGGTCCGGGTACCCGGACCATGTCGTACGGCTCACCGGCGGAGGGCACGGGGACGGTCGCGGGATCCGGCACCACGGCGGTGCGGGAACCGGCGGCCGTCCTCGCCGTTTTCGGCATCGGGACGGTCATCGCCACCAGCAGGCCCAGCCCCAGCGCCGCCACGGCGATCACCGCGATCCAGGCACCCGAGGTGGTCTGGGACAGCAGGAGCATGGCGAGGGTGGAGAAGATGACGGTGAGGCCGCCGTACGCGCACTGGGCGAGGGAGGGGGTCGGGAACGGCACGGGGGTCCTGTGTGTCCCTGAGTTCTGGCGTGTCCGCAGCATGGGGTCCGTCCTCGGAGCACGGGAAGGGGGTCGCGGGGTCCTGGCTGACCCTATGACCCTTGGTGCCCGCGCGCAGCAGCCGGTAAGCGTGACCTAACCCACGGTGCCGATGCATGGGGGGCGCACAGTGTCATGGCGCGTTCCACCCACTGAGACGCAAGCGCCCGTACAGGGGGTACGCGACGGGCGTCCGGAATACGGAAGAAATCAACTTCCTAGCGTGCGTGACGAGTTCAAGTCAAGGTCTGTCTTTTCTCAAGTAACTCCGGTCGAATGTGGTCACTTGTGACGCGCGGTGCGCCCGGATCCCTCACCCTTCGGGACGGCGCCCGCCGGGGAGGACACCACCAAGTGACCAGAAACAGACGGGCCTTCAGAGGGGCCGCCGTACTCGTGGCGCTCGCGGCGACCGCCGCCACCGCCTCGACCTTCGCCACCGCACAGGCGGCACCGGCCGATGCCCCGGCGGTACCCGCCGCGGCCGGCCACCAGGACCCCTCGGGCGTGGGCCCCGCGGAGCCCCACGGCAAGGGCGACAAGGGCCACGTCATCGACGGCCCGTACAGCCAGCAGCAGGCACAGCAGCGCAAGGCCGCCCTGGAGGAGGTCCTCAAGGGGACCAAGAAGGCGGAGAAGCGCGGCAGTTCGAGCGTCGTGAAGCTCGGGGACAAGAAGTACGTGGAGCTCGGCCGCGAGCGCACCGACCAGATCTTCACCATCCTGGTCGAGTTCGGCGACAAGGTCGACAACACCACCATGTACGACCCGGACGGCGCGGGACCCAAGCCGCCGATCAAGAAGTACGGCGGCACGCCGGGCCCGCTGCACAACCAGATAGCCGAGCCCGACCGCTCCAAGGACAACTCCACCGCCTGGAAGAAGGACTACAACCAGGCGCACTTCCAGGAGCTGTACTTCGGCACCGGCAAGGGACCCGACGGCAAGCCCGTCGACTCCCTCAAGACGTACTACGAGAAGACCTCCTCGGGCCGCTACTCGGTCGAGGGCAAGGTCACCGACTGGGTCAAGGTCGAGGCGAACGAGGCCCGTTACGGGTCCGACTACTGCGGCAGCAACAACTGCCCCAACGTCGAGGACCTGGTCCGCGACGGCGTCAACGCCTGGGTCGCCAAGGAGAAGGCGGCCGGCAAGACCGACGCCCAGATCAAGACCGACCTCGCCAAGTACGACTCGTGGGACCGCACCGACCACGACAACGACGGCAACTTCAACGAGCCCGACGGCTACATCGACCACTTCCAGGTCGTGCACGCCGGTGAGGACGGCTCGGCGGGCGGTGGCGCCCAGGGCACCGACGCCGTGTGGGCGCACCGGGGTTACGCGTACGGCCGCGACGACGGCGAGACGGGCCCGGCTGGCTTCAAGGCCGGCGGCACCCCGATCGGCGACACCGGCATCTGGGTCGGCGACTACACCGCGCAGCCCGAGAACGGCGGCCTCGGTGTCTTCGCCCACGAGTACGCCCACGACCTGGGCCTGCCCGACCTCTACGACACCACCAACTCCGCCGAGAACTCGGTCGGTTTCTGGTCGCTGATGTCGGCCGGATCCTGGCTGGGCACCGGCAAGAACGAGATCGGCGACCTCCCCGGCGACATGACCGCCTGGGACAAGCTGCAGCTCGGCTGGCTGAACTACGAGAAGGCCAAGGCGGGCAAGACCTCCCTCCACAAGCTGGGCGTCGCGGAGTACAACACCAAGAACCCGCAGGCGGTCGTGGTCGAGCTGCCCAAGAAGAACGTCACGACCAAGGTCGTCAAGCCCTTCGAGGGCACCAGGCAGTGGTGGTCGGACTACGGCGACGACCTCTCCAACACGCTGTCCCGCGACGTCGACCTGACCGGCAAGTCCAAGGCCTCCCTGGAGCTCCAGGGCTGGTGGGACATCGAGGCCGACTACGACTACCTGTACACCCAGGTGTCCACGGACGGCGGCGCCAGCTGGAAGTCCATCGACGGCACCGCCGACGGCGAGACGATCACCCGTGACGGCGGCGACAAGCCCGCCCTGACCGGTGTCTCCGGCAAGTACAAGAAGCTCGTCTACTCGCTCGACGCCTACGCGGGCAAGAAGATCGGCGTCCGCTTCCGCTACAAGACCGACGGAGGCGCGGGCGGCAAGGGCTTCGCCGCCGACGGCATCACCGTCCAGGCCGACGGCACCGCGCTCTTCACCGACACCGCCGAGGGCGACGACAACGGCTGGACCGTCCGTGGCTTCAGCCGGGTCGGCGAGTCGATCAACGGCGACTTCGAGCAGTACTACATCGCCGAGAACCGCCAGTACGTCTCGTACGACAAGACCCTCCAGTACGGCCCGTACAACTTCGGCTTCCAGAAGACCGCCCGCCCCGACTGGGTCGAGCACTACGCGTACCGTCCCGGCCTGATGATCTGGCAGTGGGACACCTCGCAGCGCAACAACAACGTCAGCGAGCACCCCGGCGAGGGCATGCTCCTGCCGGTCGACGCGCACTCCAAGCCGCTGAAGTGGCAGAACACCGGCAAGCTGATCTCCAACAAGATCCAGCCGTACGACGCCGCCTTCAGCTGGTACCCGAACCCGGGCTTCACCCTCCACAAGGAGGGCGTCGCGACCAAGATCCCGGCGCAGCTCGGCGTCCCGTACTTCGACGACCGCAAGCACTCCTACTGGTCGGCGGAGAACCCCACGGGCAGTGTCAAGACAACTGACACCAACACCCGCATCTCCATCGTCAGCCAGCCCCTGAACGGCCAGACGATGTCGATCCTGGTCAGCAAGGCCGGCCGCTAGCACTCCATTTTCAGCCATTTACGCAGGTCAGAGCATGATCGGCCGTCGCCCCTCTAGCGGGCGGCGGCCGATCGCGTTTAGATGCCTCTTACGTACTCACTATTGACGCGACGTCTTACGGGGCTGTCCCCGGGCGTCGCACGGGGGAGTGATAGGCATGTCCGCAGGAGGTTTCAACAGACTTCCGAACGGGAGCGTGGTGGTGGCACTGACCCTGCCGCGCCCCGGCCCCGGCGGCCTGGGCGCAGGCCCCAAGGTCCGCGTCCTGGTCCACGCCGCGAACCGCGCCCGAGCCCTGACCAGGCTCCGGAACCTCGGCCTCCGCGCGGTCTACCTGCGCGGTAACACCGAGCCCCCCACCCTCGACGAGATCACCGCGGTCCTCCACCACCCCGACGGCCTCCTGTGGCGAGCCGCCCCCCAGTCCCGCGAAGAACTCTGGCACCCGATACGCGCCCTTCTGAGGCCTGCCTCCTGACCCCTTCCTGCCCCCCTCGCGGCGCCGCGGGCATGCTCAGCTGCCCACCCGCCCCCGGCTGCGGGCCGCACAGGTGCGCGGCCCGCAGCCGGGGGCGGCGTCGAGTTGTGGCGGGAGGACCTCCCGTGAGACCTACCGGCTGATCACCTCTCCGGGCGTCGGCCCCACCCCGAGAGTCGCAGTGCATGAGGGGCAGCCCGTAGAGCATGGTTCCGATGGCGCCGGAGCGCTGGAGCCATCGGATCGGCACAGGGGCGGTGGTGGCGCACCCGCAGCCGATTCAGGTGGCTGGTTCCGTCGGCCCGCTGGGCCGCCTGGATGTGGTGTGCCCCGGCCGCGCGGCAGGGAGCACGGCGCGCAGTCGGGGGCGGGTGGGCAGCGGAGTCTGGCCCCGGATCACGAGGGGGGTAGAGGGGTGGCGTGCGCGGGCACGCGACGGGTGCCTCGGCGGGGGCGGGTGGGCAGCGGAGTCTGAGCCCGGCTCCGCGAGAGCGTGTCCCGGGGGCTGCCCTGGTGGGGCAGGTCCAGTCGCCGGTTGCTCAGACCACCGGTTTGCCGGTGAGTTCTACGCCTGCCAGGCGGAGTTCCTCCAGGGCGGATTCCGTCGTCGGGGCCGCGACGCCTGCGGTCAGGTCCAGCAGGACCTTGGTGGCGAAGCCCTCGCGGGCCGCGTCCAGGGCGGTGGCGCGGACGCAGTGGTCGGTGGCGATGCCGACCACGTCGACCTCCGTGACGCTCCGGGCGCGGAGCCAGTCCGCCAGTGGGACGCCGTTCTCGTCCGTGCCCTCGAAGCCGCTGTAGGCCGCCGAGTGGGCGCCCTTGTCGAACACCGCGGCGATGGCGCCCGAGGCGACCACGGGGGCGAAGTTCGGGTGGAAGCCGACGCCCTCCGTGCCCGCCACGCAGTGGACCGGCCAGGAGTCGACGTAGTCCGGCTCGTCGGAGAAGTGGTCGCCGGGGTCGATGTGGTGGTCCCGGGTGGCGACGACATGGCGGTAGCAGGCCTGCGACTCACCGATCAGATCGGTGATCGCGGCGGCCACATCGGCACCGCCCGCGACCGCGAGGCTGCCGCCCTCACAGAAGTCGTTCTGCACGTCGACGACGATCAAGGCGCGGTGCATGGCACATTCCTAACTGGCGGAGGCGGACGCCGGTCCTTCGAGAGTAGAGACTTCCGGGCCCGGGAGGGAGTGGGCGTCCGCCGAGGAGCGGCGAGGGGTCATACGTATTCGGTCGGGATGACCGGTTCGCCCCGCGAGAGCTGCACCGCCGACATCGGCAGGCCGCCCCGGGCCCCGATGTGCCGGGCCCGTGCCGCGTCCAGGGGCTCGCGGGCGACGACCTCGCCGCCCTTGACCAGCTCCACCTGGAGCTGCCGGTCGGCCAGCTCGGCCGGGACCGGACCCGTGCCGATGACCTCGGCCTCCGCGACCCCGTACTCGTCGGGCCTGCGCGCCGCCCACTTGCGGCCGCCCCGCGAGGACTTGGCGCCCATGGACTTCTTCGCCACCGGGATCAGCGGCGCCTTCGGATCGGCGGACTGCGCGCGGGCGACCAGCTTGTAGACCATCGAGCAGGTCGGGTGGCCGCTGCCGGTCACCAGCTGGGTGCCGACGCCGTACGCGTCCACCGGGGCCGCCGCCAGCGAGGCGATGGCGTACTCGTCCAGGTCGGAGGTGACGACGATCTTCGTCTTGGTGGCGCCCAGCTCGTCCAGCTGCTGGCGCACCCGGTGCGCGACGAGCAGCAGGTCGCCGGAGTCGATGCGTACGGCGCCCAGCTCGGGCCCCGCCACCTCGACGGCGGTACGTACCGCCTCGGTGACGTCGTACGTGTCCACCAGCAGCGTCGTCCCGCTGCCCAGCGAGTTCACCTGGGCCTGGAACGCGTCGCGCTCACTGTCGTGGAGCAGGGTGAAGGCGTGCGCCGAGGTGCCGACGGTGGGGATGCCGTAGCGGAAGCCCGCCGCCAGGTCGGAGGTGGTGGCGAAGCCGCCGACGTACGCGGCACGCGCCGAGGCCACCGCCGACAGCTCGTGGGTGCGCCGGGCGCCCATCTCGATCAGGGGGCGGCTCCCCGCCGAGGCCGCCATCCGGGAGGCCGCGGCGGCGATGGCCGAGTCGTGGTTGAGGATCGAGAGGATGACCGTTTCCAGGAGCACGCACTCGGCGAAGCTGCCCTCGACGCGCAGCACCGGCGAGCCGGGGAAGTAGACCTCGCCCTCCGGGTAGCCCCAGATGTCCCCGTTGAAGCGGTAGGAGGCCAGCCATTCGAGGGTCGGCTCGTCGACGATGTTCTGGGCGCGCAGGAAGGCGAGCACTCCCGCGTCGAAGCGGAAGTTCTCGACGGCGTCCAGCACCCGGCCCGTACCGGCGACGACGCCGTAGCGCCGCCCGGAGGGGAGCCTGCGGGTGAAGACCTCGAAGACGGAGCGGCGGTCGGCGGTACCGCCGCGCAGTGCCGCCTGGAGCATCGTCAGCTCGTACTGGTCGGTGAAGAGCGCGGTCGACGGAACATCCACCGGCAGCCCGAGATCCGCTGTGTTCATAGGACCGGATGCTACCCCCTATCTCGTCAGAGTGACGAAATCTAAGAGGCCGTTTGTGCGACAGGCCCCTCGCGGTGGCAGCATGGGAAGGGTGAGTGTCGCGCCCGTAGAGATCGAACGCCCCGAGTCGGCCGAGGAGACGTTTGCCGTCCCCGAGCCGGACACCCCCTGGGTGACCCTGGTCCACAACGACCCGGTCAACCTCATGAGTTACGTGTCGTACGTCTTCCAGACGTACTTCGGGTACTCCAAGGAAAAGGCAAAGAAGCTGATGCTCGACGTCCACCACAAGGGCCGGGCGGTCGTTTCCGCGGGCAGCCGCGAGGAAATGGAGCGGGACGTGCAGGCGATGCACGGGTACGGGCTGTGGGCGACCCTCTCGCAGGACCGCAACTGATGCCGGGCTACTTCGAGACGGTCCCCGGCGGCGGCGCCGCCCTCGCCATCGACGCCGTCGAGACGTCGATCCTGCGCTCGCTGGCCGTCCAGCTGCTGGAGCTGATCGGCCCCGGCGACGAGCCGGCCGTGGGCGAGGACCCGCTGGCCGCGCTGTTCGCGGAGGGCCCGAGCGAGGCACCCACCGACCCGGCGCTCGCCCGGCTGTTCCCGGAGGCGTACCTCGACCCGAAGGCGGGGCCGCCCGCCTCGCCGGACCGGGAGGAGGAACTGCGCGCCGCCTCCGCCGAGTTCCGCCGCTTCACCGAGAACGACCTGCGCACCCGCAAGCGCGAGGACGCCCTGTCCGTCGTACGGAACCTGGACGCGCTCGCTGCCTCCGGCCAGGACGCCGAACCCGGCTTCGTGCTCAAGCTGACGCCCGACGAGTCGCGCCGCTGGCTCGGCACGCTCAACGACCTGCGCCTCACGATCGCCTCACGGCTGGAGATCACCGAGGACGACGAGAGCGAGATGCTGTACGCGCTCCCGGACGAGGACCCGCGCAAGCCGATGGTGATGGCATACCTGTGGCTCGGCGGGCTGCAGGAGACCTTGGTCGAGACGCTGATGGCGTAGCTCGCGCGCGGTTCTCCCGTACGTCTCCTGCGCCTCTTCCGAATCCGACAGATCCCGCAATATCAAGTAGTGAAACGTAAGCGTTCGCTCAGCGGACGCTCAAATCCGAATAACGATCAGGTCACCACCCCTGCGTGCTTTGATGCCGCAGGGGTGTTTTGTCTGCTTTTTCCTGTGCAATAGGGCACAAAGGCCCTTGCCGATCATGTCTTTCGGCGTGATAGATCTGCACGACCGCCACGGACGCCACCCCTGTCCGTGGGGGCGCTGACACCGGCCGAACGCCGGTACGCACTCCACATCCGGGGGCAGTGAAGCCCCTCAAAGGATCGTCACAGTCGATCCGAGCCGCGAGCAGGACTGCCCGGCCGGGTCGGCATGGAGAAAGGCGCACCACCATGACCTCAGCGCAGGTCGATCAGCGGCACGACGACAGCAGCGGGGCGAATGGGGCCGAAGGCACACCGTCCGGCGAAAGCGGTCAGAGCGAGGGCTACCAGCGTGGCCTCGGAGCCCGCCAGATCCAGATGATCGCCATCGGCGGCGCCATCGGCACGGGCCTCTTCCTCGGCGCGGGCAAGGGCATCTCCAAGGCCGGACCCAGCCTGATCCTGGCGTACGCCATCGCGGGCCTGGTGATCTTCTTCATCATGCGGGCGCTCGGCGAGCTGCTGATGTACCGCCCGGTCTCCGGGTCCTTCTCGGAGTACGCCCGTGAGTTCATCGGCCCGTTCATGGGGTTCGTGACCGGCTGGACGTACTGGCTCTTCTGGGTCGTCACCGGCATCACCGAGGTCACGGCGGCCTCGGAGTACATGCAGTACTGGACGAAGGACGCGACGAGCTGGATCAATCAGCCGCAGTGGGTCTTCGCGCTGATCTTCACGGTCGTGCTCTTCTGCGCCAACCTGATCTCGGTCAAGCTCTTCGGTGAGCTGGAGTTCTGGTTCTCGATGGTCAAGGTCACCGCCATCATCGGCATGATCCTGATCTGCGCCGGCATCCTCACCATCGGCTTCTCCGACGCGGGCGACACCGCCTCGGTCTCCCTGCTGTGGTCCGAGGGCGGCTTCTTCCCCAAGGGCATCGGCTCCACCCTCATGACCCTCCAGATGGTCATGTTCGCCTTCCTCGCGGTCGAGCTGGTCGGCGTCACCGCCGGCGAGTCCAAGGACCCGAAGACGGTCCTGCCCAAGGCCATCAACACCGTCCCGTGGCGCATCGCCGTCTTCTACGTCGGCGCGCTGATCATGATCCTGTCGGTCGTCCCGTGGACGCACTTCCAGCCCGGGATCTCGCCGTTCGTCGCCGCCTTCGAGAAGATGGGCCTGGGCATCGGCGCCGCGATCGTCAACTTCGTGGTCCTGACCGCGGCCCTCTCCTCCTGCAACTCGGGCATGTACTCCACCGGCCGCATGCTGCGCGACCTCGCGCTGAACGGGCAGGCCCCGAAGTTCTTCACCAAGCTGACGGCACGCGGGCTGCCGCTGGCGGGCACGTCCTTCTCCGCCGCGCTGATGCTGGTCGGCGTGTGGATCAACTACCAGTGGCCGGGCGAGGCGTTCAACTACGTCGTCTCCTTCGCGACCATCTCCGGCATGTGGGCCTGGATCATGATCCTGATCTCGCAGATCCGCTACCGGAAGCTCTCCGACCGGGGCGTCCTGCCGAAGTCGACCTTCCGCGCCCCGGGCGCCCCGTGGACCAGCTGGTTCGCGCTGTTCTTCATCTTCATGGTCATCGTCCTGATGGGCATCGACGAGGACGCCAGGATCTCGCTGTACTGCGCGCCGGTCTGGGCGCTGCTGCTGGGCGTCTCGTACCTGGTCATGAAGAACAAGCCCGGCCAGGGCGGACCGGCGCACGAGGCGGCCGGGCAGGGGGGCGGCGGTCGCCACGAGACGCCGCACGACCACCGGCCGGCGTCGGACAACCCTGGCGGCAGCATCGGCTGACAGCCGCTCCACGTCTCACCATTCGGTCCCGCCCGTACCACTCCTCGGTACGGGCGGGACCGTTTGCATATCCTGGGACGCATGCTGACCCTTTCCCAGACCGTGTACGACCAGATCGTCGCCCATGCGCGTGCGGACCATCCCGACGAGGCGTGCGGGATGGTGGCGGGGCCGGAGGGGAGCGGGCGGGCCGAACGCTTCATTCCGATGCTGAACGCGGCCCGGTCTCCCACCTTCTACGAGTTCGACTCGGGCGATCTGCTGAAGCTGTACCGGGAGTTGGACGACCGGGACGAGGAGCCGGTGATCGTCTACCACTCGCACACGGCGACGGAGGCGTATCCGTCGCGGACGGACGTGACGTATGCGAACGAGCCCGGCGCGCACTACGTCCTGGTGTCCACGGCGGACACCGACGGCCTGGGGGAGTTCCAGTTCCGGTCGTACCGGATCGTGGACGGCGTCATCACGGAGGAAGAGGTCGAGGTGGTCGCGGGCTGAGGTCCGCTGCGCGGGGCCTTTCCCCTCCCCGCCCCTTCCCGAACTGGGGCTCCGCCCCAGACCCCGAGTGGCGGGCCCGGCCACGGCCGGTGGTATGTGCGGGTGTGTGCGTGGCTGGCCGCGGAGGTTCCCCCCCCCCCCCCCCCCCCCCGCCCCAGGGGCGGGGAGACCCGCAAAAAAACACCCCCCCAACCCCCAGGGGAAA
>NZ_JBVIMX010000017.1:32108-88172 GCF_055579625.1 Streptomyces sp. NPDC032721 | reverse complement strand
CGGGTGTGTGCGTGTCTGGCCGCGCAGTTCCCCGCGCCCCTGAGTACTCGTAGTCAGGGGCGCGGGGAACTGCGCGAGCAACCACCCGCCAACCCGCGGGTAAACAACCCCCGGCCCCGCGGAGCGGTTTAGGGAAGGGGCGGGGAGGGGCACAGCCCGCCGCAGGCGCGACCCCGCACAACGTTTCCAGCGCCACGCGGCGGCAGCCGCAAATCCAGCGCAGCGGGAAGGGGCGGGGAGGGGCGCCCTCCAGCCCGCCGCAGGCGCGACCCCGCACAACGCTTCCAGCGCCACGCGGCGGCAGCCGCAAATCCAGCACAGCGGGAAGGGGCGAGGAGGGGCGTCCCACGGGCCCGCCGCAGGCGCGACACCGCCCGCTGTTCGGGTGCCGCGCGGGGGAGGTGTCCACGCCCGGATGCCCGGGTGAGACACTGTGGCCCACTTGGGCGGCAGGACCCAGGAAGCCGGTGTGAGACCGGCGCGGTCCCGCCACTGTGACCAGGCCCTCAGCGGCCCGGAAGCCAGGAACTGACCTGCCGCCCTCCATCCGTACAGGGGACGTGGAAATCCCCGAGGAGGCACAACAGCATGTCCTGGCGCACCCGGGCGGCCCTCATGGCCGCGGCCCTGCTCCCGCTCACCGCCTGCGGTACGAGCACCACCCCCACCGCCGACAAGGCCCCGGCCGCCGCCGGATTCCCGTACACCGTCGAGAACTGCGGTGTGAAGACCACCTTCACCAAGCCCCCCGCCCGCGCGCTGCCGATGAACCAGCACGCGACCGAGGTCCTGCTTGAGCTCGGGCTCGCGAAGTCCATCACCGGGACCGCCTACCTCGACGACAAGATCCTGCCGAAGTACGCCGACGAGTACGCGAAGATCCCCGTCGTCGCCAAGGAGTACCCCGGCAAGGAGAAGCTCCTCGCCGCCAACCCCGACTTCGTCTACGGCGGTTACGCCTCCGCCTTCGACCCCAAGCAGGGCCGCTCCCGCGAGGACCTCAAGAAGTCGGGGATCGAGTCCCGGCTGAACATCGAGTACTGCACCAAGGGGAGCAGTGCCGTCGATGACATCTACCGCGAAGTGGCCGAGACCGGGCGGACGTTCGGCGTCGGGGACCGGGCCGACAAGTGGGTCGCCGGGGCGAAGAAGACCATCGGGGACACCGAGAAGCAGCTCAAGGGCGTGCCGCCGGTCAGCGTCTTCGCCTACGACAGCGGCGACAAGACCGCATCGACCACCGGCGGCAAGGGCATCGCCAACGAAATGATCACGCGGGCGGGCGGCAGGAACGTGATGGCCGACGTGGCCAAGTCCTTCACCGACGCCTCCTGGGAGCAGGTCGTCACCCGCAAGCCCGACGTCATCATGATCATCGATTACGGGTCGACGACCGTCGAGCAGAAGAAGAAGCGGCTGCTCGACGACCCGGTGCTCAAGGACGTGCCGGCCGTCAAGAACAAGCGGTTCGCCGTGATGCCGCTCTCCGAGCTGGTGGTCGGCGTCCGCGCCCCCGCCGCGATCGAGAGGCTGGCGCTCCAGCTGCACCCCGAGCTCAAGAAGTAGCGCGGGCGAGCCGGCCGTGAGCTGCAAGACCCCGCCCGCCAAGGGCCCCCTGCGCTACACCCTCGTCATCGGCGTGCTCACCGTCGTCCTCGCGGCGGCGATGGTCGCCGGACTCGCCCTCGGGCAGGTCCGGATCCCGGCCGCACAGGTGCTCGACATCGTCACCGGGGGAGCGGAGCCCAGCCCGTTCCGGACGATCGTCCTCGACGTACGGATGCCGCGCGTGCTGCTCGGGGCGATCGTCGGGGCGGGGCTGGCGGTCGTCGGCACCGTCCTCCAGGCGCTGGTGCGCAACCCGCTCGCCGACCCCTACCTCCTGGGCATATCCTCCGGCGCGTCCGCCGGCGTCGTGCTCGTCATCGTCTTCGGGCTCGGCAGCGGGCTGGGGCTGACGACCGCCGTCACCATGCCCGCCGGGGCCTTCGCGGGCTCGATGCTCGCGCTCGTGCTCGTCTACACGCTCGCCAGACGCGGCGGACAGATGACCGGAACCCGCCTGGTCCTGGCGGGAGTCGCCGTCGCGTACATCCTCTCCGCGCTGACCAGCCTGATCATGGTCACCTCCGCCAAGCGCGAGCACTTCCAGGAGGCGATGTACTGGACGCTGGGCGGGCTCGGCAGCGCCCGCTGGGACGCGCTGCCGCTGCCCGCCATCGTCCTCCTCGCGGGCACCGCACTCCTCGTCGCCCTCGCCCGGCCGCTCGACCTGATGCTGGTGGGGGAGGAGGGGGCGACCGTCCTCGGGCTCGACACCTCGCGCTTCCGGGCCGCCGTCTTCGTGCTGACCTCGCTGGTCACGGGCGTGCTGGTGTCCGTTTCCGGGGCGATCGGCTTCATCGGACTGCTGGTGCCGCACGCCGCCCGGATGCTGGTCGGCGCCTCGCACCGGACGCTGCTGCCGGTGGTCGGGCTGGGCGGGGCGGCGTTCCTGGTGCTGGCCGACCTGGCCGCCCGCACGATCGCCGAACCCCAGGACGTACCCGTCGGCATCCTCACCGCGTTGATCGGCGGCCCGTTCTTCCTGTGGCTGCTGCGGCGGCGTCCCGAAGGAGCCCCGGCGTGACCGTTCTCCGTACCGAAGCACTCTCGTACGGCATCGACGGCCGGCACCTCGTCGACGCCATCGACATCGAGGCGGGCCCCGGCGAGACCATCGGCCTCGTCGGCCCCAACGGCAGCGGCAAGACCACCCTGCTGCGCTGCGTCTACGGCACCCTCACCCCCACCCACGGCCGCGCCCTCCTCGACGGCGAGGACCTGCACGCCATGGGCGCCAAGAACCGTGCCAAGCGCCTCGCCACCGTCCCGCAGGACGGACAGGCGGTGTTCGAGCTGACCGTGCGCGAGGTGGTCGCGATGGGGCGCTCGCCGCACAAGAAGTTCTGGGAGGCGGACACCGCCGCCGACGCGGTCCTCGTCCAAGAGGCCCTGGAGCGGGTCGGCATCACGGACCTCACCGAGCGCGCCTTCCCCTCCCTCTCCGGCGGCGAACGCCAACGTGCCCTGGTAGCAAGGGCGTTGGTCCAGCAGCCCGCCCTCGTCGTACTCGACGAACCGACCAACCACCTCGACATCCGCTACCAGCTGGAAGTCCTCTCCCTGGTCCGCGACCTGGGCACCACCAACCTCCTCGCCCTGCACGACCTCAACCTCGCCGCGTACTACTGCGACCGGATCTACGTCCTGGACGGCGGCCGGATCGTCGCCTCCGGCACCCCCGACGAGGTCCTCACCCCCGACCTGCTCAAGCGCGTGTACGGGGTGAACGCCGAGGTCAGCATCCACCCCACGACCGGCGCCCCGACCGTCGTCTACCTCCCGCCGTCCGCCTGACGGACACATCCCTCTCACCAGGTGAGATCACATGCCCGGATCGGGGCCGGGAATCTATACGATGACCGCATGGTTCCCCATGACGTGACAGCGAAGACGACGCCGGGCAGCGTGCTTGCGCTCGCTCCGCTGCGCTCCGCCTCCACGCTCCTTTTGGGGGCCTTTGGATGTGGAGCGGCGCGCCTGCACGTCGACCTGTGCCGGCTCGACAGCACCCTCTGTACGGCTGCCTGACCCACCCGCACCACTGCGAACCACGCAACACCCCCGCGCGGGGGGAGGACGACCTGCCGCGCGCCCGTTCCCGCAAACGCCCCGCCCCTCTCGCGCACGTACTCCCCAGAAGGAGCCGCAAGCCATGGCCATCGAGGTCCGCATCCCCACCATCCTGCGCACCCACACCGACGGCGCCAAGGCCGTCGAGGGCAACGGCGCCACCCTCGCCGACCTCCTCGCCGACCTGGAGACCCGCCACACCGGCATCCAGGAGCGCATCGTCGACAAGGGCGAGCTGCGCCGCTTCGTCAACGTCTACCTCAACGACGAGGACGTCCGCTTCCTCGACGGCATCACCACCAAGCTCGCCGACGGCGACAGCGTGACGATCCTGCCCGCCGTCGCGGGCGGCTCCCGCTGACATGCGGTACGACTCCCCGCTCGCCGCGGTCGGCAACACCCCGCTGGTACGCCTGCCGCGCCTCTCGCCCTCCGCCGACGTCCGCATCTGGGCCAAGCTGGAGGACCGCAACCCGACGGGCTCGATCAAGGACCGCCCCGCGCTCCACATGGTCGAGCAGGCCGAGAAGGACGGCCGGCTCACCCCCGGCTGCACCATCCTGGAGCCCACCAGCGGCAACACCGGCATCTCCCTCGCCATGGCCGCCAAGCTCAAGGGCTACCGCATCGTCTGCGTGATGCCCGAGAACACCTCCCAGGAGCGGCGCGACCTGCTCACCATGTGGGGCGCCGAGATCATCCCGTCCCCGGCGGCGGGCGGCTCCAACACGGCCGTACGGGTCGCCAAGGAGCTCTCCGCCGAGCACCCGGACTGGGTGATGCTCTACCAGTACGGCAACCCGGACAACGCGGGCGCCCACTACGCCACCACGGGCCCCGAGATCCTCACCGACCTGCCCTCGATCACCCACTTCGTCGCGGGCCTCGGCACCACCGGCACCCTGATGGGCGTCGGCCGCTACCTCCGCGAGCACAAGCCGGACGTCAGGATCGTCGCCGCCGAGCCGCGCTACGACGACCTCGTCTACGGCCTGCGCAACCTCGACGAGGGCTTCGTGCCCGAGCTGTACGACGCCTCCGTCCTCACCACCCGCTTCTCCGTGGGCTCCGCCGACGCGGTCACCCGCACCCGCGAGCTCCTCCAGCAGGAGGGCATCTTCGCGGGCGTCTCCACCGGCGCCGCCCTGCACGCGGCGATCGGTGTGGGCAGGAAGGCCGTCAAGGCGGGGGAGTCCGCCGACATCGCCTTCGTCGTCGCCGACGGCGGCTGGAAATACCTTTCCACCGGCGTCTACACGGCCCCCACCACGGAGGCCGCCATCGAGACGCTGCAGGGCCAGCTCTGGGCGTAGCCAAGGACAAGGACGAAGGAAGGGCCCGGCGCGAACCACTTCGCGCCGGGCCCTTCCACGTGCGTACGAGCTCCTAGCGGGGAGCGGGAATGGTCGCCCGCACCTCCGGCTCCACAGCCTTCTCCTGCGCCTTCTCCTCCGGCGCGACCCCCACCTTGCGGCGCAGCCGCTGCGGCATCTTCCGGTTCAGCCACTTCGCCGCCGGTTCCTCCACGAAGTGGAAGAGCGCCCATGACATCGCCGTCACCACCAGGCCGCAGCCCAGCAGGTCGAACAGCACGCTGTCGTCGTCCCCGGCCCGGCCCCAGGCGTACGTCGCCAGCCGGGAGACCGAGTGGTGCAGCAGATAGAAGCCGTAGCTCCAGGCACCGAGCAGGATCAGCACCTTGTTGTTGAGGATGCCCCGGTGGCCGTTGATCTCCCGCTGTACGAACGCCACGATGATCAGCATCGACAGCAGGGCGACGACGGGCCGTACGGCGTAGTCGAGCTGCCCGACCCAGGCGTCGGAGAGCCGGGCGCGGCCCTGGTAGTACCCGTACACGTACAGCCCGAGCAGCAGCACCGGGACGATCGGGCGCATCGGCAGCCGCCAGCCCCGCCGCACCGCCAGCGCGACCGTCATGCCGAGCAGGAACTGCGGCAGGTAGACGAGCGGGTTCCGCATGATCCAGCCCTCGGCGGGGCCGGAGAAGGTGGCTGCCGCCCACCAGTTGACCGCCCACATGCCGACCAGGCCGACGCCGGTCGCCAGGGCCAGCGTCCGGGTGCGCAGCCGTACCGCGATCCGGGCGGCCAGCGGGAACAGCGCGTAGAAGAGCAGCTCGACGCTGAGCGTCCAGGTGACCTCGTTGCCCGGCAGCGTCGGCGTGACGCCGGGGAACCAGGTCTGCACGAGGAACAGCGACGAGATCAGGCTCGGCCAGTCGATGGAGTGGTGAGCGGCGATGTAGTACGCGTAGACGCCCAGCACGGCCGCCACCAGCGAGGCGGGCCAGATCCGGCCGATCCGCCGCCAGTAGAACGCGAGCGGGTGCTCCTGCGGCTTGAAGACCCAGGTCAGCAGGAAGCCGGAGAGCACGAAGAAGAAGGTGACACCGTGCCCGCCGATCATCGAGTACGGGAAGATCAGCGGCGCGGTGCCGTAACCGGTGCCCTGGCCGTGCCCGGAGAAGTGGTGGGCGAACACCGCGAACGCGGCGAAGAATCTGAGACTGGTGAGGGAGTCGAGACGATTGGGCAGAGCGGAGGAAACGGACGGCTGCCGGAACGACTCGGGGACGAGGCGCGGACGGGCAGCGGTGAGCGTCGCAGTCACAGGCATCTCAGTACGTCGGGGACATGGAGGGAACGTTCTGCAAAGGTGCTGTTGAGGTCTCGTGCACGCCGGGGGCGCATAGGGCGACCGGTGGGGTATCGACCAAGAGCGCACAGGCTAGCGCAGGCATCTGTGCCTCCGATGTGAGCTGCGTCGCCTCTGTTCCCCCTGGTCGGCCCTTGTGTGTCAACGACGCCGGAGCCTTTCGGGCAACGCCCGGGCCCTTCCCCGGCTCAGCGGGCATGCCGTTCCCGGACGGCGCCGGTACCTTCGAGCCATGGACACGTCGTGGTGGCTGGCGCTGCTCGCAGTGGTCGTGATCGCGCTGGTCGCCGCGCTCACGGACGGATGGGGCCGGAGCGGGCGCCCCCGCCGGCGCGGCCGGGGCCCCGCCAGGGACCGGACCCGCCCGCCCGGACGCCCCACCGGGCCCCGCCGCACACCGGGCAGACTGCCCACGCGGCTGCCGAGGGCCGGGGAGATCTGGTGGGCGGACGTGCCGTACGAGGACGGGCCCGGATCGAAGGACCGGCCCTGTCTGGTGCTGTCGGTGCGCGGGGAGAGCGCGGTCGTCGCGAAGATCACCAGCAAGTGGCAGCACGACCGGGCCGGAGTGATCGCACTGCCACCGGGCTCGGTGGGGGACGCACAGGGCCGCCCCAGCTTCCTGGAGACGGACGAACTGCGCGACGTGGCGCTGTGGGACTTCCGCCGCCGGGTGGGAACGGCGGACCCGACGGTGTGGGACCAGGTGCGGCACCTGGCGCACTGAACGGCGCGCCGCCCGGCTCACCGGTCTTCTGTCCCTCCCTCAACACCGTCCCGGTGAGGACCAGTTCGTCCCACGCTCCCCAGCCGGGTACGCGCCCCCGTGCGCTCCCCCCGAACCGGTGACACCCCAGGTGAGTTGCCCCACAACGACCGGCGGTCGAGGAGCGGGACCCCCTGGCGCGCCTTACGCTCGACGCACCCCACCCCCCTCCCCGCACCCGCCCCCGCACCACGGAGGTCCCAGCTCAATGAAGCTCACCGTCGTCGGCTGCTCGGGGTCGTTCCCGTCCGTGGAATCGGCCTGTTCGAGCTACCTCGTCGAGGCCGACGGCTTCCGGCTGCTTCTCGACATGGGCAACGGTGCCCTCGGCGAGCTGCAGCGCCACACCGGTCTCTACGACCTGGACGCGATCTTCCTCAGCCATCTCCACGCCGACCACTGCATCGACATGACCGGCTACTTCGTCACCCGCTACTACCGCCACGACGGCGGCCGCGCCCCCAGCCTGCCGGTGTACGGACCCGAGGGCACCGAGGAGCGGCTGTCCGCGGCGCACGCGGACCTCCCCACCCCGGACGCGATGAGCGAGGTCTTCGACTTCCACACCCTGAAGCCGGGCTCCTTCGAGATCGGCCCGTTCTCCGTGCGTACGGAGAAGATGCGCCACCCCGTCGAGACGTACGGCATCCGCCTGGAGCACGGCGGACGCACCCTCACGTACTCCGGGGACACCGGGCCCTGCGAGTCCCTGTACGAGCTGGCCCAGGGCAGTGACCTCTTCCTCTGCGAGGCATCGTTCCTGCACGGCAAGGAGGACATCCCGGAGCTGCACATCAACGGCCGCCAGGCCGGCGAGTACGCGCAGCGGGCCGCGGCGGGCCGCCTCGTCCTGACCCACATCCCGCCGTGGACGGACGCGGAGCGCAATCTGCGCGATGCCCGCCAGGTGTACGGGGGGCCGGTCGAGGTGGCCGCCAGGGGTGCGGTCTACCAGGTCTGACGCAGGGCCGGTAACGAACGGGGAAGGGCCCCGGAACCTTTCGGTTCCGGGGCCCTTCCGTCAGTACAACCGCCCTGCGGCGAGGCTTACTTCGCCTCGGCCTTCTGGAGCTCGGCGAGCTCCTCGTCGGACTCGCGGCCCGGCGTCGGGATGTTGAACTTCGTGATCGCGAAGCGGAAGACGAAGTAGTAGATCACCGCGAAGCAGAGGCCGACCAGGACCAGCATCCACGGCTTGGTGGCGATGCCCAGGTTGAGGAAGAAGTCGATCGCACCGGCGGAGAAGCCGAAGCCGTCCTTCATGCCGAGCGCCCAGGTCAGGGCCATGGAGACACCGGTCAGCACCGCGTGGACGCCGTAGAGCACCGGGGCCAGGAACATGAAGGTGAACTCGATGGGCTCGGTCACACCGGTCACGAAGGCGGTCAGCGCGAGCGAGAACATCATGCCGCCGACGATCTTGCGACGCTCGGGGCGGGCGCAGTGGACGATCGCCAGGCAGGCCGCCGGGAGGGCGAACATCATGATCGGGAAGAAGCCGGTCATGAACTGGCCCGCGTTCGGGTCACCGGCCAGGAAGCGGGCGATGTCGCCGTGCTTGCCGTCGAACTCGCCGGCCTGGAACCACGGGAAGGAGTTCAGCAGGTGGTGCATGCCGACCGGGATCAGCGCACGGTTGGCGACACCGAAGATGCCCGCGCCGACCGCGCCGGAGCCGACCAGCCACTCACCGAAGTTGTGCAGACCGGTGCCGAGGATCGGCCAGATGAAGCCGAAGACGATGCCGGTGATCAGACCCGCGAAGGCGGAGAGGATCGGGACCAGACGACGACCGCCGAAGAAGCCCGCCCAGTCGGGCAGCTTGGTCCGGTAGAACTTCTGGTACAGCAGGGCGACGATGATGCCCATGACCACGCCGCCGAGCACACCGGCGTTGACCGGGGCGTCGTTCATGACGATCTTGCCGTCGACGACCGCGGCGACCTTGGGCAGGTTGCTGTCGGTGAAGGTGGCGAGCACCTTCTGGAAGACCAGGTAGCCGGTGACGGCGGCCAGGGCGGTCGAGCCGTCCGACTTCTTCGCGAAGCCGATCGCGATACCGACGGCGAACAGGATCGCCATGTTGTCGATGATCGCGCTACCGCCGGCGGCCATGTAGCCGGCGATCTTGGTGAGGAACTCCGGGAAGCTGTCGCGGCCGAGCATGTCGGGCTGGCCGAGGCGGATCAGCAGTGCGCCCGCGGGCAGCACGGCGACCGGCAGCATGAGGCTGCGGCCGATGCGCTGCATGACGGCCATCACGCCCGCGCCCTTCTTCTTCTCAGCCGCGGGGGCGGCGCTGGCCTTGGACATCTGATCCTCCATGGGGGCAAGGCGCCGCCAGGACATGGAAAAGAGGGGGACGGCGGCGTCTCCGGGGGCTGCGCGCGAACCGAAGAGTTCGGGTCGCGTGGTCTACACCACTCAGTGGTGTAGACCAGTTGTAACACGGTGAGGGGGAGATAAGGAACCCGTGATTCCGCACCCCTTGGTCACATCCGCACAGAACAGACAAAGGCCCCCGGACCGCATGGGTCCGAGGGCCTTTTGGGTGGGGACGTACGCCCCTAAATCAGTGCCGCCTACAGCTGCTTGTCCGCTGCTTCTCTACTTCGTGTTCGCCCGCTCGATCTCCTCCTCCAGCTCCTCGGGTTCCCGTCCGGGAGTCGGCAGGTTGAACTTGGTGATCGCGAAGCGGAAGAGCACGTAGTACACGACCGCGAAGCACAGACCGATCGGAATGATCATCCAGGGCTTCGTCGCGAGGCCCCAGTTGATGACGTAGTCGATCAGACCGGCCGAGAAGCTGAAACCGTCCTTGACGCCCAGCCCCCAGGTCACCGCCATCGAGACACCCGTGAGCACCGCGTGGATCGCGTACAGCGCCGGGGCGATGAACAGGAACGAGTACTCCAGCGGTTCGGTGATGCCGGTGACGAACGAGGTCAGACCCACCGAGAGCATCAGTCCGCCGACCGCCTTGCGGCGATGCGGTCTGGCGCAGTGCGTGATGGCCAGCGCCGCCGCGGGCAGCGCGAACATCATGATCGGGAAGAAGCCGGAGGTGAACTGGCCCGCCGTCGGGTCGCCCGCCAGGAAGCGGTTGATGTCACCGTGCACGGTGGTGCCGTCCGGCTTGGTGTAGCTGCCGAACTGGAACCAGAGGGGCACGTTCAGGAACTGGTGCAGACCGATCACCAGCAGACCGCGGTTGGCGATGCCGAAGATCGCCGCACCCAGCGAGCCGAGTCCGATCAGCCAGTCACTGAAGCTCTCCAGGGCGCTGCCGACCGGCGGCCACACCCACAGGCAGAGCGCGGCGAAGACGATCGCCACGAAGGACATGATGATCGGCACCAGGCGCCGGCCGTTGAAGAAGCCGAGCCAGTCGACCAGCTTGGTGCGGTGGTACTTCTGCCAGAAGTACGCCGCCAGCAGACCCATCACGATGCCGCCGAACACACCGGGATTCTGGAACTGGAAGGCCGAGACGGTGTTGTCCGCCGCCTGGCACCCCGTCGCGACCGCCTTCGCGCCGTCCGCGCAGTCCATCGGGAACTGGCGCAGCACGTTGTAGTACACGAGGAAGCCGACCACCGCGGCCAGCGCGGTCGAGCCGTCCGCCTTCTTGGCCATGCCGATCGCGACGCCGACGCAGAACAGCAGCGGCAGCCCGAGGTTGGCGTCCAGCAGGGCGCCGCCCGCGCCCATCATGACCTTGGCGACGTTCTCCCAGCCGAGGCCGTCCTTGCCGAACACGTCCGGCTGGCCCAGGCGGTTCAGGATGCCCGCCGCGGGGAGGACCGCGATCGGCAGCTGAAGGCTGCGGCCCATCTTCTGCAGGCCCTGGAACAGGCCGTTCCACCACTTGGGCCGCGGCGCCGCCGCGCTCTGCACACTCATGGACGTCCTCCCGGAACAAGCCATTCCTCACGGGTGTTGCACACTGGTGTAGACCAGTTGCGATACGGTCCCGGAGTGCTGCGGTGCGCGGACCTCCGGTGATCGTCATCCTTTGCCACGTACGACCCAGGCGCCCGCGAAGATGGGCCAACCGTGGGTTAACGTGACAAAGCGGCCAACGCTGGGCCGACGCGGCGTGACGCAGCGACCTTTGATCATCAGGGAGAAACACATGGCCACCAAGGCTGAGAAGATCGTCGCCGGGCTCGGCGGGCTCGACAACATCGAAGAGGTCGAGGGCTGCATCACGCGCCTGCGGACCGAGGTCATCAACGCCGACCTCGTCGACGAGGCCGCGCTCAAGGCCGCGGGCGCCCACGGCGTCGTCCGCATGGGCACCGCGATCCAGGTCGTCATCGGCACCGACGCCGACCCGATCGCCGGCGAGATCGAAGACATGATGTGAGCCACTGAGCTCCCCCGCCAGGGCCCGGATCCGACCCCCGGATCCGGGCCCTGTCACGTCCGGCGACGACGCGTCCCGTGACCGGCCGCCCCGCCCTGCCGCGTCCACCGACGGCGCCCCTCGCGAACCGGCCTTCTCGCGCCCTTCGCGCATCGGTCACCCCGCGCCCTTTGCGCGCCGGTCACCCTGCCCCCGCGAACGGGCCGCCCGGCCCCCTCGCGAACCGGCCACCCCACACCGCCCCGGGCCGGCCCCCCTGTCGCAGCGACTAGGCTCGTCCCATGTCTCGTATCGACGGCCGAACCCCCGAACAGCTCCGCCCCGTCACCATCGAACGCGGATGGAGCAAGCATGCCGAGGGCTCCGTCCTCGTTTCCTTCGGTGACACGAAGGTCTTCTGCACCGCCTCCTTCACCGAGGGCGTCCCCCGCTGGCGCAAGGGCAGCGGCCAGGGCTGGGTGACCGGCGAGTACTCGATGCTGCCGCGCGCCACCAACACCCGGGGCGACCGCGAGTCCGTACGCGGCAAGATCGGCGGCCGTACGCACGAGATCAGCCGGCTCATCGGCCGCTCGCTGCGCGCCGTCATCGACTACAAGGCGCTGGGCGAGAACACCATCGTCCTGGACTGCGACGTCCTCCAGGCCGACGGCGGCACCCGTACCGCTGCCATCACCGGCGCGTACGTCGCCCTCGCCGACGCCATCGCCTGGGGCAAGTCCAAGAAGCTCATCAAGGCCAACCGCGAGCCGCTCACCGGCACCGTTTCGGCCGTCTCCGTCGGCATCGTCGACGGCGTCCCGCTCCTCGACCTCTGCTACGAGGAGGACGTCCGCGCCGACACCGACATGAACGTCGTCTGCACCGGCGACGGCCGCTTCGTCGAGGTCCAGGGCACCGCCGAGGCCGAGCCCTTCGACCGCAAGGAGCTCAACGCGCTCCTCGACCTGGCCGCCGGCGGCTGCGCCGACCTCACCGCTCTCCAGACCCGCGCCCTGACCGCGGCGAACGCGGACACCGAGGCCCCCACCGCACCGTAGGCGGGATCGCGCCACCCCGGGCGCCCCTCGGGTGTCCCGAGCAACCACCCGGATCCTCCCGGCGTCGTAACGGATACGGGTGTACGGCTTCAACTCCGTACACCCGTCCGTCCGTTGACCAACGACACCACCGACGCCACGGACCACACGTGGCCCGTCCCGGGAGGACCCTTCCCCATGCCGTCCGCTGTACGCCGCCCCCGCCAACGCGCCCTCCTGGCCCTCGCCGCGGCAGCTCTCGCGCTGCCGCTCGCCGTCGGCTGCGGAGCCCTCGACAAGGCCATGGACTGCGCCAAGACCGCAACAGCCATCGCCAGGAGCGTCGACAAGCTGCAGCAGGCGATCAGCTCGGCGGTGAACGACCCGACCCAGTCGAAGCAGGCCCTGGACGACATGGACCGCGAGCTGAAGAACCTCGGCGACCAGACGGACAACGCCGACCTCTCCAAGGCGGTCAAGGACCTCGGCGCGGGCATCACCAACGTCCGCAAGGCCATCGACTCCGGCGACACCAGCCCGGAACTCAAGCCCATCACCGACGCGGCCGGCGAGATCGGCAAGGTCTGCACCCCGGGATAGCGGGTCCGGACAGAGCCTGGGGCACGGGGCGGTCCCCGTGCCCCTTAGCGTGGACCCATGACCACCCGCCTCGTCCTCGCCACCCGCAACGCCGGCAAGATCACCGAACTCCGCACGATCCTGACCGGCGCAGACCTCCCGTACGAGCTCGTCGGCACCGACGCGTACCCGGAGATCCCCGACGTCAAGGAAACCGGCGTCACCTTCGCCGAGAACGCCCTCCTCAAGGCCCACGCCATGGCGAAGGCCACCGGGCTGCCCGCCATCGCCGACGACTCCGGTCTCGCGGTCGACGTGCTGGGCGGCGCCCCCGGCATCTTCTCCGCCCGCTGGTCGGGCACCCACGGCGACGACAAGGCGAACCTGGACCTCCTGCTGGCCCAGCTCGGCGACATCGCCCCCGAACACCGCGCCGCGCACTTCGCCTGCGCCGCCGCCCTCGCCCTGCCCGACGGCACCGAGCGCGTGGTCGAGGGCCGGATGCCGGGCACGCTGCGCACCGCCCCGGCCGGCACCAACGGCTTCGGCTACGACCCGGTCCTCCAGCCGGAGGGGTACGAGGTGACCTGCGCGGAACTCTCCCCGGCGGAGAAGAACGCCATCTCGCACCGCGGCAAGGCCTTCCGGGCCCTGGTGCCGGTGCTGCGCGAACTGCTGGGCTGAGCACGGCTTCAGCACACGTACGACCTCGGCGCGCACACGACGAAGGGCCGCCCGTGCGAGACGGGCGGCCCTTCGCCGTACGTGTGCGGCCGGGGGGACTCGAACCCCCACGGGTTTTACCCCACTGGGACCTAAACCCAGCGTGACTGCCAATTCCACCACGGCCGCGGGTGCGCCCCCATCGTAAGGGGCGCGTGCGGCTGGGCCGTGCGGAAGGTCAGAACTTGGGCTCGCGGACCTGTGCTTCGACCAGTTCCGCCGCTTCCTCCTTCGTCTCGACCGACGGAGGGGAGCCTTCCAGCGGCTTCTGGGCGGTCTCCTTCATGCAGGCGACCGCGATGATGCCGATCAGGGCGGCGGCCATCGAGTAGTACGCCGGCATCAGGTTGTTGCCCGTCAGCGCGATCAGCCCGGTGATCACCAGCGGCGTCGTACCGCCGAAGAGCGAGGCGGAGAGGTTGTAGCCGACCGACAGGGAGCCGTACCGGACCGAGGTCGGGAACAGTGCGGGCAGCGCCGCCGACATGGTGCCCAGCAGACAGACCAGGGACAGCCCCAGCATCAGCATTCCGGCGATGATCGCGGGGATGCTGCCCTGGCCGATCAGCAGGAAGGCCGGCAGCGAGAGGAAGAAGAAGCCGACCATGCCGGCCATCAGCAGCGGCTTGCGGCCGAAGCGGTCGCTGAGCTTGCCCACCTGATTGATGATCAGCATCAGGAACACCATGACGCCCAGCAGGATCAGCAGGCCGTGGGTCTCCGAGTAGCCCAGTTCGTCGGAGAGGTACGTCGGCATGTACGAGAGCAGCATGTAGTCGGTGACGTTGTACGCGCCGACCAGGCAGATGCACAGGATCAGGGTGGGCCAGTAGTCGCGGAAGATCCGGCCCAGGTCGCCCTTGGCGGACTTCTCGACGGCGTCGGCGGCCTCGGAGGCCCGCGCGTTCTCGTTCTCCAGCTTCTGGAAGGCGGGCGTCTCGTCCAGCTTGAGCCGCAGGTAGAGGCCGATCAGGCCCATCGGGGCGGCGACCAGGAAGGGGATGCGCCAGCCCCACTCGCGCATCACGTCATTGCCCAGGACCGCGGTCAGGGCGGTGACCAGACCGGCGGCGCCGACGTAACCGGCCAGCGTGCCGAACTCCAGGAAGCTGCCGAAGAAGCCCCGGCGCTTGTCCGGCGCGTACTCGGCGATGAAGGTGGACGCGCCGCCGTACTCACCGCCGGTGGAGAAGCCCTGGAGCATCCGGAAGAGGATCAGCAGGATCGGTGCCCAGATGCCGATCGAGTCCCAGGACGGGATGAGGCCGATGGCGAGGGTGCCGATCGACATCAGGATCATCGTCAGCGCCAGGACCTTCTTGCGGCCGATCCGGTCGCCCATCGGCCCGAAGAACATCCCGCCGAGCGGCCGCACCAGGAAGGCGACGGCGAAGGTCGCGAAGGAGGAGAGCAGCTGGGCGGTGTCGTTCCCGGACGGGAAGAAGACCTTTCCCAGGATGACGGCGAGATAGGAGTAGATGCCGAAGTCGAACCACTCCATGGCATTGCCCAGCGAGGCCGCCTTGACCGCCCGCTTGACCGCCGCTTCGTCCGTGATGGTGATGTCGGACCTGCGCAGACGCGGATTCTTGCGTCTCTTGATCGTGCGGAAGAGCGCACGGTGCCGCTTGACCGCCTCGGGGTCGGCCTCGGCCTGCGGCTCGTTCTCCGCCATGGTGCAGATCCTTTCCTTGAACACCTGTCCAAGGATTACTTCTGCACAATCGCGACGACCGCAAACGGAAGCCCTGTGCAAAGAGGACTTTCGTCACTCCGGCGCACAGGGCTTCGGTCCCGGTCCTGGGCGAGGACCGTCAGATCTTCAGGTCCTTGATGATCTTCGCTACGTGGCCGGTCGCCTTGACGTTGTAGAAGGCGTGCTCGACCTTGCCCGCCTCGTCCACGACGATCGTCGAGCGGATCACGCCCGTCACCGTCTTGCCGTACAGCTTCTTCTCGCCGAAGGCGCCGTACGCCTCCAGGGTCTCCTTGGACGGGTCACCGACCAGGGTGACCTTCAGGTCCTCCTTCTCGCGGAACTTCGCCAGCTTCTCCGGCTTGTCGGGGGAGACGCCGATGACGTCGTACCCGGCGGCGGCGAGCACGTCGAGGTTGTCGGTGAAGTCGCAGGCCTGCTTGGTGCATCCGGGGGTCAGCGCGGCCGGGTAGAAGTAGACGATGACCTTGCGGCCCTGGTGGGAGGCGAGGGAGACGTCGTTGCCGTCGGCGTCGGGCAGGGTGAAGGCGGGGGCGGTGTCGCCGGGGACGAGGCGCTCGCTCATGGGAACTCCCGGGTGGGGTAGGAGGCGGATACCGGACGAGCGTAATGGGGGTGCCGATGGGTGCGAGTGAGCGGGAGCTGACAGACTGCACGCGACGGAATACCGGACCGGACCACGGAGGCGGCGCAGTGTCGGAAGCCAGGACCCCTGCGCAGATCGAGGCGGACATCGTCCGCAGGCGCGACCAGCTCGCGGTGACGCTCGACGAGATCGGTGTACGACTGCACCCCCAGACCATCGTGGGCGATGCGAAGGCCAGGGTGAGGTCGGCGGTGGACGAGACCGCCGGGCGCGCCTTCGTCGCCGTGAACCGCAAGGTGACGGACGTACGGGCCCAGTTCGTGGACGCCGACGGCGCGCCCCGGCTGGACCGCGTGGTGCCGGTGGCGGTGGTCGCGGTGGCGGTCGTCAGCCTGCTCCTGGTCACCTCGCGCCGCCGCAAGGGCTGACCCGCGCGCGGACGCCGGACGTTTCGACAGGTAGGTTGCGTGGCGTGAGCGAGAAGACCCGTCCCCGCGACAACAGCGACGACAAGCTGCCCATCCGGATGCTGCACGACCGCGTGCTGGTGAAGTCCGACAGCCCGGAGGGCGAGCGCCGCTCCGGCGGCGGCATCCTGATCCCGGCCACGGCGGCGGTGGGCAAGCGCCTCGCCTGGGCCGAGGTCGTCGCCGTCGGGCAGAACGTGCGGACCGTGGTCCCGGGCGACCGGGTGCTGTACGACCCCGAGGACCGCGCCGAGGTCGAGGTGCGCGGCACCGCCTACGTACTGATGCGGGAGCGGGATCTGCACGCGGTGGCCTCCGAGCGGGTCTCGGAGGACTCGACCGGGCTGTACCTGTAGGGCCTGGATCCGTAGGACCTGTAGCCGCTGTAGCCGTGCGTGAAGGGCCTGGTGACCACCGTCACCAGGCCCTTCTGCTCGTACTTTGCTACTTTGGGGGGGCCCCGACGAGACGCGCCGTACCGGGTTTCACGACAAGACGACGCACCCGTGAGTTGTCCGAGTGCTGTTACTTGTCGGAGGTGCCGTCATGGCATGGGTTCTGTTGGTCGTCGCCGGTCTGCTCGAAGTCGGCTGGTCGATCGGGATGAAGTTCACCGAGGGGTTCACCCGGCTGTGGCCGAGCGTGTTCACCGGTGCCGGGATCGTCGTGAGCATGCTGCTGCTGTCGCAGGCGGCCAAGACGCTGCCCATCGGTACGGCGTACGGAGTCTGGGTCGGTATCGGTGCTGCCGGTGCGGCGGTGGTCGGCATGGTCGCGCTGAACGAGCCCGTCACCGCCGCCCGGATCTTCTTCGTCTGCCTGCTGCTGGTCGCCGTGGTGGGGCTCAAGGCGACCTCCGGCCACTGACCCTCCGGCCACTGACTAGCGGGGCGGGTTGCCGCCGTCCGCGCCGCCGCCGTTGCCGCCGTTCCCGCCCCCGTCGTCGCCTCCTCCGATGAGGCCGCCGATCGGGTCCTGGCCGCCGGTGTCGTCGCCGCCCCCGGTGTCGGCGGCGCCGCCGGTGTCGGTGGCCCCGCCGTCGCCGTTGCCCCCGGTGCTGGCGGTGCCGCCGTTCGCGTCGGTGCCGCCGGTCTGGCCGCCGGCCGGGTCGGTGCCGCCGTTGTTCGCCGTGCCGCCGTCGCCGGTCTGGCCGCCCTGCTGCTGGCCGCCGTCTGCTGCGGCACCGCCGGTGTCGGCGCCCGGGTCCTGGCCCGCGGTGTCCTCGTTGGACGGCGGGGCCACGGGCGAGGTCCGGACGGGCGGGGCCACCGGAACCTCGGCGCCCTCCTCCAGCTCCAGCTCGAAGTCCTTGACCTCCTTGCCCTTGAGCGCGGCGGCCGTGTACTGCGCCCAGGTCTCGGCGGGGGCGCCGCCGCCGTTGACGCGCTGCTGGCCCAGCGCCCCGTACAGCGGGGTCTGCACGGCGGTGTCCGGGTCGGCGCCCATCACGGCGACCACGGTGGCCAGGTCCGGGGTGTAGCCCGCGAACCAGGCCGCCTTGTCCTCCTCCGCGGTACCCGTCTTGCCCGCCGCCGGACGGCCCGCGGCCCTGGCGGCGGCGCCGGTGCCGCCGTCGACGACGCTCCGCAGGATCGAGGTGGTGGTGTCGGCGGCGGCCCGCGAGACGACCTGCTTGACCTCCTGGGTGGGCAGCGGGAGGTCCGTGCCGTTCTTGGAGATCTTCTCGACCATCGTGTACGTGCCGTGCTTGCCGTGGTTGGCGAGCGTCGCGTACGCCTCCGTCATGTCCAGGACGCTCGCGGTGGCGACACCGAGCGCGATCGAGGGGTACGGGGTCAGCTCGGGGGTCTCCTCGGGCAGGCCGAGCGCCACCGCGGTCTCCTTGACCTTGGCCGGGCCGACATCGACGGCCATCTGCGCGTACACGGAGTTGACGGACCTGTCGGTGGCGGTGCGCACCGAGATCTGACCGTAGGAGACGTCGTCCTCGTTCTCCGGGGCGAACGGGATCGAACTGCCCACGACGGGCCGCCTGTTGGTGCCGTCGTACGTGGTGTTGGGGGTGATCGGCACCCCGGCCTGGGTGGTGGAGCCGTTCTCCACGGCCGCCGTGAAGACGAACGGCTTGAAGGTGGAGCCGACCTGGAAGTCGCGGCGGGTGGCGTTGGAGACGTACTGCCTGGTGTAGTCGATGCCGCCGTACATCGCGACGACCTTGCCGGTGGCCGGGTCGATGGAGGCGCCGCCGACCCGGACGTTGCGGTCGGCCTTGCGGTCCTTGTCGACCTTGTCCATGACGTTGTCCTGGACGGACTTCACGAAGGCGTCCTGGCGGGGCTTCTCCAGGGTGGTGGTGATGCGGTAGCCGCCGGTGTTGAGGGTCTCCTCGTCGATGACCTTGTTGTCGGTGAGGTAGTCCTCGACGGCCTGCACGATGTACCCGCGCTGCCCGGACAGGCCCGAGGCGGGCTTGGCCTGCTGCGGCTGCGGGAACTTGATCCTCGCCCGGTCGGCCTGCTTCAGCCAGCCCTCCTTGACCATGCCGTCGAGCACGTAGTTCCAGCGGCCGAGCGCCTTGCCCCGGTTCTCCGGGTGGGTGGCGACGTCGTACGCGTTGGGGGCGTTGAGCAGCGAGGCCAGGTAGGCGCCCTCCGGCGCGCCCAGGGCCTCGATGTCCTTGCCGTAGTAGGCCTGGGCGGCGGCCTGGATCCCGTACGCGTTGCGGCCGAAGTAGCTGGTGTTGAGGTAGCCCTCCAGGATGGAGTCCTTGGACTCCTCGCGGTTGAGCTTGATCGCGATGAAGAACTCCTTCACCTTGCGGGTGACGGTCTGCTCCTGCGCCAGGTAGTAGTTCTTCACGTACTGCTGGGTGATGGTCGAGCCGGACTGCTTGCCCTTGCCGGTGAGGGTGTTCCAGGCGGCGCGGATCATCGCCTGCGGGTCGACGGCCGGTTCGCTGTAGAAGCCGCGGTCCTCGGCGGCGAGCACCGCGTGCTGGACGTCCTTGGGGACCTGGGAGAGCTTGACGTTCTCCCGGTTGACCTCGCCGTCGCGGGCCAGCGGGGTGCCGTCCGCGTACAGGTAGACGTTCGACTGCGCGGTCGCGGTGTCGTTCGCCTTGGGGATCTTCACCATGGTGTAGCCGGCCACGAACGCGCCGCTGAGCAGGAGTGCGAGCAGCAGGAAGGAGCCGAGGAGGAACCGCCAGGTGGGGATGAGCCGGCGCCAGCCGGTGCGCTTGGGCCGTTTGGGCTTCTTGCCCTTGCCGGTGGTGGCGGCCTCGTCGGTGGCTTCGTCCGTGCCCCCGTCCGTGCTGTCGCCCGTGGCGTTGCCCGTGCCGTCGCCCGTGGCTTCGGAGCCCGCCCGGTGGTTGTCCGGGTGGGAGGCGGAGTCCGGGGCCGGATTCGGTACGGAGGGATCCCGGGGGGCCCAGCCCGGTTGCTGCTGCGGCTCGTCGCTCATGCCTGTGAAGACTCCTCGGACGCGGCCAGAGGTTCGCTCTCCGGCATAACGGTGTCGTATCGGGCGATTTAGTAAGTACCCCCATAAAACACCGTGCCCCGCTGCTCGTCCCACCCGCCCCTCACGCGCGGCGAGTATTCGCTCGCGGACGGTGACCCCGTTGCACTAGGGTCGAACGCTTTGGTGTCGCAGGTGTGGCAGGGCCATGCGGCACAACGAGCGAGGAGGTGCGGGGGGTGTGGGTGCAGTGGCGGTTGTACGCGCTCGTGGCGGCCGGGGGCTTCAGGCGGTACGCCACGTACCGGCTCGGCACGGCCGCCGGGGTCTTCACCAATACGGTCTTCGGCTTCGTCATCGCGTACACCTACACCGCGCTCTGGGCCGAGCGCCCCGGCCTCGGCGGCTATGACCTGCCGCAGGCACTCACATACGTCTGGCTCGGCCAAGCGCTCCTGGCGGCCGCCTCGTTGATGGGCGGCGGCATGGAGAGCGAGCTGATGGAGCGGATCCGCTCCGGTGCCATCGCCACCGACCTCCACCGGCCCGCCGACCTCCAGCTCTGGTGGCTGGCCGGGGACCTGGGGCGCGGGGCCTTCCTGCTGCTGGGGCGCGGGGTGGCGCCGATGGTGGCGGGGGCGCTGGCCTTCGACCTCGCGCTGCCGCCGGTGTGGTGGCTGTGGCCGGCGTTCCTGGCGTCGGTGTGGCTGGGGCTCGTGGTGAGCTTCGCGCTGCGGTTCATGGTGGGGCTGAGCGCGTTCTGGCTGATGGACGGGGCGGGGGTGGCCCAGGTGGCGTGGCTGTCGGCGATGTTCTTCTCCGGGATGCTGCTGCCGCTGACGCTCTTCCCCGGGGCGCTGGGGGAGGTGGCCAGGATGCTGCCGTGGTCCTCGATGCTCCAGATCCCCGCCGATGTGTTCCTGGGCAAACGGACCGGCTGGGACCTGGTGGGCGCGTACGCCTTCCAACTGGGCTGGGCAGCCGCCCTGTTGACGGCGGGGCGGCTGTTGCAGGGCGTGGCGACGCGACGGGTGGTGGTGCAGGGTGGCTGAGCGGGCGGGCCGGATCGCCGTCGCCCGGGACGGGCTGCGGGCGTACGGGATGATCGCCGCGATGTGGGTGCGCTCGACGATGGCGTACCGCGCGTCCTTCGCGATGACCGCCCTCGGCAGCTTCGCGGCGACCGGGCTGGACTTCGTCGCCGTACTGCTGATGTTCCAGCACATCGACGTGCTCGGCGGATTCACCCTGCCCGAAGTGGCGCTGCTGTACGGACTGGCCGGTGCGGCGCTCGGCCTGGGGGACCTGGCGATGGGGCAGATGGGCAGCCTGGGGGCGAAGGTGCGCGACGGCACGCTGGACACCCTGCTGGTGCGCCCGGCGCCGGTGCTGGCGCAGGTGGCGGCGGACCGGTTCGCGCTGCGCAGGCTGGGGCGGGTCGCGCAGGGGCTGGGGGTGCTGGCGTACGCCCTCGTACAACTGGACCTGGAATGGACGCCGTTGAAGGTGCTGATGGTGCCGATGATGCTGGTGAGCGGCGGGGCGGTCTTCGCGGCGCTGTTCGTGATGGGGGGTGCGTTCCAGTTCTGGGCGCAGGACGCCTCGGAGGTGCAGTCGGCGTTCACCTTCGGCGGGAACGCGCTGCTCCAGTACCCGCCGACGGTGTTCGCGAAGGATCTGGTGCGGGGGGTGACCTTCGTGCTGCCGCTGGCGTTCGTGAACTGGATCCCGTCGATGTACGTGCTGGGGCGGCCGTATCCGCTGGAGGTGCCGGGGTGGTTCGCGTTCCTGCCGCCGGTGGTGGCGGTGGGGTTCTGGGTGGTGGCGGGGATCGTGTGGCGAGCGGGGTTGCGCTCGTACCGGAGTACGGGGAGCTGAGGGGTGGACGAGGGCATGGGTGAGGGCACGGGCGAGGGCACGGGCGAGGGCATGGAGTTCATCACGCTGGAGGGTGTCGAGAAGGTCTTCGACGTACGGCGGAAGACCGGATTCCTGCGGCGCGAGAAACGGCAGGTGCGGGCCGTCGACGGGATCAGCTTCACCGTGCCGCGCGGGGAGATGGTCGGCTACATCGGGCCCAACGGGGCGGGCAAGTCCACCACCATCAAGATGCTCACCGGCATCCTCACCCCCAGCGGCGGCCGGCTGCGGGTGGCGGGCATCGACCCCGCGCGCGAACGCACCCGGCTCGCACAGCGGATCGGGGTCGTGTTCGGCCAGCGGACCACCCTGTGGTGGGACCTGCCGCTCAAGGACTCGTACCGGCTGATGCACCGGATGTACCGGATCCCCGACGACCGGTTCGCCGCGAACATGGCGCGCTGCGTCGAACTCCTGGACCTGGGCGAGCTGTTGGACGTCCCCGTACGGCAGCTGTCGCTCGGGCAGCGGATGCGCGGGGACATCGCGGCGGCGCTGCTGCACGATCCGGAGGTGCTGTACCTCGACGAGCCGACGATCGGCCTGGACGTGGTCTCCAAGTCCAGGGTCCGCGAGTTCCTCCGGGACCTGAACGCCGAGCGCGGCACGACCGTCCTGCTCACCACCCACGACCTCACCGACATCGAGCAGCTCTGCAAGCGGGTGATGGTCATCGACCACGGGCGCCTGGTGTACGACGGCGCGCTGGCCGGGCTGCACGAGGTGGGGGAGAGCGAGCGGACGCTGGTGGTCGACCTGGAACGAGAACTTCCGCCCGTGGAGACCGAGTTGGCGCGGGTGGTGAAGGTGGAGGGGCCCAGGCAGTGGCTGGCCTTCCCGGCCTCGGTGTCGGCGGCGCCGCTGGTGGCCGCGCTCGCGGCGGCGTACCCGCTGGTCGACCTCTCGGTCCGGGAGCCGGACATCGAGGCCGTGATCGCGAAGATGTACGCGGGGAAGGGCGGCCCAACCGGTGCGCGGTTAGGCTGACTTGCATGACCAGTGACCTGCCGGACCGGCGTCCCGAACCGTCGGGCGGCGCCACCCCCGACGTACCCGATCTGCGTGCCTCCGACGCGGACCGCGAACGCGTGGCCGAAGTGCTGCGCGACGCGGTCGCCGAGGGGCGGCTCGACATGGAGGAGTTCGACGAGCGCCTCGGCGCGGCGTACCAGTCGCGCACCCAGGGCGAGCTCCAGCTGCTCGTACGGGACCTGCCGGCGGCCGCCGGGGCGGCGGCGCCGATGTCGCTCTCGAAGCCGGGCGGCGGCGAGGTGACGTCCTGGGCGGGACGGGTGGGGGTGCCGGCCACGTCGAAGGGGGCGTTCGCCTTCTGGGGCGGATTCCGCCGCTGGGGCAAGTGGAGCGTGCCGCGCAGCTTCACCGCGGTCGCCATCCAGGGCGGCGGCGAGATCGACCTGCGGGACGCGGACTTCGAGGACCGCGAGGTGGTCATCCGCTGCTTCACGCTGATGGGCGGGATCGTGGTGAAGGTCCCGAACGACCTGACGGTGCATGTGTCCGGGGTCGGGATCATGGGCGACTTCGAGGACAAGGCGACGGGGGAGGGCTCACCAGGCTCGCCGGTGGTCCGGGTGACGGGGTTCGCCCTGATGGGCGGCGTGGGCGTCGAACGCAAACTCCGCAAAGCGGAAAAGGAGCGCCTAAAAGAAACCCGCCGCAAAGAACTCGACTGACCGGGGCCGCCCCAACCCACCCCCGAGCCCCCTTGGGCGGCGGGGCCGCCCCCCGGGGGCGGAACGGGCGGGCAAGGGGGCGGCCCCCGGCGGAGCCGCACCCCTGGGCCCCGTCCCAGCTCCGCCTTGGCTCCCGCTCCGCATACGAGTGGTCCGCTGCGCGGGGCTTCACCCCACCCCGCCCCTTCCCGAAACCGGGGCTCCGCCCCGGACCCCGGGGTGGCAGCCCGGTTGGGGTGGGTGGGGGAGGTGCGGGTGCGTCGTGGCTGGTTGCGCAGTTCCCCGCGCCCCTGAAGGGCGCGCCTCAGCGCGGGGGTGGGTGGGGGCGAGGCGTCTCCGCGCCTCGAAGGCCTACACCCCCGACTGGCCGGAGGCCGTTCCGCCTCCCACCAAAGCCCCCAGCTCCACCCACTGCCCCATCCGCCGATACCCCTCGTCGCTCGGATGCAGATGATCCCCCGAGTCGTACACCGGCAGCATCCGCACCGGTGCGAACGGATCCCGTACCGCCCGGTCGAAGTCCACCACCCCGTCGAACACCTGCCCGGCCCGGATCTCCGCGTTCACCTCCTGTCGCACCGCCTCCAGCTCCGGCGTCCACCCCGAGTGCCCGCCGAAGGGCAGCAGCGTCCCGCCCAGCACCCGCTGCTGCCGCGTGTGCCCCTGCCGCACCAGTTCCCGCAGGCCGTCCACGATCCGGCCCGCGTCCAGCTCGTGCGGACGGGCGATGATGTCGTTGATCCCCAGCAGCACCACGACCGCCTTCGCCCCCGGCTGCCGCAGCGCGTCCTTCTCGAAGCGGGAGAGGCCGCTGGGGCCACGGTTGTCCAGGAGGAGGCGGTTGCCGCTGATGCCCTGGTTGAGCACGCCGTACCGGGGCGCCCCCGCCTCCGACCGCAGCCGGTCGGACAGCACGTCCGGGTAGCGGAGGTTGGCGTCGATGCCGGACGTCATCCCGTCCGTTATCGAGTCGCCGAACAGGACGACCGCGCCGTCCGCGTCCGCGTTCAGCACGTCCACACCGGTCAGATAGCGCCACCTGTTGGTGCGCGAGGCGTAGGCGCCGCCCGCGATGTCCTGGCTGCGGTCGCCGTGTGCCGAGTAGCCGGTCTGGCGCGCGTGCGGGTGGTACGTCACATAGCTGCCCGCCCTCGACGTGTACACGCTGACCAGCAGATCCCCGTCGTACGGCACCTTGATCGCCGTACCGTCACTGACCACCGACCCACCGGCCGGCACGGTCACGTACGGCTTCCCCCGGAACGTCACCGGCCGCATGCTCCCCGGCTCCGCCGCCGGGGCGCCCGAGGCGGCGGCGACCGCGATGGACGCGTGCGCGATGTAGAGCGGCGTGCGTCCGAAGAGGTTCGAGAGGGTGATGCGGGCACCGGTGCCGCCGATGCTGGTGTGCACGACGTTACGTATGGAACGCCCGGGAAGCCCCCGCGCGGTACCCGGCTCCGGGCCGACCGGCGAGGCGGTCCAGGTGCCGACCCAGCGGCCGGCGGTGGCGGGCCGCATCCCCTTGCCGTTCTCGCCGCGGCGGTCCTTCTTAGCGGCCTGGTCCTGGTGCGCCCCGGTCCTGCCGTGCGCGGGACCGTTCCCGCCCAGCAGGGAGGCGAAGGCGAAGATTCCGCCGGATATCAGTACGACCACTGCTGTCAGACCGGCCAGCAGGGCATAACCGTGGCGCCTGGTCATGCGGTGGGGGACTCCTTGGTGCGCGGGGGGAGTGTGGGGCTCCCCGTTCGAGATTCGAACTGATCACCATGATGGGGCATGGCGTTGAGATGTGTGACGCCGGGAACTCGACGTGCGTTCCAGGAGTAGGTCAGGTAAGGAGTTCGCGTACGGGTCTTCTCGTACGTACGACAACGCACGACAACGCACGAACGGAACCGGACGGCAGCGGCCACCCGGAACCGAGAGCAGCACCGGACGGCACCGGAGCCGGCACCGGACGGAAACCGGTCGGAACCGGCACGGGCGAACGGAGTGGGCGGAGCGGATGGATCGTACTGACGACAGGGCGGCGGCCGAGGGCGAACGCGACGGACGTGACCCACGCAACGCGCGCGACGGAGGGGGTGAGGGCTTGGGCAACGAGGCGGTCGGCGGCGGCCCCCGCGACGGACGGGACGGACGTGACGGACGTCACGGCTTCGGCGGACGTGCCCGGCCTGACGCTTCCGCCGACGCCTCGGGGAAGACTGCCCCGCCCACCCCCCGCCCACCCTTCGCCTTCAGCGCCGCCGACGAGGAGAAGCGCCGGGGCGTACGCCGCATGAAGGCGACCGCCACCGGCCTGCTCCTCTTCGTCGCACTCGTGTACGTCCTCGCCAAGTGGGCCGAACACAGCGGCCTCACCGGCTGGCCCGGCTACGTGGCCGCCGCCGCCGAAGCCGGCATGGTCGGCGCGATGGCCGACTGGTTCGCGGTCACCGCACTCTTCAAGCACCCCCTCGGCATCCCCATCCCGCACACCGCCATCATCCCCACCAAGAAGGACCAACTAGGCGTATCGCTGGGCGAGTTCGTCGGCGAGAACTTCCTCTCCGAGGACGTCATCAAGGCCCGCCTCGCCCCCCTGAACATGGGCGGCCGGCTCGGCGCCTGGCTCGCCGACCCCGCCCACGCCGACCGCGTCACCGAGGAACTCGCCACCGCACTGCGCGGCGCCCTCACCGTCCTGCGCGACTCCGACGTACAAGCGGTCGTCGGCGAGGCCATCACCCGCCGCGCGGACGCCGCCGAGATCGCCCCCGGCCTCGGCAAGGCCCTCGACAAGGTGGTCACGGACGGCGCCCACCACCGTGCCGTCGACCTGATCTGCACCCGCGCCCACGACTGGCTGGTCGAACACGGCGACTCCGTCATGGACGCGGTCCAGGGCGGCGCCCCCGGCTGGACCCCCCGCTTCGTCGACCGCAAGATCGGCGACCGCGTCTACAAGGAGCTCCTGCGCTTCATCACCGAGATGCGGGACATGCCCACCCACCCGGCACGCGGCGCCATCGACCGCTTCCTCGCCGACTTCGCGACCGAGCTCCAGACGGACTCCGACACCCGGGCCCGTATAGAACGCCTGAAGTCCGACATCCTCAACCGGGGTGAGGTCCAGGACGTCATCGCCTCCGCCTGGTCCGCCGTACGTACGATGATCATCGCCGCCGCCGACGACGACCAGTCCGAACTCCGCCTCCGCGTCCGCGCCTCGCTGATCTCCCTCGGCGCCCGCCTGGCCACGGACGGCCGCCTGCAGCGCAAGCTGGAGGGCTGGGTGGAGGGCGCGGCGGTCTACGTCATCACCACGTACCGCTCCGAGATCACCTCACTGATCACGGACACGGTCGCCGGCTGGGACGCCGACCACACCTCCAAGAAGATCGAGGCCCACATCGGCCGCGACCTCCAGTTCATCCGCATCAACGGAACGGTGGTCGGCGCGCTGGTGGGCCTGCTGATCTACACGGTGTCGACGGCGTTCGGGGCATGACCTTCCGGGCGTAACTCCGAAGGTACGTGGCCAACTCGGGGCTCCGCGCAACCGCCGGAGCCCCCTCCCCACACCCAGGCCCGCCCACTCGCCCGGCTGCTTACTTGTTACGGGTGGCAACCCACGACGAAGCGGCGACGACCCCGGCCACACCGAACACCGCTGGCCAGGCCCCCACCTTCTTGGCCAGGGGGTGCGACCCGGCGAACGCGGCCACGTACACCCCGGTCAGCCCCGCCGCCACCTTGTTCCCCGCCTGCTGCTGCCACTGCCGGGCCGCGACGGCCCCGGCCGCCGCCAGCGCGACCCCGCCCAGCGGACGCTTCTTGGTCCACCGGGCAACGCCGTAACCTCCGACGATCCCGGTCGCGGCCACTACGGATGCGGGCACCTTCACCATGACTCTGCCTCCACTGCTGCTGCTCATTCGCGACCGCCGAACTGGCGTACGTCTGTAGTTCTCCACCGGAGGCTATCGGGACGCCCCACGCCACTAACTCGGCCCCCGCCCTCACCGTTACGTCACAGTCCGCACACGCCTGCACCGTAATCCCGTAACGCCGGGTACCCGACGGCTCCCTCGGGGCACACCCGCCACATGCTCACCACGGACTCGCTCATCACCATCGCGCTCGCCTCGGACCCCCTGATCGAGGCCCAGGACGGCCTGGCCACCGTCCACCAACTCCTCGACCTGGGCTGCGCGACCTCCACGACGACGGCCCGCTGCCGCCCGGGCGGCGACTGGCAGCGCGTACTCCCGAGGGTGGTGAAACTCGACGCCCACCCCGCCCTCACCCACCGCCAACGCCTGAGGGCGGCGCTGCTGTACGCGGGGGAGGGGGCGAGACTCACGGGCCGGACGGCGCTGGAGCTGTACGGACTCTGCGAGGCAGGAGAGACGGGGGAGATGAAGGTCAATGTGGAAGTAACCGACCCCCGAGCCCCCCGCCCGCACTCCTACGTACGCATCCACCGCGTCCCCCACGCGTCGCGAACGGCCCAGGCGGCGCACCCCACCCCGGTGTCAGGCTTCCCGTGCGTGACCCCACAGCAAGCACTGGCCGCCTACCTCACGACCACACCCACACCATCACCACGACCAGCTGCTCACTCGCAACCGACGCCGTCCCCGTCCCGGTCGAGGTGACGGGCGTACCCGGGGTCACCGCGCCGGATGGGAGCCGCACCCGCGGCCCGCACCGCAGAACAGTTCTTGTAGTAAACGGACCCCCCACCCCCATTGCCCCCACCGGCCGAGGTATCGGCCGAAGGCTTGGTGGGCTTGACGGTCTTCTTGGGAGTCGGCGTGGTCTTCGGCTTCGGCTTGGGTACGGAGGGCGCCTTGGGAGTGCTTACGGGGACGGGCGCGCTGACGTTGATCCGTACGACGGCCGTGTCGCTGAGGGCGCCGGCCCCGCCCTTCCCCGCCACCTGGTAGGTGAACTCGTCGGCCCCCGAGTACTTGCCGGTGGCGGTGTAGACGAGGTTCGTCCCGCTGACGACGGCGGTCCCGTGCCGAGGCGCGACGGAAACGCTCAGCACATAGGTCCCGGCCCCCACATCCCGAACCAGATCCCCGTCCTCCCCCTTGGCACCGGTCACGCTGTCATTGGCCAAAGCGGCAACGACGATCTGCTTCCCGCTCCTGCCACTGCCCTCGTCGTCGACCAACTCCAACTCGGGTCCCTGGGCGACGGAGGCGGACGGCGCACTCGAAGCGGTCGACTGCACGGCCACCGGCTTCACGTCCCCGGACTTGGCACCCCCGGAACCACTCCCACCGCACCCGGCAAGGACGGCCACCATCACACCGGTCAGACCGGCCCCGCCTATCGCCCCTGCTCGCCGATGAAACGTCGCGCTGTTCTTCCGCACGTGCCCCCCAAGGCATCTGAAGTGAACTGAGAGGCCGATGATGACATTCGTGTGAAGATCAAGTAATGAAACCGTGCTCGAATGGCTGGAAAGAGCCGGTTTACCAGTCGCAACCGGTGCCGTCGCCGTCGCTGTCGAGGTGAGGCCCGTACCCGGGATCACCCCGCCGGATGGGATCGGCCCCAGCACCCCGCACGTCCGCACAATCCTTGTAAAAGACGCCACCTCCCCCACCTCCTCCGCCCTTCTTGCCACACGCGACCCCATCCCCGTCCTGATCGAGATGGCGCCCGTACCCGGGATCACCGCGCCGGATGGGCGCGGCCCCGGCAGCGCGTACGGCAGCGCAATTGGCATAGAAGGCGGCGGGCTTGGTGGGCAGGCCGACAGTAGCCCCGGGCGAAGGTTCACTCGCCTCGTCCTCGTCCTCGCCGTCCTCCTCCGGCTCCTCGGGAGGCTCGGTGACCGTCACGGGCTCGTTGACGGTGAGACGCACGACGGCCGTGCCGCTCACACCGCCGGCACCTTTCCCCGCCACCCTGTAGGTGAACTCGTCGGCCCCCACGTACCCGTCGGACGAGACGTAGACGAGGTTCGTCCCGCTCACGGTGACCTTCCCGTTCCTGGGCAGCCCCGAGACGCTCAGCGCATAACGCCCGGCTCCGACGTCGCGGGTCAGGTCCCCGGCCTCCCCACCCCCGGTGGCCCTGTCATTGGCCAGCGAGGCAACGATGATCTGCCGCTCCGCCGGCCCACTCGCCTTGTCGTCCACGAGCTCCAACCGCACTTTTCCGGCCACGGCCGTCGCAACGGTCGGAGTCGCCGCGGCCTTCGTGCCACCCCCCGCCGGCCGCCCACCCGCCACGCCACCACTCCCCATGCACCCGGCCAGGGTCACCACCCCGAGGGCGGCGACCCCACCTATCCCCGCTGCCCGCAGACGACGCGCACTGTTCCTCTGCATGTGCCCCCCAAGGCATCAGAACCAGAAGTGACCCAAGGGGCTGATGATGACAGCTACTCGCCGCACGGCCCAGGCCCCGTCATCCTTTACCGATCGGTCGACCAACCATCGGCCCAGGTCACGTAACTTCCGAGGCACCCCAACCCAACCGGCAACCTCACGCCGGGCCGACAGGAGAAGTGCGCCGTGACCCTGATCAACCTGAAGACCACCGCAGCCGACCTTCCCGAAGGGTGGCGCTCCCTCGCCCTGGGACAGGTGGGCACCGCGTGCGTAAAGGTGCTGCGGATGGACGAAATGCCCGTGGAGGAGGAGATCCACGCCGCCCCCGAAGCACTACTGGTCCTGGAAGGTCGACTCGAACTGGAGATAAGCACCCGCCCGATCCCCGTAACCACGGGCGAGCTCTACCTGATCCCGGCCGGCACCCCGCACAAGGTCCGCCCCGGCAGCCGGGGCACCCTCGTGATCGTGGAACTCCGGGATCAGGACCAGCCCGGACCGATGGCTAGGACGTGATGTCGCCGTGCCGCACGGCGCGGACGAATTCGATCCAGGCGGTGGGCGTGACGGCGATCGAGGGGCCGTCGGGGGACTTCGAGTCGCGTACGGCGGTGTGGGTACGCAAGGGAGCGACCTCGACGCACTCACCCCCCGTTCCGTTGCTGTAACTGCTCTTACGCCATATCGGCGTCGAGGTCGCGGATGCGGTCATCGGGAGTAGTCCTCCAGGGTTTCGCGGATCATCGTGGCTGACCTCTGTGGGCTCAACGCGAGCGCCCGAAGGTGGTCGAACGCTCGGGTGTAGAGGCCTACGTCCGAGGGTTGTTCGAGGTAGACCGAGTCAGTGAGACCCTCTCGGTAGACCACGTCGGGGTCCTCCTGCTCGGGGAAGCCGAGGATCGTGTACGTGCCTGTGGCCGGATAAGCGCCTGCATCAAAGGGCAGGACCTGAACTGTCACATTTCTCAAGGTCCCGTAATCCAGCATACGTTCGAGCTGCTGGGCCATGATGCGGCGATCGCCGACGACTTGCACCAGGGCGCTTTGATGAACGACGGCCCATAGGTTCGGCGGGACGGCTGCGGTCAGTAGCTGTTGGCGTCGGGTACGAACATCCACCAGTTTCTGGATCTCTTCCGCGGTGTGGTCGGCCGACACTCGACACAACTCGGCGGTATACAGAGGCGTTTGCAGAAGCCCGGGTACGAACTCGGCTTGGTACGTCCGCAAGTCAGCTGCTGCCTGCTCCAGTCCCACGTACACCGAAAACCAGGACGGTACGGCATCGCCATGAGCGTGCCACCAGCCCTTCGTCTTTGACTCCTTCGCGAGGGATTTGAGGAGTTCACGTAGCTCATCAGACGTCTCGTAGAAGCGGCAGAGCGCATCGACATCGGACGGCTGGACGCGCCCCTGCCCCGTCTCCATGCGGTTGACCTTGGAGCCGCTCCAGTCGAGTGCGTCGCCGACCTGGTTACAGGTAGCCCCGCTCTGTTCGCGCAACTTCTTGAGCTCAATAGCCAGCCGACGACGCCGTGCTGTGGGGGAACCAGCCATGCCAACTCCACTGCTCGTAACGGAAGCCCCATCACACCGGAAGGGGCTGGCTATGCCAATCACTCGATCGAGCGAATCTCGCTGTGCACATTGCAGGGCGGGACGCGCACTGCGACTCTCTCACAAGGAGTGACCGACGGTCACGCAGTGCACATCGAGTGCGCGGGAGGTAGACGGAAGTGATCTACGCGAGCGAATGTGTCAAGCGGCAGCCATGGGACCTGAGCTTCCTTGCCGAGCCGAGAGAACTAGCCGGCCTACGGAGGGTTTTGCACCTACATCTGACGATCTGGGGGCTGCCAGAACTGATCGAAGCGGCCCAAGCCTGCGTGACGGAGATGGCCGCGAATGTCATCGAGCACGTGGGCCCGGGCACACCTGCGACGCTCGCCGTTGCCATGAAGGGCACCCGCCTCCGCATCGAAATGCACGATCCGGATTCGCGAGTGCTTCCCACGCTGCTGGATGCCTCGTGTGAGGCGGAGTCGGGTCGCGGCATGCTGTTGGTCGACGCGCTGGCGGAGCGATGGGGTGTGGATCTCCACTGTGATGCCAAGGCGGTTTGGTGCGAGCTCGCCACAGAGCTGACCACCGCAAATGGCCATGTCGATGGGCCGCAGGTTGCGCGCGCAGGGGAACAACTCACCTTCTACGGCGCCCTTCGCGATCCGCATTGCCATGGGCGGTCATCCCGGCTTTGCGGTGTCAAGGCGGAAGAGGGCGCGATCGCACTGATCGCGGATGTCCTCCACTGGCTCCGTGCGCATGGTCGGGATCCCGACGAGGCGCTGGACTCGGCGCAAATGCACTTCGAAGCCGAGGTGGGGTAGAGCTGTACAGGTGTCGCTGCCCACAGTCCTGTGGGCAGCGACACCTGGTTGGTCAGCTTGCTGGTGGAGCGCAGAACGCCATCACGTCAGCGGGGATCTCGTATTCCAGATCCCAGGTGATAGCGATGGGCTTGCTTCCCGACTGGGAGTGATGTGTAGCTGGCCCCAAGAGCATCCACGGCTGTGCCTTGCCGATGTCAGTTTCCTTGAACTGACGGATGAAGAGCAGTACTTGAGTGCCTTGTCGTACATGGTGCTGGTACCGCTGTCCAGTCGTTGAGGTTTCCGCTGTGGCGCCCTGCGATTCCCAATGGAACTGCCTTGAGTTGACCGCGTAGTCCTTGTAACGAGTAGTAGGAGTGAACTCCTTCTCGTTCTTATCTTGTGTGATCAACAACGCATCGGTTTGGAACTTCTCGGACCAAGCAACTCCTTGAGCGAAGGAACCGGGCATTTGCCCATTGAATTGGGCGATCCCCAATGCCGCGAGGATTTCGGAGCGGTTGTATGAACTGTGGACTTTCAAGGGTAGCCCGTTGAACTCCGAACCGAGGGGATATGGCACGTGATCGATTCGGGCGGCAGCAAGGGCGAGGACCTGGCGGATCTCATGCCGAAGTTGACGCTGCCCGATAAGTGAGTCGAGCCCGGCCTGGTAGGTCGTAAACTCTCCTCCCTTGTCCCACAGGCAGTAGAAGAGCATGCGAGCATATGTCTGCTCGATGGGAGTGAGATCCTCGTACCTGGGGGGATTCTCTGATAGAAGAAGTTCGTAAGCTGTTGCTCGCTCAGGGTCATCCACGTGGAGGAAGGAGTGAACTCGCTTGAGGAGAGCATCCTCTCCCGCGGGCTTTTTTTCCGTGAGGAGCTTCGCCCTGCGTAGGATCACTGTCCAAGAGCTTTTGTTTCGGTAGATGTCCTTGAGATCCCTGCCGCTGTCGGCGAGGAAGTGAGACAAGGCGGTGTGCTTGTACTCGGCTGCCTCCTTGGCAAGCGAGATTACGTCAGTATTCAACTGGCTTCGCACATTGTCGAGTACCAGGCTCTTGGACTTTCCTTCGAGTATGATTTCGCAGCTCGACGGCATGTGTGGGAAGTCGGCCTCGATCTGGCCGATGAGACGCTTTCGGGTAAACCCTGTGAGCGCTCGGAATTGCACTTCGAAGCGGAACTCTGCGCGGTGCTGTCCGATGAAGTCAAGTACTGTGAGAACAGCTTTCTTTGGGGTGCGACGCAGGCCGCGTCCGAGTTGTTGTAGAAAAACTGTGGCGCTATTTGTGGGACGGAGTAGGAGGAGTGTGTCCACGTCGGGAATATCGAGGCCTTCATTGAAGAGATCGACAGAGAAGATCACTTGAATCTTGCCGTCGCGAAGCTCTTCTAGTGCCTTTTCGCGCTGCGTCGGTGTCGATTCACTGTCCAGCCCGACCGCGGCGTATCCTGCGGATCTGAAATGTGCCGCCATGAAGTGAACGTGTGCCTTGGTTACACAGAATCCCAGGGCACGCATTTCCATCGGATTAGAAATCTTATCTTTGATGGCCTTCAGGACAAGGTCGGCGCGTTCAATGTTTCCTGTATATTTGCTACTCAAGTCTTCCTGGCTGTAGGTCCCTTTCTTCCACTTCAGCTGAGTGAGGTCAGTTCCATCCGGAATTCCGAAGTAGTGGAACGGGCAGAGCAGGTCATTATCAAGTGCCTCCCAGAGCCTCATTTCGGCCGCAATGCGTCCTTCGAAGTACTCATCTTGGACGTTCTTCCCATCCATCCGCTCAGGAGTAGCCGTCAGTCCCAAAAACTGCTTGGGTTGGAAGTGCTCTATGATGCGCTCGTAGGTCGGTGCAGTCGCGTGATGGAATTCGTCGATGACGATCACATCAAAGTGATCCGGCGGGAGACTTTCTAGTCGTTCTCCCTGCAAAGAGAAAACGCTGGCAAATACGTGCTCCCACTCGGTTGCGATCTTTCCGCCATGGAAGCACTCGCCGAAAGAGTAATCCTTAAGCACGCGCTGATAAGTAGCTTGTGATTGCTTAAGGATCTCCTTCCGGTGTGCAACGAATAGGAGCTTGAGTTTGCGGCCGTACTGGCGAACCAGGTTTCGATAGTCCAGAGCGGCCATAACGGTCTTTCCTGTTCCCGTTGCCGCAACAAGAAGGTTGTTAGTGTGACCGTGGATATCGCGGGCGACCTGGAGTCGCTCTAGCATGTCCCGCTGATGCGCGTATGGTGTTACCTCATGGCCGGAAAGGTCGACGGCCTCGCTCCCAGGGGTGCTGGATGCGCCGGCTTTCTTCAGCGCCGCGTCAAGGCGTTCGGAATCCAAGTCGGGGTCGTACGATTCGAACGCCAAGTCATTCCAATATTCTTCAAATGTGGACTCAAATTTCGAGAGCACATCTGGAGTGGTGACAGATGAGAGTCGCACATTCCATTCCAAGCCCTCCAGGAGTGCGGCCTTAGAGAGATTCGAGCTGCCGACGTAGCCAGTATCGAACCCTGTATTCCTTCTGAATAGCCAAGCCTTGGCGTGCAAGCGAGTTGAGCGAATCTCGTAATTCACCTTAACTTCGGCGCCGAAGTCACGCACGAGGCGATCGAGAGCATAGCGATCAGTTGCTCCCATATATGTCGTAGTGAGTACCCGGATGGGTACTCCTCGGGATCTCGCTGCGTGCAAGGACTCTTCAAGAACTCGCAATCCGTACCACTTGACGAAGGCGCAGAGAAGGTCGACCCGATTGGTGCTGTCCAGCTCTGCTCTCAGTTCATGGCCAAGGCTCGGATCATTAGGGGAGTTGGTGATCAGAGTTGTTTGGGAAAGGGGTGTGAGAGGGAAGGTGTGCAATTCATGGACGCCGGGTGCCTTCTCTTCAGCCAGGGCTAGTAACTGCCTTGGTCCATCCGCGAGCTGGCCGCCTTGGTCGATGGTGGTCTCGTGTGTAGCCAGGGACTGCATGATTTGGTTGGCGGCGTCAACCTGCTTGTCGCGTGGGAGCTTTCGCAAAGTGCGCTGGATGGTTTGACTGAGGTGGCGGGCCAGGGCCTGGGCCGAAAGTTCTTCGCTCACCCGCTCATCGATGATTTTCCAACCTGCTCCTTCGAGCTGCGACAGTTGGCCTTGCAAGCGATGAGTGATGAGCTGTTCGTACACGCCAGAAACTGGACGTTCAAGGTCCCTTGATCTTTCCACGGTCACAAACTCCTCAGCTGCGAGTAGAGGTGAAGGCCAGAACTATCGGTGGAAGGTCTCTCATATGTGCTGTCGGCGCCCAGGAATTGCGAGGCGGCGCAATGTGGACTGGCCACATTGCACCGCCTCGTCTCTGTACCTTTCGAACTCAGCCCGCAGTCGCGGTCGCCCCGCCGTGGCAGTCCCGGTACGCGTCGCCCGAGCCGCACCAGCACGCCGCCGATGCCGATGGGGGCCAGGCGACCGCTCGGCCGCGGGCGGCCAGGGTTGTGGCGTATTCGGCGAGGAGGGACGGGGAGTCCGGGGAAGTGCGTTCCGAGGCGGCGAAGGCTTCGTAGGAGGGGATGGAGCCCGTGACCACGCCCAGGTTCGGGGTGCCGGCTGCCGCCAGTTCGCGGAGGGAGGTTTCCACGGTGGCCAGGTGGGCGGTGTGGGAGGCGGGGTATTCGGCGGCGAGGGTGGGGTGGGTGGCGATCAGTTCGGCGTACTCGCCGGCCGGCCAGTGCAGGAGGGCTACCGGGAAGGGGCGGGAGAGAGCCGCGCGGTAGGAGCCCAATTCGGCCTGGAGGCGGGTGATTTCGGCTCGGAGTTCCGCGGGGTCCGAGGAGCCGAGGGCCCACAGGCGCTTCGGGTCGTGGAGTTCGTCCAGGGTGATCGGGCCCGGGTTGACCGTGTCCGCGAGGGCGTCCCAGCTGTCGTGCGCCTTGCCCAGCATGCGGCGTACCCGGTGCCTGCCCGTGAGGAGGGGGCGGGTGGCGTACGGGACCTCGTTGTCGGAGGGGTTCACGAGGAGCGTCAGGGAGGTGGTGTACGTGTCGTGGGCGAGGGTCAGCTCGTCGTGGTTCTCCAGGGCCTCCGCGATGACGGTCCAGGGCTGGGCGGTGCGCGGGGCGGCCGTCCGGATGCCGTCGATGATGGCGCGGGCCTCGGCCTCGTGGCCGTACTCCCAGAGGTTCGCGGCCTTGAGGGCCTTGATGAGGTGCGGGTCCTCGGGGGTGGTCGTGAGGAGCTGGTCGTAGAGGGTGGCCGCCCGGGCGCGGTCACCGGCCAGCTCCAGGTGGGCCGCTGCTTGGAGGAGGAGCGGCTCCTGGTCTTCCGGGTACTGCGCCGCGGTGCGCAGCAGACGCTCGGCTTCGGTCGTGTGGTCGGCGGGCGAAGGCGTGTCGGGGCGCATGGTGGACACCGTACTGCGGTACGGGGTGTGGGCGAGAGGGTGCGGAACCTTGGGGTGGGGAGTGGGTGGGGGCGTGGTCCCCGTCGTGGGCGGCGTCGAGGGTGTGGAGGGTGTCGGGCGGTGCATGGGGGGAGCGTTCCCCGGTGGGGTGGTGGTGGAACTTCGGGTGGGGGTCCGGGCGGGTGGGATGACCTGGATGACCTAAAGGGTGGCGCGGGGATGGTGAGTTGGCGGGGTTGCGCCTAGGGTGCGCGCCGTGTTGAGGCGGCGAAGTGGGAGTAGGGGTAGGGGTTGGTGGGGGCGGGGGTGGGTGCCCCGGCCTCGGTGGGGGTTTTGGCGGGCTTACGGGGGTGGGGACGCGCGGTATCGGCCGCCGGGGCGGGCCCGGCGGGGTGGGGTTGCCGGTGGGTTGTGGGTGGGGGCCGAGGTCGTCGTGACCTGTGGGGTGGTGCTCCTGCTGCTCGTGGTGCACCAGTTGTGGTGGACCAATCAGGAGGCGAAGGGCGGGGCGCGGGAGACCGTTCAGGCCTTGGTGAAGGAGTGGGACGTGACTCCTGCTGGGGTGGCTCCCGCCGGGACTCCTGAGGAGCCGGCCGTGGCGTCCGAGCCGAGTGGTGAGAGTGGTGTGGGGGCGTCGAGGAGTGCCGCGGGCGGGGCGGAGGGCCGGCGCAGTGGTGTGCGGGAGCGGAAGGTGGGGCCGCCGCGGTGGGATCAGGCGTACGCCGTCGTGCGGATCCCGAAGGTGGGGATCGTGGCGCCCGTGGCTCAAGGGGTGAGCAAGCGGGGGGTGTTGGACAAGGGGTACGTGGGCCACTACCCCGGGACCGCCCAGCCCGGCGGGGCCGGGAACTTCGCCGTCGCCGGGCACCGCAACACGCACGGGGAGCCGTTCCGCTACATCAATCGGCTCGGGGCGGGCGACGAGGTGGTGGTCGAGACCCGGGAGGCTGTTTACACGTATGTGGTGAGTGGGGGTGTGGCCCAGACCTCGGCACGGGACGTGGCCGTCATCGGGGACGTGCCGCGCAGTGACGTCAGGGCCGGTGCCGGGTACAGCGAGCCGGGGTACTACCTCACGCTCACCACCTGTACCCCTGAGTTCTCGTCGAAATATCGGCTGGTGGTGTGGGGGAAGTTGGCGCGGATGCGGCCGCGCTGAGGAGTCGGGGGCGGGGGTGCCGGGGGCTGGGGGCTAGGGTCTCGGGCGTGCCCAGTGATTCACTTGATACCCCAGATTCCGTTGGTGCGGTTGGTGGAGCTGGTTCCCCTGGTTCTCCCGGTACCCCTGGTTCCCGTCGGACTCATGTGTTGCGGCGGCGGCCTCAGTTGCTGTGGTTGCTGGTGCCCTATGTGTTGTATCTGGGCGTGCTGCCCGTGGTGAATCGGGTGCAGCCCGTGTTGTTCGGGTTGCCGTTTCTGTTCGTGTGGCTGCTCGGGGCGACCCTCCTCACGCCCGTTTGCGTGTGGCTGACCTGGCGGGGGGATCACCGGCGATGAGTTCCGCAGTGGTGGCTACGTCCATCTTCGGTGTCTTCATGGTGGGGACCGTCGGGCTCGGGCTGCTCGCCATGCGCGGGCGCGGGGGTGGCAGCGGCGGGCTGGCCGAGTGGTCCGTGGGCGGGCGGAGTCTGGGGGCCGTGTTCATCTGGGTGCTGATGGCGGGTGAGGGGTACACGAGTTTCAGCTATCTCGGCGCCGCCGGGTGGGGGTACAACTACGGGGCTCCCGTGCTGTACGTCGTCGCCTACATGTCGTGCGGTTATGCCGTGGGTTATGTGGTGGGGCCGATGTTGTGGGCTTATGCGCGGCGGCATTCGCTCGTCGGGATCACCGACATGGTGGCCCATCGGTACGGGAAGAAATGGCTCGGGGCGGTGGTTGCCGTTCTCGCTTCGGTTTTCCTGCTGCCTTATATCCAGTTGCAGATCACTGGTATGGGAGTGGTCGTCTCGACCATTTCGTACGGTGCCATCAGCCTCAATTGGGCCTATTTCATTGGGTTTGCCGTCACCGTGGGATTTGTGGTGGTGAGCGGGCTGCGCGGGAGTGCCTGGGTTTCGGTGCTGAAGGATGCTCTGGTTATTTTGACCCTGGGTTTCCTGGCGGTGTACGTGCCGTTGCACTACTTCGGGGGGTTCGAGCCGTTCCTCGACAAGGTCGTGGCCGAGAAGCAGGAGTGGCTGATGTTTCCCGGGCACGGGGACAGCGGGTTCGGGCAGGTCTGGTTCATTACGACTTCCTTCTTGAATTCGCTTACCGTGGTGATCTTTCCGACCACCGTGGCCGGATATCTCGGGGCCCGGTCCGCCGACGGGCTGCGCCGGAACGCGATGTGGCTGCCCGCGTACAACATCCTGCTGTTCATTCCGATGCTGCTCGGGATCGCCGCCCTCTTCGTCGTGCCCGGGCTCGTCGGGGCCGACTCCAACCTGGCGCTCTTCAAGCTGGTCGTCGACTCGCTGCCGGCCTGGGCGGTGGGCGTCATCGGGGTCGCCGCCGCGCTCTCGTCGATCGTGCCGATGGCGGTGTTCATGCTGGTCATCGGGACCATGTGGGGGCGCAGCGTGCTCGGGCTCGTGCCCAGGTGGCGGGGGCGGGAGAAGCTGGCCTCGCAGGTGGTCGTCGTCGTGGCGGGGGCGCTCGCGCTCGTGCTGACGTACACCGCGCCCAACACCCTCGTACGGCTGTCGCTCATCTCGTACGAGGGCATGGCCCAGCTCCTCCCCATGCTGCTGCTGGGGCTGCTGTGGCGGAAGCTCACCCTTGCCGGGGCACTCAGCGGGCTCGTGGTGGGGGTGGGGATGGTGTGTGCGCTGGTGTTCAGCGGGCACGATCCGGTGTGGGGAATGAACGCGGGAATTGTGGCGCTCGCAGTCAACCTCCTCGTCGCACTCACCGTCTCCTTCAGTGGGCCGCGTGAGCAGGACGAGCGGCCCGACGGGGAAGTGCTGGCCCGGGATCCGAGGGGAGACCTCCCGGAGGGCCCCCTGGCCAAGGACGGCGAGCTCGTGGCAGGCTGAGGGCAGTCGCGTTACGTCGCGACTGGTGGCATGGTGGAGGCTGTGCGTCGTGCGCTGCTGCGAAGTGGCAGCTGTGCGTCGTGCCGCGAAGTGGCACGAGTGGCGAGTGTGGGAGGAGGGGTGGGTGTGATCAGGACTGCCGGGCGGGCGCGTTATGCGCTGCTGATGTTCTTCCTGGTGGCCCAGGTCCTCTTCGACCTCGGTGGCTTCGGCTTCGCCGGTGCCGTCGCGCTTGCCGCCACCGCCACGGTCGGTGCCGCGCTCATCGCCTGCGCCGTCCTCTCCGGGCGCAGCGCGCCCGCCGTACCGAGGACGAGGGTACGGACCGCCATCCGCGACCGGGAACGGCGAACCGCCTTCCTCGCGCAGCGTGATCCCGATGCGGCGGGCAGGGCCCGGCCGCGAGCCCCGGGTCGGCTTTCGCCGACGGCCGCGTAGGGGTTCCAGCTTTTCTCTTTTCGAGCCCTTTCGTTTTTTGAGCCCTTTCGTGGGTCGTCATACCGATGTGTGTGTTTCTTCCTTCGGTGCGACGAGACCCCTGGAGGGCTCTTCCGTTATGTATTCCCTTTTCGCTTCCCTCGTGGAGGCGGTGGCCGGGCTCCTTGAGCCGGTTTTCGCCGCCTCGGCCACTGCCGCCGCCATTGTCGCCATCACCATGCTCGTACGCATCGCCCTCCATCCGCTGGCCCGGGCTGCCGTACGGGGTGAGAAGGCGCGGGCCAAGCTGGCTCCGCAACTGACCGCCGTACGGAAGAAGTACGCGAAGAATCCGGAGCGGATGCAGCGGGAGATCCTGGCGCTGCATTCCAAGGAGAAGACCTCGCCCTTCGCGGGAATGCTTCCCATGCTGGCTCAGTTGCCGGTCTTCTTCGTGATGTATCACGTGTTCTCGTCGGTGGAGGTGGGCGGCCGGGCGAACGAGCTGCTCGGGCACCGGCTTTTCGCGGCGCCGCTCGGGTCGCGGTGGGGCGACGCGCTTTCGGAGGGCGGGGTCTTCGGGGCGCAGGGGATTGTTTATGTGGGTCTTTTCGTAGTCATTGCGGCGGTGGCCACGTGGTCGTTCCGGCGGGCCAGGAAGAACGCGGCCACCGCTGAGATTCCGCAGCTGGTGGGGGCGGCGGGAGCGGCCGGCGCGCAGCCGCCCGGGGCCGGGCTGCTGAAGTGGCTGCCGCTGCTGTCCTTCGGGACGCTGATCACGGTGGCCGTGGTGCCGCTCGCGGCGGGGCTGTACGTGGCGACGACCACCGCCTGGACCGTGGCCGAGCGGGCCTGGCTACACCGGGAGCGGGCGGCGGTCGAGGTCCAGTCGGTGAACGCGGTCTTGCGCAGCAGCCGCTGACCTTGGAGGATCGAACAATTCTCCGGTGGCCGGGCCGCGCGACAGCGGCCCAGGTTGGGCGCGACCTTCGACCACGAGGAGACGACTATGAAGCTGCTGCGTGTGGGTCCTGTCGGGGCCGAGCGGCCTGCCCTGCTCGACGAGGACGGCGTGACGGTACGCGACCTCTCCGGGCTGGTCGGCGACATCGACGGAGCCCTGCTCGACGATGCGGCGACGCTGGAACGGATCCGGGAAGCGGCCCGCGTGGGCTCGCTGCCCGTCATCGACGCGGCCGGGCTGCGGATCGGGGCGCCGCTGGGGCGGATCGGGAAGATCGTCTGCGTCGGGCTGAACTACCACGACCACGCGGCCGAGACGGGCCAGGCGATTCCTGAGGAGCCGATTCTGTTCTTCAAGGCGCCGGACACGGTCGTCGGGCCGTACGACACCGTCCTGGTGCCCCGGGGGAGCGTGAAGACGGACTGGGAGGTCGAGCTCGCCGTCGTGGTGGGGCGGACGGCCAGGTACCTGGAGAGCGCGGAGGAAGGGCTCGGGTGCGTGGCCGGGTACGCCACTTCGCACGACGTGTCCGAGCGGGAGTGGCAGATCGAGCGGGGCGGGACCTGGGACAAGGGGAAGAACTGCGAGACGTTCAATCCGCTGGGGCCCTGGCTGGTGACGGCCGACGAGGTGGCGGACCCGCAGGCGTTGGGGGTGCGGCTGTGGGTGAACGGTGAGCTGAAGCAGGACGGGACCACTGCTGAGCAGATCTTCGGGGTGGGGGAGGTGGTGCGTTATGTGTCGCAGTTCATGACGCTCTATCCCGGGGATGTGATTAATACCGGGACGCCGGCGGGGGTGGCTATGGGGCAGGCGGAGCCCAAGCCGTATCTGAGGGCGGGGGATTTGGTGGAGGTTGAGGTGGAGGGGTTGGGGCGGCAGAGGCAGGAGTTGAAGGGGGCGTAGGGGGGTGGGGCTGGCCTGCGGCCGGGCTAGGGGGGGGCGGGGTCGCGCCTCCCCGCCCCTTTCCGCTGCGTTCAATTTGTAGTTGCCGCCGCGTGGGGCTCGAAGTGTTCGGCGGGGTTGCGCCTGCGGCGGGCAGATGCCCCTCCCCGCCCCTTCCCGCTGTGCTCGATTTGCGGCTGCCGCCGCGTGGCGCTCGAAGTGTTGTGCGGTGTCGCGCCTGCGGCGGGCAGGTGCCCCTCCCCGCCCCTTCCCTAAACCGCTCCGCGGGGCCAGGGGTTCGCACGCGCGGGTCGAGTGTGGTTGCTCGCGCAGTTCCCCGCGCCCCTGGGGGCGGGTCCGAGGGGGTTTGCCTGCGAGCCGTGGGGGGTTGCTCGTGCAGTTCCCCGCGCCCCCAGCGGAGTTCCCCGCGTCCCCCCAGCGATGCTCCCCGTCCCCCAGCGGAGTTCCCCCCGCCACCCGGCGATGCTCCCCCCGCGCCCCCAGCACCGGTGCGCGGGGAGCACCGCCCCGGTCACGTCCGCAGCGTGACCGTCGTGCCCGTCGTCGCGGATTGGCGGGCGGCTTCCAGGACCGCCAGCGTCGCTGCCGCCTGGAGCGCCGTGACCGGGGGTTCCTCGTTCTCGCGCAGCGCGTTCTCGATCGCCGCGTAGTACGCCGGGTAGTCGCCCGGGGCCGTCGGGACCGGTGTTCCGCCGCCCGTCAGGGGGGATTCGCCCGCGCCCAGGTGGCCCCACATCTCCTTGGGTTCCTCGCCCCACGGCTCGCCCCCGGTCGGGCGCTTGCCCTCGCGGAGTGCGGCCTCCTGGGGGTCCAGGCCGTACTTCACGTAGCCGGCGCGGGAGCCGAGCACCCGGAAGCGCGGGCCGAGCTGCGCCGTCGTCGCGCTGACGTACAGGTGCGAGCGCACGCCGTTCGTGTGGGTGAGGGCGATGAACGTGTCGTCGTCCGCCTGCGTACCCGGGCGGCGTACGTCCGCCTCCGCGTACACCTGTGCCGCCGGGCCGAAGAGGGTGAGCGCCTGGTCCACCACGTGGCTGCCCAGGTCGTAGAGGAGGCCGCCGATCTCCGCCGGGTCGCCGGACTCGCGCCAGCCGCCCTTCGGCTGCGGGCGCCACCGCTCGAAACGCGACTCGAAGCGCTGTACGTCGCCCAGCTCGCCCTCCTCCAGGAGCGTGCGGAGAGTGAGGAAGTCGTTGTCCCAGCGGCGGTTCTGGAAGACCGAGAGCAGCAGGCCCCGGTCGGCGGCGAGCGCCGCCAGCTCCCGGGCCTCCGCCGCCGTGGCGGCCAGGGGCTTGTCCACCACCACCGGAAGCCCCGCTTCCAGCGCGGCCTTCGCCAGGGCCACGTGCGTCTTGTTGGGGGAGGCGATCACGACCAGGTCCAGGTCGGCGGCCCGCTCCCACAGCTCCGTCGCCCCGGCGGCGAAACGTACCTCCGGGAACTCGGCCAGGGCCTGCGCCCTGCGCTCCTCGTTCGACGTGACGATCGTGTCCAGGGCCAGGCCCTCGGTGGCCGCGATCATCGGGGCGTGGAACACGGATCCGGCCAGGCCGTAGCCGATCAGGGCCACCCTCAGGGGTGCGGCGGAAGTGGTGCTCGGGGCAGCTGTGGGCGTCATGGTTTCCACTTAAACAATGCGGGGCGGCTTGCGCAAAAAGACACCGGTTCCCCCGCGTGCGAGCGGCCCATCCGAAATGACGGGAACTGGGCTGATGGAGGGGATTTCGTACGGTGTTCGGCCCTACGCCGTCGTGGCGCCGTCATCCCCCCGGGTCCGCGTGGCAGGGTCGCGGACCATGGCTCACGGGGAGGGTGCCGGGCCTGTTCGTGCTCTGTTCGTTCCCTGCGCTCCGGAGAGGCCCACCCATGCGACTGCGCCGTGCACTTGTGCTGGCAGTTACCGTCGCGGCCCTCGCGCCGGGGCCGGCTGTCGGGGCCGTCGTCGTCCCCCCGGAGTTTCCCGTCGCCGGGCGTGCGTCCAGCCAGGTGGCCGTCGCGCACCCTTCCCGGGAAGCTCCCGCCGATCAGCAGCAGCCCTCCTGCGGCGATCCGCACAGTCCCGACTTTCCGCTCGGCACCCGCGTCCACGGCGGGCCCCGCACCTACCAGCCCGGCGGCGACAGTGCCGAGTGGTACGTCGATCTCGCCAACGCCACCGCCGCCGCCTGCCACGACATCCACCCCGTGCTCGTCCTCGTCGACAGCGGGCGCAAGCTCCGGCCCGAGCACGTCCGGGCCGAGTACCAGGACGCCGGTACCGGTGTCTGGCACGCCGTCCCCTTCCTCCGTACCGACCAGGACGAGCTCATCGGCGTCTTCGGCGAAGGGCTGCCCGGGTTCACCGTCGGCGCGGACAGCACCCTGTCGGTGAAGGTCAGCCTCGGCTTCACCGAGGGCGCGCGGCGCAACACCGTCGTCGCCAACACTGCTGTCGTGCAGCGCAAGGGGCACGACGGGGAGTGGGTCGGCGAGTCCGGGGACTACCGGTTCGCCGTCGATCCCGACCTCGCCACCGGTGGAGGAGTGGACGGGTGGGGAGGGAGTGGCGACGGAAATGACGGAGGCGGCGACTACTCCGAGGGCGCCGGGAGTCGCGCCGAGCTCGCGCAGTCCGGTCCGGGGCCCCTGCTCGGACTTGGGGGCACCTCCTTCGTCCTCCTCCTCGGCGGCGGCGCCCTCGTGGTGGGTTCTCGACGGATGGGTACGGCGCCGAAGCGCTGACCGCGCGTGAACGGCGGCGCGGCACCGCCGTGTTCCGGACAGACCGGGCGCGGTGGCGGGCGCGAACCGCTCCGCGCCCGGCCCCCGCCCGCCGCCATCTGCGACGATCCCTTGCGTGGACTACCCGAACACGCACCACCAGGACCCCGGCGCGCCCGTCCGGTCCGGCATCCCGGAGCACGGACGCATCCCCAAGTACTACGCCGTGAAGGCCCATATCTCGGATCTCGTACGGGAGTTGGCGGAGGGGCAGCCGCTGCCCACCGAGCGCGACCTCGCCCTGCGCTACGAGGTCGCCAGGGACACCGTCCGCCAGGCCCTGCGCGAACTGCTCCTGGAGGGGCGGGTGCGGCGGCAGGGGCGGGGGACCGTCGCCGCCGGGCCCAAGCTGGAACAGCCCCTGGCGTTGGCCAGTTATACAGAAGGAGTACGCCGGCAGGGCAGGCGGCCGGGGCGCAACCTCATCGGTCTTGAGCGCTTCGCGTGCCCCGAGCGGCTCGCGCCCGAGATCGGGGTGGCGCCCGGCGACCCCGTCTGGCACCTGGAGCGGGTGCTGCTCGCCGACAACGAGCGGGTGGGTCTGGAGAGTTGCTACGTCGCCGTGGAGCGGGTGCCGCGCTTGGACGTCGAGTTCCGGCCGGACTCCTCCTTCTACGCGTACCTCCGCGAGGACTGCGGGATCGCGCTCGGGCGGGCCGGGGAGCGGATCGAGACCGTGCTCGCCACCCCGCGCGAGGCCCTGCTCATCGGGACGCCGCCCGCGCTGCCCATGCTGCTGATGCACCGGTGGTCGCGGGACATGGCGGGGCGGCCGCTGGAGCGGGTGCGGATGCTGTTCCGGGGGGACCGGTTCAGCTTTACGACGCAGCTGAATACGTAGCGCCGACACCCGGCGGGTCTACGTGCAGGCAGCGCGACCCGCGTTGGTAACGGGAACATAACGGGTCTGAGCCAGGCTTGGGTGGCTGTTCACCGTGCCGTTGCCGGGTGGATCCGGTTCGGCCATCCGCCCCCAGGAGCGTTGCCGTCGTGAGAGTCATAGTGGTGGGAGCCGGCGTGGTGGGAACCATGCACGCCTGGCACGCAGTGGAACGCGGCCACGAGGTCGTACAGATCGAGCGCGAGAGCGAGGCGCGCGGAGCGAGTCTGCGCAACTTCGGCCAGATCTGGGTCAGTGGCCGGGCCGGCGGCGAGGAGCTGGACACCGCGCTGCGGGCCCGCGAGCTGTGGGAGGGCATCGGCGCCCGGGTCCCCGAGCTTGGCTTCCGGGCCAACGGCTCGCTGACCCCGGTCCGTACCGAGCTCGAACTCGGCGTTGCTGAGGGTGTGTTGGGGCGGGATGACGCCGCAGCGCGCGGCTACAAGCTGCTGACCGCCGACGAGGCCAGGGGGATCAACCCCGCCCTGCGCGGCGACTTCCTCGGCGCGCTGTACTGCGAGCGGGACGCGGCCGTCGAGCCACGGACCGCGCAACTCGACCTGAAGAGTGTGTTGTTGGCGTCCGGGCGGTACACGTTCATCGGCGGGCGCGAGGTCCGCGAGGTGGTCGGTGAGGGTGCCGTACGCGACGACCACGGGGTCGTGCACCGCGCCGATCACGTCGTCCTGTGTACGGGGGCGTGGCTCGGCGGCCTCGTCCGCGAGCTGGCCGGGGACCTGCCGGTGCGGCGGGTGCGCCTCCAGATGATGCAGACCGAGCCGCTCGGCGAGACCCTCACCACCTCGGTGGCCGACGGCGACAGCTTCCGCTACTACCCGGCGTACGCGGGCGAGGCACTCGACGCGCTCAACGCGGGCCAGGACCAGACGCCCACCGCCGCCGCCCACAAGATGCAGCTCCTGATGGTGCAGCGGCGGGACGGCGGGCTGACCATCGGCGACACCCACGAGTACGAGCACCCGTTCCGCTTCGATGTGGAGGAGGAGCCGTACGAGCACGTCCAGGCCGTCGCGGAGAGTTTCCTGGGGCGTCCGCTTCCGAAGATCCGGCGGCGCTGGGCCGGGGTGTACGCCCAGTGCACCGACAAGAGCCGGGTGGTGCACCGCGAGCAGGTGCGCGCCGGCGTATGGCTGGTGACCGGGCCCGGCGGACGCGGGATGACCTGCTCGCCGGCCATCGCCGAGAAGACCGCGAACGAATTGGGCTGGTGAGCACGGACATGAGCAGCAACGCGAACACGAGCAGCGACACGGCCATGAACGGCGACACGGCCATGAACGGCGACACGGCCATGAACGGCGACACGGCCACGAGCAGCGACACGGCCATGAGCAGCGACACCAACCGCATCGGGCTCGTCGTCCTCGACATGGCCGGCACCACCGTCGCCGACGGCGGCCTCGTCGAGCAGGCCTTCGCCGCCGCCGCCGAACACCTCGGCGTGCGGCCCGGGTCCGCCGACTTCGACAGCAAGCTGGACTACGTCCGCAGGACCATGGGCGAGTCCAAGATCTCCGTCTTCCGGCACCTCTTCGGCGACGAGGAACTCGCCCGGCGCGCCAACACCGCCTTCGAGGAGGCGTACGGGGAGCTGGTCGACGGCGGCAGGATCGCCGAGATCCCGGGCGCCCGCGCCACCATCGAGAAGCTCACCGCCGACGGCCGCACCGTCGTCCTGACCACCGGTTTCGCCCGGGTCACCCAGGACGCCATCCTCGCCGCACTCGGCTGGCAGGACCTGGTCGGGCTCACCCTCTGCCCGGCGGACGCGGGCGGCCGGGGCCGCCCCTACCCGGACATGGTGCTCGCCGCGTTCCTGCGCACCGGCGCGGTCGCGGGCGTGAGGGACGTCGCGGTGCTCGGCGACACCTCGTACGACATGCTCAGCGGCGTACGCGCCGGGGCCTCTCTGGTCGGCGGGGTGCTGACCGGCGCCCACGGGCGGGCCGACCTGCTCGCGCACGGCGCCACCCACGTACTGGAGTCGGTGTCCGAACTGCCGTCGCTCTTCGGAGAGTTGGGCCGATGAGCAGCGGCATACGCTTCGACGGCGTCACCGTCACCTACGGTAAGAACACCGTCCTGGACTCGCTCGACCTGACCGTCGAGCCCGGCGAGGTCATGGCCCTCCTCGGCCCCTCCGGATCCGGCAAGACCACAGCCCTGCGCGCGGTCGCGGGCTTCGTCCAGCCGGCCGCCGGGCGGGTGTTCATCGGCGACCGCGACATCACCGCACTGCCGCCGCACCGGCGCGGCATCGGCATGGTCGTCCAGCAGTACGCCCTCTTCCCGCACCTCAGGGTCGAGGACAACGTCGCCTTCGGGCTGAAGGCGCAGAAGGTGCCCAAGGCCGAGATCCCCGGCCGGGTCACCGAAGCCCTGGAGATGACCGGGATGGCGTCCTACGCGGCCCGGTACCCCCGCGAACTCTCCGGCGGCCAGCAGCAGCGCGTCGCCATCGCCCGCGCCCTGGCCATCCGCCCGAACGTCCTGCTCCTCGACGAGCCGCTGTCCGCCCTCGACGCCCAGCTCCGCTCCGGCATGCTCGCCGAACTGGCGCGCCTGCACCGCGAGTTGCCGGACGTCTCCATCCTGTACGTCACCCACGACCAGGTCGAGGCGCTCACCCTCGCCGACCGCATCGCCGTCATGGACAAGGCCCGCCTCCAGGACTGCGGCACCCCGCAGGACCTCTACCGCAGGCCGCGCACCGAGTTCACCGCGTCCTTCGTCGGCAATGCCAACCTCCTTCCCGTGAAGGTCGGTTCGGGCTCGGTCACCCTGCGCTCGACCGTACTCAAGGTGAACACCGACGGCGTCGCACCGGGCGCGTCCGCCACCCTGTGCGTCCGCCCGCACCTCGTGGGCATCGGCGAGGACGGACCCAATGCGCTGCGCGGGGAGATCTCCGAGGTCCAGTGGCGCGGCTCGACCCACCGGCTGTACGTCGACGTGGCGGGCCACCGCGTCAAGGCCGACGTACGGGAACTGCGCGAGACGCCCGCACTGGGCAGCGAGGTCACCCTGCACTTCGCACCCGAGGACGCGGTGCTGCTGGGGGCGGACGTCGGCGGCTCCCCGGCCGCCAAGGTCCCGGCGGGAGCCCTCGATGGCTAGCGCCACGCTGAGTCCGCCGCTCGCCCAGCCTGGCGCCAAGTCGCCGCGCGGGGTGCCCCGTTGGGTGTGGGCGCTGCCGCCCGTCGCCGTCCTCGGGCTGGTCTTCCTCTACCCGCTCGCGCTCGTGGTGCAGCAGTCTTTCACCACCGACGCCGGGGTGGTCTCCACCGAGCCGTACGCCGATGTCTTCGCCTCGGAGGCCTTCCGCGAGGCGCTCACCACGACCGTGCTGCTCGCGGTCGGTGCCACCGTCGGCTGTCTGGCCCTCGGCTTGCTGCTCGCCCTGATCATCGCCTTCGTGCCCTTCCCCGGCGGGAAGGCGGTCGCCAAGTTCATCGACGTCTTCCTCTCCTTCCCCTCCTTCCTCATCACCCTCGCGCTGCTGTTCATCTACGGCACGGTCGGCATGGCGAACGGGGTGTGGACCGGCGTCACCGGGGCGGCCGAGGGGCCCTTCCACTTCCTCACCACCCCCTGGGGCGTACTGCTCGCGGAGATCACGTACTTCACGCCCTTCGTGATGCGTCCGCTGCTCGCCGCGTTCTCCCAACTGGACACCGCACAGCTGGAAGTGGCGTCCTCGCTGGGTGCCAGGACCGGCCGGATCGTACGGCAGGTGATCCTGCCCGAGTCGCTGCCCGCACTCGCCGCAGGCGGCTCCCTCGTCCTGGTCATGTGCCTCAACGAGTTCGGCATCGTGCTCTTCACCGGCGCCAAGGGCGTCACCACGCTGCCGATGCTCGTCTACAGCAAGGCGATCCTGGAGTCGGACTACACCGCCGCCTGCGTGGTCGCCGTCGTCAACGTCCTGATCTCCGTGGGGCTCTACAGCCTCTACCGGGTGGTGAGCCGTCGTGTTGGTGCATAGCCGCACCGGGAAGTGGGCCACCTGGGCGCTCTTCCTGATCCTCTTCCTGCCGCTCTTCGCGCTGCCGATGCTGGTCATCGTCGCCGCGTCGTTCTCCACCCACTGGTCGGGCGCCTTCCCGTCGGGTGCGACCGCCGAGAACTACGGGGCCGCCGTACGGGGCGAATCGCTCCAGGCACTGACCACCAGCCTGGTGACGGCGGTCGCCGCCAGCGTGCTGGCCCTGTTCTTCGGCAGCTGGGCGGCGCTCGCCGCGGCGGCGCTGAAGAAGCGGGGCAGGCGGGTGCTCGACGCCCTGTTCATGCTTCCGGTCGCCGTGCCCTCGGTGGTCGTCGGCCTGGCCGTCCTGGTCGCCTTCTCCCAGCCGCCGTTCCTCCTCAACGGCACCCGCTGGATCGTCATCCTGGCGCACACCATTCTTGTCACCGCGTTCGCCTACCAGTCGGTCTCGGCCGCGATCGTACGACTCGACCCGATGTACGAGCAGGCCGCGGCCTCGCTGGGCGCCAGGCCCGCGTACGTACTGCTGCGGGTGAAGCTTCCCCTGCTCCTGCCGTCCCTGAACGCGGCGGCCGGTCTCTGCTTCGCCCTGTCCATGGGCGAGCTGAGCGCCACGATGATGCTCTACCCGCCGGACTGGATGCCGCTCCCGGTGCAGATCTTCACCGCCACCGACCGAGGGTCCCTCTTCACCGGATCGGCCGTCGCGGTGGTCCTCATGGGCACCACCCTGCTGGTCCTCCTCGCGGTCTCCCGCATCCGCACCAAAGCCACCTACCGCTGACCTCTCCCCAGGAGACACGAATCGCCATGCGCAACCGCCACCTGCTCAAGCCGATCGCCGCCGTCACCGGCAGCCTCGCCCTCGTCGCCACCCTCTCCGCCTGCGGCGGCTCCTCGGCCGCCTCCTCCGACGAGAAGACCGTCACCGTCTACAGCGCCGACGGCCTCAAGGGCGAGAAGGGCGACGGCTGGTACGACAAGGTCTTCAAGGACTTCGAGAAGAAGACCGGCATCAAGGTCAAGTACGTGGAGGGCGGGTCCGGCGAGATGGTGCAGCGCGCCGTCCGCGAGAAGTCCAACACCCAGGCCGACGTCATCGTCACGCTGCCCCCCTTCATCCAGCAGGCCGGATCCAAGGGGCTGCTCCAGAAGTACGAGCCGGCCGGCTCCGACAAGGTCAACGGCGCGGACAAGGCCGCCGACGGCACCTGGACCTCGGTCGTCAACAACTACTTCGGCTTCATCAAGAACAAGAAGGAACTCCCCGGCGACACCCCCAAGACCTGGGAGGACCTCCTGGACGCCAAGTACAAGGGCAAGCTCCAGTACTCCACCCCGGGTGTCGCGGGCGACGGCACGGCGGTCGTCATCAAGGCCATGCACGACTTCGGCGGCAAAGAGCCCGCCATGGCCTACCTGAAGAAGCTCCAGGCCAACAACGTCGGCCCGTCCTCCTCCACCTCCAAGCTGGCCCCCAAGGTCGACAAGGGCGAGATCCTGGTGGCCAACGGCGACGTACAGATGAACTTCGCCCAGTCCAAGTCCGCCCCCAACCTGGACATCTGGTTCCCCGCCAAGTCCGGCGGAAAGCCCACCACCTTCGCCCTCCCGTACGCGGCCGGCCTGGTCAACAAGGCCCCGCACACCGAGAACGGCAAGAAGCTCCTCGACTTCATGCTCACCGAGGGCGCCCAGAAGGACGTCAGCCCGGTCGGCGGCGGCTTCCCCGCCCGCACGGACATCAAACCGACCGACGCCAACGCCATCGAGCTGATGAAGGTCATCGACGGCGTCGAGATCTTCGAACCGGACTGGGCGGACATCGACAAGAACCTGAAGGACTACGTGGACGCCTGGAAGACGGCCACGGGCAGCTGAGAGCCGGTGGGGGCGGTGACGGGGGAGGGGGGAGGCGGAGGCGGCGGCATCGGCCGGACATGAGTCGAACCGCCCCTCCTCCAAGCAGGCCGACCGGCTGGCGGCGTGGGGGCCATCGCACGCCAGCGGCTGCGGCGAGTGGATTCTGGTTCCCAACTGGCCTGTCTTCAGGGTGTTGTGGGGGTGCGGCGGCCCCCGGAAGTTCGCGGTGTGAAGCCGGGTGGACTTCTGTCGGTAACCATTCGGCCAAGGTTGGCTGCGAGGGTCTGGACCAGTCGTCGATATCACGTCAAGGTAACGGGTCTGGTCCCAGACTTCTGGGTTCGGCACCTCGTTGGTCCCGCACATCCCGTTCTGCCTCGATCTCAACAGCCCGTTCCCGTTGGAGGATCGCCATGCCCCGAGGTATGTCACGCCGTACCGTGCTCGCAGGAACAGCCACCGCCGCCGCGGCCGTCGCCGTGGCGGGAGGTGTGTCGACGGGGGCCGCCCAGGCGGCTCAGGTGCCGCTCGCCGTGCCGGGGCTGCCCGACGGCACCAGCAGAAACAAGGTGCTCTTCGTCGGCATGGACGGGCTGCGGCACGACCGGATCCACGCGGCGAAGGCCCCCGTCTTCAAGTCGCTGATGGCGCGGGGCACGTTCGCGACGAGCCTGCTGTACGCCCCGCCGACCGCGCAGACCTCATCGGGGCCCGGCTGGTCCACCGTGTCCACCGGCGTCTGGCCGGACAAGCACGGAGTGGTCGACAACAGCTTCAAGGGGAAGGCCTACGACAGGTACCCCGGCCTCCTGGCCCGGTTGCGGCAGGTCAGGCCCGAGCTGTCGACCTTCGCGGCCGTCGACTGGATGCCGCTGGACGCCCAGGGCACCGTCACCGCGGGGGCAAGTGCCAAGATCGCGCTCGACGGGGACGCCGACGGGTACGTGCAGCACGACGCGACCATCGCCGCCGCCACCGAGAGCATCCTGCGCGACCAGAACCCGGACGTCTGTTTCGTCTACTTCGGTCAGAGCGACATCGTCGGGCACAACTCGGGTGCCATGAGCCCGAAGTACCTGGAGCAGATCGAGGTGATGGACGGGTACGTGGGCCGGATGATCGCCGCGATCAAGGGGCGCAGGACGTACGGCCGCGAGCGCTGGACGGTCATCCTGACCACCGACCACGGGCACGCGGACGCGGGCGGCCACGGCGGGTCCTCCATCGAGGAGCGGCGGGTCTTCACCCTGGCCCAGGGGCCGGGCATCCCGGTGGGGAAGAAGCCGGTCAACGCGCGGCACGTGGACGGCGTCGCCACCGTCTTCCACGCGCTGGGCATCACCCCGGACCCCGCGTGGGGCCTGGACGGACGGCCCCTCCAGCGGCCCTTCGCGGACGGGTTCGACGCCTCGTACCCGCTGCTGAGGCCCGCCGTCGACGAGAGCGGCGTACCGCAGGAGGTGCTCGGCTTCACGCACACCCCGGCGGGCGGCTGGAGCATCGACAACACGCGGATGCCGGCCAGTGGGGGAGTCGAGGAGTGGCGTGGGTGGTCGCTGACCACCGACGAGTTCTGGACGCGGGCGGAGCGCGGTCAGGAGCGGGAGGCGTTCACCCGGGGGCGCGGGGTGATCGCGGTCGCCGACCCCGACGAGTGGGACGACAAGGGCAGCCCGTCCAAGGAGTACGAGTTCGACTCGACGCTGGTCTCGCCCGCGTACCGGGTTGCCCGCAAGTCGTCCGCCACGCTGACGTACTTCAGCCACTACCGTCAGGACGGCACTCAGCGCGGCGACGTACTGGTGTCCTTCGACGGAGCCGCCGACCAGCTGGTCAAGAGCTACGCGGCCGACGCCAGGAACGCGGCCGAGAAGCTCACCGTCGCGGTGCCGGACGGGGCCCGCACGGTCCGGGTCAAGTTCCGGCTGCGGGATGCCCGCAACAGCTGGTACTGGGCCGTGGACGACGTGCACGTCGGCTGATGTCCCGTCCGTGATCCCCCTTCCCCCCACGTTCCACACGTCTGCTCTTACAGGAGATTGACATGGCATCAGGCATTTCCCGGCGCGCCGCGATCCTCGGCGCGGCCGCCGCCGTCGCCGCCGTCGCCGGCCCCCTCGCCCCGGTCGCGCAGGCCGCCGCCGCACCCCGCGCGGCGAAGACCCCCAAGGTGCTCGTCATCGGGCTCGACGGAGCGATGATCCGCCGGATCAAGGACGCCGACGCGCCGAACCTGGACGCACTGATGGCGTCCGGCGTCACCGCGCCCAGCAGCATCTACACCAACCCGATGGCGCCGACCTCCTCCGGGCCCGGCTGGTCCACCCTCATCACGGGTGTCTGGCCGGACAAGCACAAGGTGGTCAACAACGAGTTCACCGGGCACAACCTCGCCCAGTACCCGGACTTCATGACCCGTATCGAGGCCGCGAAGCCCGCCCTGAAGACGTACGCGGTGGCCTCCTGGAACCCGGTCACCGAGATCATCTTCTCCGCCAAGGTCGACGAGCGGGTCTCGACACCGGGCGCCGAGTACGACGCCGGGACGACCTCCCGGGCGGTGGCCAGAGTCAAGACGGACGTCGACGCCGTCTTCGTCCACCTCGACAACGTCGACCACGCCGGACACGAGCACGGCAACGCCAGCCAGCAGTACCTGGACGCGCTGCACGCGGCCGACACCCAGGTCGGCCAGATCGTCGCGGCCGTCAAGTCCCGTGCGTCGTATGGGAACGAGGACTGGCTCATCATGATCACCGCCGATCACGGACACACCGCCGCGGGCGGCCACGGCGGCGACAGCTGGGACGAGCGGCAGACCTTCATGATCGCGAGCGGGGCCGGGCTGCCCGCCGGGACGACACGGTACGACGTGAAGATGCCCGACATCGCGGTCTCCGCGCTCCACCACCTGGGTGTCGCCGTCGACCCCGCCTGGGGCCTGGACGGACGCGCCGTGCAGAAGCACGTGCCCGACACCTTCGACTCGCTGCGCGGCAAGCTCCAGAAGGCGGTCGACGAGGGCGGGGTGGGGGCGGAGGTGCTCGGCTTCACGCACACGCCGCCGGCCGGCTGGAAGATCGACAACTCCAGGATGGGCACCGGCGGGGTCACCGAGTGGCGCGGCTGGTCCTTCACCACGGACGAGTTCTGGACCAAGGCCGAGAAGAGCCAGCGGCGCGAGCTGAACATCCGGGCGCGTGACGTCTTCGCGGTCGCCGACGGCGACGAGTGGACCGACAAGTCGTTCACCGGGACGTTCGACTCGACGCTGATCAGCCCGCCCTTCGCGGTACCGGCGGGCGGCGCGGCCACCCTCACCTACACCACGTACTACCGGCAGGAGGCGCCCCAGAAGGGCGAGGTGCTGGTGTCGTACGGGGGCGGGGCGCCGACCGTCGTGAAGACGTACACGGCCGACACCTCCTCCCGGGTGGAGAGCCTCCGGCTCAAGGTCCCGGCGGGGGCGACCACCGTCCAGGTGCACTTCCGGTACACCGGCGGCAACAACTGGTACTGGACCGTCGACGGGGTCTCGATCAGCGCAGGCTGACGGGGCGGGCAATTGACTAGTCTGGGGGCGTGCACAAGGTCGTGCGCGCCCCCTTAGCTCGTTTTGATCGCGTACGAGGAGTTCCGTCAGATGGCAGAGCGCAAGCCGATCGAATCCTGGCTCACCGACATGGACGGCGTCCTCATCCACGAGGGCGTTCCGATCCCCGGCGCCGACGCCTTCATCAGGAAGCTCCGGGACACCGGCAAGCCTTTCCTGGTACTGACCAACAACTCCATCTACACCGCCCGTGACCTGCACGCGCGGCTCGCGCGGATGGGTCTGGACGTGCCGGTCGAGAACATCTGGACCTCCGCGCTGGCCACCGCCCAGTTCCTGGACGACCAGCGGCCCGGCGGCACCGCGTACGTCATCGGCGAGGCCGGTCTGACGACCGCGCTGCACGACATCGGGTACGTCCTCACCGACCACCAGCCGGACTACGTGGTGCTCGGCGAGACCCGTACGTACAGCTTCGAGGCCCTCACCAAGGCGATCCGGCTGATCAACGGCGGCGCCCGCTTCATCTGCACCAACCCCGACGAGACGGGCCCCTCGGCGGAGGGCCCGCTGCCCGCGACCGGCGCGGTGGCCGCACTGATCACCAAGGCGACCGGCAAGGACCCGTACTTCGCGGGCAAGCCGAACCCGCTGATGATGCGGACCGGGCTGAACGCCATCGGCGCGCACTCCGAGTCCAGCGCGATGATCGGCGACCGGATGGACACCGACGTGCTGGCGGGCCTGGAGGCGGGGATGGAGACGTTCCTGGTGCTCACCGGGCTGACCGGCAAGGACGACATCGACCGGTACCCGTTCCGGCCCTCGTCGGTGGTGGACTCCATCGCGGACCTGGTCGAGCGGATCTAGCGGATCCAGCCAAGAGCGACGCGGGGGGGCGGAACAGGGTGTGGTCCCCCGCCCCCCCCCCCCCCCCACAAAAAAAAAAAACCCTCCCGCGCCATTACAAGGATCTTTCGGCGCGGAAC
>NZ_JBVIMX010000017.1:0-32098 GCF_055579625.1 Streptomyces sp. NPDC032721 | reverse complement strand
CCTTTTGTTTTTCCCCCCCCCGCTCCCCCCCCCCCCCCCCCCCCCCCCCCCCCCCCCCCCCCCCCCCCCCCCCCCCCCCCCCCCCCCCCCCCCCCCCCCCCGCGCCCGTCACTCCCCATAGCACGAGGAAAGGCCCGTACGGCGCAGTGACAGGGCGCTGCGGATGCGGAATCCTCCGGACGCGTGGATCTTCGTAGTACCAGGAGGTTCACAATGCGCTCATCGCAGCTCACTCTGTGCACAGGCGCGGTACTCGCCGCGGTACTCGTGCCCGTACCCGCCGCCCTCGCGGACAACGAGGAACAGCACGGCAACGTCACCGTCACCCCGTCCACCATCGCCGCAGGCGGGGAGGTGGACCTGCGCGTCAGCGTGTGCGGCGGCAAGAAGGCGATCGGCACCTCCGAGGCCTTCTCCTCGCCCGCCCACTTCAGCCCGGCCGCCGACGGCGGACTCTTCGCCGAGGCGCACATCCGCTCCGACGCCCAGGGCCGCGACTACGGCATCACCGTCAAGTGCGAGGACGGGGCCGGCAACGCCAGCGGCAACGTCACCGTCGTCCACCGCAGGGTCGATCCCACCGCTCCCGTCCGCGCGGGCGGCGGCGGCACCGCCCTGGCCGCCGAGACCGACGGCCCCGGCACCCCGCACACCCTGATCGGCCTCGGCCTCGCGGGTGTCGCCGCCGTCGCCATCGCCGGACGTTCGGTCCGCCGCCGCCGGAGCGGCGCCTCCGCCGACTGAAGCGCGACAGGCACGATCGCGACCGGGAAACAGGGCTGGGAGAGGAGCGGACATGAGCGATGACCACGCGTCCGGCAAGGGCCGGATGCTCACCGGCGTCGCCTGGGCGGTACTGCTCCTCGGACTGTGGCTGTGGGGCCGCGACCTCACCGACGGGCCGGGCGGCATATCCGCCCCGACCACCGGTGACGTGGCCGCGGTGGGACGCCCGCTGCTGCAGATCGAACTGCCCGAGGCACACGAACCGGTGGCCGGAGTGAAGCCCCGGCGGGTGGAGATCCCGTCGCTCGGCATCGCCGCCCCCGTCGTCCCCCGGGGTCTCGACGCCTCGGGCGCCGTGGACCCGCCGCCGTACGAACAGCCCACCACCGTCGGCTGGTTCGGCGACGGCACCCGCCCCGGAGCGAGCGGCACGGCCCTGCTGGTGGGGCACGTCGACACCAAGAGCAAGCCCGCGGTCTTCTACGGGCTCAGCTCGGCCCGCCCCGGCGAGCAGATCAAGGTCACCGGAGCGGACGGCTCCGTCACCGAGTTCACCATCGACGACGTCCAGGTCTTCAGCCGGGAGAAGTTCGACGCGAAGAAGGTGTACGGAGCCCGCGAGGACGGACGCGCGGAACTGCGCCTGATCACCTGCGGCGGTACGTACGACCACGAAGCCCGCGCCTACACGGCCAACGTGGTCGTCTCCGCCTACTTGACCGGCGCCACCGAAGCGCCCGCCGCCGCCAAGTCCTGAGCGGAGGCAGGGGACTTCGCCCGCTCGGCGGCCCGCGCCGCGGCCCGCAGGCCCAGCCCGCCGAACACCGCCGCGAACACCGCCCACAGCAGCAGCTGCGAGCCCAGCGACAGCACCCGGAAGTCCCACAACAGCGTGGCCGGTACGGGGACTTCGTCCGGATTGCCGGGCAGCAGGAACATCACGGCGAGGGTGGCGGCCCCGGTCAGGAACACCGCCCCGTGCCGCAGCGGCTCCGCGCGGCCGGCCAGCCGTACGTACAACTGCCACGCCAGGACCATGCCGAGGATGCCGATGACCACCGCGGCCACCCACAGCGCCTGCCGGTTGGCCACCGTCGAGGAGTCACCGACCCCGGGCGGCGCCGCCGGGTAGCGCAGCCCCGGCAGCAGGGCGACGGCCACGAAAGCCGCCGCGCAGAAGGCGAGCGCACGCGGCCACGCCCGTACCAGGAAGCCGGTACGGCGGTGGACCAGCGCGTACGCCACCGCGAACAGCGCACCGAGCGCGAGCCCGGCGATCACCGCCGTGACAACCAGGCCGAAGTGCTGGGCCGAGCGGGAGAACAGCTCCTCGTGCCCCTGGGTGGCACCGGCGGCCGCGCCGTGGGCGTGCTCGGCGGCCTCCTCCTTCGCCGAGCGGGCCTCTTCGAGGACGATCGCCCGGTCCATCAGCGGCTCGGCGAGCAGCAGGGAGAACAGGCCGGTGGCAAGACCGGCCGCCCCGCCGGCCGCGAGCGCGCGGCCGAGCAGGGGAAGTATGGGGTTGTTCATGGTGCGTACGGCCCCGATCAGTGGCAAGGGGCACCGAAGAGGTGCCGGCCGTCGTGCGAGAACTCGTGCAGGTAGTCGCCGGTCGCGGAGATGATCTGGCCGTTGTCCATGAACACGGCGTAGAGCGCGACGAGGGCGATGATCGCCGCGGCGGCCAGGATCAGCAGGTCGCGGGTACGGGTGGTCGCGGACGCGAGCGACGCCGACTGGTCGGCGGCCTGCGGGACATGCGTAGACATGCGGGGGAGCCTCCTTCTGGGGTTTCCACGCCCCATGGCAGGAGGACGACGGGTCAGTTCCTGGCTTCCGCACCCGGGCAGGTGTGGTCACAGTGGCGGGACCGCCCCGGAATCGCACCGGAGTTCCTGTTCGCCGTCGCCTCGAATTGTGGAGTTGTCCTGGGGAGAGTCCCAGTCTGGCGGTGCACTGTCAATGCCGCACAGAGGGGCGGGGTGAGGCGGGGGAGGGGCGCGTGGGTGCACCTGGCCCGGTCGGCCGCTCGCTCCCCCCGGAGCCGCCGACCGGGCTGGTCCTCGACCGCACGCGCACGGACTGCGGGAGAAGCCCGGCGTCTGTGCGGGAGGTTCTTGGAGTGCCAACTCGGCTCTGGTGGCCGGGGGCTGGGGCCTACGAACACTGTAGAACGGCCAAGCGCCGTTCTCCATAGGGTAATTGACGCAAAGTCACAGCAAAGTCGCGCCGGGTGTCCTCTCTCGTGTCAACCGTGTCGACGGAAACCCCCTCACTTCGCTCTCATCCCCTCTTCCCCCGGCCCCGGCTCTCGGCTCTCGACAAGGACCGCCGCCGCGGAAAGGCTTCCCCGGACCAGTTCGGTGGCGATCTCCGACACCGGCCGCCGGGTACGGACCGAATGGGCCCGCAGCGCGTCGAACGCCTCGTCCACCGAGATCCCCCACTGCTCCGCCACCATCCCCTTGGCCTGGTCGAGGCGCATCCGGCCGGAGAGCGCCGACTGGAGCTGCCCGGCGACCAGCTCGTCGTGGTGCAGGGTGCGCTGCTGGAGGACGCCGAGGGTCGAGGTGTCCGCCAGCGCCTGGGCCAGCGCCAGGTCGTGCGCGCCGGGGACGGCACCCGGGTCGCAGACGAAGAGGTTCAGCGCGCCGATGACCGTCTCGCGGCTGCGCAGCGGGACCGCGTACGTGGACAGGAAGCCGTACGCGGCGGCGCGCGGCGCGAAGACCGGCCAGCGCTCCCGTACCGCCGGATCGTCCAGCGCGAGCGGCCCGACCGGGCCACGGCTGCGGAAGGAGTCCTGGCAGGGCCCCTCCAGGTACTGCATCTCCAGCAGGTCGAACAGCTGGGCGCGTTCGTCGGAGGTGGCCACGCACTGGAGCTGGCCGCGCTGGTCGACCAGCATCAGCCCGGCAGCGGACACATCGAGGAGCTCGACGCACCTGGCCGCCGACCACTGGAGGAAGTCGATCACCTCGAAGTCGTCGACCAGGGTGTCGGCGAGCTCGACGAAGGCCGTCGCGATCTTCTGTTCGCGCCGGGAGCTGTCCATGCGTTGTCACCCACATCTGTCGTGCCGTCGGGGGGCCCGCGCGAGGCGCTGCCACTGGATCATCGTGCCTGTTCCGTGCCGTCTCCGTCATGCAGGGCCCCGTCGGGGGTGAAGAGCAGGCGCCGTGCCACCACGTCCCCCGCCACCTCCAGGATGGGCCGCTCGGCGGCGTACGCGTACGCACGCAGCCGGGCCAGTGCCGCCGCCGGGGGCACCCCCAGCCGTACCGCGATCATGCCGGTCGCCTGGTGCACCTCCGCACGGTAGAGCGCCGCGTCCTGCGCGAGCCAGCCGCCGGGGCCGGGAACCGCGGAAGCTGTGGGAGCCGTGGGAGCCGTGGGATCCGTGCGGGCCCCGGCCGGCAGCCGCCCGCCCGGGCCGCTGCCCAGCAGGGTCAGGGTCAGGGCGTCGGCGAGCACCAGCACGTCGGTCAGCGCCTCGCCGGACAGCGGCCCCGGCTCTTCCCGGTGACAGGTCAGGACCCCCACCAGGATCGCGCCGATCTGCAGCGGCAGGGAGAACACCGCCCGCAGCCCGGACTTCTGCGCGGCCGGCAGGAACCCCGGCCAGCGCTCCCTGGGGACCTCCGCCAGATCGCTCTCCAGGACCAGCCGCCCGGTGTGCAGGCAGTCCGGCCCCGGCCCCTCGCCCAGGGTGAACTGGAGATCCTCCAGACCGGCGGCGCACCGGCCGGAGAACCACACGGGCTCGCCCCGCAGCTCCTCGTCGGCGAGGGTGACGGCCAGCCCGTCCACTCCCAGGATCTCGGCGCAGCGGCGGGCGAAGGACTCGTCGAGTCCGGCGGTGCGGCGTACCGCCAGCTCGTCGAGCAGGGCGGTCATACGGGCGGTGACCACGCCCCTCCTCCTGAGGGTTTCCGACGAGTTCCGCAGGGCCCCCGGAGGGACACCCGTGAAGAGGTCCGAAGAGTCCTGCGAAGTACCCGGCGGAAGGCCGCCAGGAGTGCTTCATCGTAGCCGGGTGCCCCCAAAGAGGCAGGTTGAACGCGGTGCAACAGCTTCTCGACGAAGCGGGCGCACCTACTGACGGCGAAGCCCCATGTGTCAGGATGGATTCGCCCGGTTGTGTCCGGGCAGGGGCGCCTGGGGGGTTGCCTCGGCCTTCTTTTCCATTCAGGCGCCCAAGGGGGAGTCGATGTACGGCAGTTACAGCGGACGTGTGCGAGCACTGGGAGCGGTCGCGGTGGGGTCCGCTCTGCTGCTCACCGGCTGCTCCTCGGACGGAGGGGGCAGCGGCGGTACGAGCGGGGGATCGGGAGGCAACCCGCCGGTGTCCCAACAGCCCAAGGGTGACGATCCGTTCTGGGTCAATCCGGACTCCAAGGCGGCCAAGGCGCTCGCCGAGGAGAGCGACAGCGCCAAGAAGGAACTGATCCGGAAGATCGCCCAGCAGCCGTCCGGCGAATGGCTGATCCCGGAGAACGCCAAGGAGCAGGCCAAGGGCTTCACCGAGGCCGCCGCGAAGGCCGACCGCGAGGCGATCCTGGTCGTCTACAACATCCCGCACCGCGACTGCGGCAACTTCTCCGGCGGCGGCGCCGCCGACGGCAACGCGTACCGCGCCTTCATCAAGGAGGTCGCCGAGGGCATCGGCGACCGTCCCGCCACGGTGATCCTGGAGCCGGACGCGGTGCTGCACCTGGTCGACCAGTGCACCCCCGAGAAGTTCCACGAGGAGCGCTACGACCTCCTCAAGGGCGCCATCAAGACGCTGAAGGCACAGCCGAAGACCAAGGTCTACCTGGACGCGGGCAACGCGGGCTGGGGCAAGCCGGACCAGATCTTCGAGCCGCTGAAGTGGTCGGGCATCGACCAGGCCGACGGCTTCTCGGTGAACGTCTCGAACTTCTACTCCACCGAGGACAGCAAGAAGTACGGCAAGGAACTCTCCGCGAAGGTCGGCAACAAGCCCTTCGTCATCGACACCAGCCGCAACGGCAACGGTCCCGTCAAGGAGAAGAACCTCAAGGACCCGTGGTGCAACCCGCCGGGCCGCGCCCTGGGGGAGGCGCCCACCACCGAGACCGGCGACGAGCAGGTGCACGCCTTCCTGTGGGTCAAGCGCCCCGGTGAGTCGGACGGCGAGTGCAAGGGCGGCCCGCAGGCCGGCCGCTGGTTCGCGGACTACGCGCTGAACCTGGCGAAGAACGCCAAGTAGAAAAAGCAGATACGACAACGAGTAAGGGGCGCCCTCCGGGAGGGCGCCCCTTACTCGTATCCACTGTCCAACAGGTCTGCCGGGTTACGGGACCTCGACCCAGACCGCCTCGGAAGGCGTGCCCTGGTCGTCCGTCACGAACAGCATGTAGTACCCGGAGGGCACCAGCGCCTGGCTCTTCGGGACGGTGACGGTGATGCCGTCGGCCGTCTTCTTGAAGTCCAGCGCGATGCTGCGCTGGTCCATGTCGGTCATGTGCGTCACCGCGCTCGGCCGCATCAGCTTCGCCGTCTTGACGGACGACGCGTGCTGCGTGGTGAACGTGCCGCTGGCGCCCCGCGCGATCTTCTTCGGGCCGTCGTTCAGCTTCGGCCGCGAGTCGCGGTAGAGGTACGGCGGGGTGTAGATCTCGATCCGCTGCTCGAAGACGCCCGGCCGGGTGTTGGCCTTGTCCGAGTAGAGCGAGTCGGAGCCCGCCACCATGACGCGGCCGTCGGGCAGTAGTACCGAGCTGGAGTGGTAGTTGCGCCCCACTTCCGGGTCGGCGAGCCGCTTGAGCTTGTTGGTCTTCGGGTCGAAGGAGCGCGCCTCCTTGATGTTGGAGTCGCTGCGCCCCCGGTAGTCCTCGGAACCGCCGGTGATCAGGACGGTGTCGTCCGGCATCAGCGAGGCGCTCGGGTAGCGGGTGCCCTTGTCGAGCGAGGGCCCGTCCTTGAAGACCGGGTTGTCGTCGTCGGCGTCGACCAGACGGGTCTTCTCGGTGGACTTGTCCGACTCTCCGACGCCGCCGCCGCCGATGACCATGAACCGCTGGTCCTGTGCCGGGGGCAGCATGACCGAGGCCGAGGTCTCCAGCTGGTCCGGGTCGCTCATGCCCGGGATCTTCTTGAAGCTGTTGTTCGTCAGGTCCCAGATGCCGGGCTCACGGCCGACGTCCGCCGGGCCGTAGCCCGCGTTGGAGCCGGTGTAGATGAGCTTGCCGCTGTTGAGGGTGAACAGCGACGGGTACGTCGGCAGCCTGCGCTCGAAGCCCGTGTACTTCCAGGTCTTCGTCTTCGGGTCGTAGATCTCGTCCTTGCCCGGGACGATCTGGCCGATCTCGTCGAGGCCGGAGGTCGCCAGGACCTTGCCGTCCTTGAGCGTGGTCAGCGACGGGTACCAGCGTGCCTCGTTCATCGGGTCGACGGTGATGTACTTCTCCGCCACCGGGTCGAACTCGTACGCCTCCCGGATGCCCTGGAAGTCCTTCTTGTCCAGGGCGAGCTTCTCGGCGACGCCGTAGGTGTTCTGGGCGTCCTTGCCGGTCAGCGTGGTGATCGTGTAGTTGTCCTGGGCGCCCGACTCGTACGCCTTGCCGGACTGCTTGGCCTCGACGTAGATCCGGCCGAGACCGGGTTCGTTGCGCAGGAACCGGCCCTTGTTGGGTCCGGTCTTGGCGAAGACCTTCTTGGCCTTCTCGACCAGGACCGGGTCCTTGGAGACGTACGTCTTGCCGTTCTTCTTGCCCTTGAAGACCGTGCCCGCGGGCAGTGTTATCGGCTTGTCCGGGTTCTCGTTGTGCACCACCATCAGGCCGCCGGCCTTGGTGACGTCACCCTCCAGCTTCTCGTACCGCTTGGTGCCGCCGGCGACGAGCAGCTTGCCGTCGCCCAGCTGTGTGTGCCCCGAGCAGAACATGTCCTTCGGGGTCTTGATCATCTTGTACGAGTTGTTCTTCGGGTCCCACAGGACCGACTCGAACTTGCCCGCGTCGAAGTTCTTCTGGTTGTTGCCGGAACCCGCGATCAGCAGGACCTTGCCGGTGTGCAGCAGTGCCGAGTGGATCGTGTTGATCTTCTTGTCGGTGGGGACGTCGAGGAAGTCCCACTTACCGTTCTCCGCCTTGTACTCCGGGCGGTTGATCTTGTACTCGTGGTACTGCTCCGAACCGAAGCGGTACAGCGCGGGCCCGTTGAACGCCGCCAGAGCAATGACCACCGCGGCCGTGATCGACAGTCGTTTGGCGCGGCGGCTCGGACGGAAACTCATTTCTTACGGCTCCCAAGGGAAGAGATCTGCATGGTCTGATCGGCTGCGGCCCAGCTCGGCTTCTGCTGCGGCGCATGCCCCTCGGGGTGTTGCCCGTGCTGTCCGTGCTGCCCCGGGTATCCGGCCCCCTGGTCGAACTCGGGGGCGGAGCCGGCGTCTCCGGGACCCTGCTGGGGGCCCGGCTTGCCCTTCTTCTTCTCCTCGCGCATGCCGAGCCGCCAGGCGATCACCGGCGCCGCGGTGACGAGCATGGCGAGCGAGGCCCACAGGACCATCGCGGGGTGCGAGTGGCCGAGGAAGTACGAGGCCACGATGGACCCGCCGAAGATCACGATGAAGAACATGTGGATGCGGAACGTGCCGAAGAGCGTGTCCGGGCTGGACGAGTCGCCCTTGGGCGTCACGACGAAGCTGGACTTGCGGCGCAGTACGGCGTCCAGCAGCGAGCGCGCGTAGATCGGCGCGGACATGGCGGACATCGCCATACCGGCCAGACCGCCGGAGCCCTCGGGCTCGTGCGGCGAGACGTTGTGACGGCGGTTCCAGATGTAGAGGCCGATCTGGAGCGCGGAGGCGTTGCCGTACAGCATCATCCAGATGACCGGGTCGATCTGGACACCCGAGGCGCCCATGCCCAGGAACAGCGCGCAGGAGAGCGCGGCCAGGATCCAGTTCATGGCGGACATCGGGTAGAAGATGATCATCATCGTGTAGTTGAAGAGCTTGCCCGGGGGCAGCGTGCCCCAGCCCTTCCAGTACTGCTTGAGGATCGTCTCGTACGTACCGCGCGACCAGCGGAGCTGCTGGGTGAAGAAGTCGGTCCAGGCGGTGGGGCCCTCGCCGACGGCCAGTACGTCCGGGGTGTAGACCGAGCGCCACTTCTTGCCCGTCGCCGGGTTCTTGGCGCGGTGGATCTCGAAGCCCGTCGCCATGTCCTCGGTGATCGAGTCGTACAGACCGCCGATCTGCTTCAGCGCCTTGATGCGGACCGCGTTGGACGTACCCACGAACATGGGGGCGCCGTAGCGGTTGCCCGCGCGCTGGATCAGGGCGTGGAAGAGGAACTGCTGCGACTCGGCGGCCTTGGTGACGAAGGTGTCGTAGTTGCCGTACACCTGCGGGCCGATGACGAAGCCGATGTCGGGGTCGCGGAAGTAGCCGAGCATCCGCTCCAGGTAGTTCGGGAGCGGGATGTGGTCGGTGTCGACCGAGGCGAAGTAGTCGTAGTCGTCACCGTGCGCGTCCAGCCAGGCGTTGTAGTTGCCGTGCTTGGTCTTCGCCCGGTGGGCGCCCTTCTTCTGGTTCCACTTGGCGATGCCCTTGCGGGAGAAGTGGTGCACGCCGAGACGGGCGCAGACCTCCTTGACCGCCGGGTCGTCGCCCTCGTCGAGCAGCCAGATGTGCAGCAGGCCCCGGTGGCGGATCTTGACCGCCGCCTCCAGGGTCTTGGTGACCATCTCCAGCGGCTCCTTGCCGGGCACGAAGGAGGTCATGAAGGCGACCCGGGTGCCGGTCTCGGGGACCACCGGGATCGGGTCACGGGCGACGAGGGTCGCGTGCGCGTTGGAGAGCACGTTCATCGTGCGGAAGAGCTCGATGAGACCGATCGAGACCAGCATGACGACGTCGAGCGCACGCAGGAGGTCGTCCTGGAGGTTCGGGTCGCGGTCGGTCCAGTGGCTCGGCTGCATCAGCCAGATGAACAGGGCCAGCGAGAGCAGCGGCGCGGCACCGAGCAGCAGGGCGGCTCTGATGCGGTGCGGCTCCTGGGAGATCAGTGACCGGTACTGGACCTTGTACGGCTTGCTGGGGTCCGGCTGGGTCAGTGGTCCGGCCAGCCGGCTGTAGTGCTCGTAGTCGTACCTGGGCAGCGCCTTCTGCTTTCGGCGACCCGGTCCGTTCGACCCGAGCTGCGGAGGGACCCGGAGCTGCGTGGTCTGGGTGGGGTCGTGGGTTGGCCCGTGGTTCGGGTCGTGGTACTGCCCGGCGCCGCTCGGCGTCGACGTCATGAGTCATCCCCCCGCACGCAAGGCTGGCTGCGTGAGTTCGTAGGTCATCTCGCTCGCTGGCGGTCCCCCTCGACCGTCTCGAACGCAACATTGGTCGGGCCGCCATCAGCACAGACACAGGACGACAACCTTCCGGTTGCATGATGCCCGTCCCGACATCCGTGGGTGAAAGGGGCCCCCACCCCGTGGGCCGTCCATCCCCTCGTCGGCCGGCCGAGCCTCAACTCGTCGAACCGCCCGCCCCATTGGAGCCACTGGCTCCAGGATAGGTTCCCCGACTCTTCATGTGATCGCAAGGGTCGCTGATCGCAGGGCTGCCGGGGTCCCGGGGCGGGGCCGGGGAAGGGCCCGGACCCGTGGGAATGACCGAGACCCTCCCACCGGTGGTGGAAGGGTCTCGGTTGCGCGTGCGCCGCCAGGGACTCGAACCCCGGACCCGCTGATTAAGAGTCAGCTGCTCTAACCAACTGAGCTAGCGGCGCCTGCTGACTCGGAGAACTCTACCGGACGCTCAGGAGTGGTTTGAACCAGCGGGAGACCGTGATGTCCATTTGCTTATATTTCGTACCGTCAAGATGCGTTATGTCCGGCCAGTTGGGACACTCTGGCTGTGATCCAGTTCGAGGAGATTCAGCCCGCGGCCGACTGCCCCTGTGCCGGATGCGCCGACCGGCGCCGTATCCGCAGGACGAGATCCCTCGCCGCACGTGACGGTGGTCACCCCGCCACGCACGGCGCCCGCCGCGCCATGGTGCTGGTCACTGCCGCCGGAGTGGTGCTGGGCGGCGGGGGAGCGGCGGGCGCGGCGGGGACGGGAACCACCGGAGCCATGGAGGGGACGGCACGGACGGGTGTGTGGGACGACCCGGCGCGGCCGGCGGCCGGGGACGCGGGCCACCGGCCGGAGAGTCGCCGGCCGGAGGTACGGGACAGCGGCAGTGGCCGGTCGCACCTCTGGGACCTCCCCGAGGAGGAGCTCGACGCGCCCGCCCCGCAGGGCCGGGCGGCCCCCCTGCACGGAAGGCCGAAAGCCACGCCCGGCGCACCGGGGCCCGGCGGGGTCGCCGCCGCCCCCAAGTTCAAGCCCGCCACCCGCGCCGACATCATCAAGCGGGCCAAGACGTGGGTCGAGGCGAAGGTGCCGTACAGCATGGAGAAGTTCTGGCGCGACGGGTACCGGCAGGACTGCTCCGGCTATGTCTCGATGGCCTGGGGGCTCAGCGGCAACGAGTGGACCGGCTCGCTGGCCGAGTTCGGCGTGAAGGTGCCCCGCGAGCAGCTCCAGCCCGGCGACATCCTCCTCTTCCACAACACCGCCGACCCGCACTCCGGCTCGCACGTCACGATCTTCGGCGGCTGGACGGACTACACGCACGGCCACTACCTCGCCTACGAGCAGACCCGCCCCACCACCCGCAAGCAGGCCACCCCGCTCGGCTACTGGAAGAACGCCGACCGCTACGTCGCCTACCGCTACCGGGGACTGGTCGGCGGCACCTCCCCCCAGGGCTCGGCGGGCGCGCCCGCGTTCCCCGGGACGCAGCACTTCCGCCCCGGAAGGTCCAGTGCGTACGTGGAGAAGCTGGGGCGGCAGCTCGTGGCCAAGGGGTTCGGCAAGTACTACACGGTGGGGCCGGGGCCCGACTGGGGCGAGGCCGACCGGCGCAACGTGGAGGCGTTCCAGCGGGCGCAGGGCTGGCGGGGTGCGGAGGCCGACGGCTATCCGGGGCCCGAGACCTGGCGGCGGCTGTTCAGGACGGGCACGGCGGGCTCCACGGGCGCAGCAGGCGAGGGGGCACAGCGATGAGGGACCCAGTGATCAGGAACGACTCGACGACCGAGATCCCCGTGCACCTCCTCTTCCGCGACGAGGCCGGGGCGGCGGGCGCCCCCGTGCCGTCCGGGGTGACCGTCGTAGGGCGGCGGCAGGGAACGGGAGAGCAGCGCCGCATCGACCACCGGGCCGGACCCGCCCCCGCGAACCCCGCCCCCGCGAACCCCGCCCCCGCGAACCCCGGGCCCGCCGAGCGGCCCGGCCCGGTGCGCCCTGGCTGGGCGGCACTGGCCGCCGGGCTCGGCGCGGTGGCCGGGTGCGGGGCGGCACTGTGGTGGGCGGGACTGCTGCCGGGGCCGCTCGCCGCGGCGCTGCGGCTGCCTTCGCGCACGTACGAGGGGATCGGGCTCGCGGGCTGGGGGGTCCTCGCCGCGCTGCTGGCGGTGGGCCTGATCGCGTTCGGCGGGCTGGTGCGCGGGAGGGAGGGGTACGCGTCGGTGCTCACGCGCTTCGGCGCGTACCGGGGGACCGTCCGGCGCACCGGGCTGATGTGGCTGAGCCCGCTGCTGGTGCGCCACCGGGTGGACGTACGGCTGAAGCACTGGCGGAGCGAGCCGCTGCCGGCCGCCGACCGGAACGGGATCCCGCTGCGGGTGGTCGTCCTGGTGGTGTGGCGGGTCGCCGACCCGGCGCGGGCGACGCTCACCGTGGCGGACCCCACGGGGCAGCTGCGCGGGCAGGTCGAGGCGGCCCTCGCCCGGGTGCTGGCGCAGACCCCCGCCGACGGGGTGCGGGACGCGGCGGCGGTCGGGGACGCGCTGACCCGGCAGCTCTCGGCCACTCTTGCCGGGGCCGGTATCGAGGTGTTCTCGGTGCAGCCGCTGCGGATCGAGTACGCGCCCGAGGTCGCCGACGCGATGCGCCGCAGGACGGTCGCCGCCCTGGACGCCCGGCAGCGGGAGAAGGTGCTCGCCTCGGTGGTGGACGCGGTGGAGGACACCGTGGCCCGGCTGACGGCACGCGGTCTGGCGGGAGAGCTCGACGACTACGAACGCAGGGCACTGGTACGGGAGTTGACGGTGGCGTACCTCAGTGGAACCTGACTTTCCTTAACTCTCCTCAACGTTGGACATTGGTCTGGACATGTTCAACTGCCGTCCTTACATTGGGCCTTGGTCTAGACCGGAAATCCGCCACGGCACCACAGCGTCACAGCACCTCCAGCACCACACGCGCGCGCGTGCAGCACAGGTCACAGAACACGGAATGCCCCCCACGTTCTCCTGGAGCGAAGCATGCGAAAAAAGGCAATGAGTGCGGCTGTCCTCGGGCTCGCGGTAGCGGGTGCCACCGCACTCTCCACCAGCGGTGCGAGCAGCCACGGCTACACGGACTCGCCGATCAGCCGCCAGAAGCTGTGCGCCAACGGCACGGTGAAGAACTGCGGTTCCATCCAGTGGGAGCCGCAGAGCGTCGAGGGCCCCAAGGGCTTCCCGGCGTCCGGTCCCGCCGACGGAAGGATATGTTCCGGCGGCAACGGCGGATTCGCGCAGCTCGACGACCCGCGCGGCGGGGCCTGGCCCGCGACCCAGGTGACGGCAGGACAGAGCTACTCGTTCCGCTGGCAGTTCACCGCCCGGCACCGCACGTCGGACTTCCGGTACTACATCACCAAGCAGGGCTGGGACCCGACCAAGCCGCTCACGCGGGCCTCGCTGGACCCGCAGCCGTTCCTGAACGTGCCGTTCGGCGGTCAGCAGCCGCCCGCGACACTGACCCACCAGGGAACGATCCCCGGCGGCAAGTCCGGCAAGCACGTCGTGCTCGCGGTGTGGAACGTGTACGACACGGCCAACGCGTTCTACGCCTGCTCCGACGTCAAGTTCTGACGGGTCCGCATCCCCGTCCCCACGAGTGAGCCGCCCCGTCGCCGACGGGGCGGCTCACCCCTTCCGGGGTTTCGGCCAGATCGGGTCCGCCGTGGCGTGGTGGCATGGACGGGGCAGGGCGGGTGGTTGTTCCCTGGGGGATCGGCATTCCGACCGAGACCCAGGGAGACCACCGTGCCGTCCATGCCACGCCGCTCCTTCCTCCAGGCCGCGACCGTCACCGCCACCGCCGCTGCCACCACCGTCGGTACGGGGGCGGTGGCCGCGAGCACCGCCGCCGCAGCGGCCCCCACCGCCCCGGCCCCCGCCGCACCCCCCGCCCCCGCGGGCGAGCGGACGCTCCGCTTCACCCACGCCACCAACGGCACCGTCACCGGCCACAACGGCCGCTACGTCGCCGAAGTGCAGAACATCCTCTGGTCCTTCGACGAGGACGGCGGCCCGGCCACCGCCCTCACCCCGCCCGAGCTGGAACCCAACCGCCCCGTCCTGTCGCCCGACGGACGCCAGATCGCGATGACCGCCTTCAAGGGCGGCCAGTTCCACCTGTGGGTGATGAACGCCGACGGCTCCGCCCCGCGCCGCCTCACCGAAGGCCCCTGGGACGACCGCTGCCCCGCCTGGTCCCCGGACGGCCGCCGCCTCGCCTTCTCCTCCGAGCGCGGCGGCGACCCCGTCAAGGGCAGCCCGTACCGCATCTGGACCGTCGAGGTCAGCGGCGGGAAACTCACCCGGCTCACCGGCGCCCCCGGCCAGCAGGGCCCGCACCAGGACACGCCCTGGGAGGACTTCGACCCCACCTGGAGCGCCGACGGATCCCGGGTGCTGTTCGTCCGCGGCAGCCTGGCCGGCACCGCCCTCCGGTCCCGTACGATCGCCGCCGTCGCCGCCGACGGGAGCGGCCCGGTCGGCGTCGTCCACACCGAACCCGCGGACTCGCCCCCCGGCAGCGTCCTGACCCCCGCCGTCTCCCCGGCCGGCCGGACCGCCTGGCTGCGCACCGTCCAGGCCAACGGCCCCGGCCGGTACGAGGTCGTCGGCCTGGTCGTCGACGGAAAGAGCGTCCCCGTCGAAGGACTGCTCGCCGACTCGCCGCCGCGCTGGCTCGACGACACCCGCATGCTGGTCACCCTCGACGGCCGCTTCCAGATCGTCCGCCCGCACCGGGCGCCCGGCGCGCAGCTGATCCCCTTCACGGCGGCCCTGCCCGTCGAGCGGCCCTCGTACCGCGTCAAGAAGTACGAACTGGAGCCGCGGCGGACGGGCCGGGTGCGCGGCATCCAGCAGCCCGCCCTCGCCCCCGACGGCCGCTCCTTCGCCTTCGTCTCCCTCAACTCCCTCTGGGTACAGCCTGTTTCCGGCCGGGGCGGCAAGCCGAGAAGAGTGGTGGAGGCCGCCCCGACGGTGTACCTCCAGGGCCCTTCCTGGAGCCGGGACGGCCGCTGGCTGCTCTACGTCGACGACCGCGACGGGCTGAACGGGGTGCGGCGCCACGAACTGGCCACCGGAAAGGACGAGTTGCTGGCCGGCGGCGGCCGCACCCACCCCGCCCTGTCCCCGGACGGCAGCCGCCTCGCCTGCCTCGACATGGCGGGCGGCCTGGTCGTACGGGACCTGGCCGCGGGAACCGAGAAGGTGGTAGCCGCGGCACTCGGCGCGGGCGGGCTGCCCGGGCCGCCGAGCTGGTCGCCGGACGGCCGCTACCTCGCCTACTGCGACCGCAACCGGCTCAACCACCGCTACCGGGAGGGCTACAACCTCATCCGGGTCATCGACACCGCCACGGGCACCTCGGCCCTGCACCCCTTCTCGCGCTTCGGCTCGCTCTCCGACCGGTACGCCTCGGGACCCGTCTGGTCACCGGACGGGAAGTGGCTCGCCTGCGTGAGCGAGTCCGCGCTGTGGGTGCTGCCGGTGCGCGGCGACGGAAGCCCGGCGGGAGAGGCCAGGCTGGTCTCCAAGTCCGGTGCGGACCACCCGAGTTGGGCAGATGACTCGCGTACGCTGCTCTACCTCGCCGAAGGAGAGCTGCGGCTGGCCACCCGCGACGGCGGCGGCCCCGGCCGGGCGGTGCCGGTACGGCTCGACCGCCGGCGCTCCACCCCCGTCGACACCGTCGTCCACGCGGGCCGCCTCTGGGACGGCACCCGCACCGACGGCCGCACCCGCGACGACGTCGACATCCTGATCCGCGACGGACGCGTCGCCGCCGTCGAACCGCACCGGGCGGGCCGCCGGGCCGCCCGGCACGTCGACGCCTCCCGGCAGACCGTGCTGCCGGGACTGTGGGACTCGCACACCCACCCCTGGGCGTACACCTACGGCGCCCGGCAGAGCGCGCTCTGCCTCGCGTACGGCATCACCACGACGGTCTCGCTCGCCGGGTTCTCCTACGAACAGGCCCGGATCAGGGAGGACGTCATCGCCGGACGCCTCGCCGGACCCCGGCTGCTCACCACCGGCGAACTCCTCGACGGGCCCCGCGTGGCCTACAGCATGGGCCGGGCCCACCGGACCACCGAGGGGCTGCGGCGCTCGCTGGCCCGGGGCGCGGCACTCGACTGGGACTTCGTGAAGACCTACGTCCGCGCCCCGATGGACTACATGGAGGAGGCGGCCCGTTTCGGCCACGAACGGCTCGGCGTCCTCTCCGGCTCGCACCTCGCCTCGCAGGGCGTCCAGGGCGGCCAGGACCTGACCAGCCACCTCGCCGCGACCGAACGCGCCGACCGGGGCCACGGCACCACCAGCGAACAGCTCACCTACCAGGACACCGTCACCAACTACACGGAGGGCGGCCTGAAGCTGCTCGCCACCCCCTTCACCTCGTTCGCGCTGCTGGGGGACTTCCCCGGCCTCGCCGACGACCCGCGCGTCACGGCGATGATGCCGCCGTGGGACGTGGCGACGGTCCGCGCCGGGGCGGCCAAACCGCCGACGGACATCGACCGCCTCGTCCTGCGCCGCGAGATGGACACCTACCGCAAGGTGATCGACGGCGGCGGCCGGCTGGCCCTCGGCACGGACACCCCGATCGTCCCGGTCGGCCTGCCCCTGCACGTGGCCCTGCGCGCCTTCGTACGGCACGGCTTCAGCGCGGCGCAGGCGCTGGCGACGGTGACGCTCTCGGCGGCGCGGCTCTTCGGGGCGGACCGGGAGCTGGGCTCCGTCGAACCGGGCAAGATCGCCGACCTGACCCTGGTCGACGGAGACCCGCTCGCCGACTTCGACGACCTGGTGAAGGTGTCGGGGGCGGTGGTCGGCGGCCGGGTGCACTCGCGGGCGGCACTGACGCGGACGTACGAGAAGGCCGGCCGGACGGGCGCGGAGCCCCGGGACGACGCCCGCGCGGACGGCGGTGCGGACGCGTCGGCGAAGCACTGGCACCAGGTGGCCGACCAGATCCGCAGGGACGGTTGCTGCTGACCCGGTCCGAGCAGGGCCGGTCGGGCCCGAGTGCTTGCGCACACCGGGCCCGACCGGCCCTGGGGTCGGTGTGCGCGGGGATCGGAGGGTGTCCGTCCGTCCTGAGGGCGGGGGGCGCCGGGGGCACGACGTGTCGGGCCTGGCGGGCGGGGTGCGCGCCGGCCGGCCGACGGGCGGTACGCTCGGGCGCTGCGGAACGAGTGGGTCCATTTCCCGGAGAGGGAGTGCGCGGCGTGCAGATCCTGGTTACCGGCGGCGCCGGTTTCATCGGCTCCAGTTACGTGCGGATGCTCCTCGAAGGGTGCCTCCCCGGTGCCGAGCAGGCCCGGGTCACGGTCCTCGACCTCCTCACGTACGCGGGCAACACCGACAACCTCCCCCTCGGCCACCCCCGCCTCACCTTCGTCCGGGGCGACGTCCGCGACCTGCCCCTCCTCCTGGACCTGCTGCCCGGCCACGACGCCGTGGTCCACCTCGCCGCCGAGTCGCACGTCGACCGCTCCATCGAGGGGGCCGCGGCCTTCGTCGGGACGAACGTCCAGGGCACCCAGACCCTCCTCGAAGCCTGCCTGCGCACCGGGACGGGACCGGTCGTCCACGTCTCCACCGACGAGGTGTACGGCTCGATCGACGAGGGTGCGTGGACCGAGGACGCGCCGCTCGCACCCAACTCCCCGTACGCCGCCTCCAAGGCGGGCGGCGATCTGATGGCCCGCTCCTACTGGCGCACCCACGGCCTGGACGTCCGTATCACTCGCTGCTCCAACAACTACGGCCCGTACCAGCACCTCGAAAAGCTGATCCCGCGCTTCACCACCCGGCTCCTGGCGGGCCGGAGCGTCCCGCTGTACGGCACCGGTGCCAACGTCCGCGAATGGCTCCATGTCGAGGACCACTGCCGCGCCGTGCACCTCGTCCTGACCAAGGGGGCGGCGGGCTCCGTCCACCACGTGGGCAGCGGGAACGCCCTCACCAACGCCGAGCTCACCGACCGGCTGGTCGAGTTGACCGGCGCCTCCCGCTCCCTCGTCACCCACGTCGCCGACCGCAAGGGGCACGACCAGCGGTACGCCCTCGACGACACCCGCATCCGCGAGGAACTGGGGTACGCCCCCTCGGTCCCCCTCGACGAAGGGCTGGCCGCCACCGTCGCCTGGTACCGGGACCATCCCCAGTGGTGGGGAAAACACTGAAGCCCCACCGGCGAACCGGTGGGGCTTCAATATCAAGTGCGCCGCCAGGGACTCGAACCCCGGACCCGCTGATTAAGAGTCAGCTGCTCTAACCAACTGAGCTAGCGGCGCTTGACTCGTAAATAGTACCTGGTCCGGAGGGGTGCTCGCGACCTCGTGCGATCAGAGCGACAGCGAGAGCGCCATCGGTGTCGCCCGCCGGTTCAGCGCGTCCGCCGCCTGCCGCAGCCGGTGCGCGTGTTCGACCGGGAGGGACAGGGCGAGGCAGCCCACCGCCGCCCCGGCCGTCAGCGGTACGGCGGCGCAGACCGTGCCCAGTGCGTACTCCTGGAGGTCGAGCACCGGGACCGTGGCGGGCTGGCTGTCCAGCTTGGAGAACAGCACCCGCTCGCTGGTGATCGTCCGCGAGGTGAGCCGGGCGGTCTTGTGCCGGGAGAGGTGGTCCCGGCGGCCGTTCTGGTCGAGCTGGGTGAGCAGGCACTTGCCTATCGCGCTGGCGTGCGCCGAGGAGCGGAAGTCGACCCACTCGTTGACCTTCGGGGTGAGCGGGCCCTCGGCGACCTGGGTCACCTTGATCTCGCCGTCCACGTACCTGCTGAGGTAGATCGCGGCGCCGACCGAGTCGCGCAGCTGGTCCAGGGTCTCCTGGAGCCTGAGCCGCAGCCCCTCGCGGGCCGCCGCCCCGGACGCCCCGACCAGCTCCAGGGACTCACCCGTCACATAGGCGCCGTCGGCGACCTGCTCCACGTACCCCTCGCGGCGCAGCATCAGCAGCAGGGGCCCCAGCGTTTCCGAGGGCAGGCCCGTCTCGCGGGCGAGCTGGCCGTCGGTGACGCCGCCACTGTGCTTCGACACGGAATCCAGCACGCGCAGGGCGTACTGCACGGAGTGCTGCGGCGTGGCCGGCTCGGGCTTCAGCGCCACGGTTCCCCCTACCAGGTTGTGACCGTCTGCTGTGCGTCCTGCTGTGCGTCGTTCGTGCGTCGTCAGGCCACGATAGCCGTCAACCCCCGCCATAGGGGCGGGGGTTGACAAATTGGCTCTGCCGGGCATGCCTGTGCGCGGCCCGTGAGCTGGGCCGCGCCACCCGTGGCATATGCCAGAGTCAGGTCACAGTACGGCGCCCAGGAACTCCCGGGTCCGCTCGTGCTCCGGGTCGCCGAAGATCTTCTCCGGCGGTCCCGACTCGATGACCCGGCCCGAGTCGAACATCAGGACGTCGTCCGAGATGTCCCGGGCGAAGTTCATCTCGTGCGTCACACAGAGCATGGTGATGTCGGTCGTACGGGCGATGTCGCGCAGCACGTCCAGGACGCCCGCCACCAGCTCCGGGTCGAGCGCCGAGGTCACCTCGTCGAGGAGGAGCACCTGCGGGCGCATCGCCAGCGCACGGGCGATGGCGACCCGCTGCTGCTGGCCGCCGGAGAGCTGGGTGGGCTTGGCGTCGCAGCGGTCGCCGAGGCCGACCATGTCGAGCAGCTCGCGGGCCCGCTCGTCGGCCTCGTCCCTGGACAGGCCCAGGACCCGTACCGGCGCCTCGGTGATGTTGCGCAGCACCGTCATGTTCGGGAAGAGGTTGAACTGCTGGAACACCATCCCGATGTTCTTGCGCACCTCCCGCAGCTGCTTCTCGCCCTGCGAGGGGAAGAGCTGGGCCCCGCCCACGTGGATGGTGCCCTCCTCCGGCTTCATCAGGGTCATCAGCAGCCGCAGGATGGTGGTCTTGCCGGACCCGGAGGGCCCGATCAGGGTCACGTGCTTGCCCGGCTTCACCGAGAAGCACAGGTTGTCCAGGACGGTGTTCTTCCCGAACCGCTTGGTGACGTCCTTGAACGTGATCAGGTCACCGGCAGTGGCACCAGCAGTGGCGCCGGAAGCGGCCTCGGGGGAATCGGCGGGCTGGGTGGCTTCAGCGGACAAGACGACGCTCCAGGACTCGCAGCAGAAGGGACGCCGGGTAGGCGATGAGGATGAAGGCGATGCCGACGACGGTCAGCGGCTCGGTGTACTGGAAGGTGGACGCGCTCTCCAGCCGCGCCTGCTGGAGCAGCTCCAGCACGCTGATGCCGGCCAGCAGAGGGGTGTCCTTCAGCATCGAGACGACGTAGTTGCCGAGCGCCGGCACGATGCGCCGGATCGCCTGCGGGAGGATCACCGCGAACCAGGTGCGGTGCGCGGGCAGGCTGAGCGCGGTCGCCGCCTCCCACTGGCCGGCCGGGACGGCGTCGATGCCCGCCTTGTAGACCTGTGCGGTGTACGTCGAGTAGTGCAGCCCGATCGCGACGGTGCCGGTGGTGATCGCGGAGAACTGGACGCCCCACTCCGGCAGCACGAAGAACAGGAAGAAGAGCTGGACGAGGAGCGGGGTGTTGCGGATGAACTCGGTGACGACGTTCACCGGCCAGCGCACCCACTTCAGCGGCGAGCGCAGCCCGAAGGCCCACACCAGACCCAGCGAGAACGACAGCACCGAGCCGAGCGCCAGCACCTGGAGGGTGAGCAGCACCCCGTCCCAGAAGCGCGGCATGAAGTCCGCCACTGCGGACCAGTCCCACGTACTCATCGCGTCCCCCCGGCGGCCTGGGCCTTGATGTCGATGCCGATGCCGGCCTTCGTCCTGCGCTCCACGGCCTTCATGCCGCGCGTCAGCACGAACGCGATCACGAAGTAGATGACGAGCGTGATCGAGTAGATCTGTGCGCTCTCCTGGGTGGCGAGCCGCACCAGGTACGCGGCGAACGAGACGTCACCGATGCCCAGCAGGGACACCAGCGCCGTGCCCTTCAGCAGCTCGATCAGCAGGTTGTTGAACGGCGGGATCATCTCCGGCACCGCCTGCGGCAGCAGGATCAGCCGCATCCGCTGCCAGGGCGTGAAGTTGAGGGCGATGCCCGCCTCGCGCTGGGCGGCAGTCACCGAGTTCAGGGCGCCGCGCACGACCTCCGCACCGTACGCACCGTAGGAAAGCCCCAGTGCGAGCACGGCGGCCCACATGGGGACGAACGCCCAGCCGATCAGGCCGGGCACCACGAAGAACAGCCAGAACATCAGCACCAGCGCGGACGTGCCACGGAAGACCTCCGTGTAGACACCCGCGAGGAAGCGCACGATCCACAGCCGGTGGGTCCGGGCCATGCCGATGCCGAAGGCGACGAAGGTGGCCAGCACCGCGCTGTAGACGGTGAGCTGGACGGTCGTCCAGATGCCCGGCAGGATCCAGTTCTGCCACAGACCGGAGCTCATCGGCACAACTCCTCGGCAGTGAGGGTGGTCATCTCCGCCTTGGTGAACCCGAAGGGCTGCAGGATCCGGAAGAGCTCGCCGCTCTTCTTCATCTTGTGGATCTCCACGTTGAAGGCGTCCCGCAGCTCGGCGTCCAGCTTGCGGAAGGCGAAGCCGCCGCCGTCGACCTTCTTCTCGCCGTTGACGACCGGCGCGAAGGGCGTGGTGGCCTCGGCCTTGGTGCTCTTCTTGACCACCTCGCGGCCGGTCAGCGCCGTACCCGCGAAGACGTGGACCCGGCCGGACTCGACCGCGTTCAGGCCCGCGACCGGGTCCTGGAGGATCACGATCTCCTTCTCCGGGATCCCGGCGGCGATCGCGTACTCGATCTCGGCGTAGCCGGTGCCGGTGGCCATCGTGGAGTTCGTGCGCTTGATGTCCTGGTACGAGTGGAGCTTGCGCGGGTTGGTCTTCTGCACGATGAAGGAGTCCAGCATCTGGTACTCCGGGTCGGCGAAGATGACCTGCGCGCAGCGGTCCTTGTTGATGTACATCCCGGCCGAGACCACGTCGAACTGCTGGGAGTTGAGCCCGGGTATGAGCGAGGAGAAGTCGGTGGCGACCGGCTGCACCTTGCCGATGCCCAGCCGCTTGAAGATCACTTTGGCGAGTTCGACGGCCTCACCGGTGAAGTTGCCCTGGTCGTCGATGAAGCCGTACGGGGCCTCGCCCGCGATGCCCATCCGCACGATGCCCTGCGACTTCAGTCTCGCCAGGGTGTCCCCGGTGGGCACCTTGCTGCAGCCCGCGACCCCGAGCGCCCCCGCAGCGCCCAGCGCCGCACCGCCCACCAGAAGCGAGCGCCGGCCCATCGACCGCTGCCCCGGCGACCCTTGTCCCGGGGGCCGTCGTCTGCCGTTTCCTTGCTCTTCCCTGAAATCTCGTGTGGGAGCCATGGGCGCGCGGCTACCCGGGAGCGCACGGATTAGTCCAACCAATTCCGGCCCGCCTCGCGGGAGATGCCCCCTTGACGGGCGCGATCATCGCTGCACGATGGGGAGATGACCGAACGATTCGTGGACATTTCGCTCGACAAGCGCGGTGTGCGGTGCACCGCCCGGCTCCTCGACGACAAGGCCCCGATCACCTGCGCCGCGGTCTGGGACGCGCTCCCGCTGTCCGGCGAGGTCTACCACGCGAAGTACGCCCGCAACGAGATCTACGGTCTCTTTCCGGCCTTCGCCGACACCGAACCTCCACTGGAGAACCCCACCGTCACCCCGATCCCCGGCGACCTCTGTTACTTCTCCTTCGCGGGTACGGAACTGGCCACCGGCTCGCACGGCTACTCCGCCGACCACATCCGCTCCGACCGCCCCACCATCGTCGACCTGGCCCTCTTCTACGAGCGCAACAACCTGCTCCTCAACGGCGACCAGGGCTGGGTGCCCGGCATCGTCTGGGGCGCGGTCGTGGACGGGCTCGACCGGATGGCGGACGCGTGCCAGGACCTGTGGCGGGCGGGGGCGGTGGGCGAGACGCTGAGTTTCCGGCGGTCTGACCGGTAGGGCCGGTAATCCGCCCTTTGTTCCCGGGAGTTGGCGTGACCCCCGGCGCTCCGTAGCATCCGCTCCGCACAGCGAGCGGAAGGAAGTGGGCCCATGAGCGGGAGACCCGACGGCAGACCCGGCCGGCCGGTGGACGGCGCGTTCGACTGGGAGGGGGAGTGGCGCTGGCACGACGCGCGGTGGGCCACCGCCGCGATGGTGGTCATCGTGGGGTGCGCCCTGGGCGCGGTCCTGTGGTGGGTGGCCGGCTTCGGACCCGCCCCCGGGGTGGTCGCCCTGATGGGGTCGGTGCTCGCCGCCTGGGCGAACGCCGGGGTGATGACGAGCCTCCAGCGGCAGAGCGGCTGCACCTACCGGCAGATGGCCGTCCTCGTACGGCTCGCCCGGCAGGAACGGATACCCGCCGACCCGGTGGCCCGCCGGGGAATGCGGGCACTGGTGCGGCTCCAGAACAGCCGGAAGGCGGGCGGGGCCTGGGCCCAGCCGCTGGCCGTCGCGGTGCTGCTGGTGCTCGCCGCCGTGCACCTGCTCGCCGCGAACTTCCTCTTCGCCGCGCTCCTGGTCGCCGGGGCGGGCTTCCTGGCGTCGAGCCTGAGCCCGCTCTCGCGCAACAGGGCACGGTTCGCCCGCCTCGAAGCCCGGCTGGCGGCTGACGTCGAAGCGGACTTCAGCGAGGAGCGGCCGGGGTAGGCGCCGCCCGCGCCCAGCTGTGCTCCTCGTCGAGGTAGCCGTCGACGGTCAGTCCCGCCCCGGCGAGCGCCTCCTCGAACTCCTCCTCCGTGAGCGGGCAGCTCAGATAGCGCTGCGTCCACTTCGCGTCGGGGAAGTGGTACTCCACGAACAGGGCGCGGGTGCCCGGGCGGCCCTCGTCCGGTGCGGGCTCCGACGACACCACGCGGATCAGCGCACCGCCGGGCAGCCGGCGCTCCCGGGGGAGGTTCTCGTGCCGTGCGGCGGTCTGCCGCTGGACGATCACCAGCCCGTCGTCGGCGACATGGCGGCGGCAGGCCCGCAGCAGGGCCTCGCGCACTCCCTCCGTTCCCGAGTGGACCAGGAACGAGGCCAGCAGTACGACGTCGAAGCCGCCCTTGGCGTGCTCGTCGGCCGTCAGGTCCAGGTGCTCGATCGGGGTGCGTACGGTACGGATGCCGGGGACCGCCTCCCGTACCGCCGCCAGCATCTCCTCCGACTCGTCCACCGCGGTCACCTCGAAGCCGAGATCGGTCAGCGGGCGGGTGAGGCGGCCCGTGCCGGAGCCGAGTTCGAGGAGCCGGGCGCCGGGCAGCCGGCCGGCCGCCGCTGCCGCCACGATCTCCGGTTCTCCTTCGGCGGGCATCCGCCGGTACAGCTCCACGGCGCATCCGTCCGGGGTGATCACGCCCGGCCCGGTGCCTTCGTATCCCTCGCGCACGATGTGATTCATGGGTCCAGCGGAGCACGGGAGGGCCGTCGGGCGAAAGGGTCCGAAAATGACCGTCCGGTAGGAAATCCGGGCGGAAGCCGTGCCCGAAGGGCGTCTCGGTCGTGAGTCAGGGCAGGCGACTTTCTCATGTGGCCTCCGAGACATGGGCATTTGGAGCATTCAGCGTGAAGAGCGGACTTACCGGAATTACAGGAATTGCCGGAATTACTGGAATCAGGCGGAGTGTGAAGGTGCGTCGGGTGTCGGCGATCGCCGTCACCGCCGCGACAGCGGGGTCCGTACTGGCCGCCGGGGCGGCCGTCGCCCCGGCGCAGGCGCTGGCCCCCGGGGGAGTCGCCCCGGCGGCGGCGCCGAGCGGCCTGAGCGCCGCACCGAAGGCGCCCACGGTCACCGCCAAGGGCGCCTTCCTCATGAACGCGGCCACGGGGAAGACCCTCTACGCCAAGGCGGCGGACACCCGGCTGCCCACCGGCTCCACCACCAAGATCATGACGGCGAAGGTGGTGCTGGCGAGCAAGGGCCTCGACCTGAACGCCAAGGTGACGATCCAGAAGGCGTACAGCGACTACATCGTGAGGAACACGGCCTCGTCGGCCCGGCTCATCGTCGGCGACAAGGTGACGGTGCGGCAGCTGCTGTACGCGCTGATGCTGCCGTCCGGGTGCGACGCGGCGTACGCGTTGGCCGACAAGTTCGGGGCGGGGACGACGCGGGACGCCCGGGTGAAGTCCTTCATCGGAAAGATGAACGCGACGGCCCGCACGCTGGGGCTGAAGAACACCCACTTCGACTCGTTCGACGGCGGCGGCGGGAAGGGGAACTACTCCACGGCGCGCGACCTCACCCGGCTCGCGGTGAGCGCGATGAAGAACGCCACCTTCCGGACGGTGGTGGCGACGAAGTCGACGAAGCAGCGGACGGTGACGAGGTCGGGCGGGCACCGGAACATGTCCTGGACCAACACCAACCCGCTGCTCACCAGCTACAAGGGCACCCTCGGCATCAAGACGGGCTCCGGCCCCCAGGCCAAGTACTGCCTGGTCTTCGCCACCAAGCGCGGCAACAAGACCCTGTACGGCACCGTGCTCGCCTCCTCCTCGGACGTGAACCGCGCCAAGGACGCCGCCCACCTCCTCACCCACGGCTTCTCCAGCTAACCCCCCGCCCCCTCGGTCGGCGGAGCCGCGCTACCCCCCCGCCCCCCTCGACCGGCGGAGCCGCGCCACGCGCCCGCCCCCTCGGGCGGCGGGGCCGCACCTTCCCCCCCCACCCCCGAGCCCCCTTGGGCGGCGGGGCCGCCCCCCGGGGGCGGGACGGGCGGGCAAGGGGGCGGCCCCCCGGCGGAGCCGCACCCTTGGGCCCCGCCCCAGCTCCGCCCCCGCCCCGCGCTCCGCACATGAGTGGTCCGCTGCGCGGGGCTCCACCCCACCCCGCCCCTTCCCGAAACCGGGGCTCCGCCCCGGACCCCGGGCCCGTGCGGGCGGGCGGGGGTGGGTGGGTTGCCGGGGCTGCGCCCCGGGCCCCGGGGTGGCAGCCCGGTTGGGGTGGGTGGGGGAGGTGCGGGTGCGTCGTGGCTGGCCGCGCAGTTCCCCGCGCCCCTAAAGGGGCGCACCCCCCACGCGGGGGTGGGCGGGTACGCGGTACCCCTGCGAGGAGGGCTGGTCGCGCCCGCGCGGCGGAGACGCACAGTGTTACAGCCCCGCGCCCCTGAAGGGGCGCACCTCCGGCGCGGGGGTGGGTGGGGCGAGGTACCCCTGTGAGAGGGGCTGCCCGCGCCCGCGCGGTGGAGTCGCACAGTGTTACAGCCCCGCGCCCCTGAAGGGGCGCCCCTCCACGTGGGGGGGCGAGGTACCCCTGTGAGAGGGGGCTGGTCGTGTTCGTGTGGTGGAGCCGCAGGGTGTTGCAGCCTCGCGTCCCTGACGGGGTGGGGGCGGCGTGCCGCCGTGCTCAGGGGAGGGCAGGGGGCGGGGCGGAGGTTGCCGTTCCGGTGGAGTACAGGGAGTGGGCCGCTCGTAGGACCAATGGGTCACGGTGGCGGGCGGCGATCAGTTGGAGGCCGATCGGCAGTCCGCCCCCGTCCGTTCCGCACGGCACCGTCGCCGCCGGCTGCTGCGTCAGGTTGAAGGGGTAGGTGAAGGGAGTCCAGCCCGTCCAGCGCCGCTGGCCGGAGCCGCGAGGGGTCTCCGCGCCCGCCTCGAAGGCGGTGATCGGCATGGTCGGGGTGACCAGCAGGTCGTACGTGGCGTGGAAGCGGCCCATCCGGCGGCCGAGTTCCATCCGCGCGTCCACCGCCGCCAGATAGTCCAGCGCCGAGTACCGCGCGCCGATCCCGCTGACCTCCCGCAGCCCCGGGTCCAGGGAGTCCCGCTGCTCGCGGCCGAAGTGCTGGACCACCCGCGCCGCCCCGCTGAACCACAGGGTGTGGAAGGCCTCCGCCGGGTCCGCGAAGTCCGGGTCGGTCTCCTCGACGAAGGCGCCGAGCCCGGCCAGCCTCTCCACCGCGCCGCGCACCGCCGCCGCCACCTCGGGGGCGACCTTCACCTGCCCGCCGAAGGTCGGCGAGTACGCCACCCGCAGCCCGCGCACCCCGTCGCCGATCCGGTGCCGCGTCTCGCCGTCGTCGGAGACCGGCAGCTGCGACCAGTCCCGCCAGTCGCTCTCGCCCGCCAGCACGTCCAGCATCAGCGCCGCGTCCGCCGCGTCCCGCGCCATCGGGCCCGCGTGCGCCAGGGTGCCGAACGGGCTGGACGGGTACAGCGGGATCCTGCCGTACGTCGGCTTCATCCCGAAGACGCCGCAGAACGACGCGGGGATGCGGACCGAGCCGCCGCCGTCCGTACCGACCGACAGCGGTCCCGCGCCCACCGCCACGGCCACCGCGCTGCCCCCGCTGGAGCCGCCCGAGGTCTTCGCCGGGTCGTACGGGTTACGGGTGATGCCGTGCCGGGGCGAGTCGGTCACGCCCTTCCAGCCGAACTCGGGAGTGGTCGTACGGCCGACGAAGACCGCGCCGTGCTCGCGCAGGCGGGCCACCGAGGGGGAGTCCTCGTCCCAAGTTCCTCCTATGGAAGTGGTCTTGGAGCCGCGCAGGGTCGGTGTTCCGGCCTGGAGCAGGAGGTCCTTCACCGTCACCGGCACCCCGTCCAGCAGCCCGCACGGCTCCCGCCTGCGCCACCGCTCGGCCGACGCCCGCGCCTGCTCCAGCGCCGCCTCCCCGGCGATCGAGACGAACGGGTTCAGGGCCGGCTGGACGGCCTCGGCCCGCTCCAGTACGGCACGGGTCGCCTCCACGGGGGAGGCCTCGCCCTTTTCGTACGCGGCGAGAAGCTGACGGGCGGAGAAGTCGGCCAGGGCAGTGGGTGCTGTCGTCGGCTCAGTCATGAGTGGGGACGTACCCAACATTCTTGTCCACTACATTCGGAAGTGGCTTTCCGGCCTCCCAGAGTGCGTAGAGCTCCAGGAACTGGGACTCCAGCGCGTCCCGCCAGCCCGCCACGTCACCGCTCATGTGCGGCGACACCGTCAGCCCCGGCACGTCCCACAGCGGACTCTCCGGCGGGAGCGGTTCCCGCTCGAAGACGTCCAGGGCGGCGCCCGCGATCCGCCGCTGGGCCAGTGCCTCCAACAGGTCGGACTCCACGACCAGTTGACCCCGGCCGACATTGATGAAGTACGCCGCCGGGTTCATCGCCCCGAAGGCCCGCGCGTCGAACATGCCCCGGGTCGCGGGCGTCAGCGGCGCCGCGCACACCACCCAGTCCGCCCCGGCCAGCAGCGCCGGCAGCTCCTCGGGGCCGCGCACCCCGGGGCGTGCGGTGCGCCCGGTCAGCGCCACCGTCACCCCGACCGCCTCCAGCATGCGCGCCACGGCCCGCCCGATCGGCCCTGAGCCGACCACCACCGCCCGCGTCCCGGCCACCCTGCGGGTCTCCCGGTGTCGCCAACGCCGCTGCCGCTGGAGCTCGTTGGTGCCGTTGAAGTCCTTCGCGGCCGCGATGACCAGCCCGGTCACATACTCCGCGATTGGGATCTCGAAGATCCCCCGGGCGTTGGTGACGAGCGTGTCCGAAGCGGCCAGCTCCGGGCACATGAGGTGGTCCACCCCGGCGCTCGCGGTGTGCACCCAGCGCGGGCGCGCACCCGCACCCGGCCACGCGCGCCGCACCGCGTCCGACAGGAAGTCCCACACGAGCAGGACGTCCGCCTCGGGGAGTTGACTCGCCAACGCCGATTCGTCACCGTGCAGAATGCGGGCGCGTCCGGTGAGGCCACCGAGGCGGGGCGGCGGGTCGGCGTCGAGCACGAGAAGGGTGACTTCAGCGTCTTCGTGAACTTCATGAACTTCGTGAAGTCCGGGGACCTTGTGGGCATCAGTCATAGTCTGGAAACCGTTTCGCAACGTCGCAGATGTACGGATTGACCACGCTCGTACCCGCACCCTACGGTCGTCAACACCCATACCTGGGGGCCGCTTTGGAACTTTCCTTTCTCGGTGGGCCACAGCCGCAACGCGGCGTAGGCGTGGTCGCCCCGTTCGATTTCGCTCTCGACAGGGAGCTGTGGCGGTGGGTGCCCGACGGCATCTCCCTCCATCTCACCCGCACCCCCTACGTCCCCGTCGAGGTCAGCCTCGACCTGGCCCGCCTGGTCAGCGAGCACCAGACCCTGCGGGAAGCGGTGCGGGCCCTGATCGCCGTCGAACCGCAGGTCATCGCGTACGCCTGTACGTCGGGCAGCTTCGTCGACGGCACCGCGGGGGAGCGCGCCATGTGCGCTGCGATGTCCCGGGCCGGGGTCACCGAGGACGGCGAACTGCCCTCCGTGACCACCTCGGGCGCCCTCCTGGAGGCGCTCGCCGAACTGGGGGCGCGGCGGATCGCCGTCGTCACCCCGTACACCGAGTCCGTCACGCGGTCCCTGGAGGACTATCTGGCGGAGGCGGGCATCGTCGTCACGGGCCGCGAGTTCCTGGGCCTGACCCGGCACATCTGGAAGGTGCCGTACCGGGACGTGGTCGACATGGCGCGGCGGGCGGTGGTCGGCGCGGCCGACTGCCTGTTCATCAGCTGCACCAACCTCCCCACCTACGACGTGATTCCGCAACTGGAGGCGGAGCTGCGGATGCCGGTCATCTCCGCCAACCAGGTCACCATGTGGTCCGCGCTGCGCAGGCTCGGCATCCGGGCGGTCGGCCCGTACCAACTGCTGACGATGGCCCCGCAGGCCCCTGCCGGGGTGACCGGTCCGGTCCTGGCGGAGCTGGCGGGCCCGGCCCTCTCGGAGCTGCCCCCGCCCGCCCTCGCGGAACCCCCGGGCCTCGCCCCCGAGGTGCTCCCGCCCCCTCCACCCCCTCCGCCCCTCCCGCCGTACCCCGAGCAGGAAGGCCTGAACTGACATGACAGCGATCGGATTCCTCTACCCCGGCCACTCCGCCGAGGACGACTACCCCAGGATGGAAGCGCTCCTCGCGGACGACGGCGTACGGCTGCCCCTGGTGCACACCGACATCGGCACCGACGCCCACCGGGTGGACGCCCTGCTGGAGATGGGCGCCGCGCACCGGCTCGGCGCGGGTGTCGAGGAACTGCGCCTCGCCGGTGCCGAGGCCGTTGTCTGGGCCTGCACCAGCGCCAGCTTCGTGTACGGCTGGGAGGGCGCCCACGAGCAGGTGCGCACCCTGGCCACGGCGGCCGGGCTGCCCGCCTCCTCGACCTCCTTCGCCTTCGCCCACGCGGTACGGGCGCTGGGCGCGAGCCGGGTCGCGGTCGCCGCCACCTACCCCGACGACGTGGCGGAACTCTTCCGGGGCTTCCTGAAGTCGGCGGGCGCGGAGGTCGTCTCCACGTGCGGCAGCGGCATCATCACCGCCGCCGAGGTGGGCACCTGGGGCCTCGCGGAGGTCCTCGACCTGGCCCGGCAGGGCGACCACCCGGACGCGGAGGCGGTCCTCCTCCCCGATACGGCGCTGCACACGGCGGCCCATCTCGTGCGGCTGGAGCGGGAGTTGGGCAAGCCCGTCCTCACCGCCAACCAGGTCACCGTCTGGGAGGGGCTGCGGCTGGTCGAGCGCCGGGTGCGGGTGGCGGCACTGGGGGCGCTGTTCGCGGGATAGCGGCGGCACCCTTCATCCGGACGGGGCGGCGTGCGGGTACGTGGGGACGAGGGCGGCGCCGAAGGCGGGGCAGGGGGTTCGGGGGCACGTCGGCGGGCAGGGGACCGGCGGGTTCCGGGAATATCCGGAGACTGCCTCCTGTTCGTAGACGGGAGTACGTACAGAGAACGCCCGCCCCAGGAGGACCCCCGGTGGAAGCCAGCCAGACCCCGACCCCCGACCCCGTCCGCGGCCCCATCCATGGCTCCGCCCCCACCCCGCTCTCCGTCCTCGACCTCGCGACCGTCGGCGCGGGCTCCACCGCCACCGCCTCCCTCCGTACGAGCGTGGAGATCGCGAAGCTGGCCGAGGCGCGCGGCTTCCACCGGTACTGGGTGGCCGAGCACCACTCCATGCCCGGTGTGGCCAGTTCGTCCCCGGCCGTGATCCTGGCCCACCTCGCCGCCCACACCGACCGGATCCGGCTCGGCTCCGGCGGCGTGATGCTGCCCAACCACGCCCCGCTCGTCATCGCGGAGCAGTTCGGCACCCTGGAGGCGATGGCCCCGGGGCGCGTCGACCTCGGGCTCGGCCGGGCGCCCGGCACCGACGGTGCGACCGCGGCGGCCCTGCGCCGCAGCGACAACCCGCACGAGGGCGCCGACGAATTCCCGCGCCAGCTGGCCGAGCTGACCCGGTTCCTCCAGGACGACTTCCCGGACGGACACCCGTACTCCAAGATCCACGCCGTCCCCGGACCCGTACAGGGACACGGCAACACCCCCCAGCTCTGGCTGCTCGGCAGCTCCGGGTTCAGCGCCCGGCTGGCGGGAACCCTCGGCCTGCCCTTCGCGTTCGCGCACCACTTCTCCGCGCAGAACACCATCCCGGCGCTGGACCTCTACCGGGACTCCTTCCGCCCCTCGGCCGTCCTCGACGCGCCGTACTCCGTGATCGGCGTCTCCGCGCTCGCCACCGACGACGAGGCCCAGGCCCGCCGCCAGGTCCTCACCGGCGCCCTCAGCATGCTCCGGCTGCGCACCGGCCGCCCGGGGCTCATCCCGACCCCCGAGGAGGCCGAGGAGTACCGGTTCAGTCCGGTGGAGCGGGAGTTCGTGGACAGCTGGCTGGCCAACGTCATCCACGGCACCCCCGACGCGGTCGTCGCGGGCCTGGGCGACCTCGCCAAGCGCACCGGCGCCGACGAGCTCATGCTCACCGCCAACGCCCACGGCGGTGACTTCCGGGTCCGCAGTTACGAGCTGATCGCCGACGCGTACGGCCTTCCGAAGGCCTGATCCGTACAGCCTCCCGAAGGCCTGACCCGTACAGCCTCCCGAAGGCCTGATCCGTACGGCCTCCCGAAGGCCTGAACGGAGCCCCACGAGGGGGATGCCGGTGGAGGGGGGGGGGGGGGGGGGCCCCCCCCCCCCCCCCCCCCCCCCCCCCCCCCCCCCCCCCCCCCCCCCCCCCCCCCCCCCCCCCCCCCCCCCCCCCCCCCCCCCCCCCCCCCCCC
>NZ_JBVIMX010000016.1:95010-215002 GCF_055579625.1 Streptomyces sp. NPDC032721 | reverse complement strand
ACGCCAACCAGGCAACTACCTGGCGTTTCTCGGACTTGCCGCCGCCCTCTGCTGCTACAAACGGCTCCTCAAACTGGCCATGTAGGACACGGTCTAAGTAGTTACACGTGAGCCTAGAGTGACGCGGTGTTCGAGTGAGTCGCACAAGCCGTACGAAGTCCACTTGTGCCGTCAACTTGTGCCGTCAACCACCTGGAGGTCCACACGTGAGACACGCCCGAATGAAGCTCGTACAGATATCCGCCACGGCGCTCCTGGTCACCGTCGCCGCCACGGCCCCGGTATCCGCCAAGGAAGCCCCGAAACCACTCACGGATCCCAACCGGGCGGCAACGCTGACGGGCCAGCTCGGCGACGACCGGACCGGCGGTGTGTACTACAAGGACGGGCGCCTCGTAGTCACGGTCACCGACCAGGCAGCCGCGCAAACCGTTCGCGATGCGGGTGGCGTCTCAAAACTCGTTGCTCGCAGCACGGCCGAACTCACGGCCATCCACGACGAGTTCGATGATCTTGGCAGCATTCCCAATACGGCGTGGGGCGCCGACATCGAGACCAACCAGGTGAGCGTCAAGGTCTTCGATGGAGCGCCTGCAGCCGGCAAGGACCGGATCGAGAGGGCCGCGGCGGCCCACCCCGGCGCGATACGCATCGAACGAGTCAGAAGCGAGATCAAGTCCAAAGCCACCGAAATCGTAGGCGGCCACGGAATTATGTCTTCCGGCTGGCTTTGCTCGGCCGGGTTCAACGCCAGGAATTCCTCGGGCACGACCTACACAATCACCGCTGGCCACTGCGTACCGGGCACGGGGAATACCTGGTTCATGGATTGGAACTCGGCCACGATCGGCATTCAGAACTTCTCCAGGAACGGGGGCGGTACCGATGCGTCTCCCTGGCAGTGCGGTGACTGTGCCACCATCCTGGCGAATTCCCCTGAAATCGCGCCCGGCGGAGGGGTCCGCTACAGGGGCGGCACTTGGAGAGACATCACCACGTCCCGCTGGGCAGTCGCAGGGGAACAGATTCAGCGGGTTGGCGTCAACAGCCAAGACGGAGCGCACAGAATCACCATCCCCAAGGTGACAGTCAACATCGGTGGCAAGCAGATGAGAGGCATGCACGAGACGAACGCTTGCGCTTTGGGGGGAGACAGCGGCGGCCCTGTGTTCAAGGAGACGACAGCTCTGGGTCTGCTCTCCGGCGGTACCGACGAGACAACGTGCAGTGATAATTCCGATCACAGCGGTGTCTTCAACTACATAGAGCCGATACAGAGGGTGCTGATCGAACGTGGGCTCCGCGTCTACTGACGGTGCGCCGCCCCTTGACCGCCACATGTGGTGAAACCTGTTCCGGGCCGAAGTCGTCAGATGGACGCGTCACTCTCGCTTCGCCGTATTTCTGGAGTTCACATGCGTATCAGGGCATCGCGCAACACTGGTCGACTCGCTGTGGTGGCCCTGCTCGTCGCTGGAGTGGGGGCCTCTTCCGGTTGCGGCAGCCAGAAGGAAGTCGTGGGGGCCGACAGCAACAACGCAGCGCCGGCGCACCGTGCCCGGCAGGTGGCCACGGCCTGGGACGGGTCAACTGCGGCTACCGCGTGGCGTGCTGGCTACCACCCCATGGGCGACGTGATCCAGCTGCCGCTGGGCGGCCTGCGAAACCAGGCCGACAGGCAGGCCTACGAGAACCGTAGCTTCGTCCTGCGCGGCAAGCTGCCCGGCACAGGGCCCACAAGCGGCAAGGTGACTTGGGCAGGAAAGGCAGCGCTCACCCGACCTGTGCAGAGTGCGAACGAGTCGTACAAGGCCCTGTCCAACAACCGCGAGGGGGGAAAGCCACACCTCACCGTGACCGGAGCGAAGCTGGGCAGCATGACTCTTGCCACCAGCCGCGGGCCTGCGGTGGTCCCGGCCTGGCTGTTCACCCTGGACGGCTACGACTCCCCCCTGAAGCAGGCCGCTGCCATTCCGTCGAAGCTCCCCCGGCCGCCGATCGGGGAGGCCCAGAACGTCCCCGGCCTCCCGCTCCGGCACCTGGCCCGGATCGCGGCAGACGGGCGCTCGGTGACCGTGGTCGCCCTTCACGGTGTCTGCGACAAGGGTCCGGTGGTGGAGGTGCTGGAAACTCACGGCAGCGCGGTCCTTTCGGCATCCACCGAGCCCCGCAAGCACGAGGCGAACTGCACCAAACAAGGAAAGCTGCAGCAGGTGACGGTGAAACTGGGCCAAGCCCTGGGCGACCGCGTCCTGCTCGACGCACACACCGGCCAACCGATCCCCTACAAGCCGCAACGCGGACCCTCACCAAGCTGGAGCTGACCGCACACTTCCACTCGGTCACGCGAGGCAGGCCAGTGGGCCGCCGTGGTAGTCGGTCATCTCCTCGAAGAGGGCGCCCATGAGGTTGGGGTGGGGCAACAGGCTCTCCGGGCCGAGGAGTTCGGCGTACGGACCAAGGTCCGTGGCCCGGGCCAGGATGAGGAGGGTGGTGCCGGTCTTGGTGCCCTCCTCGGCCAGGTTCCGGCCCCAGCGCAGGCTGGTCTCGTTGGCGCCAAGGCTATTCGGGCCGCACACCGGACCGTGGCCACGGCCGACACCTGCATGAGTTTGCACGCTCTCGCGATCCGCACCGGCCCCTAGCACACAGAGAAATAGAAAACATCGCCCCCACGGTAAGGTCACGGATATGCCGCTACCTGCCTGGGACGGTTGGCGGGAGGTAACGCATGTCAAAACTATTCCGGCATAGTCGAATCTTCAAGCTATGGAGGTTCGATCCGTCGCATCGCCAACTGATCCTGCGCAGTGACCCCACTGCGGTCGACGACACCACCACCAGAGTTGAAATCCACTTCGGGCACGTCGAATTCATGCTGCTGAAGCCGCTCTATCGGGGAATCCACGTGCGGCCGGCTTCTGATGCAGAGTTCACGGATCTGGCCAGGTTCGCTGGTGTCGATGCCGAATCACGAGCCTGGGTATGGCTGCTGGAAGACGATGGGAACAGTTTCGTCGTTTCCAGTAAGCCATCGTGGCGTGAGGCACCAAGGGCCTTCTCTGAAGCTTCGCTTTTCTCTTCGAGTCAGCCGTGGCCACCAGGGCCCGAAATGACCTTCGGTCAAGTGCAGTCCGAGGATGAGAGTTCATACGGTTCGGATTGATCCCTAAGCTTGATCCGCACCCGGTACTCTTCTCGAAAGAAAAAGAGAGAGCCCGGAGATCTATCGACTATACGCCGCCTCAGCGGTTGCGTACTAGGTCCCATTGCGGGAGTTGTCGCCGCCTTCAGTGGAACTGCAATGCTCGCGAGGGTGTGGGACGAGTGTGAAATTGGAATAAACGCGGCAGCGAACTTCTGGACCTTGATCCCGATATTCTTCGCCATATGGGTTGCAGTCGCGTTGATCTGGTCCCTCGCGTTCGGAGTTCTCGGAGGAAGGAGCCTCCTTCTCGCCTCCGCAGTGGCTGTACTCGCCACACTGTGTGTCTACTGGGCTCTCATGGCGATCTGGAATGCCCCAACCGATTACCCAATCAGTGTCAGTTCCTGCGCTCCGGACAACGCGCCCCCATGGTGGCCGAACTGGCTCCCTCTTTGACAGAGGGCTCCTCGGTCTCAGGGTTCGACGACGGTGATCCTGATCTCGAAGCGCGTCCGCACTCAGCCCTGCTCGGATGCGGCCCGCGCTTTGACGCAGCGGCCGGTGGGCGGGCGGGCTGGTTGCTCCTCCGCAAAGCCACTCCCGCGCGCAGGTGTTGTTCTGCTGTCAGGTGGCGTGGAGGCTCTGGAGGATGAGGGGTTGGGGCTCCCGTTCGCAGGGGTGCCGCCGGTGTTCGAGGACCGTACCGGGACGTGTTCGTTGTTGTGCCGGGCATGATGGGAAGTGTCCTTGAGGACACCGGGACGGGCGCAAACTGTGGGGCGCAGACCTGTCGATGCTGACCAACCCGCTTCTGGGTAAAGGGTCCCCGGGTGTGCTGCGAGCCGGATCGGGCAGCAGATGCAGACACGTTCCGCGGGGTGCCGCTGACCCGGATCCGCGCCACCGAGCTGATCTCGCGGCCGTGGTGGCTGCCCGCGCCGGAGGGCCTGGAGCCCTACACCGACCTCACTGTCGCCCTGCGCCAGGACACGCTCGCGCCGGAGGCGGTCCTGCCGTTCCCCTACGACTGGCGCCTCACGACCTCGTGCATGGTTGACGGGGAGCAGCACCAGACCGGACTGATCTCGCGGCCCCTCCACCCGGCCGTGGGAGCCGGCGCGAAACACAAACTGGTCTTCATCGACCGGCTGTTGGCCACCTTGGTCAACAGCCGCCACGGTGTCACCCAAGATGTGCTGGCCTGCTGATTCGGCGTCGACCGCTCTACCACCACACGCGCAATCGTCGATGTTCAATGACCCTCGCACGGGACGGCAAGTTCCGACCGGTGGAACGGGTTGGCGTGCGTAGAGCTAGGAGGGCCGGAGAATGAATAAAATCGGGGAACTTCAGGAACTGATGCCCGTCGATAGCGGATTCGGAATAAATCCACAATGGTCTGTGGTGAGCGCGTCCTGGGGGAGAGATTTCCCGAGTGACTACGTTCGCTTCATAGAGACCTACGGGCCGGGATCCATCGATCAATATCTGGCGATTGTTTGCCCAGAGCCCAGGGAGTCGACCGTGGATCAGGTGGCCGGAGGAATGGCCCCCGAGACGGCTACGGCTCAGTTGACCTGGGAAAGCAGTCGCAAGTCCGATGAGCTGCGCGGAACGTCGCCCAAGCTGATTGCGTGGGCGATTGATTCCAGCGCAGACATCCTCTGCTGGGATGCATCCGCAACGGACGCAGAACAGTGGCCAGTTCTCGTCTATAACGCGGATGACGCAGAATGGCGCCGTTATGACTGCGGCATGGTGAAATTCCTTCTGGGTATTTTTCAGAGGGATTTCGATGAATGCCCCTTGGGTGAGGATTCTCTTTGGGGGAGGATGCCCGTTAAGTTTCTCCCCGCAGCTGAACAGGTGCGCTTGATGCGCCAAGGGTTGGACCCGTGGACGGGGGAACCTGATCCGTATGCGGGCATGTATGAATCCTGACATCCAGCGTAGGTCGAATTCATTGATTGAGGGTGGGGACAGGCGGCGTTGGGTGGTGAGCGCACTGGAGTCGGGGCGGGTCCGGACATGCGGCCAGTCGGCGGAGATGTTCGGGGTGTCCGACTCATCCGAAACACTTCGGAAAGTGACACGTCGGGGAGTTCATGAATAGGGAAAATCTGCGCCGCACTGTTCTCGCGGTCGCTCTCCTGGCTGCCCCACTCGCTCTGATTGTGATCGCATATGTCGCGTTCCTCTTCTTCAAGTCCAGTGAAGAAGAATTGAGCCCCAGTGACATATCTGGCACCTGGGTGAGTCCACAAGGGGGTGTGCTGCATTTTGGAGAGGATAGGAGTTTCTTTGCGGAAAGAGTCTCTGTCTCTTACTCATGCACTCCCGGCAGCTTCCCGGATGACGGTGAACGAATATCGGGAAAGGGGAGATGGGAAATCGGCTCCTTTCCGGATGAAGGGCCTGGGGCGAAAATCTCATTTGAACCTCAAGGAGCGGCCTACGTGAAAGAATGCCCAGTCTGGGCTGTTCTCGTGGGCGAGCCCCCGAAATCTGAGATGTACCTGCTTCATGACGACGGAACCGGTGAGCGGTACCGACGAAATCAGTAACATGCCCGGATAGGGGGGTGGACGCCTTTGGTGTCCACCCCCTTTATTCAGTGGGTGTAGTTCTTCCACAGGAAGCTCGTCGAGTGGGAGGAAGGGCAATTACCGGTAGTCCGTTAAACCCGGTGGTAGCAGGGCTTGAGGGATTGCCGGGGAGATCGCAGACCGGGAGGGGAGACCGTTCTCCGGGAGGAGCGGTATACGTTGATTCCCGAAACTCAGAGACTGCCTGTTGACGCGGACGGAAATGCCTCACGCTCGGGATCTGGATCGCTGTACCTCAACATGACGGGCGACATCAGCCACTCGACCGGATTTAAGGGCGATCAGCTAGTTGCCTTCGACGTACCGACTTCCTTCATCCGGCAGCTTTCGGCAGCCTCCCTGCCTCAGCGCAAGCCGCACGGCTGGCCGGGAACGAAGTGCGAATGGAATCGTGCCTTTAAAATGGCGCCAGATCAGTCTGACGGAGCTGGGCTATTCGGCCCCCGCGATCACCACATACCTGGGCTAATGGAGGCCATCATCCCGGAATCAGGTCGGATCATTGGATAGGATGGATTTGATGAGTCGTTACGATTCCGCAAGCGAGATGCGCCGCTTGAGGAAGCGCCCTTCGGAGGGCCCGATCAGCCTTCTAGGACTGTTTGTGGTCACACCTGTGGCGGATAGCCTGAAATATGCCCAGCGCCTCAGGGACTTGATTGCCGGAGCCGTAGAGATCTCCTGGTGGGCCGACTTTGAGAGCGATGACGTTCCGGAGGACACGCTGCCGTCCTGGTTCCTGGAGCTTTCTAGCGGTGAAGCCGGAGATGTTCCGGGAGACCCAATTGGAAGTGAAGGTAAGCGTAGATATCAGGACGCGAGGGATGATCGCCCCTGGAATTCAGGGGATTGGATCTATTGCTTCGACCCGGATCTTCGGGCGTGGTCCTGGTGGGATGCAACCGTCGAAGAAAATGGGAGAGTTTGCGTTTGGGTAGACACGAAGGGAGAGGCCCACATTCCCTGCGAAGAGCTCTGGTGGGCAATTTTCGTGTCAGGAGCAGTGGACGCTGAGCCATTGACGCTGGAATTCGCTTCCGCGTGGAGTGGTCAGCGGAGCATTGGCCTCGCAAAGTTAAATCACCGTAGTTCGAGGAGCCCCCCCGGATTTTTTTCCGGCGGGGCTCCTTGGGTGTCTGACGGCAGTAGTTGACGGCAACGTCAGCGGGCAAATGTTGCGCAGGGCAGCGGGTTGTCGCCGCCGTCAGGCTAGTTGGTAGTCCCGGTGGGGTTGTGTCGCGTGCGGCCGAGGAGGTAGATGGCGTCGCGCTGGAGGCGGAGCCGGACATAGGCGTAGACGGTGGCGGTATTGAGCCAGAACTGATGGGTTTCTAATGGTCGCGTAGCGGACGTGCCAGGCGGCCTAAAGACGGCCCACGCGTAAGATCGCGTCACCCGTCCCAAGACAAGTCACAGCAATAGCGCAATCGCACCGCTCTATTCGCTTCCCCTACTTCGTAATGGGAGGGCTACTAGGACCTGGGCCACGCGCCGAAGCTGCCCCCCCCCGGCGGCTATGCGTGGCAGGGTAGTGGGCCGCCGTGGTAGGCGGTCATTTCCTTGAAGAGGGCGCCTATGTCGAGTGGGGTGCCCTCGGGCAGGCCCCGTGCCTCGGCGTAGGCGCGGTGGAGGTTGGGCAGTAGGCGTTCCGGGTCCAGGAGTTCGGCGTACGGGCCGAGGTCCGTGGCGCGGGCCAGGGGGAGGGGTTCCGTATCGGTCGCGGTGCCCTCCTCGGCCAGGTCTTGGACCCAGTGCAGGTAGGCCTCGTTGGCTTCGAGGATTTCCGGGCCACCCACCGGGCCGTGGCCCGGGACGATCGTGGTGGGGTCCAGGGCGCGGAGTTGGGTCAGGGCGCGTAGGGAGCCGGTGATCGAGCCCATCGCGCAGAAGGGGGTAACGCCGTTCATCGCCAGGTCGCCGGTGAAGAGGACCCGTTGGTCCGGGAGCCAGACCACCGTGTCGTCGGTGGTGTGGGCGGCTGGGCCCATGTGGATCAACTCGGCCCGGAGTGCGCCGATGTGGAGTGTCGTGCGGTCCTCGAAGGTGAGTTGGGGTGGGGCGATCTCGATGGCGCCCCAGTGCACGTCCGGCCAGAGGGTGGCCATGTGGAGGCCGGCTGCCTCCGTCATCGTGCGGGTGCGGGCGTGGCCGATGGTCAGGGCCTCGGGGAAGACGAAGTTGCCGTAGGTGTGGTCGCCGTGGAAGTGGGTGTTGACCACAGCTCGGGGTGGGTGGGGGGACAGGGCGAGGGCGGTTCGGCGCAGTGCGCGGGCGCGGTGTTCCGTGGCGGCGGTGTCGATGAGGGCGCTGTGGCCGCCGTCCGTGAGGATGCCCGCGTTGTTCAGGCACCAGCCGCCTCTGTGCTGTACGTAGGCGTGGACGCCGTCGGCCACCTCGGTGACGCGGACGTCCGCCGGGCGCTCGGGGGGTGCGCTGCGCACTGATCCGGCCCTCCTCTCTGGCTCTCCTCGGCGGCCGGCGGGCCCTCTAGCGCGAGCGCCAACTCCCCGTGCGGATACGGGGGGTGTGGTGCGGGCGGTCCCAGACCGTGTCGGTGGGCGTCGGTCTGGCGGGGCTCTCGCGGTTGGCGGCGTGGTGCGCCAGCAGTGCGGTGAGTACCGCGGTGAGGGCTGCGGTCTCCTCGTCCGTGGGGTCTCCGCCGGTGATGTGCCAGGGGGTCGCAGGGGTGGCTGAGTCGGCCGGGGCTGCCGGGGCCTCGGCCGTCGCCGGGGTGGTCGTCCGTTCGGTGGGTGTGGTGGTCATGGCGGTGGTTCCTCCTCTCGATACCGGTGTCACACCGGCGGGTTGCCGTGCTTGCGGGACGGGAGGTCCGTGTATTTCGTGCGGAGCATGTCCAGCGCGCCGATCAGTACGGAGCGGGTCTCGGCGGGGTCGATGACGTCGTCCACCAGGCCGCGTTCGGCGGCGTAGTAGGGGTGCATCAGCTCCGTCTCGTACTCCTTGATCTTCTGGGCGCGTTCGGCGTCCGGGTCGGTGGCGGCGGCGATCTCGCGGCGGAAGATGACGTTGGCGGCGCCCTCGGCGCCCATCACCGCGATCTCGTTGGTGGGCCAGGCCAGGGAGAGGTCGGCGCCGATGGAGCGCGAGTCCATGACGATGTACGCGCCGCCGTAGGCCTTGCGCAGGATGAGCTGGATGCGCGGGACGGTGGCGTTGCAGTACGCGTAGAGCAGTTTGGCGCCGTGGCGGATGATGCCGTTGTGTTCCTGGTCGACGCCCGGGAGGAAGCCGGGGACGTCCACGAGGGTCAGCAGCGGGATGCTGAACGCGTCGCAGAACTGGACGAAGCGGGCCGCCTTCTCGCTCGCCTTGATGTCGAGGACGCCTGCGAGGGCTGCGGGCTGGTTGGCGACGATTCCGGTGACGTGGCCGTCCAGGCGGGCCAGCGCGCAGACGATGTTGGGCGCCCAGCCGGGCTGCACCTCGAAGTAGTCGCCGTCGTCGACGACCTCCTCGATGACCTTGCGGATGTCGTACGCCTGGTTGGGGTTGGCCGGGACCAGGTTGAGGAGGGACTCGGTGCGGCGGTCGGCGGGGTCGTCGGTGGGCTGGCGGGGGGCCGTCTCGCGGTTGTTGGCGGGGAGGAGGGAGAGGAGGTGGCGGACGTCGGCGAGGCAGCTCTCCTCGTCGTCGTACGAGAAGGCGGCGACGCCGGAGACGGAGGCGTGGATGTCGGCGCCGCCGAGGCCGTTCATGGAGACCTTCTCGCCGGTGACAGCCTGGACGACGTCCGGGCCCGTGATGAACATCTGCGAGGTCTCGCGGACCATGAACACGAAGTCGGTGAGCGCCGGGCTGTACGCGGCGCCGCCCGCGCACGGGCCGAGCATGACCGAGATCTGCGGGATCACGCCGGAGGCGCGGGTGTTGCGCTGGAAGATGCCGCCGTATCCGGCGAGCGCGGTGACGCCCTCCTGGATGCGGGCGCCCGCGCCGTCGTTGAGGGAGACGAGGGGGGCGCCGGCCGCCTCCGCGAGGTCCATCACCTTGTGGATCTTGGTGGCGTGGGCCTCGCCGAGCGCGCCGCCGAAGATGCGGAAGTCGTGCGCGTACACGAAGACGGTGCGGCCCTCGACCGTGCCCCAGCCGGTGACGACTCCGTCGGTGTAGGGGCGGTTGCCGGACAGTCCGAAGCCGGTGGCACGGTGCCTGCGCAGGGCCTCGATCTCGTGGAAGGAGCCTTCGTCGAGGAGAAGCCCGATGCGCTCACGAGCCGTCAGCTTGCCCTTGGCGTGCTGGCGTTCGGTGGCCTGGGGGCTGGGGCCGTCGACGGCCTTGGCCTTGATCTCGGCCAGTTCCGCGGCACGTTCCTGCGTACGTAGGGGGATGGGAGCGGCATCGGTGATGCTCACGGGATTCCTCCGGAGGGTGGGGAGGTCTGTTGGGGCCGGAGGCACTCTCTGCCGCGGTCCTCCTGTGTCTCTCTGCGTCTGTCTGCGGTGGCCGGGAATGCACGTCCGTACCGGGCAACCCTGCGGTGCGGCCCTCGACAAGCTGTCGAGGACCGCTTGAGGATTGCCCTGGGCCGACCACAGCCTCCTCCCCAACTCCGCTACCTCACACGGAAGTTGGCCATCATGCCCATCGCGGAGTGGTCCAGCAGGTGGCAGTGGTAGACGTAGGTGCCCCGGTAGGAGTCGAAGGTGGCGTGCAGCTTCACCGTCTCGCCGGGGAAGAGCCGCACGGTGTCCTTGAGGCCCGCGTCGGCGGGGCCGGCCGGGGTGCCGTTGCGCTCCAGCACCCGGAACTGGATCAGGTGCATGTGGAAGTTGTGCGGGATGATCTTGTTGGCGTTGGTGACGGTCCAGATCTCCGAGCTGCCGAAGGCGATGGACTGGTCGATGCGCGCGGCATCCCAGATCTTGCCGTCCAGGTAGGCGCGCGGCTCCTGGCGGCCGTCCTCGTCCATGGTCATCACGATGGTGCGCTCCACCGCCGCCCGGGGCATCGGCGGCAGTTTGCGCAGTACGTCGGGCACCCGGCTGGGGTCGGAGGCCTTGCGTACGACGTCGAAGCGGAGCACCTTGCCGACCTTGTCGGGGGTCTCGGGGCCGAGGGTGTTCTCCAGGACGATCTTCGTGCCGACCGGGTAGCGGGAGAAGTCGATGACCACGTCGGCGCGTTCGGCCGGGGAGAGACCGAGGGTGTCGGTGACGTAGGGACGCTCCAGCAGGCCGCCGTCGGTGCCGATCTGGACGATCTGGCTGCCGTCGGAGAGGCGGAGCTGGAAGAAGCGCATGTTGGAGGAGTTCAGCAGCCGGAAGCGGTACTTGCGGGCGGCGACCTCGAAGTACGGGGAGGGCCGGCCGTTGGCGAGGATGGTGCTGCGGGCCATGTCGTCCATCTGGTAGACGAGTTGACCGGCGTCGTCGAAGCGGGCGTCGCGCAGGGCGATGGGGACTTCGTACGACCCGCTGGGCAGCGGGAGCGCGCGCTCGGTCTCGTCGGAGAGCAGGTAACTGCCGGACAGGCCCCGGTAGACGTGCTCGGACTCCATGTGGTGGGCGTGGTCGTGGAACCACAGGGTGGCGCCGGGCTGCTGGTTGGGGTAGGTGTACGTGCGGTCCTTGCCGGGAGCGAAGGTGTCCATCGGACCGCCGTCGTTCTCGGGGGTGACGGAGCCGCCGTGCAGGTGGCAGGAGAGGGGCATGGTGAGGTTGTTGCGGTGCCGGATGACCACCTTGCGGCCGCTGCGGGCGCGCAGCACGGGGCCGGGGAAGTGCCCGTTGTAGGTGAGGACCCTGGTCTGCACGCCGGGGATGATCTCCCGGGTCGCTTCCTTGACGGTGACGAGGTAGGTGTCCTGGCCGCCGAGGGTGGATATCGGGCTGAGCGTGGTCAGCGTCGGCATCCGTACGGTGAAGGGCGGCGGCGGGGCCACCTGCGCCCCGGCCACCGGCGCCAGTTCGGTTTCGGCCTGGCGTGCGCGGAGCAGGGGTGTGAGAGCGCCTGCGGTGAGCAGTCCCGCGCCGCTCGCGCCGAGGACGCCGCCGAGCACACTGCGTCTGGTGACCATGGGTTTCCTCCTGGGGCAGTACGGGCGTCCCGACGCCGCCGGGCGTCGCGCCGCGAGTGCACCAGAGGCGGCTTGCGCGCCGCTCGACCCCAGGTCGTACGGCCGGAAGCCGTACGGTCCCGGACGGCACGGGGCCAAGGCCGTGGGGCCCCGTACCGAACGGGCCCAGCCCGTACGGGTCAGTTGGCTGTACGGGTCAGCTGGCTGTACGGAACCCAAGCCGCAAGAGCCCCGGGCCGTACGGGGCTCGGGCCGCGCGGGGCCGAGGCTGTACGGGCCCCACACCGCACGGTCCCCCACGCCGTGCGGGCCTCAGGGCCTTACGGGTCCCGGGCCGTACAGGTCCCGGGCCGCACAAGTCCCGGGCCGCACAAGTCCCAGGTCGTACGAGTCGGAGGCCGCAAGGGTTCCAGGTCGTACGGGCCCCACGCCGTGCGGGCCTCAGGCTGTACGGGTCCCGGGCCGCACAAGCCCCAAGCCGCACAAGTCCCAGGTCGTACGAGTCGGAGGCCGCAAGGGTTCCAGGTCGTACGGGCCCGGGTCGCACAGGCCCACGCCGTACAGGTCCCAAGCCGTACGAGTCCCGGCCGTACGAGTCGGGGCCGTACAGGCCCAACGCCGTACACGACTCACGGGCCTCGGGCCGTACAGGGCCCACGCGGTGCGGGCCTCAGGCCGTACGGGCCCCACGCCGCACAACTCAGCCGGCCGCACCACTCAGCCGGCCGCCCGGCTCAGCTGGCCAGGCTTACCTCGTCCTGGGCGATGAAGCGGGTGATCTGGTCGATGAAGATCCGCATCTCCGGGGTGGGGCGCCTGCCCCTGCGCCACGCGATCTGCGTGTGCACCTCGAAGGGTGGTTGCCAGTCCAGGACCCGTAGGCCGTGCGAGGCGACCTCGTCCACGACCGCGACGGCGGGCAGCACGCTTACGCCCAGTCCGGCGGCGATTCCCCGTTTGACCGATTCGAGGTTGCCGAACTCCAGGAGTTCGACGGGCTCCGGCGCGTGCTCGTTGAGGACCGTTTCGAAGAGGCCCCGGTAGGCGCAGCCCGCGCCGGGGGCCAGGATCGGCACCTCGGACAGGTCGCGCGTCGTCACCCCGGTGAGGCCTGCCAGGGGGTGGTCGGCGGCGGCCACGGCTACCAGTTGTTCGGTGCCGAGCACTTCGCTCTCGATGCCCGGGTAGCGGGTCTCGGTCGACATCAGGAAGCCCATGTCCAGGACCCCCTTGCGCAGCGCCTCGCAGGCCTCCTCGCAGGTGCTCGGCTGGAGCGCCAGCTGGAGCCGGGGGTAGCGGTGGTGGAAGAACTCCAGGACCGGCGGCATCCGGTAGGAGGTCAGGCTCTCCACCGTGCCGATGGTCAGCGTGCCGGCGGGCTCGCTGCGGCCCGCCGTGCAGTACCTGGCCTCGTCGACGAGTGTCAGCACCCGCTCGGCGTACGGGACGAGCCGCTCCCCCGCCGGAGTGAGCTGGATCTTCCCCCGCAGGCGCTCGAAGAGGTCGACGCCGAGGGAGAGTTCGAGCCCCTTGACCTGAGCGGTGACGCTCGACTGCGCGTACTGGAGCTCGGCGGCCGCCCGGGTGAAGCTCATCACCGTCGCCACCCGGTGGAAGGTGTTCAGCTGCTTCAGGTCCATGTCGTACGTCCCCTCGTTCCCGTCGATCCCGTCGATCCCGGCGTTCCCGTCGTTCCCGGCACCGGTACTGGCCGGGCGGGAGCCGTCCGGCACCGAGGCGGCGGGGCGGCGACAGGGGTCACGATCCGCGCCGTCAGGGACCCCGCACAAGGCTCTCCGGGTGGCCTGTTCGGTCCATGGACCAAAGAGGCCAGCAGTGGCAACAGCCCTGCATGGAAGTCGGCGAACGCCCTGATCGGCTGGGCCGATCGGTTGCTTGACCGGCGGATTCCCCGAGGCCGATGCTCCTGGGACTGCTCCTGCGACTGCTCGTGGGGCTGTCCCTGGGACGCTGATCGGAAAGAGACCTTCCCATGACTGTGGACCACAGGCTGGCGGGAATTCTGGAACGGCTCGACGCGGCCCACGGGCCGACGGTCCGGGCCTTCCCCGCCACCCCCACCCCCTGGGCGACGACCTACGCGGTGGCCGCCGGGGACACCCGGCTCGTCGCCCGCCTCATCGAGCCCAAGCTGGCCCAGGAGGCGGTGGTGCGCACCGAGTTCGACGCGGCCCGGCTGCTGGGCGAGCACGGCATCGCCCCCCGGGTGCGGTACGCCGACGTGGCCACCGGCGTCCTGGTGATGGACGAGGTCCAGGGGTCCCCGGTACGTCCCGCCTCCCCGGCGCAGGCGCTCTCGCTGGCCGGGGTGCTGCGCGACCTGCACGCCGTCGAACCGGTCGGTGGTGGCCTGCGGCTGCACGTGCGCAAGCGGATCGAGGCCTCGGCAGCGGTGGCGGACCTGGTGGCCCGGATACCCCGACTAGCGGTGTACGGGGAGGCGGCCGACCGGTTCGACGCGCTCCGCGGCGCCCTGCGCTCGCTCGGCACCGAGGACCGGCTCTGCCACAACGACCTGAACCCGGGCAACATCCTCTTCGACTCCGCCCGCGCCTGGCTGATCGACTTCGACCACCTCGGCACCGGCGACCCGCTGTTCGACGTCGCCACCGCGATGCTGTCGCTGGACATGGACGAGGAGCTGCGCGTCCGGTTCGTGGAGACGTACTTCGGCCGCCCGGCCACCGAGGCCGAGTCCGCCCGGCTGGAGCTGCTGTCCTGCCTGGTGCTGCTGCGCTACGGGCTCAGCGCGCTGTCGCTGGTGCCCGGGGAGCTGCGCGGCCGGCTGGGCACCTGGACGCCCGACATGGTCGGCGAGCCCTTCGTCTTCGACCACGGCGTGGACGACGAGTTCGGCTGGTCGGTGTTCCGGCTCAGCCTGGCCTTCGTGCACACGGGGCTGGCCCGGCTGGAGGCGGCGCCCGCCACCGAGGCCGCCGGTGCGCTCGGTCTGCTCGGCGCGACGGTCTGAGCGGCGGCCGTCATGACCCGTGTCGTCACCCGTAATCCCGTCACCCGTATCGTCGCCACCACCGGGCCCGCCTGCTCCTCGGACGAGACCCTGCGCGCACTGCTCAAGGCCGGGGTGGACGCCTTCCGCTTCCCGGCCTCCAAGACCTCGGTGGCCGAACTCGCCGAGCTGGCCGTGCGGGTGCAGCAACTCGCCGAGGGCCTCGGCAGGCCGGTTGAGCTGCTGCTCGACCTGCCCGGCGCGAAGCCCCGGCTCACCAACGACGCCTATCTCGACCTGGCCGGGGTGACCTCCGTCCGGCTCCGCTTCGACGGCGGACCGGCCGACCTCTCGGGCCCGGTGCCCGTGCTCGGGGTCGCCGGGGTCGGCCCCCGGGACCCGCTTCCCGGGGTGGGCGACGTCCTGGTGATCGGTGACGGCGAGGACGCGCTACGGGTCACCGAGCGGGTGGGCGGTGAGTGCACGGCCGCTCCCCTGACCCGTGGGGTGATCGGACGGCGCAGGGGCATCTCCCTTCCCCGGCACGGCAGTTCGGGCCGGGAGCCGGTTCTCACTCCGTACGACCTGGACGCGCTGCGCGGCGCGCCGTGGGACGTCTTCGACGCCGTGGTCCTGTCCTTCACGGAGTCTGCGGAGCTGCTCGCCGTGGCCCGTACGGTGCTGGCCGAAGCGGCCCCGGACGGTCCCCGGCCCGCCCTGATCGCCAAGGTCGAGACCGCTGCCGGGGCTGCGGCGGCCGAGGAGATCGCCGCCTCGGCGGACGGAATCCTACTGGGCCGGGGCGACCTGCTGCTGGACACGGGGCCGGTGGAGTTCCACGCGGCCTGCCGACGGGTGCTGGACGCCGCACGCGCGGCCGGCTGCCCCGTCGACGTGGGCACCCAACTGCTGACCGGGCTCGACGCGGGCTGGCTGCCGCACCGGTCGGAGCTGGCGCACCTCGGCACGCTGCTCACCCAGGGGGTGGCCGGACTGATGCTGGCCGAGGAGACGGCTGCCGCCGCCGACCCGGTACGCGCGGTGGCCCTGCTCGACGCCCTGCGCGAGCGGTACGCGCCCGCCTCCGGCCCCGTACCGCTCCAGCCGTGAAACCCGTCAAGCCCGTGAACCCCGAACCGACCCGAGGAGCCATCGTGGAACGCCCCTTCGTCCCCGGGATCACCATCGAGGGGCACGAGTACAGCGGCAAGTCCAGCCTCGCCCGCCTGGTCGCCGAAGGGCTGCGGGCGCGGGGCCGCATCGTCACGCAGTCGCACGGCACCCTGACCCAGGGCGGCCTGGTGGACGCGATGTTCGCGGAGGGGGTGGCGGTCTTCGAGGGCGCCGCCCACCGGCCCTTCGCCGACCCCGACTTGTGGCGCCGGTTCAACAGCGTGCGCTCCGCACAGTTGGCCATCGACGCCGAACTCGCAGCGCAGCGGCCCGCCTTGATCCCCAGCGAGCTGCGGGTGCAGGACAGGTACTGGATGACGCAGCACTCGTTCAACACCCATCTGACGCCGGGTGAGGGCCACTTGTCCCCGGACTGGATCCGCACCCGGGCGCCGCGCTTCACCGTGCAGGTCTATCTGACCTGCTCCGCCGACACCCGTCGGGAGCGGGCCGCGCAGCGGGCGGGCGGCCCCGCCAAGCACGCCATCAACGCGTTCCTGCACCGCCACCTCGACGAGGTGGCGGTGCTCGACGGGGCGACCGCCGCGCTCGTCGACGGTGACCCGGAGTGGACCGTGCTGCACTCCGACCACTCCCCCGCGACGGAGCTCGCCGCCCGGGTGCTCGCGCTCTTCGACGCCCAGGACCGTACGGCGGCCGCCGTATGAGCGCGCCGGACGCACCGAGCACGCCGGACGGACCGACCACGGGCAGCAGCGACCGCTGGTGCGTGATCGGCGCCGGTCCCGCCGGGCTGACCACCGCCAAGAACCTGCGGGACCTCGGCATCGAGTTCGACGTGGTGGAACGGCAGCAGAGCCTCGGCGGGATCTGGCGCTACGGGGAGCCCGGCAGCTCCGTCTACGCCTCCACCACCATGATCTCCTCGCGGCGCCTCATCGAGTTCCGGGGCTTCCCCATGGCCGGTACCGGACTCCCCTACCCCACCCACCACGAGGTGCTGTCCTACCTGCGCCGTTACGCCGACCATCACGACCTGCCCCCGCACATCGAGTACGGCCTCGGCGCCTCCGCCGTCGCGCGCACCGCCGACGGGTGCGACGGGTGGACGGTGACCTTCGAGGACGGTTCGCGGCGCCCGTACCGGGGGGTGATCGTGGCGACCGGCCACCACTGGGACCCCAAGTACCCCGTATATCCGGGGGAGTTCGACGGTACGGTGCTGCACTCGGCGCACTACCGCACCCCCGAGGTGTTCCTCGGCCGCCGCGTCCTGGTCGTCGGCGGCGGCAACTCCGGCAGCGACATCGCCGTCGAGGCGGCCAGGACCGCCGCCCGCACCCTGCACTCCACCCGGCACGGCTGTCACTACCTGCCGAAGTTCTTCTGCGGGCTGCCCACCGACGTGATCACCTCCGCCCTGGAGCGACGGCGCGCCCCGCGCTGGCTCCAGCGCGCGGTGCGGCGGGCGATGAGCCGGGTGGTCTTCGGCGACCCGGTCCGACTCTCGCTGCCCCGGCCCGCCGCCGTCCGCTCCGGCCAGGGCGGCCGTACCGTCCTCAACTCCGAGATCGTCCACCAGGTGGCCAACGGCGCCGTGCTGCCCCGGCCGGGGGTGGCCGAACTCCTCGGCGACCGCGTCCGGTTCACCGACGGCACGGTGGAGCGGGTCGACGTCATCGTGTACGCGACCGGCTTCCGCACCGGCATCCCCGTCGACGGCGCGCTGTCCGGCACCGAGGGGCCGGTCCGGCTGCACCTGCGCCACCCGGAGCACGAGGACCTGTTCTTCGTGGGCCACATCCAGCCCAGTGGCGGCGCCTGGCAGCTCTTCGACGACCAGGCCGCCGCCGTCGCCCGGATCATCGCCGCCAGCCGGTCCGGGGAGGGCGCCCGCGACGCGGTGCGCCGGGCCCTGGACCGGCACGCGGGAGCGGCGTACGCACCTGCGGGCCCCGGCGGCCACCGGGGCGACCCGGGCGACCCGGGCGACCCGCTCAAGGCCGACCCGCTCAAGGTCGACCTGCACCGCTACGCCCGGGTGCTGGCCCGGCTGCGCCGCGACCTGGACTCCGTACTCATCCGCACCGCCACCGCCACCGGAAAGGCCGCCTCCTCATGAAGGAATCCACCCTTCTCATGCCCGCCGACCTGCACGCCTACATGCTGGCGCACAGCGTCGCGCCGGACGCCGTGCAGCAGCGCATCACCGAACGGACCACCTCGTTCCCCGAGGTGGCGCACTGGCAGACCGCGCCGGAGCAGAGCGCGTTCCTGACCCTGCTCGTACGGAGCCTGGGCGTGCGCCGGGCGGTCGAGGTGGGCACCTTCACCGGGATGTCCGCGCTCGCCATCGCCCGTGGCCTGGCGCCGGGCGGCTCCCTGCTGTGCTGCGACGTCACCGACGACTGGACCGAGGTGGCCACGGAGGCCTGGCGGACGGCGGGCGTCGCGGACCTGATCGAGTTGCGCGTCGCCCCGGCGGTCGAGACGCTGCGCTCCCTGCCCGCCGAACCGCACCTGGACTTCTCCTTCGTGGACGCGGACAAGACCGGCTACCAGGAGTACTTCGAGGAGCTGGTGGTCCGTACCCGCCCGGGCGGGCTCATCGCCTTCGACAACGTCTTCCGCAGCGGTCGGGTGCTGGACCCGCAGGGCGAGGTGGACGAGGCGGTGGTCGAGTTCAACGCCAGGCTCGCCCAGGACGACCGGGTCGAGGTCGTCATGCTGCCGATCGCCGACGGCATGTCGCTCGCACGCCGGAAATGAACGCGCCGGATACGGGCGAAGAGGACATGACCGGGCCGGGTACGAGCACGCCGGGCACGAACTTCGGGCCGGACACCAGCACGCCGGACACGCGCCCGCCGGAGGCGGGTGAGCGGCACGGAGCCCGGGCGGGCAGCGCGGCCGGTGCCGGGCCCAGTGCCGGGCTCGATGCGGGGCCCGGTGCCGGTTTCGACACCGAAGTGCTGGTCGTGGGTGCCGGGCCGGCCGGGGCCGCTGCCGCCAATCTGCTCGCCGAGCTGGGGGTGCGTACCCTCGTCGTCGGCAAGCACGGCTGGACGGCCGCGTCCCCCCGGGCCCACATCACCAACCAGCGCACCATGGAGATCATGCGCGAGCTCGGTCTGGAGGACGAGCTGCGTCAACTGTCCACGCCCCAGGCCGACATGGCCGAGAACGTGTACTGCGAGAGCCTGGCCGGGCCCGAGATCGCCCGGTTGCGCGCCTGGGGGACCGACGAGGACCGGCTCGGCGACTGGGCCACCGCCAGCCCCTGTCCGCCCGCCGATCTGCCGCAGTCCCTGCTCGAACCGGTGCTGGTCACCGGGGCCGCCCGGCGCGGCGCCAAGGTCAGGTTCGACACCGAGCTGCTCTCCTTCGAGCAGGACGCGGAGGGGGTCGACGCCCGTCTGCTGGACCGGCTGACCGGGCTTGAGTTCGGCCTGCGCAGCCGCTATCTGATCGGTGCCGACGGCGCCAACAGCCGGGTCGCCGAGCAGCTCCGGCTGCCCTTCGAGGGCCGCGAGGCGACCGGCGGCAGCATCAACATCGTCTTCGAGGCCGACCTGACCCGCTACGTCGAGCACCGGCCCGGCGTCCTGTACTGGATGCTGCGCCCCGGTGACGGCATCGCCGGGGTCGGCGTGGGTGTGCTGCGGATGGTCCGCCCCTGGAACCGGTGGATGGCGGTCTGGGGGTACGACATCGACGGGCCGCGCCCCCGGATCGACGACGCCGCGGCGCGCGAGATCGTGCGCGGGCTGCTGGGCGGCGACCTCGCGGAGGTGCGCATCGAGTCCGTCTCGGTGTGGGCGGTGCACGAGCGTTTCGCCACCGAGTACGGGCGTGGCCGGGTGTTCTGCGCGGGCGACGCCGTCCACCGCCACTCCCCCGCCAACGGCCTCGGCTCCAACACCTCCGTGCAGGACGCCCACAACCTGGCGTGGAAGCTGGCGGCGGTGCTGCGCGGCGGCGCGGGCCCCGGCCTGCTGGACACCTACGGCGCCGAACGCGTCCCGGTGGGGCGGCAGGTGGTGCGCCGGGCCGCCCGCAGCGCGACCGAGTTCGGGGCGCTGTTCGACGCGCTTGGGCTCGGCGACGGGACCCGTACCGCCGATCTGTCGGCCGGTCTGGCCGCGCTGCGCGCCCCGGACGCCCGGGGTGCCGAGCGGCGGCGGGAACTGGCCGACGCGGTCCGCCTCAAGCACTACGAGTTCAGCGCCCACGGCGTGGAGCTCAACCAGCGCTACGCCTCCACCGCGATCCTCGACGGGCCGCCGCCGGGCGCCGACGGGCCGCCCGCGCCCGCCCGGGAGACCTTCGCCCGGGAGACCTTCGCCCGGGACCCCGAGCTCTACCACCAGCCCGCCGCCCGCCCCGGCGCCCGGCTGCCGCACGCCTGGCTGACCGACGCGTCGGGCCACCGCCGCTCCACCATCGACCTGGTCGGCCGGGGTGCCTTCACGGTGCTCACCGGGCTGGCCGGCGGTGTCTGGGCGCAGGCCGTCGCGCACTGCGCGGGGCACTTCGGCGTCGGGCTGCGGGCGGTCGTGGTGGGCACCCCCGAGGCCCTCGACCCGTACGGCGTCTGGTCGCGGTTCACCGAGGACCTCGACGAGGCGGGCTGTCTGCTGGTGCGGCCCGACGGCCACATCGCCTGGCGCCACGACGGCCCGTGCTACGACCCCGAGGCCGCCGCCAAGTCCCTGACCAGGGCACTGACCGCGATCCTCCACCTCTGACTCCGATCCGACTCCGAAAGGTCCGCTCATGCCGCAGCAGCAGCCCGCCGACTGGCTGGCCCCCCTCCGCGCCCGGCAGCTCCTGCCCGCCGGTACCGTCGCCGCCTTCGTGGTCGGCTCCGCGGCCCGGGGCTGGCACAACTCGCGCAGCGACTACGACATCTACGTGGTCACCACCGAGGAGTGGCAGACGGAGACCAGCAACTCCATCCTCATGCCGCTCAACCCGCCCAGGGTGTGCAGCGAGATGTTCTACGAGGACGGCAGGCGCTGGGAGGTCACGTACTGGACCCCGGGCCAGGTCGACCAGATGCTCGCCAAGGTCGGCTGGGAGGTGTACGAGCGCGGCATCATCGCGGGCGAGGTCCTCACCCCGCGCGAGGAGGTCTCCCTCGCCCGGCTCGGCACCTGTCTGCCGCTGCTCGGCGAGGAGTGGGTCGCCGACAAGAACCGGGAGCTGGAGAAGTCCGCGTTCCGCTCCTTCGTCGTGGTGCGCTCCCTGGGCGCGGCCGACGACGCGGTGGAGGACGCCCTGGGCCAGCTGGAGTCCGGGCACCTGGAGGCCGCGACGCTCTCCGCCCGCCGGGCGCTGGGCCACGCGGTGGACGCGCTGCTGGAGGGCGAGGGCGAGTACTGCAGCCACATGCCCAAGTGGCGCCCGCACCGCTTCAGGGCGGCGGCCCCCGAGGCGCTGTCCTTCGAGGAGTACTGGGCGCTGGAGACGATGCGGGGCTACGACCCGGCCGACCCCCGGCCGTGGATCCGTACGGTGCTGACCATCTGCCAGGACATCTCGATGCGGGTGGAGACCTCGTGAGCACCGCGCACGACGTGCCGCGCAGGGCGCTCGGGGTACCGGTCCGCCGGGTCGCGGGCGAGCTGGTGCTCGGGGTCCAGGACCAGGCGCTGGAGCTGTCCGGTACCGCCCGGGTGATCTACGAGTCGGTCGACGGGCGGCGCACCGTCGCCGAGGTCGCGGCCACCGTCGCCGCCGCGTACGGGGCCGAGGCGGACGAGGTGTTCGCGGACGTCGCGGAGTTCCTGGACGAGCTGGTGGGGCAGTCGGTCGTCGAGTGGTCCGCAGCGGGCAGCCCGGGCGGCCCCGGCGGGCCGGGGCGCGAGAGGTGATCCGTCTGGAGGTGGACGACGAGAGCCTGGGCCGGGTGCGGCTCGGGCTGAGCCCGCTGTGGGAGACCATCGGCAGCCTCGCCATCCTCGCCAGGTACCGGGGCCAGGCCCCGTCGCCGTACACCCAGTGGGCCCGGACGGTCCGGCACGCGATGCCCAGGGAACTCGTGGAGGGCCTGGTGGTGCCGATGCGGCGGTCCGTGCTGTTCCCGCCGGGGTCCGTACCGCTGCCCGACCCGGCGCGCAGCACGCTGGCCGCCGAACTCGACGCGCTGCGCGCCCGGTTCGACGGGTCCGGCGCGGAGCGGCTGTGCGCGCTGCTCGCCCGGTACTGGGAGTGGGCGGTGGCCCCGCACTGGGCCTCGATCCGGGCCTCGCTGGAGGAGGAGGTCCTCTTCCGGGGGCGGACGCTCGCCGTGTCGGGCGCGGAGGCCATGCTGGAGGAGCTGGACGGCCGGGTGCTGTGGGCCAGGCCCCGGCTGACCGCCCCGTACCACCGCGATCTGGACGTGACCGCCGCCGGGGCGCAACTGCTGCTGGTGCCCACCGTCTTCGCGGGGGGCGTACGGCTCTTCCAGCAGGAGGACGGGGTGGTGGCCATGTCGTACCAGGCCAGGACCACCCGGTTCCTGCGGGTACTGGCCCCGGACGGGCGGGCGGCGGACGTGGAGGACCGGCTGGCGCTGCTGCTCGGCAACGGCCGGGCGCAGGTGGTGCGGGCACTGGAGGTGCCCAGGACAACCACGGCGGTGGCCCGGACGCTGGGCTTCGCGAAGAGCACCGTGTCCGAGCACCTGACCGTGCTGACCTCGGCCGGTCTGGTGTGGAAGGAACGGGAGGGCGGGCGGGTCCTCTACCAGCTCGACCGCGGCGGGCTCGCGGTCCTCGAACACCTGGGGTTCTGACCTGTGTCTGGGGTTCTGACATGCGCCTAGGGTTCTGACCATGAGCGACCTCCCGGCCACCGCAGACCTCGCCGACCTCCGCCCCGAACTCGTCCTCCCCGACGCCCGGTTGCACGACGCCTGGCTCGCCGCGCACGCGCAGTGGCCGCCGGGCTCGCACATGGACGGCTCCGGGCTCGGCGACGGCGTCGAGACCGCCGACCCGGCCGGTTTCGCGGCCTGGGTGGAGCGGCTGCGGCGCTGCGCGGACCCGGCGGTGGAGCCCGCGCCGGGGCGGGTGCACTCGACGTACTGGTGGATCGCGGCGGACGGCATGCTGCTGGGCGCCGTCGAACTGCGCCACGGGCTGAGCCCGTTCCTGCTGGAGGCGGGCGGGCACATCGGCTACAGCGTCCGCCCGGACTACCGCCGGCGTGGGCTCGCGGGCTGGGCACTGGGCGCGGCACTGGCCGAGGCGCGGGGCAGGGGCATGGAGCGGGTGCTGCTGACCGTCACCCCGGAGAACACGCCGTCCGTGCGCGTGATCGAGCGCGCCGGGGGTGTGCTGGAGGACGTCAGGGACACCGTACTGGGCCCCAAGTCCCGCTACTGGATCACTCTCTGACGGTCGCTCAGGCTGCTGCTCCGGTGCCGTAGCGGCGGACCAGCTCGGCGAGCAGGGCGACCGTACGGGCGGGGTCGGTGCCGATGGTGGTCTCCGTGGCGAGCAGCAGCCCGTCGACCCCGGCCTCCAACAGCTCGCACAGGTGGGCCAGTTCGGAGCGGTGCGGGAGCCAGGAGTTCTCCAGGCCGGCGAGCAGTTGGGTGCCCACGACGACGGGCACCGACAGCCGGGCGCACTCCCGTACGACCCGGGTGCACAGGTCGTGGAACTCGACGGCCCCGCCGTCCAGCAGCAGGTCGCCCCGGCCGAGCAGCACGCTGTCGGCGGCCTGCGCGACTTCCGCGACGGCTTCGACCCCGGCGACCGTCTCGACCTTCGCCACGACGGCGTTGGCCCCGCGACCGCCCCAGGCGTCGCGGACCGGCGTCAGGTCGGCGGCGCACTCGGCGAAGGAGACGATGGCGCCGGTGAAGGGTGCGTGGGCCAGTTGGTCCAGCAGTGCCAGGTCCGGCGGGGCGTCGGTACGGGGGCCGCGCGGCCTCCCCTGTACGCACACGCCCTTGCGCGGGCCGAGCACGCCCCGGGTCAGCGGCTGGGCCACGCAGTGGTCCTCGGCCACGGACACCACGCGCGCGGCGTCCTCGCCGTCGCCCAGGAGCAGGACGTCGCCGAGCTCGATGCCCCGGCCCCACTCCGGTGCGGACAGGCCGAGTTCGGGCGTCGGGCCGTCCTCGCGGGCGCGCCGTGTCCCGTGCACCACCGTGAAGCGGCTGACCTGGGCCAGGTCGAGGGGGCGGGCGTTGGTGAACCGGTTCTTGACTCCCGGCAGGTCCAGGAGCAGTTCTACGGGGCGGCCCGAGGCGCGGGCGGCGGCCTGTGCGTCGGCCGCCTGCGCGGCGAGTTCCCCGGGGCCGAACTTGGAGGCCGAGAAGCGCAGTGCGCCGACGCCCAGTTCGAGGAGTTCGGTCATCGCCTCGCGGGAGCGGGTCGCCGGGCCGACGGTCGCGATCAGCGCGGTCGCGGCGGGTGCCGTTACAGCCGGTGCCGTCACGATCGGTGCCGTCACGGCCGGTGCCGGGGCGCTGTGCGCAGCAGCGGCAGGTGCGCCGCGCGGTCCAGCACCAGGTCCCGTACGAGGTCGGCGACGGCGAGGCCGGAGCGCACGTGCCCCTCGGCCGCCGCGCCGTCGTGCCAGTGCAGCAGCGCCCCGCCCAGGTCCCTGGCGGTCCTCGGGCCGAGGGATCCGGCGTGCAGGTCGAGCAGCGGGAGCCAGCCGGTGCGGTCGGGGTCCGTCTCGCCCAGGGCGGCGAGCAGTGCGCCGAGCAGTTCGGTGAGGCACTCGCGGAGCGTCCACTGGGCGCGGCGCGGCTCCCCGTCGGCGAGGCGGGCCGCCACGGCGCGGCGCAACTCCTCGTGCCTGCCGAGGTGTTCGGCGAGCAGGAAGTCCGCGAGTCGGTCGGTGCGCAGGGACTCGCGCCAGTGCCGGGCGATGGACTCGTTGGCCAGTACCCGGCCGGTGCGGACGCGGTGCAGCAGTTGCCGGGTGCCTTCGTCCAGGGTCGGGGCGTTGGCCCGTACGGCGGGTTCCACCAGTGCTTCGGCGCAGTGCGCGGTACGGGCCGCGACGGACGCCAGTTCCACGTGCCCGCGGAAGCGGACGGTGGCGGTGCGGCCCGGGGCCACCGCGTAGGTGCCCCGGCCGAGGGCCGCCACGGAGGCAGCGGCCCCGGTGGCTGCGGGACCGGTGCCGAGCAGCAGGAGGTCCGCACCCTCGGGCCCGTCGGCGACCAGCAGGAGGGTGTCCTGGGGGCGTACGGCGGACGCCAGTTCGGCCAGTTCGGCGGGTACGGCCGGGGTGCCGGGTGCGACCGAGGTGGCCGGGGTGGCCGGTTCGGCCGGTGCGTTGCGCGCGGGAGCTGCGACGGTGTGCACGGGGATCTCCTGACGTTGGCGACGCGCGGTGGGGTGCTCTAGAGGAACGCGGTGTCCGGCTCCTGGCCCATCAGCAGTTGGCCGGACCACTGGAGGATCTTGTGCTGGCCCACCACGTGCTGGCAGGCGGTGGTCATGTCGCGCAGCGCCCGGTCCAGCGGGGAGCGCGGCCGGTAGACGGAGTCGCCGCCGACCAGGTCGTACAGCTGGGACGTGATGTCCCGGGCGGTGCGGAAGGCGTGGTAGCGGGCGAGGGCGGCGGCCGCGCGTTCGCGGCGGGTGACCGGCTCGTCCGCCTCCAGCCGCCGCCACTGGGCCTCGACGGAGGCGAACACCTCGGAGCGGGCCGCCGACAGGCGCATCTCGCATTCGGCGACCACGCCCCGCACGTGCTCGGACTGTCCCCACGGGGTGCCGGGGCGGGTGGAGCGCAGTGCGGCGAGCCCGTAGACGTGGTCAAGGGCGCCGCGTGCGACGCCGAGGGGAACGCCCGACATCTTGCGCAGGATCGAGTCGGAGCGCCGGTGCAGCGGCCCGTCCCGGTAGGGCTCGTCGAAGGAGAAGGTCTGGTCCGCCGGGATCCACAGGGACTCGGCGAGGTAGTCGCAACTGCCGCTGCCCGCAAGGCCCGTGGTGTGCCAGGTGTCGAGGACGGTGAACTTGTCGGCCGGGGCGAGCGCCACCCGCCAGAGCGGCCGGCCCGCCTGGTCAAGCACCGGTTTCCCGTCGCGGTGGACGGTGCAGCCGGCCGCGACGACGTCCGCGTGGGTGATGCCGCTGCCGAACCGCCAGTGGCCCTCCACCCGGTAGCCGCCGTCCTCCTCGTGGGCCCGGCCGACCGGCGGCAGCCAGCCCGCCGTGATGGTGTCGAGGCGGGGGAAGAGGCGGCGGGCGGCGTCCGGGCGCAGGTAGCCGGAGTAGATCCCGGAGTCCATGCCGATCATGGCGCACCAGGCGACCGAGGCGTCGGTCCTGGCGAGCTGCTCGATCAGCTCGATCTGCTCCATGGAGGAGAGTTCGGGCCCGCCCCACTCGCGGGGCATCGCGGAGCGGAAGACGCCGGTCTCGCGCAGCGCCTCGACCAGGTCGTGCGGGAGCCTGCGGGCCAGGTCGATCTCCTCCTGGCGGGCGCGGATCAGCGGTGCGAGGGCCCCCAGGCGGCGGCCGATCTCCGGGCCGCCGAGGAACGCGGCCGGGTGAGGTCGGGCGTCCGGGCGGGTGTCGGCGTCCTGGCGGGTGTCGGCGTCCGCGAGGGGTCGGGCGTCCGCGAGGGGCGCCTCCGGGGCGATGGTCATGTCGTGGCTCCTTGGTTGCCGGCACTCCTTGGTTGGCGGCGCGGGTTCACAGCGCGCCGCACAGCCGGGCGAGCACCGCCATGCGCAGGTGGAGGGATTCGCGGACCTGGTCGAGGTAGAGGCCGCCGGGCAGGGCGTCGACGCCCGGGTGCAGTTCGTCGTTGCGGGGGCCGGGGTGCAGGATCAGGGCGCGGGAGGAGGTGCGGCGGATCTTCTCGGCGGTGATCCGGTAGTGCTCGGGGGTGAGCGCCGCCTTCTTGGCCAGCGAGTTGGGGTCGGCCTCCAGGCCGGGGACGTCGACGGGCATCATCTCGACCGCGTCGCACTCGGCCAGCAGGTCGAGGACGTCGGCGCGGAAGTCGAAGGCGGTGCCCGAGGAGTGCAGGGCCGCGGCCAGGTCGGCCGGGAGGGTGGTGTGCAGGAAGGAGGCGCCGGGGCCGGTGCGCAGCGGGGCGGCGGGCGGCACCAGGAAGAGGATCTTCCCGACCCGCAGCAGCGCGAGGGTGAGGACCAGGGAGCGCAGCACCCGGGTCCCGGGGTCGCCGACGATGCCGACCACCGCGCCGCGCAGGTCGCCCAGCCGCCGGGTCATCACCCAGGTGTCGCTGAGTGCCTGGGTGGGGTGTTCGTTGGAGCCGTCGCCGCCGTTGACCACCGGGCAGGAGGAGGCGGCGGCGGCCCGTCGGCCCGCGCCCGCCACGAAGTGCCGCAGGACGAGTACGTCGGCCAGTTCGGAGACCACCGCGACGGTGTCCTCCAGGGATTCGCCGATGTAGTCGACGGAGCGGCTGGTGGCCGGGTCCGCGAATCCGGAGACCGTGGCGCCCAGTCGCAGGGCGGCGGCCTCGAAGCCGATCCGGGTGCGGGTGCTGGGCTGGAAGAAGAGCACCGCGAGCAGGCGTCCCACCAGCAGGCGGCGGGCCTCGTCCGGGGCCGTGGCGGCGATCAGGTCGGCGTCGGCGAAGTGGCCGCGCACGGCCGCCTCGTCGAGGTCGTGGATGGCGATCAGGTGGTCCGGCGCGTTCACCGTCCGCGTGTGGTGGTCCGTGGCGCTCGCCGTCCGCGTGTGGTGGCCGGTCGCGTTCGCCGTCCGCGTGTCATGCGCGGCGTCATGCATAGCGCCCCCTGGCGATGATGTTCTGCGGGTCGAGTGCGGCCTTGAGCCTGCGGAGCAGGGTTTCCTGTCCCGCGTCGCCGCGGTGTCCCGCGGCGGCCGCCATGTGGTCGATGTCGAGCCGGTAGGGCGGGAAGCCCGCCGCGGTGGCGTCCCGGTGGAGCTGGTCGAGCAGGGCGTGGGCCCTGGCGGTGGTGTTCGAGTTGCGGGGGAAGCGCACCGAGACGACCACGTCCACCCAGCCGTTGGGCATGACGTTGAGGGTGTGTCCGACGGTCGCCTCCGGCATCCGGGCCGAGGCGAGCGCGACCAGGCGGCGCATCGTGTGCAGGGCCGGGGCGGTGAAGGGGACGACCGGCACGCAGAACAGCCAGCCCTGCCCGCTCCGTTCGTCGGCCTCCTCCACGGGGGTGTGGAACACGGCCTCCACCATGGGGTCGTTGGCCCTCGGGTCGCCCGCGTAGCCGCGCAGCGCGGCCCGTTCCTGTACGGAGGGCGGGGGTCCTGCGGGCGTGTCCTGGGCGGGGTCGAGCACCAGGCACTCGGTGAAGCCCGCGGCTCGCGCCTCCTCGCCCAGCAGCGCGCAGGCGGCGTCCACCAGGGCGGTGCGGCCCGCCACCGGCACGAAGACCCGGTAGCCGCCGGAGCCCCGGCCGCCGTACGAGACGGTGGAGGCGGCGTCGAACATCTTGACGACTCCGCAGACGATCCGGTTGGCGTGCCAGTCGCGGAGCGCGGCGAGCCCGTCGTCGAACCGCTCGACGGGCAGCCGCAGGGCGACGACCCGGAGGGTTTCGGTGCGCGGGATCAGCCGCAGCACCGCCGCGGTGACCACACCGAGGTTCGACTGGGCGAAGAGCTGGACCGGGTTGGGGCCCGGCAGGTGGTCGTACGGGGTGGTGGCCGTGCCGGGCCGGGGCCAGCGGCCGACCCGGGCCAGGGTGCCGTCCGCGAGGGCGACCTCCAGGCCGATGAGGTCCTCGGAGCGCTGCCTGCGCAGTCCGATGCCCCGGTCGAGTACGTTGCCGATCACGCTGGTGGCGGCGGCCGACGCGGTCACGTTGAGCAGGTAGCCGCTGGCGGTCAGGCGTTCGGCGAGCATGCCCTGGGTGACCCCGGGCTCCACGACGCAGACCCCGCTGTCGGTGTCGAGTTCGCGGATCCGGTCGAGGCGGTGCAGCCGCATCACGACGGCGTCGTCGGCCACGGGCTCGGCGGAGCCGAACCCCCAGTTCTTGCCGGAGCTCGTGGGGTGGACGTGGATGCGGCCGGCGCCTGCCCGTGCGTACTCCTTCAGCAGGTCGGCGACCTGACGGGGCGTTTCGGGTTCGACCGCGCCGAGCACCCGGCGGCTGCGGAACCCGCCGCTGTTGCCGCCGCCCCCGGCCTCGGTCACCAGGGACTCGGGCAGCACCCGTCCCGACAGCTCCCGGACGAGGTCCCCGATTCGGAGGTCCCCGGCCCCGAGGTCCCCGGCCCGGAGGTCCCCGGTCCGTACGTCGATGTCCATCGTCCCTCCTCCTCGGCACGGCGGCCCGGCCACTGACCGATGATCAGCGGGCCGTGGAGGAGCTGGCAACGCGCGGGCCACGGGCATTCCCGATGACCCGCATCAGCGCCGCCGATGCCGGAGGGGGCACGTTCAGGAGGGGGCACGTTCAGGAGGGGTCGGCCAGCTCCCGCCGGTGTCGCAGCGTGGCGACCAGGACGAGCGGACCGAGCAGGGTGCCCGCGCACACCACCCACAGGGCCGGGTGCAGCCCGGCCGTGGCGGCGATCAGTCCGGCCGCCGCCGCGCCGACCGGGCTGGCGCCCCAGGAAACGAACCGAACGGTCGCCATGACCCGCGACAGCAGTTCCGGCGGGCTCTCCGTCTGCCGGTGGGTGCGGGTCACGATGGAGCCGACCACGATGCCCGCCGACAGCCCGGCGTTCCCGGCCAGGAAGAAGAAGCTGGTGCCCAGGCTGGTGGTGAAGGGGATGAGCAGTGCGAACAGTCCGCCGGTGAGGCCCGCGAAGAGCAGGGCGCGGGCGGTGCCCAGGCGCCGGGCGAGCGGGGTCGCCAGGGCCGAGCCGATCAGCGCGCCGACCCCGTCCGCCGCCAGCACGGCGCCGACCAGCCAGGCGGGTGCGTCGATCGCGCGGACCAGGTAGAGCGGGATGAGGGCGAGCAGCGCCGAGGAGAAGAAGTTGGTGGCCGTCGCCCAGATCAGGCAGGGCCGCAGCACCGGGTGCCGGACGACGAAGTTCCAGCCCTCCTTGATCAGTTGGCGGGCGGGCACCTGCGGGCGCGGACCGGCCGCGCGCTCCGGCAGGGTGCGCAGGACCAGGGCGGACACCAGATAGCTGGCGGCGTCCAGGAGCAGCGCACCGACGGCCCCGGTGGCCTGGACAAGCAGCCCGCCCACGGTGGGGCCGCCGGTCTGGGTCACGGCGTGGGTGCCGGAGAGCAGGCTGTTGCGGGAGTTGAGCTCCTCGCGGTCGATGATCGCGGGCAGGAAGGTCGAGTTGCCGATCTCGAACAGGACGCTGGCGAACCCGACCACGAGGGCCGCCAGGACCAGATGGCCGTACGTGAGGTGGCCGAGCCACCAGGCGAGCGGCAGCGAACCGATGGCGGCCAGCCGCACCACGTCCATGGTGATCTGGAGGCGGCGCAGCGGGTAACGCTGCACGATCACCCCGGCGGGCAGCCCCAGCACCAGCCACCCCGCCTGCCCGGCGGCGCTGAGCAGGGCGACCTGAAGCGCGGAAGCATGCAGGAGGGTCAGCGCGACCATGGGCAACGCCACCACGGTGACCGCGGAACCCGCCCCACTGACGGTGGTCGCAAGCCAGAACCGCCGAAACATCGCCGCCGGACTGGCCTCGGGAGCAGGCGCGGCGGGCGGGCGGGTGGTCTCCTTCGTTGTGGTGTGCAGGGTGTTCATGCCGCCACCTCCTGGGGCGTGCCGGGGGCGGCTCGGACGGGGCGGGTGCCCCACAGGCCGGCCTCTTCGAACGCGGCCCGCGTCCGGGGGTCGTCGAGGGCGCCCGCCTCGGCGAAGTAGCGCACGAGGGGACGTGCGGCGTCGGCGACGGTGCGGCGCAGGGTGTGTTCGGGCCAGGACTCGGCGATGACCTGGGCGCAGGCCTCCTCGTTCAGTCCGATGTCCCGCAGGTGGGCGGCGGTCTGCTCGCGGTCCGGTTCGAGGAACGCGGCGACGGCCGCCGGGACGTGCGGTCCGACGGCCTGCCGTTCGCGCGCGGTGAGCGCGGGCCACAGGTGTTTGAGCACGGACCGGAAGTACACGTGGTGGCGGCCCTCGTCCTCGGCGTGGTCGCGGACCAGTTCGCGGACCGGGACGGGCAGCCGCTCGTCGCGGGGGATGTCGGAGAGGAGGCCGGAGATCAGGGTTTCGCTGACGATGCCGAAGAGCAGCGACTCGATGCCCCGCACCTCGTGCGGCAGCCCGTGGCGCAGCTCGTCGAGGCGGCGTACGAAGGCGGGCGGCCCGCTGTCCTCGGGGGCGGTGCGGGCGAGGCCGGTGGCGATCTCGATCTGCCGGGCGAAGTCGTGGCTGAACTGGGCGTGCCAGGCCTCGTCCGTGACGATCTTGTACGCGTCGGACTTCATCTGCTCCGGCAGGATCAGTCCGGACCTGCCCCGGCTGATGCTGGTGGCCACCGGGATGACGGCCAGGTTCTCCAGTTCGGTGGTGAAGTCGAGGTAGTCGTAGAGGCGGAGCAGCAGCAGGGCCTCCACGACCGCCTCGCCCTTCGCGGCGACCAGCGGGTGCAGCACGACGGGGTAGAGCTCGGGCGGGAAGTAGAGGTCGCCGACGCCCCCCTGGGCCGGGAAGTCGCGCCGGGGCTTGCGGCGGACGCTGGCCAGGTCCTCCCAGCGCCCGTAACGGCTGGTGTACCCGGTCACCTTGGGGCGGTCGGCCGCGTTGCCCCGTACCAACTGCTCCTGCGCCCGCTGCTCGTACATGCCCACCTGGTCCCCCTGGTCTCGCGCGTGCGTCGGTCAGTCGGTCAGTCGGTCAGTTGAAGGCGAGCAGGTGCTGGTCGAAGAGGTCGTCGAGGTCGGAGCGCACTTCGTCCGCGCTCACCTCGGCCGCCTTGAGGACCCGTGCGAACGGTGTCCGGCCGTCGATGCGGCGCAGCACGCGCAGGGTCGGGGAGTCCGGTTCGAGGACGTACTCGATCTGCCCCTCGTGGAGCAGGAACCAGGACTCCTCGGCGTCGGTGAGCAGTTGGACGCCCTCGGCGGCGGCCGGGACGCGGTCGCCGCTGTAGTCGCGGCCGGAGCCGAGCGGATCGTCGTCCGAGGTCAGGTGTGTGCCGTCGGCGACAGAACCGGCGGAACCGGCGGGTCCTGCAACCAAGGTGGTGCGGACCGGGCCCGGGTCGAGGTCGGCCAGCCGGGGCGGCGCCGCGGCCATCTCCGCCAGCAGGCCCATGTTGACCACGCGGGTCAGCAGTTCCACGCCCGGGTCGTCCGTCGAGCCGTCGCCGAACGCGGCGAGCCTGCGGCGGATCGCGGCGGCGTCGAGGTAGCGGTCGGCGCCGGGTGCGGCCAGGGCGCGTTCGACGAGTTCGCAGTCGTTCGCGCGCAGGACGCCGATCAGCATCCGGTACGCGTGGCGGGTGCCCGACCCGTAGAAGAAGGGGCCCTTGGGGCGGTCGGCGATCCGTGCGGGCAGCCGGTCGCGCACGGCGTCGCGCAGGATCTGCTTGTCCCACAGGAGCCGGGGGCGCAGGTGCTGGGGGATGACGGCGGTCAGCTCGACGAGCCGGTGGTCGAGGAAGGGGACGCGGGCCTCGGTGCTGCTGCCGGCCGCGGTCCGGTCCTCGTGCCACACGTTGTACTGCTGGATCTTGGCGTACTCCGAATCGACGTACGCCCGGTAGACGTCCCGTCCCGGGCCGCCGCCGAGGTGGTCGAGCGCCGCGTCGGAGAAGTAGTCGTGGCCCTCCGACCACCAGCGGCGCAGGCCGGGGTGGCGGTCCAGGGCGGTGGCGCGGTCCATGTGGCGCAGGCTCTCCTCGAAGGAGTCCCAGTCCTTGTCGCCGATCAGGTCGCGCGAGTAGCCGCCGTTGAACTCGTCGCTGGCGGCGCCCAGCAGCATGCCGCGCAGGCCGGGCCGCTCGGTGCGGGCGAAGCGGTGCAGTTCGTGCTTGTAGTAGATCTCCGGGCCGGTCATCGGGGTCTCGGCGAGCCACACGAGACGGCGCCACTCCTCGGGCGAGGGGACGTGGTCGCGGCCGAAGACGACCTGGTGGTTGGGTACGCCGAGTTCGCGGGCGAACCACTGGGCGTGCTCGGCGTCCCCGTTGACCCGGGTACCGCCGGACAGCGCGGTGAAGGTGTGGATGTCGCCCAGCTGGGGTGCGGCCAGGGCGAGGACGGCGGCGGAGTCGATGCCGCCGGACAGGAAGAGGCCGAGTTCGGTGTCGGCCGTCGCGCACTCGCGCACCGACTCCCGGAGGATCTCGCCGTAGCGCTCGGTGAACTCCTCGGCGCTGGTGCCCTCTTCGGGCTCGCTGGGCATCTCCCAGTAGCGGTGGCTGTGGGGGCGGCCGTCCTTCAGGTCGATGCGCAGGACGGTCGCGGCGGGGACGCTGTGGACGCCCTCGAACCAGGTGACCTGGCCGGGTCCGCCGAAGCGCGGGGAGGCGGCCAGCGCGGGCACCGACAGCGAGCGCTCCCAGTCGAAGGCGCGGGGCGTCGCGGGGTCGGCGAACAGGCCCTTGATCTCCGAGGACAGGGTGATGCGCCGCTCGTCGCGGTGGTAGTAGAGCGGTTTGATGCCGAACCGGTCGCGGGCGAGCACCAGTTGACCGTTGGCCCGGTCCCAGAGGATCAGGCCGAACATGCCGCGTACGTCGCGCAGGAAGTCCAGGCCGTACTGCCGGTAGAGGTGCAGCAGCACCTCGCAGTCCGAGCCGGTCCTCATCCGTGCTCCCGAGGGGAGGGCGGCGACGAGTTCGCGGTGGTTGTAGACCTCGCCGTTGGCGATCAGGACGAGGTTGCCGTCGTCGCTGACCAGCGGCTGGCTGCCGTCGGCGGGGTCCACCAGGGAGAGCCTGGTGAAGGCGAGGCCGACGGGCCCTTGGCGCAGTACGTCGCGCTCGTCGGGACCCCGGTGGTGCAGGGTGTCGGCCAGCAGTTCCAGCAGGGCGTCGGTCTCGGGACCGAGATCCTGCCCGTCGAGTCGGGCCGTGCCCGCGATTCCACACATGTGAGTTCCTTCGGACATCGGACACGTCGTCTGACGGTGGGGCCGGGTGAGGCCGGTAGGACTGTTGGGGCTGGTGGGGAGGTGCGCGCCACCCGCTTGTGGCGGTGGGCGCGCACCCTCCTGTGCCATACGACCGGATCCCCGGTGTGGGGGGCGGTCACGTCGCTGCTCAGGTGTTGCCCTTGAGCGCCGTGGTCTGCGAGACCTTCTTCGAGGAGGGTCTGACGAACTTCTGCATGGCGGTTCACCTCCCTCGTGCGGGTAGGAGCACCTGGTCGTGCACATCAGCGGGGCCGTGCGGCCGGCCTCGGCTAGTGCGGCCCCGCGTCGGGGCCGCTCAGGTGTTGCCCTTGAGGGTCGTGGTCTGGGAAACCTTCTTGGCGGTCGGGCGGACGAACTTCTGCATGTGTCACTCCTTTTCCCGAGGTCCTTCCGGGGGTTCCCGGAAGGGGGTTCGCGGTGCGGTCACCGCCCCCTTCCGGGGGCCGTTCTCCGTTGCGATGACATGAGAGAACCACTGGTCGCGGGGGTTGGCCCAGGCATTCGGTGCTGACCGAACGCGAGGTGGTCCAAGGACGGTTCAACGGGCGTTTGTTGCGGGGGGCTTGCGGGGTGCGCGGCACGCTCCTGGTGCGTGCGCGGGACCGCGTACGCCCGATGCGAGCCGTGCTTCGAGTCCGGGTGCGGCCCTTGGCGGAGGCTCCCGTGGACCTGCACGACCTGCACGACCTGCGCTCCTGGCTGCCTCGCGCGCTGGCGGTCGCCGAGCGGTGGGGCGGGCGGTTCGGCCCGTACGAGAGCCATGGCGCGCACCGGGTCGGGCCTGTCGCCTTCGACGAGGCGTTCGAGCGGTTCGCCAAGCGGATGGACGACAACTACCCCTTTTTCCATCCGCGTTACGCGGGCCAGATGGTCAAGCCGCCGCATCCGGCGGCCGTCACCGGCTATCTGACGGCGATGCTCTTCAACCCGAACAACCACGCCGCCGAGGGCGGCCCCGCGACCACCGAGATGGAGCGGGAGGCGGTCGCCGCGTTGGCGGACATGTTCGGCCTGGCCGCGTCCCACGTCGGCCATCTGACCACCAGCGGCACCATGGCCAACCTGGAGGCGCTGTACGTGGCCCGGGAGCTGCACCCCGGGCGCGGGATCGCGTACAGCGCCGAGTGCCACTACACGCACGAGCGGATGTGCCACGTCCTGGGCCTGGAGGGCCACCGCGTTCCGGTGGACGTGCGCGGCAGGATCGACCTCGACGCGCTGGAGGAACTGCTGCGCGGCGGCCGGATCGGCACCGTCGTGGTCACCACCGGCACGACCGGGCTCGGCACGGTCGACCCGGTGCACGAGGTGCTGGCGCTGGCCAGGCGGTACGGGGCGCGGGTGCACGTGGACGCGGCGTACGGCGGCTTCTACGCGATCCTCGGCCGCGCGGGCACCGGCGGCGTGCACGCGGAGCCGTGGCGGGCGATCGCGGAGTGCGACTCGGTGGTGGTGGACCCGCACAAGCAGGGCCTCCAGCCGTACGGGTGCGGGGCCGTGCTCTTCCCCGACCCGCACGCCGGACGGCACTTCGCGCACGACTCGCCGTACACCTACTTCACCGACTCGGAACTGCACCTGGGCGAGATCAGCCTGGAGTGCTCGCGGGCGGGCGCCTCTGCGGCGGCGCTGTGGCTGACGCTGCAACTGCTGCCGCTGACCGTGGAGGGGTTCGGGCAGGTACTGGCCGCGAACCGCCGGGCCGCCCTGCAGTGGGCCCAACTCATCACCAACTCAAGGGAGTTGGAGCTCTACCAGCGGCCCGACCTGGACATCGTGACGTACTTCCCGACGGTCGTCGGCGGCCGGCTCTCCGCGATCGACGAGGCGTCCGGGCGGCTGCTGCGGGACGCGATGACGGCGGAGTCGGACCCGGTGTTCCTGAGCGTGCTGCGCGCGGACGCGGACGCCTTCCAGCGGCGGCACCCCCGGGTGGTGCGGGACGCGGAGGCGGCCCGGGTGATCCGCAGCGTCCTCATCAAGCCGGAGCACGAGCACTATCTGCCGGTGCTGCACGACCGCGTGACGGAACTGGCGGCCCGGGCCCGTGCCACGCCCTGACCTGCGCACCTCTCCCCCACCCGCGACCCCACCCGCGACCCTGGAGCACACCTTGCCCTCGCCCTTCGCGTCCTCCTCCTCACCGGGCCCCGGTCCCGGTCCCAGCCCCGGACCCACCCTCGGTCCCGGTCCCAGCCCTGGCCCCGGCCCCGGCCCCGGCGGCCAGCCTGACGTCGCCGGGCTGTCCGCCCTGCTCGCCTCCTGCTTCCACGAGGACGCGATCACCCGCCGGCTGATCCCGGACCCGCAGGTCCGGGCCGAGCTGCTGCCCGGTTTCTTCCGGGTGTTCGTCGAACTGTCCGCCGCGTACGACGGGGTCCTCGCCGACCCCGGCGGCGACGCGGTGGTCCTCTTCCTGCCGCCCGGCGCCGAACCGGACGAGGCCGCCCTCGACACGGCCCTCGCCGCCGCGCTGGGCCCGTACGCGGACACGATGCGCACGGTGGCCCGGCTCCAGGCGGAGCGGCACCCGAAGGACCCGCACTACTACCTCTCCTTCGGCGGGGCCCGGGCGGAGCGCCAACGGAGCGGCCTGGTGTCCGGGTTCCTGCGTACGCTGCTGGCGCGGGCGGACGCCGAGGGGGTCGGCGCCTACAGCGAGGCCAGTTCGCCGGGCGGCGAGGCCGTGCTCGGGCGGCTCGGCTTCGTACGGACGGGCGACGACCTCGTCCTGCCCGGGGACGGCTCCGCCGCAGCCGCCTTCCTGCGTCCGATGTGGAGGGACCCGCGATGAGGGGCGACGATCTGATTCTGTCCTGGACGGCGGGCGAGGTGAGCCGGGGCGAGGTGCCCGCGGAGCACATCGGCCCGCTGTCCCAAGTGCTCGACTGGAGCCGGGACTTCCTGGTCTCCGGCCACCCCGAACTGGGCCGCACCGGGCCGGTCTGCCCGTACACCCAGCCCTCCCTGCGCAAGGAGCTCTTCCACCTGGCGCTGCCGTCGGCCGCCTGTGACGACCTGGCGACCGCCGTGGACTCGCTGCGCACCCGGCACGCGATCCTCTCGGAGCCGCTCTCGGAGGACGACCGCGAGCTCCTGACCATCCTGCTGGTGCTCCCGGGCTTCGACCCGACGGACTCGGTGGAGCTGGACGAGCTCCAGCTCAAGGCCAAGAACGAGTTCGTGGCGGAGGGACTGATGATCGGCCAGTTCCACCCGGTGTGCGAGGAACCGGGCCTCTACAACGAGGACTTCCGGCCGCTGCGCGCCCCGGTGCCGCTGCTCGCGGTCCGCAAGCTGCTGGTCTTCGACCTGCCGTTCCTGCTGACCGACGACCTGCACATGGACCACTACCTCCAGCGCTTCGCCCCGTCGATCCCGACCCGGGTGCGGGACCTGCTGGTGAGCGAGGTGGTGGCCTGACGGCGGCCGGTCGCGGCAGGCTACTGCTGCTGCGGCTGCCGCTGGGGCTGCGGGCTCATATGCGCCAGGAGCGGATGCGGTCGGCCGCGTCGTAGACGTCCGTGTGCTGTGCGCGGGCGTCGGCGACGAGGTCGGACAGGGCGCCGTACGGGGCGTCGATGCCTTCGCCGCTGTCGCCCATGTACCGGACGACGACCATCGCGGCGTAGAACGCGCTCCTGGCCGGGAGGGGGCGCAGCAGGGCGAGCGTTTCGAGGAGCGCCGCGGCCCGCCAGGCGGCGTCGGGCACGTAGCCGAGACGGGGCTGCGACTCCTGGTGCCGGGTGACGGCGGCGCGCAGGGCGGAGTAGTCGGCCACCGCGAGCTCCTTGGGGAGCATCTCCGACTGGATCTCCAGGAGCCAGGGCAGGTCGATGTAGAGGTCCACGTCAGGCCGCCTCGGGTCCGCCGACTTCCTCGCCCGGGAAGGCGGCGGCGAACTCCGCCCCGTACCGGGCGATGTCCTCGCGGACGCGTGCGCCGACCCCGTACAGGCGCGGGTCACGGCGGATCAGGGCGGTGATCACGGCCGAGACCGTGGTGTGCTCGGCCTCGGCGCGGCGCTTGAGTGCGTCGTAGTCCTCGTCGGGGATGCGCAGGCTGATGTTCTTGGACATAACGGAAACGTACCGCAGGTGCGGCACACTGTCGACGGCCGGGTCGCGGGGAGGGGGCCAGGGGGGCGCGTCACTGCTCGCCAACGGGCGGCCGGCGGGCCAGGAACTCCTCGAAGGCGGCCTTCTGCCTGGGGTCCATGAAGCCCTGTCGGACGTTGCGCGACTGTTCCTGGAGCCAGTGCGCCTCGACGGGATCCAGGAGCTGGGCCACCACCACGCCGCCCCGGGCGACCGCGGTGCGGCCTCCGGTGCGGCGGCGGAAGAGGGTGAACCTGCCGAACTCCTGGGGGTGGGCCAGCTCGGGGCGGTCGGGGGCGGGGTCGTCGGCGGTGGTGGCAGTGGTGCTTGTGGCGCTCGTGGCACTAGTGCTGGTGAACGGGCAGGCGCTGGGGGCCCAGTGCTCCCAGAGCGCCAGGGTCGCGGCGGGGACCATGACCGTGCGTTCCGGGAGGCCGCCGCCCTCCCACACGAAGGTGACGTTGACCGGTTCGTCGAGCAACTCGGCCAGGGCCAGCACCCTTTCCACCTCGTCGTTGACCGGGTGGCTCACCACTGCGTCGATCTCGATTCCCATGGCGCCGGAGGCTACCGGCCGCCACCGACAGCGGGACTGCCGGTGGTCAGGCTGGGCGCCTGACCACCGCTTTCCCGGACTCCAGGTCGATCCCGACCCGGGGCGGCGCCCCGTCCTCGGCGTCGTGCTTCACGATCTGCTCGGTGCGGCGCTGCTCCTGCTCGACCCGCTTGTTCGGGTTGAGTGCCGCCATCAGCTCGTCGGTCACGGAGACACCGACCCCCTGCCCGGGACGGGCCCGCCGGGCCAGCGCGCGCCGGAGCCGGACGGGACGGCCGGTGCGCAGCACCAGGTATCTGGCGACGGCCAGCCCGAAGGGCAGCATCACCAGGACGGCCATCACCAGCAGACCCGTAACCATCATGGCCCGTACAACGCGCGGGGGCAGGGAGCCGGTTCCCGAGGGGTCAGGGGCTTGATGCGGCGGGGAGTGGCTTGAGTTTCGCGCTGTGGTCAGGCAAGGCACTCCTCCAGGAAGGCCAGTACCGCCTGGTGGTACGTGGCGGCGGTCAGGCCCAGGCTGATGTTGTGGCCTGCTGAGGGGAGGTGGGTGGTGGTGGCTGACGGGGACGCGGTGAGGCGGGTGGTCATTTCGGAGAGGGTGGCCTCGTCGAGCTCCCACCAGTGCTCGTGTTCGGCGAAGGTCAGGCGGACCGGGATACGGACGTGGGGGGCCAGCTCCTCGAACTGGCGGGGCCAGTGGACGGTTTCCGCGGATTCGCGCGGCGGGGTCGGGGAGAGCAGGGTGCGGCTGGCGCGGAAGGTGCCGGGCGGGTAGAGGTTCAGCGGGCCCCAGTTGAGCTTGGTGGCGCCGCCGCCGAGCGTGGTGGGGAAGTGCAGGGCCTCCGGGTGGTAGCGGTAGCCGGTGCCGGAGGTGTCCAGGCCGAGGAGCGGGAGCGGGCCTTCGGTGGCGGCCGTGTGCAGGGCGACCTTGCCGCCGTCGGAGTGGCCCAGGAGGAAGACTCCGGCACCGGTGGCGTGGGTGCGGGAGTAGTCCTTGAGGGCGGTGTGCAGGGCGGTGGCCTGGTCGGCGAGGGTGAGGCCGTCGGGGATGAAGTCCGCGGATTCGCCGTAGCCGGGGCGGTCGATGGCGAGTACGGCGAAGCCTTGGGCGGTGGCGAGGGGGGTGAAGGTGTTCCAGTAGGCGGCGCCGGTGCCGCGGCCGTGGATGGCGAGGATGGTGGCGCGGGGTGGGTGGGCGGTGGTGGGCTCCGTGAGGAGGGCGGAGAGGGGGGTGACGCCGGCGTCGAGGGTGAGGGGGGTGGTGGGGGGCGTGGTGGGGAGCGGGGTCGGGGCAACGGGGGGTGTTCCCTTCGGGAGGTTGAAGTGGGGCGGGGTCGGGGCCGGGTGGGACGGGGTCGGGGTGGGCGGGGCCGGGGTGGGCGGGGGCGGAGCCTGGGCGGGGGCGAGGGGTTCGGCTCCGCCGGGGGCCGCCCCCTTGCCCGCCCGTTCCGCCCCCGGGGGGCGGCCCCGCCGCCCAAGGGGGCTGGGCGGGGGCCCCGCCGCAAGGGGGCGGGGGCTGGGCGGGGGGCCCGCTGCAAGGGGGCTCGGGCGGGGGCGGAGGACTGTTGTTGGGGTGTCGGGGGTCATCGCAGGATCAGGTCCTTTCGGGCTTGGGCTACTGCGTTCACCCAGGTTTTCGGGGCGCCGCTGCGGAGCAGGGAGGTGCCTACCAGGAGGGCACCGAAGCCCGCGTCGAGGAGTTCGGCGGCGGTTTCCGGAGTGTCGATGCCGCTGGCGCTGACCGGGCAGGGAGTGCCGGTCGCCCGTACCGCCGGGAGCAGGTCCAGGCTGCGGTTCAGGTCGCCCCGGGCCCGCTCCCGCGTCTTGATGTCCTTGTTGTTGACGGCGATCACGCACTCCTCCGGGTGGTGGACCGCGTCGAGTTCGGCTTCCGTGGTGATCTCCACGAAGGGCGTCAGGTTGTTGCGCAGGCACTCCGTCACCAGCGTCCGCATGCTGGAGGCCGGCAGCAGTGCCGCCGTGAGCAGCACCGCCGAGGCGCCCAGTTCCTTGGCCGTGCGGACCTGGTCCTTGCGGGTGATGAAGTCCTTCTGGAGGAGCGGGAGTTTGGTGATCGCCGCCACGTCCCGCAGGAGCGCCGGTGACCCGCCGAACCAGCGGCCGGTCACCACCGAGATGCAGGGCGCGCCCGCCGCCTCGTACGCGTCGACGATGGCGACGGGGGTGCGGCTGCCGAGCAGGTCGTAGCCGTGGGAGTCGAGTCTCTTCACCTCGGTCACGACTGGTGTCGGGGCCGCCAGGAGGGCCTCTAGGAAAGGGAAGTCGGTCCGGTTTCGGTGCGTCATGGGTGAGTGCCTCCAGTCGGAGAGGTCAGAGAGAGGTGAGGGTGGGGGCGGCCGTGCCCGTGCACCAGGCGCGGGCCAGGGACGCGATTTCCGGGACCCCGAAGCCGCCGGTGAGCGGTGAGCGGGCCGCCGTGTCGACGTCCACGCCCCGGAAGCCCGGGTGCTCCGCGACCTCCTCGTACGCCGGGCGGTTCGCCGGGGTCAGCCCGCCCGCCAGCAGGAAAGGCCTGGTCAGGCGGGGCAGCAGGGCCTTCAGGTGTACGGGGTCCAGGGTGTGGCCGGTGCTGCCGATGCGGCCGTCCCCGGTGGCCGCGTCCAGCAGGAAGAGGTCCGTTCCCGCCCTGGCGTACGCGCCCGCCAGCGGGCGTTCCACGCAGCTGCCCGCCTCGTCGACGTGCAGCACCTTCACGATGCCGACCTCGGCGGGCAGTGCCTCACGCAACGCCCGTACGAGGGAAGGCGGTTGGTACGCGTGGAGCTGGACCAGGCCGATGCCGGCCTCCCGTACGATCTCGGCCAGCTCGTCCGGATCGGCGAGGAAGGTGACCAGGACGGGCAGAAGACCGGACGAACGGGCCTGTCCCGCAAGGGAGTTGAGGGTGGGGCGGTCGAGTTCCGACGGACCGCCGGGGACACCGTGCCACAGTCCGACACAGTCCGCCCCGGCGGCCGCCGCCGCCTCGATGTCCTGCGGGGCCGTGGCCCCGCAGACCTTCAGCAGAAGGGGTGGGAGCCGGGTCACTTGCCCAGCCCCAGCATCGAGGCGATGCGGTTGTACTGGATCTCGTTGGTGCCGGAGTAGATGGTGCCTCCGACGGCGTTGCGCACTTCCTGTTCGAGCCCGAACTCCGACATGTAGCCGTGTCCGCCGAAGATCTGGACGGCGGTCAGGCTGGTGGCCAGGTTGCTCTCGCTCGTGACCAGTTTGGAGATGGCGAGGTCCTCGGTGACGTTCTCGCCGGCCTCCAGCTTCTCGCCCGTGTCGTAGAGCCACTTGCGGGCGGTCTCCAGCTGGATCTTGGTGTCGACGATCTTGTTGGCGATCGTCTGGTACGAACCGATCGCCTTCCCGAAGGACTTGCGCGTCTTCGCGTAGTCGACGCACCGGTCCAGCCGGTGCTGCATCTCCCCCACGTTGACGATGAAGGAGAAGAGGATCTCCCGCTTCATCACGTGGTCCAGTACGAGGAACCCGCCGCCGACCCGTCCCAGCACCGCGCTCCTGGGCACCCGTACGTCGTCGAAGAAGAGTTCGCTGAGCGGCGAGGTCCGCAGGCCCATCTTCTTGATGGGCTTGCCCGCGGTCAGGCCGGGGGTGTTCTTGTCCACCAGGAACGCGGTGGTGCCGAGCGGTCCGCCGTCCGGGTGGGTGCGGGCGTAGACCACGATCAGGTCGGCTACGGGTCCGTTGCTGACGAAGACCTTGCTGCCGTTGATGACGAAGTCGTCGCCGTCCCGGACAGCCCGGGTCGTCATGGCCATGGCGTCGGAGCCGCCCTCGGCCTCGGTGATGGCGTGGGCGCCGATCGCCTCGCCCGAGCAGATCAGGGGCAGATAGCGCTCCTTCTGGTCGGTGGTGCCGAACTTCGCGAGCGGGATTCCGGTGGAGCAGATGGAGGTGGTGATGGAGAAGCTGAGGCCCGCGTCCCGGTTGTACTCGCCGAGTCCCTCCAGGACGTACATCGTGGTCAGGATGGACTGGTCGAGGCCGCCGTACTCCTCCGCGAAGGGCAGGGCGAGGATGCCCGTCTTCTGGACGAGCTTCCACTTGTCCTCCGAGAAGGCGGACTTCTCGTCGAGTTCGATGTGGTCTGCGCTGAGTGCGTCTCCCCACCTCTCCAGACTGTCGCGCAGTTCTGCCTGGTCGGTGTTCCAACGGATCACGACGGACCCCTTTGCGTGGATGGGTGGTTCGGGACGGTGAGGTGCGGCCTCATCGGGCGGCCTCAGTAGGCGGAGGAGGTGGCGGCGTCGAGGCTGTGCACCTCGTCGCCGCGCAGGGCCGGCGAGAAGACGCAGACCAGTCGCAGGTCCTCTTCGGGGCTGGCGACCAGGAAGTGGGCGTCGTGCTTGTCGAGGGCGTACATCTTGCCGGGGGTGATCGAGTGCGCGGTGCCGTCGAGTTCGATGACCTCGCCGGAGCCGCCGATGCAGTAGCAGGCCTCCAGGTGGTTGACGTACTCCAGCCGGGACTTGGTGCCTGCGGCGACGACGGTGTCGGTGAGCGAGTAGCCCAGTCCGTCCTCGGCGAGGAGGAAGCGGCGGCTGAGGCCGTTGCCCCACTCGACGGTCTTCACGGACTTGATGTCACGAACGATCATGGCTGTCTCCTGGGGTGTGGTGTGTGGGTGGTACGAGGTGGGTGGTGCGAGGTGGCTGGATGCGACCAACTGGCCTTATCCAGCGGGTAGTTAGGGGCCCTCCGGGGTGACCGAGCGGACGAAGGTCCGGAAGGCCTCGGTCACGTCCCGGCCTGCCTCCTGGGCCGCCTCGATGGCGGCGACGGCGGCGGAGCCGATGATCGCGGCGTCCGCCCCGGCGGCGCCGACGGCCTCGACGTGTGCCCTGGTGCTGACCCCGAAGCCGACGGCGATCGGGGCCTCGGTGTGCTCCCGGAGCTCGGTGACCGTCCGGGCGAGCGCGGCGTGGCCGGCTGCCGGGGCGGTTCCGCTGCGTCCGTAGTGGGCGACGAGGTAGAGGTACGCGGAGGCCTGGGCGGCTGCTTGTGCCTGGGTCTCCTGCGGGCTCTTGGCGTAGCAGGTGGTGACGACGGGGAGTCCGGCCTCGGCGGCCGACTCCAGGTGGGCGGTGCGCAGCCGGGGCGGCAGCGCGTGGACGAGGAGGCCGTCGGCACCTGATGCGGCGATGTCGCGGGTGGCGGCGGCGAGGTCCCGGTGGCCCAGGGAGTACCTCCAGTCGGTGAGCAGGGCGATCCGGGTGTGCGTGAGGTGCGGCCGTACGTCGGCGATGAACGCGAGTACGTCGTCCAGGTCGGCTCCGCCGCGCTCCAGTGCGCGGCTCGCGGAACGTCGTACGACCGCACCGTCGGTGATCGAGTTGGGGAACGGGACGGCCAGTTCGAGGCAGTCCACGCGCTCCTCGTCGAGCATCAGGAGCAGGTCGCGCAGGACCGGGAGCGGCGGGTCGCCGGCGTTGAGGAACAGCGCCAGGCCGGTCCGGCCGGGGGTCCGGCGGGGGAAGAAGGGGGCGGGGGCGGTGGGGGCGGTAGTCCTGTTGACCTCCAGTCGGTTAGGCATGGGCTGCCACCGCCGGCTTCTTCGACGGGGTGACGGGCTTGGGGGCCGAGGGCTTGGCGGCCTCGGCGATCCGGCGGGCCAGGTCGCGGGCGGCGCCGGAGCGGACCGCGTTCTCGGCCAGCGCGACGGCGGAGTGCCAGTCCCTGCGGGTGTCGGTGGCCACCGCGAGGGCGGCAGCGCCGAGGCAGACCGTGCGGGTGGCGACCCGTCCTGCGGTGCCGGAGAGGACGGAGAGGAAGTGGTCGACGGCGCCGGACGGGTCGGCGGCGGGGCGCAGGTCGCCGAACGAGCCGTCGGCGGGGGTGAGTTCGCCGGGACGGATGATCCGGGTGAGGGCGTTGTCGCCGTGGACGGTGTTGGTGGCGAACGGGAGCAGTTCGTCGGCGCCGGTGTCGTTGGTGGTGAGCCAGATCCGGCGGCCGGGGTGGCTCGCGGCCAGGGCGCGCAGGGTGTCCAGCGGGGCCGCTGCCGAGACCCCGGTGACCTGGGCGGTCACCGGCAGGTCGGCGAGGAAGGGGCCCAGCGCGTTCAGGAAGCGGCCGAAGGGCTTCATGCTCAGCGGGGCAACTGTCCTTGCCAGCCGGGTCAGTTGGGCGGGGTAGACGAAGGGTCCGGCGAAGGCGATCCCGTACGTGCCGAGGGTGTCCTCGGTCTGGGCGTACGAGGAGGTGAGACGGACACCGAGCCGCTCCAGCAGGTCGACGGAGCCGAGCGAGCTGGTGTAGGCGCGGGAGCCGGTCTTGACGACCTTGACCCCGGCCGCCGCGGCGACGAACGCCGAGGCGGTGGAGATGTTGAAGGTCCGGGGCCCGCCGCCGGTGCCGACGACGTTCACGGTGCCTTCCCAGGGCGCGGTCACCGGGAGCTCGGGCCGACGCTCGGCGAGCGAGTCCAGCAGGTGGCGCAGGGTCTGATGGTCGGGGATCCGGCTGGTCAGCGAGGCCAGCAGGGCAACGGCCTGGGTCTGGGACTGCTCCAGACTGCCGTCGCCGAGCTGATCCCACCAGGACCGCCAGGTCTCCCGACCAACTGGTGCCTGCTGCCGGAGCAGGCCGGTGAGGGCGTCATGCACGGTCGGACTCCGTCTCGGATGGGGATTGGCGCGGGGGGTGGATCTGGTGGCCCGGTGGGCCTTGTGAGCCCTGCGGTCAGGCCGTGGCGGGGGCCGTTGCGCGGGCTTCGGTGATGAAGGTGTCGATGGAGGCGACGCTGCGGAAGTTGTTCGGGTCGAGGTCGTTGTCGCCGATCGCGACGTCGAAGCGGTCCTCGACCCAGGCGATCAGCTTGAGGACGCCCAGGCTGTCGATGACGCCGTCGTTGAGCAGGTCGTGGTCGGTGGCCAGTTCGCTCGCCGGGGTGCCCGGGAGGAACTCGGAGATGACGAAGTTCTTGATGGTGTCGACGTTGCTCATGACTGGATTCCTTCGGGTGTCGGTACGGAAGTGGAGGGGGTGGCGGCGGCCGTGGTGGTGATCAGCTGGTCGAGGCGGTCGAGTGCCTTGCGGTCGACCTTTCCGGTGGCCGTCTTCGGCAGCGGGGCGTCGATGAGGGTGAGGTGGCCCGGCACGGCTGCCCTGGGCAGGTGCTGGGCGCAGTGCTTGCGCAGCTGGAGGCCGGTGAGGGCGGAGCCGGGGGCCCGCTGGATCCCGGCGACGAGCTTCTTGCCGGCGATCGGGTCGGGCAGGGCGGCCACTCCCGCTTCGAGGACGTCGGGGTGTTCCTGGAGCACCCGCTCGATCTCGGCGGTGTTGACGGCGACGCCCCGGACCTTGACCTGGAAGTCCGTACGTCCGGTGAGGTGCAGGGTGCCGGCCCCGTCGCGCCGTACGAGGTCGCCGGTGCGGAACCAGCGGCGGCCGTCGAGGCCGAGCGGGTGGCCGGTGAACTTGTCGGCGTGCCGGGTGCGGTCGAGGTAGCCGTGGGTCTGGAAGGGCGTGGAGACGTAGAGCTCTCCGCTGCCGGGTCCTTCGACGACTTCCTGGGTGTCGGGGTCCAGAAGGAGGGCGTGCACGCCCGGCAGCGGCTGGCCGATGGGTACGGGCGGGAAGGCCGTCGCGGTGGTGTCGACCTCGTGGATGAAGCTGTCGTTGGTCTCCGTACAGCCGTAGATGTTGTGGATGCGGGCCCGGGGGAAGAGGCCGGGCAGGGCGGCGAAGGTGCGGTCGGGGATGGCGTCGCCGGTGAACATGACGTGCTCGACGCCGGGGAAGACGGTGCCGGTCTTGGCGGCGGCGTCCTGGAGGAGCCCGAAGGCCATCGGGACGGCCTGCATGACGTGCACCTCGTGGCGCTGGAGCAGTTCGCTGAGGTGGCGGCCGTGGGCGGCGAGCGCCGGGTCGACGAGGACGACCCGGCCGCCGTGGGCGAGGGTGGTCCAGACGTCGAGGAGGCAGAGGTCGAAGTTGAGGGGCGCGTAGTTGAGGACGGTCCGGCCGGGGCCTGCCTGGAAGGCGGGGCCCGCCCAGCGGGTGAAGCGGTCCACGGCGTCCATCGCCAGCGGGACGATCTTCGGGAGGCTGGTGGAGCCCGAGGTGGTGAGCAGGAAGGCCACTTCGGCGGCCTCGTCGGCGGGCAGCGGCTGGGCGGTGACGTCCGGGTTGGGCGTCACCCTGGCCGCCTCGCCGCCGGGGGCCAGGACGTGGGCGCAGCCTGCCTGGGCGAACAGGTCGGCGAGCAGGGAGTCTGCGAGGGCGGGCGAGGGGATCATCACCGGCCGCCGGGAGAGCAGGCAGGCCAGGACGAGGGCGACGGCGGCCGGGGACTTGTCGGCGAGGACGCCGACCGGCTCCCCGGGCCCGAGCCGCAGGTGCGCGAGCCGGTCGCGTTCCTGTCCGGCGAGTTCGTAGAGAGCGCGGTAGGTGGTCTCGGTCCCGTTGAAGACGAGGGCGGTGGCGTGCGGCTGGTCGCGCACCTGGGTGAGGAATCCGGCGACGAGGCCGGTGGCGGCGGGCCCGGGAGCGAGGGGCTGCGGTGTGGGGGTCATTGCCGGGCCCCCGTCCGCGGCGGTGCCAGCTCCAGCCAGCCGGACTTCACCGCGGCGCCCTTCGGCGTCTTGCAGGTGAAGCGGACCACCCGGGCCTGCTCGTCGGGCTGGAGGGTGATCTCCAGCGGGGTGTCGGGCGGCACGGGGGCCGAGAAGCGGCAGCCGAGTCCCCGTACGAGGGTGGCGTCGCCGGCCGCGAAGCGGTCCACGGCCTCCTCGACGGCGAGGGCGACGACGCTCATGCCGTGGGCGATGACGGTGTCGAAGCCGGCCGCCCTGGCCGCTTCCGGGTCGAGGTGGATGGGGTTCAGGTCGCCGGAGACGTGGCCGTAGCTGCTGATCCAGTCGGGGGTGAGGGTGTGAGTGGCGGTCTGCGCGGGCGCGGTGCCGGCCGGGGCGGGGGCGGGCGGGCCGCCGGCTATGTCCCCGTACGGTTCGAGCTGGGTGGCGCCGACCAGCAGGGCGGAGATGGTGAGGCGGGCGATGGGGGCGGGGCCGTCCTCGCCGATGAGCTCGACGGTGAGCGCGATGCGGGCGCCGCGGGCCTCCTTGCGGATGCCGGTCACCTCCAGGTTGACCGTCACCTGCTCGTCGGGACGGACCTGGCGCACGATGCGGATGTCCTGGCCGAGGTGGACCACGGAGACGGGACCCGGTTCGGCCTCGGTCAGGGCGGCGACCGTCTGTTCCGCGACGGTGTGGGCGAGTACGAAGGCGTGGACGGGGGACGCCTGGCCGGGGCGGGCGGCGGGCAGACAGTGCCGGGCGACGGTGCGGTAGCCGGTGAGGGCGGGCTCGGTGACGGTGAGGGTACGGACCGGGGAGGGCAGGGCGAGGGTCGTCATACCGGCATCACCACCACGGAGGAGTTGTGGCCGCCGAACCCGAAGGAGTTCGTGAGCGCGGGTCCCTGCGGCACGGCGCGCGGTGCGCCGTGGACGACGTCGATGTCCATTCCTGGCTCCTGCTGTTCGTGGTTGGCGGTGGGAGGTACCTCGCCGTGCCGCACGGCCTGCACGGTGGCGATGAGTTCGACGGCGCCGGCGGCGCCGATGAGGTGCCCGATGACGGATTTCGGGGCGGTGACGGGGGGCTGGGCGGTGCCGAACACCTTGGTGAGGGCGGCGGCTTCGGTGCGGTCGTTGTGGGGTGTGGAGGTGCCGTGGGCGTTGACGTGGGTGATGTCCTCGGGGGCCAGGCCGGCGTCGGCGATGGCGCCCTGCATGGCGGCTGCGGCCATCGAGCCGTCCGGGAGGGGCATCGCGAGGTGGTGGGCGTCGGCGGTGGCGGCATACCCGGCGACCAGTCCGTAGGTGCGGGCGCCGCGTGCCTTGGCGTCGGCGAGGCGTTCCAGGACGACGAATCCGGCGCCCTCGCCCATCACGAACCCGTCGCGGTCCTTGTCGAAGGGGCGCGAGGCGCGGGCGGGGTCGTCGTTGCGCATCGAGACGGCGTTGAGGTTGCCGAAGCCCGCCAGGGTGACCGGGGTGAGGGTGTGTTCGGCGCCGCCCGCGATGACGACGTCGGCGCGGCCGGTCTGGAGCAGCATCATGGCGTGGCCGATGGCGTCGGCGCCGCTGGCGCAGGTGTTGGCGACGGTGAGGGCGGGTCCGGTCCAGCCGAGCCGGATGGCGATGTGGGCTGCGGCGGCGTTGGGCATGGTCATCAGGGGCATCAGCGGGTTGACCCTGGCGGGGCCGCCCTCGGTGAAGTGGGCGGACTCCAGGTCGCTGGTGGCGCGTCCGCCGACGGCGTTGCCGACGACGATGGCGGTGCGGCCGGGTTCGGCGGTGGGTGAGCCGGCGTCGGCGTGGGCGGCGAGGGCGGCGGCCGTTCCGTAGTGGGCGAAGGGGTCCATCCGGCGGGCTTCCTTCGCCGGTACGAGGCCTGCGACGGCCTCCAGGCCGGTGACGCGGCAGCCGATCCGTACGCGGTGGCGGCTCAGGTCGAAGTGGGTGAGGGCGGCGGCGGTGGACCGGCCGGCCCGCAGGGTGTTCCACAGCTCGTCCGGGGTGCACCCGCCGGGGGTGACCACGCCCATGCCGGTGATGGCGATGGGCGGCTGCGCCGAACTGCCCCTGGACTGTCCAGGCATGTCTGCTCCTCGGAAGCTGTCGTCAGGCGTGTGGGCGGCCGGGGCCGTCAGATGATCCGGCACTCGCGGGCGGACTTGATGAAGGCTTCGGCGGCGAAGTCGATGTCGGCCTTGGTGTGCGCGGCGGTGATGGCGATGCGCAGCCGGGCGAGGTCGTTGGGGACGGCGGGGGTGACCACGGGGAGGCCGATCACACCGTTCTTGCGGCAGGTGGTGGCGTAGTCGTAGGCGGCCTCGTCGGATCCGGCGATGACCGGGACCACGGCGGTCTCGCTGTCGACGGTGCTCATGCCGGCCTCGTGCAGGATCCGGCGGAAGCGCTCGGACTCCTTCTGGATGAACTCCACGCGCTCCGGCTCCCGTTGGAGGATCTGGAGGGAGGCCAGCGCGGCGGCGGCCTGGGCCGGGCCGAGGGCGGCGGAGAAGAGGAAGGGGCGGGCCGCGTACTTGAGGTGGTGGATGAGTTCGGCGGAGCCTGCCACCCAGCCGCCCATGGAGGGGATGGCCTTGGAGAGGGTGCCGAGCTTGATGTCGACCTTGGCCTCGTAGTCGAAGTGCTCCTCGATGCCGCGGCCGGTGGCGCCGATGACGCCGAGCGCGTGGGCCTCGTCGACCATCAGCAGCGCGTTGTGCATGTCGCAGACCTTGCGGAGGTCGACGAGGGGGGCGATGTCGCCGTCCATGGAGTAGACGCTGTCGACGATGACCAGGCGGACGCCGGTCTCGGGGGCGGCGGCCAGCCTGCGCTCCAGGTGGCCGACGTCGTTGTGGCGGAAGCGGGTGACGGTGGCGCCGGAGAGGCGGCAGCCGTCGACGATGCTGGCGTGGTCGTACTTGTCGATGAAGACGGTGTCGCCGGGTCCTACGATGCCGCCGACGGTGCCGGTGTTGGCCGCGTAGCCGGAGCCGAAGACCATGGCCTTCTCGCGGCCCGCGAACTTGGCGACCTCGGCCTCCAGTTCCTCGTGCAGCGGGGTGGATCCGGCGAGGGCCCGGACGCCGTGGTTGCCGGTGCCGTAGAGGTCGAGGGCGGCCTTGGCGGCGGAGACCACGCGCTCGTCGCCGGCCAGGCCGAGGTAGCTGTAGCCCGACATCATGAGCAGCCGGCGGCCGTCGAGGTCCGCGTACGCCGAGTTCCGCTCGCAGGTGTACGCCACGAAGCTGTTCTTGCGGTCGGGCTCGTACTCCAGGGAGGCGACCCGGTCGCGGAAGTAGGCGAGCTTCGGCTCCAGGCGGTCCCAGCCAGCGGATGCGTTCACGTTCTTCTCCTCGTCGCGTTTCTCCGGCCTACCCGGAACTCCATCGGCGCCCTGCCGTTTCTCCGGCGGGGCTCTAGTGGAATTCCATTAATGCTCGGGGGGCGCAATAGCGGCGCAACAGCGGGCGCCAATACGGGAATCGAGCGCGGCAGGAGCGCGGCAAGTGCCGGGGAAGTGCGGGGATCCAGTCGTACTGGAAGAGCGGTCAATGGGGCATTTCGCCGTTGACATGCAAAGCGGGCGCAAGGTTATGTACAGAGCGCACGAACTAGACAGACACGGCCGGAATCAGTCCGTTTCGGAGAGTGCAGAATGCTGATCAGACTCGTGGGGATTGTCGCGATCGAGCAGGACGGGGCTCCGCCGCAGCACCTGTCGAGCGCCCAGGCACAAGTGGCGCTCGCCCGGCTCCTGATGGAGCGGGCCGATGGCACCCAGCGCGACCAACTGGCCGAAACCGTATGGCCCGAGGGGCTGCCGGACACCTGGGCCTCCGCGCTGCGGAGTGTGGTGAGCCGGGTCCGCGCCTTCGTCACCACACCGCAGGACCTGCCGGGGGAAACCCCGTTGGTTGCCCAGGGCGGCCGTTATGTGCTGCGGATCCCGGCGCACGCGGTGGTCGACGTGGAGGTCGCGGAGAGCGCGGTGACCGAGGCCGTCGAGGCGTACGGGGCGGGTGCCTTCGCGGTGGCCCGGCAGCTGGCGGCCGGCGCCGTGTCGAATCTGCGCGGTTCGTTCCTGCCCTCGCACGAGGGCGAGTGGGTGGACTCGGTGCGCGAACAGCTGGAGGAACTGCGGCTGAACGCGCTGGAGACCGCGAGCCTCGCGTCCTCGGCGCTGGGCGACGAGCACCACGCGCTGCGCTACGCGGAGGAGGCGGTGCGCCGGGCCCCGTTCCGGGAGAGCGCGTACCGCTGCCGGATGGCGGCGCACACCCGGGCCGGCAACAGGGCGGAGGCGCTGCGCAGTTACCAGCAGTTGCGCGAGGTGCTGGCGGAGGAGCTGGGCATCGACCCGGCGCCGGAGACGGAGGCCGCGTACCTGGAGCTGCTGCGCACGCCGGAGCCGCGGGCCGCGCTGCGTCCGGTGACCGTGCTGGACCCGCTGCTGATGGGCATGTTCGAGGTGGACCGCGGGACGGCGCCGCCCAGGCCGTGTTCGCTGTCGGCCCACGGCTGTGTGACCCATCCGATGCCGGCGCCCCTGTCGGGGTCCGCGCCGGCCCGCTTTCCCGCGAACCCGGCCGCGTAGAGCCGGGAAACGCCAGGAGAAGGCAGCAGGAGAACGACAGCAGACAGCACGAAGCCGCCGCCGGAGAGGGGATCCGGCGGCGGCTTCTGGCGCGTGGTGCCCGCACAGCTCACGCGCATGTACGAGCCCCAGCCGCTACGGGGGGATTGAGCGGCCGGGGCCCGGCAAGGGGGCGGGACGGGAGGGCAGGAGGGCGGGTCAGGTGATGGACACACCACTGTCGATCGAGACCACCTGACCGGTCATGCAGTCCTGGTCGAGGAACAGGCCCGCGCTGCGCGCCACTTCCTCCACCGTGACGAAGCGCGGGATCGGCGCCTTGTCCTCCATGCCCTCGATGACGCGGTCGGGGAGGTCCTGCGTCATCCCGGTGATCATGAATCCGGGCGAGAGCGCGTTCACCGTGACGCCCCGGCGCCCGCATTCGGACGCGAGGGTGCGGGTGAAGCCGATGAGCCCCGCCTTGGAGGCGGAGTACGCCGTCTGCCCGGCCGTCGCGATGATCCCGGACGGGGAGACGATGTTGAGCACCCGGCCCCACCGCTTGCGCAGCATGTAGGGAACGCTGGCGCGGGCGGTGTGGAAGGAGCCGATCAGGTTGGTCTGGATGACCTGGGCCCAGTCGTCCGGGTTCTGCATGGCCATCAGGCCGTCCTTGCGGATGGCCCCGTTGTTGACCAGGACGTCCACCGCGCCGAGTTCGTCGGTGATGGTGGCGTACATGCTCTGTACGGTCTCCCAGGAGCCGACGTCCCCGGTGACCAGCACCGAGGGGTTGGTCAGCTTCTCCTGGAGCGCCTTGGCCGCGTCGACGGAGCTGTTGTAATGGACCGCGACCCGGCAGCCCAGCGAGTCCAGCTCCAGCGCCAGGGCCTGGCCGAGGCCGCCCGAGGCGCCGGTGACCAGCGCTACCGGGGACTCCGGCCGCTGGCCTGCACTGTTCTTGCTCATGCGGCGACACCGCCCCATTCCAGAAGGATCGAACCCCATGTCATACCGGCTCCGAAGCCGGCCAGCAGGACCTTGTCGCCGGACTTGATGCGGCCTTCCTCCAGCGCCTCGGTGAGCGCGATGGGGATCGACGCGGACGCCGTGTTCCCGTACTTCTGGAGGTTGGTGATCAGTGCTTCCTGGCGCAGCCCGGTGTGCGACAGGATCGAGTTGATGATCCGGATGTTCGCCTGGTGCGGTACGACGTGGTCGATGTCGGCCGCGTCGACCTTGGCGTTCTCCAGGGTCTCGCGCACGGTGCGGACCGTGTAGCGGACGGCGTTGAGGTAGATCTCGTTGCCGTTGATCTGTGCGTAGTGCAGGCCGGCCGCCACTGTTTCGGCGGTGGTCGGCATGCGGCTGCCGCCCGCGAGGACCTTGAGGGAGCCGGCGCAGGAGCCGTCGGCGCCGAGGTTCCAGGCCTTGACCCGGTTCTCCGGGCCCGCTTGCAGGACGATCGCGCCCGCACCGTCACCGACGAGGATCGACAGGTCCCGGTCCTCGGGGTTGGCGGTGAGGGTGTGGGTGTCGGAGCCGATCAGCAGGATCGGCCGGGGGTCGATGGCGATGAGCGCCATCGCGGACACCAGCCCGTAGACGAAGCCCGCGCACTCGGAGTTGACGTCGTGCGCGCTCCCCGAGATGCCCAGTTCGTGGTGGACGAAGGCGGAGGTGGCGGGGGACGGCTGCTCGGGCGTCGCGGTGGCGACGATGAGGTGGGCGATGTCGTCGCCGGTCAGACCGGCCTTCTCCAGCGCCCGCCGGCCGGCCTCGACGGCCAGCGAGGCGGTTGTCTGCCCCGGGTCCACCGCTCGCCGCTCGCGGATTCCGCAGCGGCTGACCACCCAGTGCTCGTCGACGCCGAAGCGCTCGGCGAGCTCCGCGCTGGTGACGACGCGTTCGGGTACGGACATGCCCCACCCGGTGATGTCGAAGCCGGACACAGGCCCCTCGCCTACGCGTTCGCCGGGACGAGCGCCACGATCTTCGCGTAGACGTCGCGCAGCGTGGTGGTGTCGTCGAGGTCGGCGAAGAGCGACTCGTCGGCCGGGATGTGCGGGTACTGGTTCTGGAAGCCGTACAGCCACTCCATCAGGTCCAGCGAGTCGACGTCCGCGATGTGCTGGAGCGGGGCGTCGGGCTTGACCTCGGCGGCGCCGGAAACGGCCTCTAGCTGGCTGGCCAGTTCTTCGATGGTGGGCAGCGACATGGGTCGGTCCTCTCTCGGCGGTGCGTCCTGTTTTACCGATGCGATGAAAGCGCCGCCCCCGCAAGGAAGTCGCAAGACGCCCGGGGGATTCCGGTGGGCCGGCCCCGGGATTCCACCTGATCTCGTCCGAAACTCTCCCGGGATTCCTCCCGGCCGTCCCCTCCATTGCGCGAGGGGCGGTGGGCGGCCCGTATTGCGCATTCCTTGCGGGGCATCCGGTTTCCTCGGACGCGAATTGAAGGTACGTGCTGGCCCGCCGGAACAGGAATGAGGATCAGATGACAACGGTCGCGCCCAAGTCGGTGGACCCGGAAGTCGATGCGATCAGGCACCACTACGAAGTCAGCAATGACTTGTACCGGCTGATCCTGGGTCCCTCGATGATGTACTCCGGTGGTTACTGGGAGGACGGCGAGGATCTCAACGAGGCCCTCGACGCGGCCCAGTACCGCAAGCTGGACAAGTTCGCCGAGATCGCGAACGTGCGTCCCGGCGGTGCCAAGCGGGTGCTCGACATCGGCTGCGGCTGGGGCACCATGATCAACCGCGTCACCACCGTGCACGGCGCGGAGGCCGCGGTCGGCCTGACGCTCTCCCGTACGCAGGAGGCGTTCAACGACGCGCTGAACAACCCGCGGATCAAGACGCTGGTGACGAGCTGGGCGGACTACAAGGTCGCCGACGACAGCGAGAAGTACGACGCCGCGTTCTGCATCAACGCCCTGGAGCACTTCGTCTCCTCGAACCTGCCGCCGAAGGAGCGCACCAAGCGCTACCGCTTCTTCTTCCAGCAGATCGCGAACGCCCTCAACCCGGGCGCCAAGTTCGTGCTGCACACCATGACCGCCGAGGCGCTGCCGATGAACCGGGCGCTCCTGGACGACCTGAAGTTCCTCCAGCGCTCGGAGTTCGAGGGCTGCCACATCCCGCACCTGCACGAGCTGACCGCCGCCGCCGAGGGTCTCTTCGAGGTCGACGAGATCGTCAACGAGCGCGAGTCGTTCGCGATGGCCTGCCGCGCCTGGCTGGTCCTGCTGGCGGAGCGCCGGGACGAGGCCGTGGCCATGGAGGGCGAGGAGGTCGTCGCCCGCTTCGAGCGCTACCTGGACATCTTCGCGTACACGCTCGAAGACAAGTTCTTCAACAACTTCCGCGTCACCATCACGCGCCGCTGAGGAGGTTGACGTGACGAGCATTCTCGAACCGGCCAAGGACGGCGGAGCACGCACCACCGCCGATACGGCCCCCGGCGGCCGTGGCCCCACCCGGCATCTGCGGGTCGCGGTCATCGGCACCGGATTCTCGGGCCTGGGCACCGCCGTCCGGCTGCTGCAGTCGGGCATCGACGACTTCCTGGTGTTCGAACGGGCCGACGAGGTCGGCGGCACCTGGCGCGACAACAGCTACCCGGGTTGTGCGTGCGACGTCATGTCACACCTCTACTCGTTCTCGTTCGCCCAGAACCCGAACTGGAAGTCCACCTTCGGCAAGCGCGACGAGCTGTACGCGTATCTGCGCGACACCGCCGACCGCTTCGGGGTGCGCCCGCACATCCGCTTCGGGCACGAGCTGGTCGCCGCCCGCTGGGACGACGGCGAGCGCCACTGGAAGATCGAGACGTCCCAGGGCGACTACACCGCCCAGGTCCTGGTCACCGGCACCGGCTACCTCAGCGAGGCGGCCGTCCCCGACATCAAGGGCCTGAAGGACTTCGAGGGCAAGGTCTTCCACTCCTCGAACTGGGACCACGACCACGAGCTGGCCGGCCGCCGCGTCGCCGTCATCGGTACGGGTGCCTCGGCGATCCAGTTCGTACCCCAGATCCAGCCCGAGGTCGGGCACCTGGACCTCTACCAGCGCACGCCCGCCTGGATCGGCCCCAAGAGCGACAAGCCGACCAGCCCGCTGCAGGCCAAGCTGCTGCGCTCGCTGCCCGGCTACCAGAACTTCCGGCGGAACTTCAACATGTGGGGCCGGGAGTTCCTGGCCTTCGTGATGGCCCGCCCGAAGGTCGCCGGGAAGATGCAGAAGATGGCCAGCGACCATCTGAAGAAGTCGGTCCCGGACGAGGCGCTGCGCGCCAAGCTGACCCCCGACTACGTGATGGCCTGCAAGCGGCTGCTGTTCTCCAACGCCTGGTACCCGGCGATCCAGCAGCCCAACGTGGACCTGGTCACCGACGGCATCCAGGAGGTCCGGGCCAAGTCGATCGTCGGCAAGGACGGGGTGGAGCGCGAGGTCGACACCATCATCCTGGGCACCGGTTTCCAGGCCACCGACCGGCCGGTCGCCCGCCGCATCTGGGGCCGGGACGGGGTGCAGCTGCGCGAGGCGTGGAAGGACGGCATGTCCGCGCACCGCGGCACCACCATCGCCGGCTTCCCGAACCTGTTCATGCTGCTGGGCCCGAACACGACCCTGGGGCACTCCTCGCAGGTCGTGATGATCGAGGCGCAGATCGCCTACGTCCTGGACGCGCTCAAGAAGATCGAGCAGCGGGGCCTGGCGAGCGTCGAGGTTCGGCCGCAGGCGCAGGAGGCGTACAACAAGGCGCTCGACGCCAAGCTGGACGGCACCGTGTGGAACGCGGGCAACTGCCAGAGCTGGTACCTGGACGCCAGTGGCCGCAACCCGTCGATCTGGCCGACGTACACGTGGCGCTTCCGCGCCCAGACCAAGCGCTTCGACCTGAGCGAGTACCAGCTCGCCTCGCAGGTGCGCACCGGCACTCAGGTGCCCCAGTAGGACGCAGCAGGCCATGGGATTCGTGGGACATCAAACGGGAGACGTACGCAGATGAGCATGACCCCGAGAACAGTTGCCGCCCGCCCAGGCGCGGGCACGGTCGCCGAGCCGTCCCGGCGCCGAGTGCTGGGCGGCATCGCGGCCACCGCCGTCGCGGTCGTCGGCTGGAACGCCCTGGACCAGTCGTGGGCCACGGCCGCCGAGCCCGGCGACAGCCGGGCAGCGGTGCCGGTGCCGGTGCTTGACGGCAGCCTGGTGACCACGCCCGCCGTGGTCGACTCCTTCGCCCACGACTTCGGGCACTTCTTCGACGGCGGCGGCAACAAGCCGTGGGCCGTGCTGCGGCCCGGCAGCATCAACGACATCGTCAAGATCGTCAAGTTCGCCAACGCCAACAACATCAAGGTCGCCGTCAACGGCCAGGGCGGCACCGGCACGGACATCGAGTCGCACTCGGTGTACGGCCAGGCGCGGGTGCCGGGCGGCATCTCGATCGACGCCCGGGGCATGTCGAAGATCTGCTCCTTCGGCAACAGCGTCGTCCAGGTCGAGGCGGGGGTGACCTGGGGTCAGCTGACCGAGGCCGCCATCAAGCTCGGCAAGACCCCGCCGGCGCTGCCGGACTACCTGCACCTGTCGATCGGCGGCACGCTGAGCGTCGGCGGCATCGGCGGCACCGTCCACAAGTACGGGCTGATGGTCGACAACGTCGACTCCCTCGACATCGTCACGGGTGACGGCTCGCTGGTCACCGCGTCGCGGCTGATCCGCCCCGACCTGTTCCACGCGGCCCTGGCGGGCGGCGGCCAGGTCGGCATCATCGTCCGGGTCAAGGTGAAGCTGGTGCCCGCGCCGAAGCGTGCGGTCATCTTCACCCTCTACTACGCCGATCTGGAGACGTACCTCGCGGACTCCGAGAAGCTCCTGGCCGAGGGCCGCTTCCAGGTCAACGCGGGCGAGATGGTGCGCACGCCGGACGGTTCGGGCTGGCGCTACAAGATGGAGGCCGGCGCCACCTACAACACCACGGTTCCCGACCGTACGAAGCTGCTGGCCGGACTGAGGGACATCCGGGCCGAGGCGGTCATCGAGGACCACACCTACCGGGACTACATGTTCCGCCTGGACGCCTTCGAGGTGTACCTCAAGGAGACCGGCCACTGGTTCACGCCCAAGCCGTGGCTGAGCATGTTCCTGCCCGCCTCGAAGACCAAGGCGTTCATGCAGCGGGTCGAGCAGGAGCTGACGGCCGATTCGCTCGGCGGCGGATTCCTGCTCTTCTACCCGTACTACACGTCGAAGATCAAGGCACCGCTGGCGGTCCAGCCCAACGAGACCATCGGCTACCTCTTCGACCTGCTGCGCTTCCCCAACCCGGGTGACCCCAACACCACGGCGATGCTCGACCAGAACCGACGCCTGTACGACCTCGCGGTCAGCATGGGCGCCAAGCGCTACCTGGTAGGCGCGATCCCGAACATGACCGTGGCGGACTGGAAGGCCCACTACGGGACCCGCTGGGCGGGCTTCGTGGCGGCGAAGAAGAAGTACGACCCCAAGAACCTCTTCACGCCGGGCCAGAGCATCTTCGCCTGACGGCCCTGACGGCACTGATGGCCGTGACGGCCCTGAGGTACCTGAGGTGACGGCGGCGGGGGGGGGGGGGGGGGGGGGGGGGTCCCCCTCCCCCCCCCCCCCCCCCCCCCCCCCGCCTTTGCCGTTCCTGCTGATTCCACGAATTTCTACGGAGGCTTCGGATGACCACGTACGACCTGATCGACGAGGCGGTGATCGACGCCCCGGCGGACGCCGTCTGGGAGGCACTCGTCTCCGAGTTCCGCGGGGCGAAGGAGTGGTGGGTTCCGGCCAACACCTTCCACGCGGTCTCCGGCGAGCCCGACGAGGTGGGCGGCAGGACGGGGGTGACCGTGCACACCAAGGGCTCCGACAAGGGCGGCCTGAAGCTGCGCTTCACCTCGCGCACGGTGGCGGTCGAGCCGGGCCGCCGGCTGGACATCGAGTACGTCGAGGGCGTCTTCCGGGGCCCGAGCACCTTCCGCCTCGACCCGCTGGAGGACGGCCGCACCCGTCTGTCGATGCACTTCACGGGCACCCCGCACGGCTGGCTGAAGATCCTCGCCAAGGTCGCCGACCTGGGCGCGGAGCACTCCAGGGGCACCCTGGCGGCCTTCGAGTCGCTGAACAGGCGGCTGTCCGCCGCGAAGTCCTCCACGGGCAAGCCCGCCAAGCCCTCGGCGGTGCGGAAGTGACCACCATCCCCGAGCTGACCCACGAGCTGACGGTCCGCACCGACGACGGCGCCGACCTCGCGGTCACGGTGCTGACGCCGCTGGCCGGGCTCTCGGGGGCCTGTGACGTGGTCCTGGTGCACGGCTGGGCACACACCCGCCGCACCTGGGGCACCGTCTCCGACCGGCTGATCAGGGCCGGACACCGGGTCGTGCTGTACGACCAGCGCGGCCACGGCGCCTCCACCCTCGGCCGTACGCCGGTCTCGGTCGAGCGCCTCGGCGCCGACCTGGCGGCGGTGCTGGCCGAGACGGGCGCCCGCGAGGCGGTCGTGGTCGGCCACTCGGGCGGCGGCTTCGCCGCACTCAACTACGCGGCCACCTCGCCATCCGCCGCACGCCTCAAGGGACTTGTGCTCCTGGGCACGGCCGCGCACGGCCAGGACACCCCCGACAGCGAGGTCAAGATGATGGGCGGCGCCCCCTTCTCCTGGGGACTGCGCCGGGGCTGGCTGGGCCGCAAGCTGCTGAGCTCGACGATGGGCAAGGTGGTCGACCCGGTGGTCCGGGACGTCAACCGCCAGATGTTCTCGGCGACCCAGCCCCGGGTGCGGGCGGACTTCTTCCGCTGCACGCGCGGCTGGGACGTGCGCGAGGCCCTCAAGTCCGTCAACGTCCCCGCGGTGGTCCTGCACGGCACGGCGGACAAGGTGATCAGCATCGGACTGGCCGAGATCCTCGCGCAGGTGCTGCCCGGGGCCCGCTTCGAACGGATCGAGGACGCGGGCCACATGCTGCCGCTGGAGCGCCCGTCGGCAGCGGTGTCCGCGGTGGCCGAACTCGCCTCGCGATGAGCCTCGCGATGACCCTCGCGACGCCCCACGCAATGCCCCTCGCGAGGGTGGGAACCGCCGCGCTGATCGGGCGGATACTCCCGCCGGGCGTCACGTCGTCGGAGGTCTTCGACGACGCGGCGCCCGCCCCGCTGTTCCTCGCCGAGGCGGCCCTGATGAGGGGTCGACTGCCGCGCAGGAGGCGGCAGTTCGCTTCGGCACGGGCCTGTGCCCGGCGGTGCCTGGCCGAGCTGGGGCGCTCCCCCGCCCCGCTGCTCCCCGGGCCCGGCGGCGCCCCGCAGTGGCCGGCCGGGGTGGTCGGCAGCATCACGCACTGCGAGGGCTACCGGGCCGCGGTCGTCGCGTCCGCCTCCCGGTACGCCGCGCTGGGCATCGACGCGGAGCCCGCCGGGCCGCTGCCCAAGGGCGTGCTCGGGCTGATCACTTCACCGGCGGAGCGCGCGGAACTGGCGGCGCTGGCGGAGCTGGACCCCGCGGTCCCCTGGGAGCGGGTGTTCTTCTCGGCCAAGGAGGCGGTGTACAAGGCCTGGTACCCGGCGACCGGCATCTGGCTGGGGTTCCGCGACGCCACGCTGTCGCTGGCCATGGACGGCACGTTCACGTCGGAGATCCGCCCGCCGCGCGAAGCCACCGTCGACCCCGCGTACGACGGCCGCTGGCTGGCCGAGGAGGGCCTGGTCCTCACGGCCGTGGCGCGCGTCCGGCCGTAGCGTCCGGCCGTAGCCGGGGTTCAGGCCTTCGGCAGGATGACGGTACGGGGCACGGGCGGGGTCTCGCGCGGGCTGCTCGGCGTCGCGCCCGACCGGTACTCCTGCGGGCTGATGCCCCGTACCCGCTTGAAGGCGCTGGACAGCGCGAACGCCGAGCCGTAGCCCACCCGTCCGGCCACCGAGGCCACCGTGGAGTCGGGTTCGCGCAGCAGGTCGGCGGCGAGTGCCAGCCGCCAGCCCGTGAGGTACGCCATCGGGGGCTCGCCCACCAGGTCGTTGAAGCGGCGCGCCAGCGAGGCGCGCGAGACGCCGACCTTGAGGGCGAGCTCCTCGACGGTCCAGCCGTGGGCCGCGTTCTCGTGCAGCAGCCGCAGCGCGGGACCGACCACCGGGTCGCTCTGCGAGCGGTACCAGGCGGGGGCGCCGCTGCCCGGATCGGCGAGCCAGGTGCGCAGCACCCCGATGAGGAGCAGGTCCAGGAGCCGGTCGAGGACGATCTCCTGGCCCGGTTCGTCGCGGGCCATCTCGGTGGCGAGCAGGGTGATCAGGGTGGTGTCGGCGCCCTCGGAGGGCCGTACCAGGAGGGTCGGCAGGGCGCTCAGCAGCCGGCGGCCGATCTCGCTGGGGGCCTGGTAGGTGCCGCTGAGCATCACGGCCGAGTCGGTCTCCTGGAAGGCCGCGCCCCAGGTCCGTACGCCCAGGGCCATGGCCTCGGTGACGTCCTCGCCGTCCTCGGTGCTGCACCGCTGCTGCGGGCCCACCGTGATCTGGACGGGGGTGTCCAGGGAGTCGGCGACGGTGTACGGGTCGGGGCCGCGCACCACCGCGACGTCGCCGGGGCGGATCGCGGCGGGCGTGCCGTGGTCGGGTATCAGCCAGGCGTCGCCGTGGGCCATGGTGACGATGGAGATGGGCGCGTGGTCCTCGACGCGCAGCGACCAGGGCGGGTTGAACACGGACTTGAGGAGGAAGGCGCCGCGTGCTTTGGGACCTTCCAGCAGGCCGGTGAGGGTGTCCATCGCTCCATCATCCTCGCGAAGTCACGCCGGGTCGTGCCGAGTTACGCTGCCGAGCCCCGGCCGTGCAGGGTCAGTGCGCGGCCCAGGGCGGCGAGGGCCGCCGTGCAGGCCACGGTGCGGATGAGGTTGCCGCTGGTCCAGCGGGAGCCGAACCGGGTGCGGGCGGCGCTCACGTCCGAACCGGCGCGCGCCAGTTGGGTGTTGAGCGGGATGTTGACGGCCGCGGTGACCACGAGCGAGAGCCCGTAGAGCGCGAACGCGGTCCAGCCCCAGCGGGCCGCGTCGGGCCGGCCGCCGCGCTGCTGCTGGACGGCGGCGATGCCGGTGGCGAGGAAGGCGCCGAGGAAGAGGAGGCCGAAGAGGCCGTTGTCGATGGCGTCGTTGATGTTGCGCATGGCGGTGACGTACGTGTGGTCGTCGCCGCGTCCGAGGCCCGGCATCACGGAGATGTCGAAGGCGAAGTAGAGCCCGGCCATCAGTCCGGTGCCGACGGTCGCGGCGACCAGGGTCACGGACTGGGTGGTGGTGGAGCCGGTGGTGGAGCCGGTGACCACTTCGGACACCATGTCGGTCACTTGTGCGTTGCTCACGTCAGGATCCCCCTCAGGGTGCGTTCGTACCGCCTGCGCAGCACCGTCGAGCCGAGGAGCCGGACGGGCGGCGGGATGGTGGCCGAGACGTGGGCCACCGCGCGGCGGTCGGCGCCGTCGAACATCCAGGGCTGGAGGTAGGTCATCACGCGGCGCGGGGCGCTGGAGACGACCTTGCGCTCCTCGGCGAGGTAGGCGCGTTCGCCGAGCCGGTCGAAGACGGGAAAGACGACCTGTTCCTCGTCGCGGAGGTGGTCGTGCAGGATTCCCTCGAAGTGCGCGGCGGCCTGTACGAGGCCGGCGCCGCCGTGCTGGACGGCCGAGGAGACGGCTGCCATGGCGCGGTCGAGTTCGTCGTGGTCGTCGTGGAGTTCGCGGGCCTGGGCGTCGAAGTCGGCGTCGCGGCGGCGCAGGCCGGGCCACAGGACGTCGTCCTCGCTGGTGTGGTGCCATTCGATGACTTCGCGGAAGCGCTGCCACCACTCGTTTCCGGTGCCCTGCCAGTGGGGGGCGGCGGTGCGCAGCCGGGCCGCGTCGCGCCGCATGGCGATGTGCATCAGGGCGAAGCCGTGGAAGTGCGGGGGGAGGTGGTGCAGTCCCTGTTCGCTGGACCAGGTCTTCGGAGTGGGCATGGGACGAACGCCTCCTGCCGGGTTGGTGCTGCTTGGTGCTGCTTGGTGCTGCTTGGTGCTGATGCCCGTCTACCGGTCGGGCGGCGGCCGTACCAGAGTCGCCGCCCAACCGGTCAGGGTCTCAAGGGGTGTTGCGGTGTGCCGTACTCGTACGGTCAGACGTTCCAGACACCGGTCTTGGCGGCGTCGCGGGCGTAGTCGGCGAAGTCCTTGGGCTTGCGGCCCAGGGCCTCCTCGACACCGTGCACGATGTGCGCGTTGCGGCCGTCGAGGAGCAGCGCGAACAGGTCGGCGAACTCCTCGGGGAGGCCGTTCTCCTTGAGCACCGCGCGGTACTGCGCGTCGGTGACCGGGATGAACTTGATGTCGCGGCCGGTGGCGCGGGACAGTTCGTCGGCCACGTCGCTGTAGCTGAGCAGGCGCGGGCCCGACACCTCGTAGGTCTTGCCGACATGCTTGTCCTCGGTCAGTGCGGCCACCGCGACGTCGGCGATGTCGTCGGCGTCGACGAAGGCCTCGACGGCGTCGCCGGTCGGCAGCGCGATCTCACCGGAGAGGACGGGCTCCAGGAAGAAGCTCTCGTCGAAGTTCTGGTTGAACCAGGCGGCCCGGATGACGGTCCACTCGGCGCCGGACTCCTTGAGCTTGTTCTCGGCGACCTCGGCGGCCTCCTCGCCACGGCCGGAGAGCAGCACCAGCCGGCGGGCGCCGGCGGCGACGGCGGCCTTGGAGAAGGCGCCGACCTGGTCGGACGCACCCGGGAAGGCGAGGTCGGGGTAGTAGGTGACGTACACGCGGTCGACACCGGCAAGTGCGGCGTCCCAGGTGGACGGGTCGTTCCACTCGAAGGGCGGCTCACCATTGCGCGAACCGATCCGGACCTGACGGCCCTGCGCGGAGAGCTTCTCGGCAACTCGGCGTCCGGTCTTGCCGGTTCCGCCGATGACGAGGGTGGTCTGCGTGTTCTGCGCGTTCTGAGTCATGAGTACAGTCAAGTCCAGTCTCGCGAGACGGGCCATAGCCACAAAGCTCAGTTCCATACGCGTCCGTCTAAGGATGCGCGGTTGTGGAGAGTGCGGCAGTGGCATGAGCCCGAGAAGCGTGGCATCTGCGGGCGGGTCGTGTCACAGCCTCTCCACCCGTCCTGGATCCCGCGTGGACCGACTCTTGAGTCTTGCTGGAGTATGTTCCGGTGCGCCGCGCCCGAAAGCGCATTCTTGCGCCAAGTCCCGTGATTGCACCAGGACTTGAGCGGTACTCCGCCCTCACGCGCCACCATCGGCCTCCGGGGGCACCGCACGCACACCGCGACTCGCCCCCGCACCGACGTCGTACCGACCCGCACCGACCCCGTACCGACCCGAGGGCCCGGGAGGCCGCATGAACCCCGCTCCTGAGCAGCCTGAGCAGCTGGAGCAGCCGGAGCTCGACCGACTGTCCGGTGACCTGGCCTCGATGCTCGGCCGGATCGGGCTCGACCCGGCCGGTGAGCGGCCGGAGCGACGGGACCGCGTCGACGCCCGTTTCGCGGCGGTGGCCGCCCGCCACCCGGACCGCATCGCCGCACAGGACGCGGAGGACCAGGCGACGTACCTGGAACTCGAACTGCTGGCCGACGACATCGCCCGCCGCCTCTCGGGCCGTACGGGCGCCGGCAGTGCGGTGGCGGTACGGGCCACCCGCTCGTGCACGATGGCGGGCGCGGTGCTGGGAGTACTGCGCTCGGGCGCGGCGGTACTCCCGCTGGAACCCGGCCACAACCCGGGCCTCCAGGAGTTCCTGATGCGGGACGCGGGCGCCGAGATGGTCGTCTCGGACAGTGGACTGCTGCGGGACGAGGTCCCGATGGCGAAGGTGGGCCGGTACGTCATCGGCGCACGCCCCGCCGCACGACTACGGCGCGAACTCCCCCTGAACTCGGCCTTCATGGCGATGCCGGAACCCGGCAGCAACCCGGGTCGGGCGGCGGGCGTGCACCCGGTCTCCCATCTGGACGTGCTGTCGTGGCTGGATTCGGTGCTCCCGCTGCTGGACGCGGGCCCCGACGACGTATGGACGTACTTCCACTCCATGAGCCTGGACCTGGGCATGCGAGAGATGTGGGGACCCCTCCTGTCGGGCGGCCGGTCGACGGTCGTGGACCGCGCCACGGCCTCCGACGCCACCGCGTTCGCGAGCTTGCTCGCGGACCAGAAGGTGACGGTCCTGACCCAACTCCCCTCGGCCCTCGCCCGGTTCACGGCCGGAGCCCCTGTCGGCACTTCCCTCCCCAGCCTGCGCCACGTACTGCTGTCGCACGAGCCGGTGGGGGCCTCGCTCCTTGCGCCATGGCGGGCGACGGGAATGGCACCGCAGGCCGTCGTACGAGAGGTCACGGGGTCACCGAAGATCCTGTGAGCCCCTCTCACCCCGAAGGCAGGCCAGCCCCCGGCATCTCCCCTTCCGGCCGGGGCCGGAGCCGTTGCTGCCGACTTGTCGGCAGGGGAGACCCGCACGCCGAGGTCCTGGCCCGCTGGGAGGCCATCAACCACGCCCGTACGGTCGCTCAGCAGGACGCGGTGACGTTGCCGCAGTAGATCCAGCCGTAGACGGTCTTGGGATAGTTGTTCCCGAAGATGTACTGGACGTAGTACCAGCGGTTGCCGGAGCTGTTGTAGGCGTAGTGGCTCCAGTACACGGTGGAGCCGGCGTCGGTCCGGTAGACCACGTCGCACGAGGCGGCGTAGCACTTCCTGATCGGTGCGGAGCTGGGCGTCCTGGTCGGGGTCCAGGCGGCGGCCGAAATCTCGCCACTCCCACCGGAGTTGCTCTTCTCCGCTGCGGCGGCGGGGTTGGCGGCGAGACCAGTGGCGAGTGCGGCGGTGACTCCTGCGAGTGCGAGCATGCGTCGGATTCGCATGGCGTTCCTCCCCTTGTCGGTGGGCCGAGCGTGGGGCGGACCGACCTGCGGCGGCAAGGGCTTCGGCTGTCCCGGAGCTGTCCGACCCCTGTCCCAGACAGCCCCGGACCACCCCGGACCGCTCACCCGGACCGCTCACCCAGCCACGGGCACACACTCCTCCAGCAGGTCCAGTACGTCGCGCCAGGCCCGCTCCGCGTGGAGGGGGTGGTGGCCGACGCCGGGCCGTACGGCCTGGTCGACCGGAGGGTGGTGGAAGGCATGCTGGGCACCGCCGTAAACAGTGAGACGCCAGTCCACCCCCGCTTCCTGCAACTCGGCGGTGAAAGCGGCCTGTTGCTCGGCCGACATGATCGGATCCTCCGACCCGACACCCGCCCACACCGGACAGCCGATGCGAGCCGCCTCCCCCGGGCGGCTGCCCGGGATCGTCGCGTTGACGGTGCCGATGGCACGCAGATCGACACCGTCCCGGCCGAGTTCGAGGGCGATGGCGCCGCCGGTGCCGTAGCCGATGGCGGCGATGCGGTCGGGGTCGGTACGGGGCTCGGCGAGCAGGACATCGAGCGCGGCGTGCCCGATCTCGCGCATCCGGCCAGGGTCGGCGAGCAGGGGCAGGGCGTGGTCCAGCATTTCCTGGATGTCGCTGAACCAGCGCCCGCCGTTGATGTCGAAGGCCAACGCCACGTACCCCAACTCGGCGAGCGCGTCGGCACGTTGACGCTGGAAGTCGTTCAGCCCCGTCCCTTCGGGCCCGATCAGGACCGCAGGCCGCCGCCCGGTCCCGGCCGGAAGCGCCAGGCGTCCGATCATGGTCAGTCCGTCGGCCGGGTACTCGACCGTGCGTGTGGTGATGGTCGTCGTCATACGGTCCGACGGTAACGATCACCGACCGGAAACGGACCGGTGTTCACCTCGGGCGGAAGCGGGCGAGGCGGCCCGGCGCCCCGGTCAGAAGGGCGGCTCCCCCGAGAACTCGGGGACGGGCAGGGGCGCCCACCACCCCTCGTGCTCGGCTTCGGCGAGTTCGGCGAGGCCGGGGTATTCGCGGCGGCAGGCGGAGCAGAAGGTCTCGTCGCCCACGGGGCGGAAGGCATGGGCGCCCGGCCGTCCAGGGCCACGGCATTCGGTGACGGGGCGTGGCGGGGCCGGGGCCCGGACGGCCGCAGCACCCGCTCTGGCGGTGTCGGCGGCGGCGAGTTCGGCGGGGTCGGGGACGTTCGTACGGAGCCGGTTGGTGACGAATCCGGCGGCGTTGCGGATCGGTTCCTTGGGGAGGTCGTGGGAGAGCGCGTGGTAGATCTCCATGGCGGGGACACCGCGTTTGAGCTGCTCAGCGACGTTGCCAGCCAGATAGCGGATGTTGCGGACGGACATCCGGAGGTCTCTTCGTACGGTCTCCAGCTCGCGCAGCATTCGCTCGGCGAGGACGAAGCGGGGTTCCGGTTCGGAACTGGGCCCGGTCTGCGGGGTGTTCGCGCCGGGAGCGACGGGCCCGACGGCAGGCGGAGGTGCCGGGTGCTCTTCCGAGACCGCCTCGGACGCCGACACCGGAGCCAGCTCTGGCGCTGCGGGCGGCGGCCACCCCGGGCCCTCGGGCCCGCTCTCGGGCAACTCACGCTCCGCTGCTCTCGGTTCGGGGCACCCGGCCGCAACGGGCTCCGGCTCCACGGACCCAGCCGCCGCAGGGGCAACTGGATCCGGCTCCGGTCTCGCCTCCACCGACCCGCCCCCGTGCCCCGCCGCACTGCACTCGACCCACGCTGCCAGCACCGCTAGCTTTTCCACCGCCCGGCCCGCCGTCGTTTGCGCTTGCGCGTGGTCTTGGGGTGGGCGGGTGGGGGATGTCTTGTAGTTGGTCTTGGTAGTACCGGTAGACCCGTCGGCTCGCCGAACCCTCGGCTGACCGACGGTCGGTTTCTGGACACTCGGAGCCGACCTGGGGTTCTGCCCGGTGCGCAAGGTGATGAACTCGTCCTCCGTAAGGGGGACATTGCTGAGCCACTGCTCGGTGTACCGCTGCCCCCCGGCGCCCTGGCCCCGGTAGTCGTACGCGTACCCGTGCTCGACGAGCTCCTTCTTGACCTTCTTGGCCGTACCGGACTTGAAACCCAGGGCCTTGGAGTGCTCACAGATGGACACGTACTGCTCGGCGGGCGGGAGTCCGCCCACGTACGCGAGCAGCAGTCGCGTCTCGGCGAGGAGGGTCGTCTTCTGAAAGAGCGCGTTGGGCACCTTGGTGAAGGACCGAGTGGGCGAGATAGCATGAAGAAACATTCCTGGGGCTCCTTGCGTAAGCCTCGGTGTGAGGCCCTCGCCCGGTGCGACCAACACCGGCGGGGGCCGCCCTATGCGCCGTTCACGTACGCGAAGAGCTATGACGCGATTACGGTACCGCATCAACTGACCACGCTGCGTTGCCGCTTGGGAGCCCTACGGGCTTTCGTCATGGCCAACTACTCCTGCACACGACGTGCTGCCGCGTCCAAGGCCAGCTGCCACGGGTACTCCGTCGGCTTTCCCTCGCCCGGCTGATTCGGGGTGAACCCTCCGTCTCCGTAGAGCACTTCGACGCCCGCCTTCCTCAGCGTGGCCACGGACACGTCGATCTGGGGGTGTGCGGCGTACGCCGCGTTCACGCACGGCATCGCCACCAGCGGGATGCCCTTGCCGATTCCCTCCGCGACCACCCCCACGACGAACACACTGGTGAGGCCGAGCGCCCACGAGTTCAGGCTGTTCGCCGTGATCGGCGCGAACAGGGCCACGTCGGCCGTCGGCCATGCGTCTGCGGTGCCGGGCCGCTTGTAGGAGTGCCGGACCGGATGCCCGGTGAGCTCCGCGAGCTCGTCGATGCTGTCGTGCAACCACTCCGCGGCAGTCGGCGTCAGCCCGAGGCACACTTCGAACCCGCGTCGCTGGGCCGACTCGATGACGCCTGCCACCCCCATCACGGGCGGTGCGGCAGATCCGAACAGGTAGAGCACAGGAGAAGTCATGTCTCTATCGCATCACAGGACGTCACCCCGAACTCTGATCGGATCAGGGGCGACGCAGCACCAACGCCCTGGTGGGCGGGTAGCTTTCCGGATGACGAGTCAGGAACGGAGCCCGTTATGCCCGGACTGGATGACGACCACACGGGATCTCGAATCCAGCGGTACCGCAAGCTGGCGCGTCTCAGTCAACGTCAGCTCGCGGAACGCACCTCGTACTCCTACAGCCTGGTCAATCAGGTGGAGTGCGGCGCACGCCAGGCAACGCCGCAGTTCGTGGGGGCTGTCGCGCCCGTGCTGGGTGTGACCCCCGAGGTTCTTACAGGCGACGCGTCACTGCCTGAGGCCCGGCAAGCCGCACTCATCACCATGGTCCGCCCGATCCGCGAAGCTCTGGATCTCTGGGATCTGGACCCGGGACACCGGCAACCGCCTGCGGTTGCCGTGTTGGCGCAGTCTGCTGACGAGGTCTGCCAGCAGGTCCGCGCCACCCATCTGCGTATGGCGAGCCGTCAGCTCCCGATGTTGATCGCGGATCTGGTGTGCTCCATGCAAACCGCTCCGTCGACCGAGGGGTGGCGCGCCCTGGCCTCGGTCTACCGCACCGCCCATGACGTGGCGCTCAAGTTGGGATACCCCGACCTGTCCACCGTCGCGCTCGACCGGATGGGCTGGGCTGCGGAACGAGCTTCCGATCCATGCCTGGCTGCGATCCGCCAGTACAAGAGGGCTCTCAGCCGCAAGAGCGCAGATCATGAACTGGGGGCTCGGCTCATTGCCGCCGGCCTTGATCTTGTGCGCGGCGAGACCAGCCGCCAGGCCATGGCCGTCGCCGGGCAACTCCACCTCGGCGCGGTCTCCGTGGCCGCCCGGGAGGACAACCGCGGCGCTGTAACAGCCCACGTCGCCGCAGCACGCGAATTTGCGACCCGGGTAGGCGGTGAGGCCCCGGACGTCCACTGGTTGTCATTCGGCCACACGAATGTGGCGCTGCACGAGATGGGTGCCTCCATCACGATGCGGCAGTTCGACACGGCCCTCACCCAGGCCCGTGCCATCACGCTGATGCCATCCGTCGTCACGAGTCGCCGGGCCCGGTACCTCGTGGACCGTGCCGTCGTGGAGATGGAGGTGGGCTCGGCCGATGCCGCGCTACGACATCTGATCGCCGCGCGGAAGGCCGCGCCGGAGCAGACCCGGTACCACCGAGGCACGCACGAGGTGGTGTCCGGCCTCCTGCACACCGCCCGCAGCACGCCGGACACCTTGTCGCAGATGGCCACCTGGATCGGACTCTAGGGACCGAGCACACCGCTCACAGTTCTGTGAGCGATCCGGGCTCTGGGGAGCGGCACTCTGGTCAGCACACGAATTCGCTGCCCTCGGGGACGGTCCTGCTCATGCCCGCACAGAGAACGAACCCGCTCTCCGACTGGCTCGCCCACGCACAGGCCGACCCCGAGACCGCCCACCGGGAGTGGCGTGATCAGGGTCTTTCCGTGCTGCCGCTCGGCGTCCTTTTCGACACGGTCCGGATCCCGGCCGAGGTTCTGCACGCGGCGCTCGTCAACACTCGCCCGGCCGCCGTCAGTCCGCTGCTGGAGCAGCTGCTCGGCGGTCCGGTGATCCAGGACGCGGACCGCTGGTTCTATCCGCTGGTCTCGGTCGGCGCGGCAGACCGTTGGCAGTCCCGTGCAGCCGAGTACCTCGGGTCGGGTGGGTGGCTCGGGGTGCCGCAGGTCGATCAGCTCGCCCCGCCCGGTAGCCACTGGATCGCGCCGGTACGCGAGCCCGGACGCCTCTGCGGCCTGGCGCGCGTGGCCGAGCTGGTGGACGTCGGGGCGGCCCGCCTCGCGTACGGGTCTGCATCATGACGGTACGGACCCGGCCCGCCGCGACGTACCGGACGCCGGAGTGCCGGTGCGACGAGCACGCCATGTGCCCCGGCCCGCGCGAGATCCGACTCGCATCCCAACAACGCTACGAGCGACCGGTGATGACCCTGCAATGCGCGTGCGGGTGCCACCGCGGGCTCGGCGAATTCGTCGAGATCGAGGACTGACCACCCCTGCCGCATCCTGGCGCGGGTCCTGCACCACATCCACCGTATGCAGCGACCAAGGAGGAGACTTGCAGACAACCCCCGCAGGTACGGATACGACCGCCCAGGTCCCATGGGGACTGCGCCGGATGACTCCGCTGCGCAACGGTTCCCCCTCTCCCTGGCTGTACGCGGGCGTTGACCCGGCCACCCAGACCGGCCTATGGGTCGGAGAGGACGGCGCGATGACGCCGGCTGAACTCGGCAAGCACGGTACGAGCGTGAACACCTATCCGCCGACGCAGGTCGGAAAGGACGGCAAGGTGGACGCAGACTCCGGCCATGACGCGTCACAGGACTAGGGGCAACGCCATGGACGGCCGCTCGGTGCTGGTCTGCACGCAGGACGAGGACGCGACCGCTGATCTGGTCATCGCGGAGTTGAACCGGCGCCAGGTGCCCGTCCTCCGGTTTGATCCCGGCCGGGACTTCCCGGCCCCGGCAGTGCTTGCCGCGCGGACCGGGGCGGGAGGGTGGGGCGGACGGTTCACGCTCGGGGCACGCACGGTCGACCTGTCCGCCGTGCGCGCCTTGTACCACCGACGCCCCCACACCTACGCAACCGAGGGTGGTGAGCAGTTCGTACGGTTCGCAGCGCAGGAGAACCGGCGCGGCCTGGGTGGCGTGCTCGGCTCACTGCCGGGGTGCCTGTACCTCAGCCACCCGCAGGCCATCGCACGAGCGGAGTACAAGCCCGCTCAGTTGGACGCGGCGATCCGGGTGGGGCTCACGGTCCCCGCCACCCTGATCACGAACGATCCAATCGAGGCCAAGGCGTTCTGCGCTGAACAGCCGACCCTCTACAAGCCCTTGCACGCCGGGGCGTACGACATCGAGGGCGAGCCTGCCGGAATCTGGGCAGCGCCCGTCGAAGCGGACGAGATCGACGGTGCGGTGAGTCACAGCGCGCACCTGTTCCAGTCGCAGGTACCCAAGGTGGCGGACGTACGCGCGGTCGTGGTCGGGGAGCGGGTGTTCTGCGCCCTGATCACCGCACCGCCCGGCGTCGTGGACTGGAGAGCGGAGTATCAGAGCCTCGCCTATGAGCCGGTCGCCTGCTCGGACGGGATGTGCCGGACGCTGGTGCGGTTCCTCGCCGACTTCGGGCTGAGCTTCGGAGCCTTCGATTTCGCCGTGACCGCCGACGGCGAATGGTGGTTCCTGGAGTGCAACCCGAACGGTCAATGGGCGTGGCTCGAAGAAGCGGCCGGACTGCCGGTCACCAGCGCTGTCGCCGACCTGTTGGAGAACGGAGCGAGCCACCATGACTGACCACCTCCCCTCGGTGCACCTGCGCGAAGACCTCGCGCGCCGCCTGGCCAAGGCGGGCGCGCTGCACACTCCGGAGGGGAGAGCCGCCGTGCTGTCCGTGCCTCGTGAGGCGTTCCTCTCGCGCGGCTGGTTCGAGTACGAAGGCGGTGGCTGGTACCGGCCCGAGCCCGGCGACTCCGCCGACGCACTCGGGCGGATCTACGAGGACGACACCCTGGTGACACAGGTGGCCGGGGGCGTCTTCGCCGAGCAGGTCGAGGGGCGGATCGCGGCGGCGCCCTCGTCGTCGTCCACCCTGCCGAGCCTGGTCGTCCGGATGCTGGAGGAGCTGCGGGCCAGCGAAGGGATGCGCGTCCTGGAGATCGGCACGGGCACCGGTTACTCAACCGCCCTGCTGTGCAGCGTAGTTGGCGAGGAGCATGTGACCACAGTCGAGGTGGATGCCGAGGTTTCCGCTCGCGCGGGGATCGCGCTCGGGGGTGCCGGTTACTGGCCTGCACAGGTGGTCGGTGACGGCCTGGCGGGCTACCTGCGCGGCGGCCCGTACGACCGTGTGATCGCGACATGCGGTGTGCATACGGTGCCGGGCGACTGGCTCGCGCAGACCCGGCCCGGTGGTGAAGTCCTGGTCACGGTCGGCGGGTGGATGCACGCTTCCGAACTCGTACGGCTGACGGCCGCCGAAGACGGCACTGCCGACGGCCCGGTACTCGGCGGACAGGTCTCGTTCATGCTGGCCCGCCCGCACCTTCCGCCCCCGCTCGGGATGCTGCCGGATCTCAGCGAGGGCGAGGCCGTCCCCACCGGTTTCGGCGCGGACGTGCTCGACGACTGGACGGCCCGCTTCGTCGCCCAGTTCGCCGCACCCCGCGCACAACGGATCACGCTGGAGCGGGACGGCCGGACGGAACACATCGTGATCGACGTGGGCACCGGTTCGTGGGCGGTCGTCTTCCGGGACGGTGCGCGGTGGATGGTCCGGCAGGGCGGCACAGCACGCTTGTGGGACCTGATCTCCGAGTACGTCACCCGCTGGCAGGCGGACGGACGACCGCCGACCGAGCGCATGCGGCTGCACGTCGGCCGCGAAGGGCAACGCCTCACCTGGGAACAGGCGTCGGCCGGCTGACGTGTGTTCCGAGGCGCCTCAGAAGTTGCCCAGACCGCCGCACACGTTGAGCGCTTACGCCGTGATCGAGGCCGCCAGGCCGGTGGTCCCGACCGAGCTTGACCTGAACCTTGGTTGACGTACGAGAGTCGTGTCATCGAACGGCGAGACGAGGAGATTCCGATGACACAGCCCGGGATCCTGGTGACCGGCGCGACCGGAAAGGTGGGCGGCGCGGTGGTGGCCCAACTGCACGCGGCAGGCGTGACCGTACGGGCGCTGGTGAGAGGGGAGGCGGCGGACTTCCCGGAGGGTGTGCAGGTGGTACGCGGCGATCTCGGTGACCCCGCGTCGCTGGACACGGCTCTGCAGGGCGTCGATTCGGTCTTCCTGGTGTGGCCGTTCTTGAGCGCCGAGGGCGCGTCGGACGTCATCGACGCGATCGGGAAGCACGCCCGGCGGGTGGTGTATCTGTCCTCCGCCGGGGTCGGCGACCAGAAGGAGAAGCCGGGCGAGGCGATCACTATGTTCCACACGGAGCTGGAGCGGCTGGTCGAGGCATCGGGTCTGGAGTGGACGGCGCTGCGGCCCACCGGGTTCGCGGGCAACACGCTGGGCTGGGCGGAGGAGGTCCGCGCCACCGGTGCGGTACGGGCGCCGATGGCGAAGCTGGCCCGCCCGCTGATTCACGAGGCGGACATGGCGGCGGTCGCCGTTCAGGCCTTGACCACCGATGCGCTGCTCGGCGCCCGCCCCCTGATCACCGGCCCCGAACTGATCACCCAGGAACGGCAGGTGGCGCTGATCGGCGAGGCCGTCGGGCGGCCGGCGCGGTTCGAGGAGGTCACGCTGGACGAAGCCATCGCGCAGATGAAGGCCAAGGGCTATCCGGCAGAGCTGGTGGAGGCTGTGCTGCCGGCCCAGGCGGAGCTGCTCAAGAACCCGGAGCCGGTCAACGACGAGGTGGAGCGCATCACGGGCACCCCTGCCCGGTCCTTCCGTGAGTGGGCGGTGGACCATGCGGCAGACTTCCGCTGACAGGTGCGTCGGCACACGTTGATGCGGACGCCGCGGACCACTGCGGCAGCGTCGAGCCTCCCCGCGGATGGGTGGGGCAGGACACTCGCTGTCGCGTCCGTGCCCCACCTACCCTTGCGATCATGATTCGCGCAGTGGTCTTCGACGTCGGTGAGTGCCTGGTCGACGAGACGCGGGAGTACGGCACGTGGGCCGACTGGCTCGGCGTCCCGCGCCACACCTTCGCCGCGATGTTCGGCGCGGTCATCGCACAGGGCCGGGACTACCGGGACGTCTTCCAGGAGTTCCGGCCGGGGTTCGACCTGTACGAGCAACGGCAGGCCCGCGTCGACGCCGGGCAGCCGGAGCACTTCGGGGAGGCCGATCTCTACCCCGACGTCCGCCCCGCACTGGCGGCCCTCCGTGCTGCGGGCCTGTGGCTCGGCATCGCGGGCAACCAGACCGCTCGCGCCGGCGGTCTGCTCCGACAGCTGTTCACCCAGGACGTCGACTTGATCGGCACCTCGGACGACTGGGGCGCGAGCAAGCCGGACCCCGAGTTCTTCGTGCGGGTCGCTTCGGTGGTGCCGTTCGCCCCGGCGGAGATCCTCTACGTCGGCGACCGTGTCGACAACGACCTCCGCCCCGCCGTCGCCGTCGGCATGCCGACCGCGCTCGTCCACCGGGGCCCGTGGGCCACGATCCAGTGGGACACGGACGAAGCGAAGGAACTGCCGACGTTCCGCATCGACAGCCTCGCCGAACTCCCGGACCTGATCGCCAAGTTCAACGCTGAAGCGCGCTGACCGTCGCCCGCCATCCGTGCATCGCGTCGTCCAGCTCGACCACGCACGGGTGGTCGCTCCACGGCTGGAGGGTGTTGCGGACCTCGCGCACGCGGTCCATGCCGGTGGCGTACCAGGTGACCGAGAGCTGCCCGAGTGCCTGCCGGGCCCAGTCGCACGCGGCCACGTCGGCCGCGACGGGCAGCGTCTGGCCTGGGCATAGCCGTCGACCGTCGCCGCGCCGCATGTTCCGGGGCGGCTCAGAAGTTCCGAGTTCGACACTCGCCCTCCCCCTTGGAGAACGAGACTCATTATTGGTTCAGGATATCCTGAATTCATGAATCGATGTACTCTCGGTTCATGCTCACCCTCGCCCCAGACATCGACGTCCTCACCCGCTTCGGCCGCGCCCTCGCTGACCCCATCCGCTGCCGCCTGCTCCTTGCCCTGCGCGAAGCCCCGGCCCACCCCGCCGACCTCGCCGACATGCTCGACATCTCGCGCACCAGGCTCTCCAACCACCTCGCCTGCCTGCGCGACTGCGGCCTGGTTGTCGCCATCCCGGTCGGCCGCCGTACCCGCTACGAACTCGCCGACCCCCGCCTCGGACAGGCGCTGGACGCCCTGCGTACCTCCGTGGTCGCCGTCGCCGCAGACCGCACCTGTCCGGACGCCGAGGACAAGGGCTGCTGCTGATGGCCGGTATAGCCCTCGCTCCCGCACCGGCCCGCCGGGACATTCTCGCCAGGCGGATACGGCTGCTGGTCGCCGCGACCATCACCTACAACGTCATCGAGGCCGTCGTCGCGATCACCGCCGGGACGATGGCCTCCTCCACCGCGCTGGTCGGATTCGGCCTGGACTCGGTCATCGAGGTCTCCTCCGCCGCCGCGGTCGCCTGGCAGTTCTCCGCCCGCGACCACGCCATCCGGGAGGCACGGGAGAGGACCACGCTGCGGATCATCGCCTTCTCCTTCTTCGCCCTCGCCGCGTACGTCAGCGTCGACGCCGTCCGCACCCTGGCCGGGAACGCGGAAGCCGACAGCTCACTGCCCGGCATCGTGATCGCATCCCTCTCCCTGGCGATCATGCCGTTCCTCTCCGCCGCCCAGCGCCGGGCCGGACGCGAACTCGGCTCCGCCAGCGCCGTCGCCGACTCCAAGCAGACCCTGCTCTGCACCTATCTCTCCGCCGTCCTGCTGGCAGGCCTGATACTCAACGCCACCCTCGGCTGGTCCTGGGCCGACCCCGTCGCCGCCCTCGTCATCGCGGTCATCGCGGTGAAAGAAGGCCACAACGCCTGGCAGGGCAAGGGGTGTTGCACGAGCTCTGCAACGGCGCCTCTCTCACCTACCGCCGTCGCGACGGATGCCCACGGCTGCCGCCCCGGATGCGACTGTTGCTGACGGGAAGTCCACACAGCTTCTTCCGGGGCCGGCCCGGTCGTCAGATGTCCGGGCGGACGGCGGCTCCAGCGGTCTATTGCGGGAGCGAGAAGCCCTCGGGCGGCGTGCCCTCGACGAACAGCATCCCCACCCCCACCTTGCCCTCACGGATCGCCCGGGCACGCCGGTACTCCGGGGAGTCGTACCACTGCCGGATCCGGTCCATGTCGGGAAACTCGATGACCATGAACCGGGAGGAGTCCCAGGTGCCCTCGACGGGCTCGGGCGTGGTGCCCGCGACCAGGTATCGGCCGCCGTGGCTGAGGATGGACGCTTGGGCCACGGTGCGTGTACTGGTGTCAGGGCCGAGCCCAGCTTTCGGGGTGGCTCAGAAGTTGCCCAGGCCGCCGCACACGTTGAGCGCCTGCGCCGTGATCGAGGCCGCCAGGTCCGTGGTCAAGTAGCCGACCAGGCCCGCGACTTCCTCCGGGGTGGAGTAGCGGCCCAGCGGGATCTTGGCCTCGAACTGTTCCTGGACGTACTCCTCCGTCGTGTCCCACGCCGCCGCGTACCCGCTGCGTACGCGCGCCGCCATCGGGGTCTCCACGTAGCCGGGGCACACCGCGTTGACCGTGACGCCCGTCGGGGCCAGCTCCTTGCCCAGGGCCTTGGTCAGGCCCACCACAGCGTGCTTGGAGGCCGTGTACGGGGCGCCGAGCAGGACGCCCTGTTTGCCTGCCGTGGAGGCGATGTTGATGATGCGGCCCCAGTCGGCGGTGGCCAGGCCGCCCGCGTTGAGGACCTCGCGGGTCAGCAGGAACACGCTGTGCAGGTTGGTGTCGATGACCTCGTGCCACAGCTCGTCGGTGATGTCCGCCGTCGCGCCGCCGCCGCTGCGGCCCGCGTTGTTCACCAGTACGGAGATCGGCCCGCCGAAGGCTGCTACAGCGGCCCGTACGAGTGCTTCGACCGCCGTGCGGTCGGTGACGTCGGCCGCCATTCCCTCCACCGTCAGGCCCTCGGCGCGCAGGTCCTCCACCGTCTGCTTGACCGCGCTCTCGGTGCGCGCGCAGAGGAACACCCGGTGCCCCCGGGCCCCGAGGTCGCGAGCGATGGCCAGCCCGATACCGCTCGTCGCACCCGTGACCAGCGCCACCGGAAACTCTGGAGCCCTGCCTGTCGCCGTCCCCGTCATCGCGATCCCCTCCGTCGCCCGTGCAACCGTGCCGCCCCGACTCTGGCGCGGGCGGCTGGGGGCGCGGCAGGGTGCGGGTGGAGTGGGGCGGCCTTCAGGCGGGCTGTTGCGGGCCGGTGCCTTCGGCGAAGGCGGTGGTGAAGGCCGCTTCACCCAGGGCCTCGCGGGTGCGGGCGGTGATGCGGTCCACGTCGCCTCGCTCCCCCGGCGGCAGCGGTGCCCCCACCGACTCCCGCGCCGCCGTCGCCGAGCCCAGAAGGCGGGCCGCCGCGCGGTGCTCGCCCTGGAGGGAACGTGCGCCCGCCAGCCCCTCCATGGCCAGGGCCACCGCCCGGGGATCGCCGAGCTTCCGGGCGAGGGCCAGGCCCTCGTGATGGTGCGCCAGCGCGGTCGGTGCGTCGCCCCGCTGCTCGGCCACGAAGCCCAGTTCGGCAAGGATCAGGGTCAGCCCCGGGCCGAAGTCGAGCCGACGGAACCACGTCAGGAGGGGGTCCAGGTGCTCCCCGGCCGTGTCGAAGTCGCCCGCCCTGCGCGCGCCGAGCGCGAGGCCGATCCTGGCGCTGACCTCCCCGTCCCTGAAGTTCTGGTCGGAGGCCAACTCCAGTGCACGTTGGTGGAGTTCATGGGCGCGTACGTGGTCCCCAGAGAGGAGTGCCAGGCGGCCCAGGCCGGTCAGGCGCTTGGACGCCTCCATCCACAGGCCCAGTTTCTCGGCCAAGCGCAGCCCGTCCTGGTGCAGTTGGGCCGCCCGTGCGTAGTCACCGGCGATCTCCGCCAGCGAGGCGAGCGGGAAGACCGTCTGCAACTGGCCCCAGCCGTCGCCCAGTTCGGCGAAGAGCCGGGCGCTCTCCGTGCCGTCGCGTTCCAGTGCGGCCAGGTCGCTGCGTCCCAGCGCGTGCCGTGCTCGTACGCTCAGCGCCGCCGCCGTGCCCCAGCGGTCCCCCAACTCACGGAAACCGGCCAGGGACTGCTCGACCAGGGGCTCCCCCAGCGACAGGTCGTAGCCCATCAGTACGGAGCCGAGGAACCATTGCGCGGCGGCGAGTCCGGGCGGGTCGTCGAAGGTGGCGTAGGGCGCGAGCGCCGAGTGGATACGGGTACGGAGCGCGCTTCCGTCCTGGCTGCTGCCGCCCTCCCCCTCGTCTCCCTCGCCCGCCAGGATCGCCAGCCCGGCTGCCCATACTCCGGCGCGTGCCCGGAGCTGGGCTGACCTTTCCCCGTCCGGCCGCACCGCGAGCGCCGACGCCAGCGACCGGCGTGCCTCCGTGAGGCGCGAGCGCAGGACCCAGTACCAGGCCAGCGCGTTGACCAGCCTCAGCGCGTCGTCCCCGTGCTCTTCCTGGACGGTGAAGGAGAGTGCGGCCCGCAGGTTGGCGCTCTCCTCGTCCAGCTGTTCGAGGGTGCGCCGCTGATCCGGCCCGTGCAGCAACGGGCCTGCCGTGACCGCCAGTTCGGTGTAGTACGTCGCGTGCCGGTGCCGGAGGTCGTGCGCCTCGCCCGCCTCGTTCAGGCGCTCGGCGCAGTACGCCCGTACCGATTCCAGCAGTCCGTAGCGCGGCCCCGTCGCGCAGTCGGCGGCCACCACCAGCGAACGATCGGTCAGCCGGGCCAGCAGGTCCAGCACCTCGGCGGGCTTGACCCCGTCCCCGGAGCAGACCGCCTCGGCGGCCCGGAGCGTGCAGCCCTGCGCGTGGACGGCCAGCCTGCGCAGCACGATGCGCTCGGCGGCGGTCAGCAGCTCCCAGCTCCAGTCGATCATCGCGCGCAGGGTGCGCTGCCGGGCCGGGGCGTCGCGGTAGCCGCCCGACAGCAGTTCGAGGCGGTCGTCCAGCCGGGCCACCAGACCGTGCACGCCGAGGGTCCGTACGCGCGAGGCCGCCAGCTCCAGGGCCAGCGGGATGCCGTCGAGGCGTCGGCACAGTTCCGCGACGGCCTCGGCGTTGTCCGCGTCAAGGGCGAAGCCGGGCGCGCCGGCGGCCCGCGCCACGAAGAGGCGGACCGCCGCCGACTCCCGTACGGCATCCGGGTCGGCGGCCGCATCGGGCGGCGGCAGGTCCAACGGCGGTACGGGGAAGAGCACTTCGCCGCCCAGGCCCAGCGGCTCCTGACTGGTCGCGAGGATACGGATGCCGGGCGCGGCACCCAGCAGCCGCCGGGCCAGCTCGGCCGCCGCGTCCAGCAGGTGCTCGCAGTTGTCGAGGATGAGCAGCAGACGTTTGCCGCGCAGGGCGTGGACCAGCCGGTCGACCGCCGCCCCTCCGGGGCCGGGGCCTGTGCCCGCTTCCTCTCGTATGCCCAGGACCCGTAGCGCCGTCTCGGCGACCAACTGGTGTGCCTCTTCGCCGCGTTCGCCCTCCGTGGCGGCCAGTTCGACGATCCAGGAGCCGTCGGCGAGGTCCGCCGTCTGCCGGGTCGCGGCCTCGACCGCGAGTCGCGTCTTGCCCACGCCGCCCGGTCCGGTCAGCGTCACCAGCCGCCCCTCGCCCAGCAGCGCACGCACCTCGTCGACCGCCGCGTCACGGCCGACCAGTGCGGTCACGGGGGCGGGGAGGTTCGTACGGGGCCGCCCCGGCGAGCTCTCCGCTCCCGCCGCTCCCACCGCTCCCGCCAGTTCCGGCTCCTGGCGCAGGATCGCCGCGTGCAGCGCCGTCAGTTCGGCGCTCGGGTCGACGCCCAGGTCATCCGCCAGCCGCTCCCGCAGCTCGGCATAACTCTCCAGCGCCTCGCTCTGCCGACCGGCCCGGTACAGCGCTCGCAGCTGTACGGCCCGCAGCCGTTCGCGCAGTGGATGGCGGGCCACCAGTTCGCCCAACTCCCCCACCAGCGCCGCGTGTTCGCCCACCCCGAGCCGAGCTTCCGCCAGCTCCTCGACCGCCGTCAGCCGCTCCTCCGCCAGCCTGGCGATCGCGGCTCCGGCGAACGGCTCGTCGGCGAAGTCCTCGAACGCCTCGCCCCGCCACAGTCCCAGCGCCTCCGCGAGCAGCCCGGCACGCACCCGTGCGTCCGGCTCCGTACGGGCCCGTGCGACCAGCGCGGCGAAGCGTCCGGCGTCCACCGCCTCGGCATCGTCCACCGCCAGCGCGTAGCCCGCGGCCGTGGCCCGCACCAGCCGGCGCCCGGCACCCGGTACGGCCTGCTCCAGCGCGCGGCGCAGCTGGGAGACCTTGCCCTGAAGTGTGTTGGCCGGGTGGGCAGGCAAGTCCCGTACGCCCCACAGGTCGTCGACCAAGCGGTCCACCGACACCGGGCGCCCCGGGGCGATCAGCAGAGCGCCGAGCAGGGCGCGGACCTTCGCTCCGGGGATCGCCACCGGCTCCCCCTCCGGGGTCCAGACCGCCAGCACACCGAGCACCCCGAATCGCATGCCTGAACGATATCCCGCACGCACCGCACCCCCGGCCCGCGACCGACAGCCACCCTGCCCCCGACCGACAGCCATCCAACAGCCGATCAACAGCGCAGCTCAGCACAGTGATCCCCATGAACACCGCAGCGCAGAACGCCACCAAGAACTCCGCCCCCACCGTCGCCGTCCTCGGACTCGGCAACCTCGGCCAGGCACTCGCCACGACGTACCTCGACAGCGGCCACCGCACCACCGTCTGGAACCGCACCGCCGCCAAGGCCGACGCTCTCGTCGGCCGGGGCGCCCGGCGGGCCGGCACCCCCGCCGAGGCCATCGCCGCCGCAGAGCTGGTGATCATGAACGTCCTGGACGACGCCGCCGCGCTCGCGGTCCTCACCCCGGCCGCCCCCGCCCTGACCGGCAAGACGCTGCTGAACCTCACCACCAGCACCCCGGAAGGCACCCGCCAACTCGCGGCGCTGGCCGCCCGGCACGGCGCGGCCTACCTCGACGGAGCGGTCTACGCCGTGCCGCAGACCCTCGGGCAGCCCGAGTCCTTCGTGCTCTACAGCGGCTCGCCCACCGCCTTCGAAGCCGTACGCCCGCAGCTGGAACTCCTGGGCTCCGCCTCCTTCGTCGGCGCCGACCCGACCCTCACCCCGGTCCACGACCTGGCCCTGCTCAGCGGCATGTACGGGATGTTCGCGGGCTTCTTCCAGTCGGTCGCCCTCGCCGAGACCGCGGGGATCAAGGCGGCGGACATCACCGGGTTCCTGGTCCGCTGGCTCGGCTCGGCGGCCGCCGCGCTGCCCGGCTTCGCGTCGGAGATCGACTCCGGCGAGTACGACGCCACGGACGTCTCCAACATCAGCATCAACGCGGTCGGCCTGGCCAACATCCTCACCGCCACCCGCGCCCGCGGCCTCGGCACCGAACTCCTCGACCCGCTCCGGTCCGCGCTGGAGGAACAGCTCGCCGCCGGACACGGCGCCGCCAGCCTCTCCCGCACCATCGAGTCCGTAAGGAAGGGCAAGTAGCCATGAACGTCAACGCCGAGAAGAACCAGAACAACGCAGGCCGGTACGCCGGCAAGAAGGCCGTCATCATCGGCGGCACCCACGGCATGGGCCTGGGAGTCGTCAAGGCACTGCTCGCGGGCGGCGCCGAGGTCCTGCTGACCGGGCACAGCGAGAAGAACCTCGAAGCGGCCCGCGACGAGCTCGCCCCCTACGGCGACGCCGTGCACGCGGCCCGTTCCGACATCTCCAGCACGGCCGACATCGACGCCCTCGCCGCCCTCGTCGCCGCCGAACTCGGCACCGTCGACTTCCTGCACATCAACGCGGGCACCGCGTCGATCGAGCCGTTCGAGAAGGTCACCGAGGCCAGTTACGACCAGGCCTTCGCCATCAACACCAAGGGCGCCTTCTTCACCGTGCAGCGCCTGGCCCCGCTGATCGAGGACGGCGGCTCCATCGTCTTCACCACCTCGGTCACCACCGTCATGGGCTACCCGCAGATGGCCACGTACTCCGCGTCGAAGGCCGCCGCCCGTTCCTTCGCCCAGGTGCTCGCCGCCGAGCTGCTGCCCCGCCGTATCCGGGTCAACGCGATCAGCGGCGGCTACATCAACACCCCGACCATGGCGGTTCCCACCTGGACCGACCGGGAACGGGCCGAGTTCCTCGAAGCGGGCGACCAGGAGACCCCGATGAAGCGCGTCGGCACCATCGAGGAGTTCGCCACGGCCACGCTCTTCCTCGCCTTCGACGCCACCTTCACCACCGGGATCGAGTTCCCCGTCGACGGAGGCCTGGCCCAGCGCATCCACGCCCCGGCGTAAGCACCGGGACGCGCCGGGACGCGCCTCAGCTGATCGGGCCGAAGATCCGGGTGCGGTCGAAGTCGGCGTCCATGCCGTCCAGCACCGCACCCAGCTCCTTCTCCTCGTACTTGAAGTGCGTCTCCATGACCGCCTCGATCCCGTCCAGGTGCTCGTGCGCCACCTCGGGGTCGGCCGAGTCGGCCACCGCCTTCCGCAGGCCGCCGATCAGGTGCTCGATCATGTTGTGGTCCTGGGTCAGCTTCGCGATCACCGGCGCCAGGTCGGGGCGCGCCCGGACCAGTTCCGGGAACAGCGAGCCGTCCTCGGCACGGTGGTGGCCGGACAGGGCGGCGCAGAACCCGTGGCAGAACAGCAGCAGGTCGTTGGCGGCGTCGGCGGGAGAGCCGCCGTCCAGCCCCGCCCGCGCCAGCGCCAGCGCGGTGCGCAGCTTGCCGTGGACCTGCTGCAGTTCCGCACCCCAGGCGGTGACGCGGTCGGTCGTCAAGGTCGTGCTCCCGTTCTCGGATGACGCCCTGCGTCTCAGATGACGCCCTGCGCCAGCATCGCGTCCGCGACCCGCTCGAAGCCCGCGATGTTCGCGCCCGTGACGTAGTCGCCCGGGGCGCCGTAGCGCTCGGCCGTCTCGTACGAGACCTCGTGGATCGAGCGCATGATGCCCGCCAGCTCGTCCTCGACCCGGGCTGCCGTCCAGGCCTCGCGGCCCGCGTTCTGGCTCATCTCCAGCGCGCTGACCGCGACGCCGCCCGCGTTGGCCGCCTTGCCGGGGCCGAAGGCGACACCGGCCTCCTGGAGGACGCGTACGGCCTCGGGGGTGGTCGGCATGTTGGCGCCCTCGGAGACCGCGCGGACCCCGTTGCGTACGAGGGACAGGGCGTCGGTCTCGGTCAGTTCGTTCTGGGTGGCGGAGGGGAAGGCGACGTCCGCGGGGACGTCCCAGACCCGGCCGCCGGGCACGTAGCGGGCGCTGGCGCCCCTGCGCTCCGCGTACTCGCTGACCCGGCCGCGCTCGACCTCCTTGATCTGCTGGAGGAGTTCGAGGTCGATGCCCTTCTCGTCGACGACGTAGCCCTGGGAGTCGGAGGCCGTGAGCGGGTTCGCGCCGAGCTGCTGGAGCTTCTCGATGGTGTACTGGGCGACGTTGCCCGAGCCGGAGACGACGGCGGACAGACCGTCCAGGCCCGCCCCCCGCTGCTTCAGCATCTCGGCGGCGAACAGCACGCTGCCGTAGCCGGTGGCCTGCGGGCGGATCGCGGAGCCGCCCCAGCCCTGGCCCTTGCCGGTCAGCACGCCGGCCTCCCAGCGGTTGGTGATGCGCCGGTACTGGCCGAAGAGGAAGCCGATCTCGCGGCCGCCGACGCCGATGTCACCGGCCGGGACGTCCGTGTACTCGCCGATGTGGCGGTGCAGTTCGGTCATGAAGGACTGGCAGAAGCGCATCACCTCGGCGTCCGACCTGCCGTGCGGGTCGAAGTCGCTGCCGCCCTTGCCGCCGCCTATGCCCAGGCCGGTCAGCGCGTTCTTGAAGACCTGCTCGAAGCCGAGGAACTTCACCACGCCGATGTCGACCGAGGGGTGGAAGCGCAGACCGCCCTTGTACGGGCCGAGCGCGCTGTTGAACTCCACGCGGTAGCCCCGGTTCACGTGCACATGGCCCCGGTCGTCCTGCCACGGCACCCGGAAGAGGATCTGCCGCTCCGGCTCGGTAAGCCGCTCAAGGAGGGCGACGGCCGGGTCCGCGTACTCGGGCCGGGCCGCGAAGACCGGCGCCAGCGTGTCCAGCACCTCGCGGACCGCCTGGTGGAACTCCGGCTGCGCGGGATTGCGGCGCTCGATGTCCGCCCTCAGTGCGTCCAGCCGCTGGTGGTGGGTGGCGGTGGTGGTGGCCTTCACGGGCGGTTCCTCTCCTCGGGTGGGTACGGAAATCCGTTCCCGTGCCGGTCTCCTGGTGGCGGCCACTTTCGCCCGTACTGCTCAAGGGCCCCTGGAAGCCGGCTTGAGCTCTCGGCGACGTACGGCCCACCCACCATAGGATCACCGCGCATTGGCGAGACGATGACCCGTCTTTGGGGTCCTGTTTGCCTGGATATGACCCGCTCTGCCCGCACCCATGACCGTGACCATGTCCACGATCACGTCCACGACCACGTAGGGGGACCCACCGTGGAGACCGCACGACTGGCCTCGCTCATCGCCGCGATCAGCACCATGGGACTGGTCAGCGGCCTGTTCTACGGTTTCTCCGTGTCGGTGATGCCCGCACTGCGGCGCACCCAGGACGACCGCAGCGTCATCGACGTCATGCAGCGCATCAACGTGGCCATCCTCAACGGCTGGTTCGTGCTCGGCTACATCGGCGCCTTCCTCTTCACGGCGGTCGCGCTGGCGCTGCACGTGCCGTCCGACGGCCGCGACGTACTGCCGCCGCTGGTCGCCGCCCTGGTCTGCTACCTCGCCTCGATGGGCGTCACCAACAAGGTCAACATCCCGCTGAACAACGCCCTGGAGAAGGCGGGCCCGGTCGCCCGCATCCCCGACCCGAGGGCCGTACGGCGCGCCTTCGAGGGCCCGTGGGCGCGGGCCAACGTCTGGCGGACGCTGCTGTGCACGGCGGCGGTGGCCTTCCTGGCGTGGGCGCTGGTGCTCAACGGCGGGCTGGCGGCCTGACCGGCGTACGCACGTGGAAGGGGCCCCGCCGGGCAGGGCGGGACCCCTTCCACGGGTGTGCGGGGATACGTCAGCGGGTGCCACGCCCGTACAGGACCAGGGCGCGCGCCAGGAAGCCCAGGGCCACCGTGCACAGCAGGGTGCGGACGATGTTCAAGGTCTCCCAGGTCGTCTTGAACTTGTCCACGATCGAGAAGTCGGTGAGCTTGGCCGCGTTGCCGGCCTGCGCCAGTTCGTTGTTGAGCGGGATGTTCACCGAGAACGTGATCATGAGTACGACGAAGTAGAGCGCGGCACCGATCCCGACCAGGAGGGCGACCTTGCGGCGGCCCTTGCGCAGCTCGACGATCGCCGAGGCCACGGCGACCAGCAGGGCGAGCACGAAGGCCATGCCGAAGAGGCCGTTGCCGTCGATGTTGGAGTTGAAGTGCTGCATCGCCGTGACGTACGTACGGTTGTCGACCTCCGCCAGGCCCGGCATGACCGAGACGTCGAAGGCGAAGAACAGTCCGGCCATCAGGCCCATGAGGACGGTCGGGACGAGGATCAGCACCGTGGAGAGCTTGGTGTTCCCCGAGGCCGAAGCCGAAGCCGAAGCCGCCGAGCGTGCCGCGGGGGCGCCGGGCGCGTACCCCTGCTGCGGGTATCCCTGCTGGGGGTAGCCCTGCTGCGGGTGCCGGTGGGGCTGGTGCGGCTGCTGAGGCTGCGGCGGTGGGAAGTTGCCGGTGTAGTTCGGGGAGTAACTCCCGGTCGGGGGCTGGCTCATGGCTGCGTCCTCATCTGAGTGGTCGGAGTACTGCTTGCCCATGGCACGGACATCCGATCGTGGCACTCCCCCGATGCCGGGCCCCGGCCTCTTGAACCGTCCTTGAGCGAAGCTCCAGGCAGGCGGCCCGATCCGGCCGGGACCGGGCCGCCCGCCTGGTTCACGGCCGGTTCAGAGAGCGAGCAGGACGCGCCCGGCGACCCCGGGATCGGCCAGCGGTCTCAGGGCCAGGCGGACCAGGGCGCGCGGATTGTCGTCGCCCGCGACGCGGTTGGCGCTGAGCTCGCCGCACGCGGCGCACTGGTGGATGATCATCCACTCGCCGTCGGTCCGTACGGACATGCCCAGCGCCTCCATCCGGCCCCGGCAGTCCGCGTCGCGGTCACCCGGGACCTTCCGGTCGACGTGCAGGCTGGCCAGACAGTTCGGGCAGTGGTTGCGGTGCGCGGTACCGGGCGCGTCCAGGGACACGTCGAGCCGGCAGGACGTACACCGGAAGGCGTCGGTCCGGGGCCCGCCCCGGGGGTGCAGGACGTCCTTGTGCTGTTGCGGACGGCGCCCTCGTCCACGGTTGTTGCGCGGCATCTCAGAGGGTCCCGAACGCTTCGAGCGGGAAAGGCGGTTGGGCCAGCGGGCGGACCGCCATGCGCATCAGGATGAGCTGGTTGTCGTCCGCGCGGACCGGGTTCGAGGTGAGCTCGTCACAGCGCACGCAGCGGTGGATCACCGCCCAGTCACCGGTGCGGAGCACGGCGATGGCGATCGGGGACATCCGCCCCTCGCACTCGCTCGGACCGCCCTCGACGTGGTCGAGGACGTGCCGGGAGTGCAGACAGGACGGGCAGTGATTGCGCGGCTCGCCGTCGACGGCGTACGCGGACACGGTGAGACCGCACCACGTACAGCTGAAGGTGGAGAGGCTGAGGGTGTTGTGGGTGGAGGTGTGGCTGGACACCCGGGTGCTCCTTGCTGGAAACGGTTCAGGGCAGCAAGAGCAGGCCGAGCGGCCTCGTCAGAAGGCAGCGCAGAGCGGTGGACGGTTACGCGGTGTGGCGAGGCGCACTCGGCGCGGGCCGGGTCATCAAAACACCCTTTTCAAGGGCACAAAAGGCCCAGAAGTAAGCAGAACGAATCAGAACGACGCACTCAGCTAACAGGGCGCCTTCCGGGGCTGTCAACGCGATTTTCGACGCGCGGACATCAGAGCCATGAACGCGCACAGCCGGTCGGCCTCGATGTCGTGCCCGACGACCTCACCACCTCCATCTGGGGGATGCAGTCACCCTTTGAGCGGAACCCCTCCCGCCTCTCCGCCCGAACAGACACAGGGGAGCAGAGACTGGCCCGAACTGCCGCAGCCACGCAATGCGGCCGGGCAAGTCCGCCCACGGAACGGGAAGTCATGCCACGCCAGAATCTCCGCCGAACCACCATCGCCCTGCTCACTGTTCTAGTGATGGGCGGCACACCCGCTTTTGCAACCAGCTCTTCCACTCCCGAGGATCACCTGCCAAAGGGTCCTCCCTCCCGGGTGACAACTGAAGAGGCCGAGCCGGGAATTGCTCCGCCCGGCTCCGACAAGACAGCGATCTACCTGGACCAGGCGGGACGCGTGATGGACATGTCTCCGAGCGCGGACGTGACCCAGTACTTCACTGACCACAGCTGGCGGCAGCAAGCCTGCTCACCCACCAAGGAACTCAAGCCTGGTGGTGGCAGCGTGAGTCGCACGGTAGCCCGCATCAGGTGCCGGACATTTCAGCGGACTTCATGGCGTAACCATGTGGAAGTCGACGTCATCGGTGAGCTCGACACTGCCGAGAAGCTGCGCCACGAAGACCAGCCTTGAGAAACACAGCAGACCACTGGGGACGAAATGCCCGAGCAGCAGAACTTCGACCAGCCTGGAATCGACCCCACTGGCTACCGCACGGCAGGCTCCATGTTCGCTGCCTTTCACGGTGAGCTGGCCACGCACCCTTGGCGCGACCCGGAGTCCGATCACGACGCCTACCAGCTGTTCCGTCAGCGATCGGTTGCCCTGGGCTGGCACGACGACCAATCGAGTACCGCAGGAGACGAGCGCACTGCTGCGGCACCGGGACTGTGGGCCATGAACGACGCCGAATGCAGCGCCCACCACGCGGCTACCGACCCCTTCGCATGGTTCCAGGTCGAGTGCAGCGTGCCGGCGCATGACAGGCCACTGCCCGTGCAGCCGTTCCTGCGCTGCGCCGAAGACACCATCACCCGCATCGGCACGGCACGCCTGTCCGCATTGCAGATCCTTCTCCCCCTTCAAGGGCTCACCCCCTCAGCCCGCCCGCGCAACGCACTCATCCCCTCCATGGCCACCCGCGAGTGGTTCGGTGAATGCGCCCCACAGGCTCGTACGCCGGTGAGGATCACCATCAACAGCGGACGCGACGCTTCCATCCCCGCCATCGCCCAGCAGCTCACCAGCCACCTCGGCCACTTGGAGCAGCAGGTATTCCGTCAAGGCGAATCGGGAAGCACCGACGAGGGCTCCGCCCTGCCCCCGCCGTTCGCCGACGCGTTCTGGAACGGGCCGCCTCTGCACGGTATGGCCCTGCACGGCGAACTCGCCGAGTGGTCCTGCGACGCCGTCGGCTGGCTGGCCGCCACCATCGCCGACTCCGCCGCCCACCTGGGGGTACGCACGCCACTGCTGCTGTCCGCCGTACGGGACTGAACGACAGCGGGCGTCGGGAGTGGGAAAGCACGGTCCGCCGAGTGACCGACGCCAGTATTTGCTCAACTGGTCCCGTTCGCTGGTGAGTTCGGTTGCTGGGGTTGCGCCTGCCATGGGTAGGAGGCTCTCAGCGGACGACTACCGTCTGCACAGGAACCGGTCCGCAGGATTTCGTCTCATGCGTGGGGAAAGCGACCGGGCCGGACGAAGGGCGTGGCGATGGACGGCCAGGACGAGGGACGAGACCAGAAGCCGCTCGCGTGGCGGATCTTCGGTCGCCAGCAGAAGCGGCTGCGGAACCTGCGCGGGATGACCCAGGAGCAGCTCACGGAGCGCTCGAAACGCGGGTACTCCCTCTCGACGGTGCAGAAGGTGGAGTCGGGGTCGATCCGGCCCACGCCCGATTACATCCAGGACGTGGACGAGGCGCTGGAGGCGGACGGGCTGCTGCTGGTGATGCAGGAGGATCTGACCAAGCCGGAGCATCCGATGTTCTTCCAGGAGTACGCGGATGCCGAGGGCCGAGCCCAGCGGCTGTTCATGTACGACGACCACGCGATCAACGGCCTTCTCCAGACCGAGGCACACGCGCGAGCGGTGCTCTCCGCCCGCGTTCCGCTGTTGGAGGAAGACCAGATCGAGAACCGCATCCAGGGACGCATCGACCGTCAGCAGCTCCTCACCCGTCGGCCTGCGGCTTCGCTGTGCTTCGTCATCGAGGAACAGGTCCTGCGGCGCCCCATCGGCGGTGCCGCCGTGCACAAGGAACAGTTGGAGCACCTAGTGGCCTGCGCGGGCATGCGGAACGTCGATGTGCACGTGATGCCGATGGAGGTCGAGACCCACGTCGGTCTCGACGGACCCATGATCCTCCTGACCACAGAGGAGGGTCGCTCGCTGGTCTACGTCGAGTATCAGGGCGGCGGTTCCACGTTCTACTCCTCTCCGAAGGATGTCGGCGCCCTCGAACTGCGGTATGGAATGATCCGATCGCACGCGCTCCGGGCTCCGGAGTCGCTGGAGTTCATCGGCAAGCTGGCAGGAGAGCTATGACCACCAATCCCCCCAACTCCGCATGGTTCAAGTCGAGTTACTCAGGCAATGAGGGCGGCGCCTGCGTCGAGGTCGCGCACGGCTGGCACAAGTCGTCGTACTCCGGCAACCAGGGCGGCGAGTGCGTCGAGGTCGCCACGTGCGCGTGCTCCGACGTTCACGTCCGTGACAGCAAGCTCGGCTCCGCTTCCCCCACGTTCGACGTGGCCCCGGGAGCATGGGCCGCATTCGCCGCGTTCGCCGCCACGCACTCGGTCTGACCGGCAGCACCGAAGACGGGCCCCTCGCCAAACGAAGTGGCGAGGGGCCCGTCGCGTCATACCGTAGCGGGCGGCAACGGGTCCGCCTGCCAGGTTCCGCCCTCCGGGCCGCTCAGTAGCGGTAGTGGTCCGGCTTGTACGGGCCGTTGGCGTCGACCCCGATGTACGCGGCCTGCTCGGGGCGCAGGGTGGTCAGCTTCACGCCGAGGGCGTCGAGGTGGAGGCGGGCGACCTTCTCGTCGAGGTGCTTGGGGAGGACGTAGACGTCGGTCGGGTACTCGGCCGGCTTGGTGAACAGCTCGATCTGGGCCAGGGTCTGGTCCGCGAAGGAGTTGGACATCACGAAGGACGGGTGGCCGGTCGCGTTGCCGAGGTTGAGCAGGCGGCCCTCGGAGAGGACGATCAGGACCTTGCCGTCGGGGAACGTCCAGGTGTGGACCTGCGGCTTGACCTCGTCCTTGACGATGCCCTCGGTCTTGGCCAGGCCCGCCATGTCGATCTCGTTGTCGAAGTGGCCGATGTTCCCGATGATCGCCTGGTGCTTCATCCTGGCCATGTCCGAGGCCATGATGATGTCCTTGTTGCCGGTGGTCGTGATGAAGATGTCGGCCGTTTCCACCACCTCGTCGAGGGTGGTGACCTGGTAGCCGTCCATCGCCGCCTGGAGCGCGCAGATCGGGTCGATCTCGGTGACGATGACCCGGGCGCCCTGGCCGCGCAGGGACTCCGCACAGCCCTTGCCGACGTCCCCGTACCCGAAGACGACGGCGGTCTTGCCGCCGATGAGGACGTCGGTGGCGCGGTTGATGCCGTCGATCAGCGAGTGCCGGCAGCCGTACTTGTTGTCGAACTTCGACTTGGTCACGGCGTCGTTCACGTTGATCGCCGGGAAGAGGAGCTGGCCGTCGCGGTGCATCTCGTACAGCCGGTGGACACCGGTGGTGGTCTCCTCGGTGACCCCCTTGATCCCGGCGGCCAGTACCGGCCAGTCCAGGGTCGACTTGTGCAGGAGGGCCAGGACGAGCGCCATCTCCTCGTTGTCGGCGGTCGACGGGTCGGGGACCTGGCCCGCCTTGGCGTACTCGACTCCCTTGTGGACGAGGAGGGTGGCGTCGCCGCCGTCGTCCAGGATCATGTTCGGCCCGGCGTGGCCCGGCCAGGTCAGCGCCTGCTCCGTGCACCACCAGTACTCCTCCAGCGTCTCGCCCTTCCAGGCGAAGACCGGGATTCCGGCGGCGGCAATCGCGGCGGCGGCGTGGTCCTGGGTGGAGTAGATGTTGCAGGACACCCAGCGGACCTCGGCGCCCAGGGCGACCAGGGTCTCGATGAGCACGGCCGTCTGGATCGTCATGTGCAGCGAGCCAGTGATCCGGGCTCCGGCCAGCGGCTGGGCGGCGGCGTACTCGCGGCGGATCGACATCAGGCCGGGCATCTCGTGCTCGGCCAGGGTGATCTCCTTGCGGCCGAACTCGGCGAGGGAGAGGTCGGCGACCTTGAAGTCGGTGAATTCCATGGGGTGTTACTCCGTGGTGGTGGTGAGAGTGGGATGGGAGGGAAGGGAAGGGGTTCTACGGATTGGTGCCGGGGCGGTCCGCCGCGAGGTTCTGGTGGATCTCCAGCGTCGCGGTGGACTTGTTGAGGGTGATGTAGTGCAGGCCCGGCGCCCCCTCGGCGAGGAGGCGCTGCGACATCTCGGTCGCGTACTCGACGCCGATCCGGTGGCCGTCGGCCGGGTTGTCCTGCGCCGCCTCCAGCCGCTGCGCGAGGGCGTCGGGGAAGCGGGCGTCGCTCAGCTCCGAGAAGCGCCGGATCTGGCGGAAGTCGGTCGCGGGCATGATCTCGGGGATGATCGGCGTCAGACAGCCCACCGACATCAGCCGGTCGCGCAGCCGCAGGTAGTCCTCCACGTGGAAGAACATCTGGGTGATCGCGTAGTCGGCGCCCGCCTTGCACTTGGCGGCGAAGTGCCGGATGTCGTCGGTCCAGCCCGTCGAGCGCGGGTGCCGCTCGGGGAACGCGGCCACGCCCACGCTGAAGTCGCCCAACTGCCGGATCATGCTGACCAGTTCGTGGGCGTGGTTGAAACCGTCCGGATGCTGGGTCCAGGCGCCGCGCGGGTCGCCCGGCGGGTCGCCGCGCAGGGCGAGTACGTCCCGGATGCCCGCGTCGGCGTACTGGCCGATGATCTGGCGCAGCTCGGCCCGGGAGTGGCCGACCGCGGTGAGGTGGGCGACCGGGCGCAGGGTGGTCTCGGCGGCGATGCGCTTGGTGACCTCGACGGTGCGGTCCCGGGAGGAGCCGCCCGCCCCGTAGGTGACGGAGACGAAGGAGGGCGCGTACGACTCGATGCGGCGGATCGCGTTCCACAGGGTGCGCTCGCCCGCCGCGGTCTTGGGCGGGAAGAACTCGAAGGAGTACGAGCGCCGGCCGCTGGCGAGCACTTCGCGCACGGTGGGGCGGGGGTTCGGCACGGCGGCGGGCGAGGCGGCGGGCGGTACGGCGGCGGCGGGTGCGGCGGTGGCCTGCTCCGGGGCGGCGCGCTCTGCGAAGACAGCAGTCAAGGTATCGGTCCTTCCGGTGTCGACGGGCCTGGCATCAACGGGCGTTGAAGTACGTGGCCGCGGGGTGGTGAATGATGATCGCGTCGGTGGACTGCTCCGGGTGGAGCTGGAACTCCTCCGAGAGATGAACACCGATCCGCTCCGGCCGCAGCAGTTCCGCGATCTTCGCCCGGTCCTCCAGGTCGGGGCAGGCCCCGTAACCGAGGGAGAAGCGGGCACCCCGGTACTTCAGCGCGAACATGTCCTCCACCTCGGCGGGGTCCTCACCGGCGTAACCCAGCTCGGAACGGACGCGCGCGTGCCAGTACTCGGCGAGGGCCTCCGCCAACTGCACGGACAGGCCGTGCAGTTCGAGGTAGTCGCGGTAGGCGTTGGCCTCGAAGAGCCTGGCGGTCTCCTCGCCGATCCTCGACCCGACGGTGACGACCTGGAGACCGACCACGTCCACCTCGCCCGTCTCCTCGGGGCGGAAGAAGTCGGCCAGGCACAGCCGGCGGCCGTGGCGCTGGCGCGGGAAGGTGAACCGGGTGCGCTCCAGGCCCTGTTCGTCGAGCAGGATCAGGTCGTCGCCCTTGGAGACGCAGGGGAAGTAGCCGTGCACGACGGCCGCTTCGAGCAGGTTCTCGGTGTGCATCCTGTCGAGCAGGCCGCGCAGCCGGGGGCGGCCCTCGCTCTCCACCAGTTCCTCGTACGTGGCCCCGCCCGCGCGGGCCTGCTTCAGCCCCCACTGCCCCTTGAACAGGGCGCCCTCGTCCAGCCAGGACGCGTACTCCTTGAGCTGGATGCCCTTGACGACGCGGGTGCCCCAGAACGGCGGGGTGGGGACCGGGTTGTCGATCGCGGTGTCGGAGCGGACCGAGCCCTCCTCGTCGGGGCGCTCCTCCACCTGCGGGCGGGGGGCCGAGGCGGGGCGGACGCGGCGCTGTTTCAGGGGCGGCAGCTCGACGCCGGGGACGCCGCGCTTGACGCCCATCAGCGCGTCCATGAGGCGCAGGCCCTCGAAGGCGTCGCGGGCGTAGCGCACCTCGCCCTCGTAGATCTCGTGCAGGTCCTGCTCGACGTACGCCCTGGTCAGGGCGGCGCCGCCGAGGATGACGGGGTAGTCGGCGGCCATCTTGCGCTGGTTGAGCTCCTCCAGGTTCTCCTTCATGATCACCGTGGACTTGACCAGCAGCCCGGACATCCCGATGACGTCGGCCCTGTTCTCGACGGCCGCTTCGAGGATCGCGGAGACGGGCTGCTTGATGCCGATGTTGACGACGTTGTAGCCGTTGTTGGACAGGATGATGTCGACGAGGTTCTTGCCGATGTCGTGGACGTCGCCCCGTACGGTCGCGAGGACGATGGTGCCCTTTCCGTCGGCGTCGGACTTCTCCATGTGCGGTTCCAGGTGGGCCACCGCGGTCTTCATGACCTCCGCGGACTGGAGCACGAACGGCAGCTGCATCTGCCCCGACCCGAACAGCTCGCCGACCACCTTCATGCCTTCGAGGAGGGTGTCGTTGACGATGTCGAGGGCCGGGCGGGTGGTCAGGGCCTCGTCGAGGTCGGCCTCCAGGCCGTTCTTCTCGCCGTCGACGATGCGGGCGCGCAGTCGCTCCTCCAGGGGCAGCGCGAGGAGTTCCTCGGCGCGCCCCGCCTTCATCGACTTGGTATTGACGCCCTCGAAGAGCGCCATGAGCTTCTGGAGAGGATCGTAGCCCTCGGCACGCCGGTCGTAGATGAGGTCGAGGGCGGTGGTCACCTGCTCCTCGTCGAAGCGGGCGATCGGCAGGATCTTGGAGGCGTGCACGATGGCGGAGTCCAGACCCGCCTTCACGCACTCGTCGAGGAAGACCGAGTTGAGAAGCACCCGGGCGGCCGGGTTGAGGCCGAAGGAGATGTTGGACAGGCCGAGGGTGGTCTGTACGTCGGGGTGGCGGCGCTTGAGCTCGCGGATCGACTCGATGGTGGCGATGCCGTCGCCCCGGGACTCCTCCTGGCCGGTGCAGATGGTGAAGGTGAGGGTGTCGATGAGGATGTCCGACTCGTGGATGCCCCAGTTGCCGGTGAGGTCGGCGATCAGCCGCTCGGCGATGGCGACCTTGTTCTCGACGGTACGGGCCTGGCCCTCCTCGTCGATGGTCAGCGCGATGAGGGCGGAGCCGTGCTCCCGGGCGAGGGCGGTGACCTTGGCGAAGCGGGAGGCGGGGCCGTCGCCGTCCTCGTAGTTGACGGAGTTGATGACGGCGCGCCCGCCGAGCTTCTCCAACCCGGCCTGAAGTACGGGCAGTTCGGTGGAGTCGAGCACGATGGGCAGGGTGGAGGCGGTGGCGAAGCGGCCGGCCAGCTCGGCCATGTCGGCGACACCGTCGCGCCCCACGTAGTCGACGCAGAGGTCGACCATGTGGGCGCCCTCGCGGATCTGGTCGCGGACCATCTCCACGCAGTCGTCCCAGCGGGCCTCCAGCATGGCCTCACGGAACTTCTTCGACCCGTTGGCGTTCGTCCGCTCACCGATCGCCATGTACGAGGTGTCCTGCCGGAAGGGCACCGCCTGGTACAGCGAGGAGGCCCCTGCCTCGGGGCGCGGCTCGCGAGCGGGCGGAGTCAACGCCCGCACCCGCGCGACCACTTGGCGCAGGTGCTCGGGCGTCGTACCGCAGCAGCCGCCCACCAGCGAGAGACCGTACTCGCGCACGAAGTTCTCCTGCGCGTCGGCGAGCTCGGCGGGCGAGAGCGGGTAGTGGGCGCCGTCCTTGGTGAGGACCGGCAGCCCCGCGTTGGGCATGCAGGACAGCTGGACGCGGGAGTGCCGGGCCAGGTGGCGCAGGTGCTCGGTCATCTCGGCGGGACCGGTGGCGCAGTTCAGCCCGATCATGTCGATGCCGAGGGGCTCCAGCGCGGTCAGCGCGGCGCCGATCTCGGAGCCGAGCAGCATGGTGCCGGTGGTCTCGACCGTCACCGAGCAGATGAGCGGGACGCTGAGGCCGAGGGCGTCCATGGCGCGCCGGGCGCCGACGATGGAGGACTTGGTCTGCAGGAGGTCCTGCGTGGTCTCGACGAGAAGGGCGTCCGCACCGCCGGTGAGCAGGCCTTCCGCGTTGGTCTGGTACGCGTCGCGAATGGTCGCGTAGTCGATGTGGCCGAGCGTCGGCAGCTTGGTGCCGGGACCCATCGAACCGAGCACCCAGCGCTGCTGCCCGGTGGACACGGTGAACTCGTCGGCCACCGCACGGGCGATCCGGGCACCTGCCTCGGCGAGCTCGAAGTTCCGCTCGACGATCTCGTACTCGGCGAGGGCGGCGTAGTTGGTTCCGAAGGTGTTGGTCTCGACGCAGTCGACACCGGCCGAGAAGTAGGCCTCGTGGACGGAGCGGACGATGTCGGGGCGGGTGATGTTGAGGATCTCGTTGCAGCCCTCCAGCTGCTGGAAGTCCTCAAGGGTGGGGTCCTGCTCCTGGAGCATGGTGCCCATGGCGCCGTCGGCGACGACGACACGGGTGGCGAAGGCGTCGCGGAGGGCGGAGGCGCGGGTGCGGGCGGCGGCGCTCTGGCTGGCTGCGTGGCTGTCGGTGTGGCTGTCGGTGTGGCTGTCTGTGTGGCTCATGACCGGTCTCCCCGGGTGTTCGGTACGGCTACCGGCTGCTGCTGCTCAGACTCCGAATCCGCCTCGGCCGCCGGACGGGCGACGGCAACGGCACGCAGGGCCACCGCGGCCTTTGCGCACCCGAGTTGGGATGACAGCTCGACCGGCAGGCCCTTGCTCGCGGCGGCCGGGAAGCCGGGGCGTGAGGTGTCGGGGCGTCGGGCGCGGACGGCCCCGTCGGCGGCGGCGCTCATGACCGGGCTCCTGTGGTGGGCTGTCCGGTGGCCGGTCCGGTGGCCGGTCCGGCGGGCAGTATCGGGGCCAGCCGCTCCGCCGCTTCGGGCCCGTAGACCTTGGTCACGGTGGCGAGGAGGGCCGCCGGGTCGGCCTCGTAGGACTGGGAGCCGATCCCGCCCAGTGCCGACGCGGCCATCGCGCAGCCCAGTTGGGCGGCGGGTTCGGGCGGCAGGCCCTGGCTCACCGCGGCCAGGAAGCCGGCCCGGAAGGCGTCGCCCACGCCCGTCGGGTCCTCGGCGGGGACGTCGGGGATCGCGCGGACCTTGACCGTGGTGGTCTTCGTCGCGTCGCGGCGGTCGATGCGTACGCCCTTCGAGCCGAGCGTGGTCACCCAGGTACCGACCCTGGCGAGCACCTCCCCCGTGCTCCACTCGGCGCGCTCGCGCAGCAGCGCGGACTCGTACTCGTTGGTGAACAGCCAGCGGGCGCCGTCCACCAGGGCGCGCACCTCGTCCCGGGAGAGCCGGGCGAGCTGCTGGGAGGGGTCGGCGGCGAACGGGATGCCGAGCTCCCGGCACTGACCGGTGTGGCGGAGCATCGCCGCCGGGTCGTTGGGCGAGACGAGAACGAGATCCAACGGGCCGCTGCGTACGGCCAGTTCGCAGAGGTCGATGGTGGCGGCCTCCGCCATGGCGCCGGCGTAGAAGGACGCGATCTGGTTGGAGTCCTGGTCGGTCATGCACATGAACCTGGCGGTCTGATGCTCCCCGGAGACGTGCACACCGGACGTGTCCACGCCGTGTTCCTTCAACCAGACCTCGTACTCCGCGAAGTCGGGCCCGACCGCCCCGGCGAGCAGGGGGCGCAGCCCCAGCACCCCCAGCCCGTACGAGATGTTGGCCGCCACGCCTCCTCGCCGTACTTCCAGGGTGTCGACCAGGAAGGACAGCGAGAGGTGTGCCAGCTGGTCGGGGAGCAGCTGGTCGACGAACCGGCCCGGAAAGGCCATGAGGTGATCCGTGGCGACGGATCCTGTCACCGCTATGCGCACTGGGGTCTCCTGCGGAGTGGTCTCCGGGCGTGGCCGGGCCGGTGTCGGGGGGGGAGGAACGGAGGAACAGAGGAACGGAACCAATCGAAATCAGCGAGCTGCGGCGGCCTTCAACGCCTCGGCCCGGTCGGTGCGCTCCCAGGTGAAGTCCGGGAGCTCGCGGCCGAAGTGGCCGTAGGCGGCGGTCTGCGAGTAGATCGGCCGGAGCAGATCCAGATCGCGGATGATCGCGGCCGGGCGGAGGTCGAAGACCTCGGCAATCGCGTTCTCAATCTTGTCCGTGTCGACGGTGGCAGTGCCGAAGGTCTCGACGAAGAGCCCGACCGGCTCGGCCTTGCCGATCGCGTACGCGACCTGGACCTCGCAGCGCGTCGCGAGCCCGGCGGCCACGACGTTCTTGGCGACCCAGCGCATCGCGTACGCGGCCGAACGGTCGACCTTGGACGGGTCCTTGCCCGAGAACGCGCCGCCACCGTGCCGGGCCATGCCCCCGTACGTATCAATGATGATCTTGCGCCCGGTGAGGCCGGCATCGCCCATCGGGCCGCCGATCTCGAAGCGCCCGGTCGGGTTGACCAGGAGCCGGTAGCCCTCGGTGTCGAGCTTGATGCCGTCCGCCGCGAGCCGGTTGAGCACGTGGTCGACGACGTGCTCCTTGATGTCGGGGGCGAGCAGCCCGTTCAGGTCGATGTCGGCGGCGTGCTGCGAGGAGACGACGACGGTGTCCAGGCGGACGGCCTTGTCCCCGTCGTACTCGATCGTGACCTGCGTCTTCCCGTCGGGACGCAGGTAGGGCAGGGTGCCGTTCTTGCGGACCTCGGTCAGCCGGTACGAGAGCTGGTGCGCGAGGTGGATCGGGAGCGGCATCAGCTCGGGGGTCTCGTCGCACGCGTACCCGAACATCAGGCCCTGGTCGCCCGCACCCTGCTTGTCGAGCTCGTCGTCATCGCCCTCGACCCGCTTCTCGTAGGCGGTGTCGACGCCCTGGGCGATGTCGGGCGACTGGGCGCCGATGGAGAGGGAAACGCCACAGGAGGCACCGTCGAAGCCCTTGGCGGAGGAGTCGTACCCGATCTCCAGCACCTTCGCACGGACCAGGGCCGCGATCGGCGCGTACGCCTTCGTCGTCACCTCTCCCGCGATGTGCACAAGACCGGTCGTGATCATCGTCTCGACGGCCACGCGCGAGGTCGGGTCCTCGGTGAGGAGCGCGTCGAGGACGGTGTCGCTGATCTGGTCGGCGATCTTGTCGGGGTGGCCCTCGGTCACGGACTCCGAGGTGAACAGACGGCGGGACATGTCACTCCTGGTGGTGGGTTGGCTGACTCGGGTGAGATGGTGCGCTTCGGAATCCCGTACGGAGTTCGTACGAGGCGGTCGGTAAGGGCGGTACGGGGCGGTCAGTTGGCGGCGGCGCGTGCGGGTCGGGTCCTGCGGGTCGGCTCATGCGGATCTTTGCGGGTGATCTCATACGGGTTCCACGTGCGGCTCCCGCGCGGGGCCTTGCGCGGTTCCCCAGGGGTCCTCGCGCAGGGCCCGTTCGGGGCCCGCGCGGAGCCCGTGCAGGGCCGATGCGGGACTCTTGCGGGTCGCGCAGGTCCTCGCCCGGATTCTCGTGCGGAGCCCGCACCAGTGGCGCAAGTTCCCGGGCAAAACCCGGGCGGGGCCCCCGCCCGGGCCGCGCAAGGCACCTGGAGGGTTCCCGTGTGGATCTCCATACGGGGTCTCGCACAGGGACCGAGCCGGCCCTCGCGCGAGTTCCCGTGCGGGTCCCTGCCCAGGGGCCCCGAGCGCGCCCGCGCCGTGCCACGCGGGGCCTCATCCCGTGTCCGGTCCGGGTGTGGTGGGCGTGGTGTTCGTCGCACTCTTCAGTGCGCGTGCCAGCACCCGCAGTGGTTCCGGGCCGCCCTCCGGGTTGCCGCCGGTGGCCACCGGGGGCGGGGACCAGCCGTGGGCGGCGATCCGGGCGGCGGCCCGCCCGGCCGTCTCGGCCGTGCCCGCGAAGCCTGCCAGGTACACCGGTTCCTGCCGGGCCAGGCCGGGGCGCAGCACCTCCAGGCACAGGGCGGGGTCCGCGCCCGGGGGCAGTACCGCCAGGGCCTGCGGGCCGTCGAAGAGTTCGGGGAGCGCGTCGTAGCAGCCGGGCGGCGAGCCCACTGCGGGCAGCAGGCAGACGATGCCCGCGCCCGCCCCGGCCGCCGGGCGCAACACCCGTACGGGAGTGGGGAGTCGGGGGTTCGTTCGTGGTACCGGCAGGCCGCCCAGTACGTCCATGGCGCCCGCCACGTCCCACGCGTCCCGGCCGTCCGGCAGGGTCCGCAGCAGCCGGGCCGCCTGGGCGAGCAGTCCCGCCGCGTCGGTGTCCGGGAAGCGGGCGCGGTCGTGCACGCAGGTCAGTACGAGGCCGCCCTCGGCGTCGTGCCGGGCGACCAGGGTGAGCGGCAGCGCGGTGGGCGCGACGAGTACCTCCGGCTCGTCCACCCGTACGCCCTCGGCGGCGAGTTCACCCGCGAGCGCGGCGGCCGACGCTCCGTACGCGCCCGAGGTGAGGCCGAGGGGCGAGGGCGGTTCGAAGACGACCAGCGACTCCGGGCGGGGGCCCGCGGTGCCCGTGCCCTCCGACCAGCTCTCGATCTGGCCGCCCGAGACCCATTCGTACGCCGCCCGGTCCAGCACCCGGTCACCCAGCACGGCCATCAGCCGCCCCACCGGCATCCCCGCTGCCACCCGCACGTGCAGCGGATGGCAGCCGCGCAACGACCCGGACAGCAGTTCCGCGCCCGGCAGCCCGATGCCCCGGCCCGAGACCGCCACCGAGAAGACCACGGACACCGGGTCCGGCCTGCCCGGCGACCCCAGCCAGGCGGCCCGGTACAGCAGCAGCGCCCACACCGCCTGCAACGCCGTCGACTCGGCGGCCCCCTGCTCCGCCGCCCAACTCCGCAGCCGTAGCGCCTCCTTGGGGGTGAGCCGCTCCCGCAGCCACTCGTGCCCCTGCCGTACCGGAGCCGAAGAAGCCAGCGGTACGGCGGGCAGGGTCACGGCGTCCCGGGCCGGCCCCGAGGCCGCCGACCGCATCCAGAACTCCCGCGCCGCCACCACGTCCTGCCGCGACAGCCACTGCGCGTGGTCCCGGACGTCGGGGCGGCGCGCCCCGCCCCGCGCCCGGCCGTCGGCGACGTACGCGCGCAGGAAGGACCGCAGCAGGGCGCGCACGCTGCGCCCGTCGAGGAAGGCGTGGTGGTACGTGAGCAACAGCCGGGTGACCCGCGCCAGTTCGGCCGCGACGTCCGGCCGGGGGTCCTCCAGGAGCGTCACCCGCAACTGCCCGGCGCGCCGCAGATCGAACTCCCGCAGCCGTTCGCTCCGTACGAGGGTGTGCCAGTCGGCGCCGCTGTCGGCGCGGTGGTACGCGATCCGGGGCACCACCCTCGGCTGCACGGCCAGCGCGGGGGCCGCCCCGGGGGGATTGCCGAAGGGCGGGGCGAGCGCGGTGCGCAGCACCAGATCACTGTCGTACAGCGTCTGCCACGCCCCGATGAACCTCGGCACGTCCAGCGGCCCGCGCCAGCGCACCGCCAGCTGCTCGACGTGGAGTCCGGCCCCCGGCCGCACCAGCGCGTCGAGCAGCAGGTCCCGTTGGGTGGGGGAGGCGGGAACCTGCGGCGCGCCGCCCCCGGGGCGGGGGTCGCGCGGGGGGCGCGGGCGCGGCTGCTCGGATGTGGCCATCAGATCGGTCGTACGGCCGATTCCGCGTGCCGGGCGGCCAGGGCGAGCGTGTCCCTGCTCTCGCGGCCGAGCGCCTCACGCACATGACTCCGCGCCTGCGCCACGCTCGTACCGGCACCGAACACCTCGCCGATCGCCTCCTCGCGCAGCAGGACGCTGTGCCGGCAGACGGCCGTGACACCGTTCTCGTCGGACGACAGCGACCACTCCGACACGTGCTCCGCGAACAGCCGGGGGGTCTGCGTCCGCTTCTCGACGATGCGGTACGCGGCCGGGAAGCAGATCCGCACGGCCTCGGTGGACCGGGTCGTCTGGGCGACCCCGTCGGCGACCAGGGTGTCCATGCGCACCCGCTGGATGCCGGGCAACAGCTCGTCGACCTCGACGCGGGCGACGTGCGGGACGACGGCCGGCCACTCCTCGATCCCGTACAGGAAGTCGTGGAGGAGCTCGGGCGGGGCCTTGACGGTGAGTTCGTCCTCGAAGGTGAGGAGGAGCTCGGCGTTGCGGGCCGCGTTCTCGGCCGCGGCCTTGATGTGGTCGAGTTCGGCGCGGCTGTTGGTGTCGGTGGCGAGCCGCAGCCAGGCCTCGTCCTCCGGCAGGTCGGCGGCCACGGTGAAGTCGTGGTCGAGGGTGAGCCTGCACCGGCCGTCCCCGAGCTCGTCCACGCTCCACTGCCCGCCCATGGCGCGGGCGGGGGCGGCCGGGGTCTCGTGCCGGAAGGTGATGCGGCGGGCCACCGGGTCCATGGCGCGGCGGGAGAACCAGGACTTCACCTGGCCGTTGGCCGTGACCCACATCTGGAAGCGGTCCTCGGCCCCGTCGAAGTCGAGCCGCTCCACGTGCACGGTGGGCGGCATGATCAGCGGCCACCGGGTGGTGTCGGAGAGCAGTCCGTACACCACACCGGCGGGCGCCTGCACGTCCACCGTGTACGCCGTGCGAAGGATCCGCTCGCCGGGCTTCGGCTCAGCTGACATCGGCTCCACCTTTCTCGACCTTGGACCACGAATGTGCCCAATGCCGCCGGAGAGGGGGTGGAGGTGCACTAGAGGGCGGCGGTACGGGCTTCTGAGGCAGCTCCCGAATCGGCAGCCGAACCGGCTGCCGAACCGGCCGCCGTCAGCGCCTGGTTGACCATGCCGAGGTAGCGGCGCGGCGTGTACGCCTCGTCGAGCTCCTCCTCGTCCAGCACCAGCTTGTAGTCGCGCTCGACCCGGCCGGTCGTCTCCAGCATGGCCAGCGAGTCGTAGCCGAGGTCGCCGAACTCGGTGTCGAGGATGTCCCCGTCGAGGTCGACCCCCTCCTCCTGACCGGCGCACTCGCGCAACAGCCGTACCAGGTCGGCCAGTTGCATCGGCTCCTGTTCCATGGGCGGTACCTCCGTGTCGTCGTCGTGCGTAGTACGTTGTGTTACGTGTTGTTCAGTCTTGTTGCGTTTTAGGGGGTCTCACGGCCCCCGCACGACCGCCGCCGAGTTGAACCCGCCCCTCCCCCGCGCCAGCACCAGCACCGTCCGCAGCGGCACGCCCGTGCGCGGGGTGCCCGTGACCAGGTCCACCGGGCAGTCGGCGGCAGTGCGTTCGGTACCGGTGGTCGGCGGGATCACCTGGTCGCGCAGGGCGAGCAGGGCCCCCGCCAGGTCCAGGGCCGCACCACCGGCCGCCAGCCGTCCGGCCATGCTCTTGGGCGCCGTGACGGGCACCCCGTATGGCCCGAAGAGGGCGGCGATGGCCTCGGCCTCCGTACGGTCGGCCGCGCGGCTGCCCGCCCCGTCCGCCAGTACGAGATCGACGTCGGCCGGTACGAGGCCCGCGTCCGCGAGCGCGAGTGCCGCCGCGTCGGCGAGACCGGAGCGATCGGGGGACGCGTCGAAGGTGGCCGAGTGGCCGGCCAGGCTCCCGTACACCCGGGCGCCCCGCTCGGCCGCGCTCGCCGCGTCCTCCAGGACGAGCAGCGCGCCGCCCTCCCCCACCACATGGCCGCAGGCGTCCTCGGCGAAGGGCCGGTAGGCGCGTGCGGGGTCCTCGCAGGTGCTCATTCCGCCACCGGCGAGGTGCGCTGCCCAGCCCCAGGGGCACAGGGCGGAGTCGAGGCCTCCGGTCACCACGAGCCGGGCGCCCTTGCGGATCTGGCGGCGGGCGTGCGCGACGGCGTCGAGGCCGCCCGCCTGCTCGGAGACGACCACGCCGGAAGCCCCGCGCAGGCCGTGCTTGATGGAGATCTGGCCGCTGTTGACGGCGTAGAACCAGGCGAAGGACTGGTACGCGCTGACGTGCTGCGGCCCCTGGCTCCACAGCGCCTGGAGCTCGCGCTGGCCGAACTCGAAGCCGCCCGCCGAGTTCGCGGTGACGACGCCCGCCGCGTACGGGTCCATCGCCGCGAGGTCCGCCTCGGCGTCGTCCAGGGCCTCCTGGGCGGCGGCCAGGGACAGCCGGGTGACCCGGTCGGTCTGCGGGAGGAGGCGGCTGGAGACGTGGTCCTCGTCGACGAATCCTGGCACCTCCCCGGCGATCCTGACCGGGTAGGGCGAGGCGTCGAAGCGGGTGACGGGCCCGATGCCGCTCTCACCGCGCAGCACGGAAGCCCACCAGGCGTCGGCGCCGAGACCGCCGGGAGCGGCCACCCCGATTCCCGTGAAGACGGCGGTGGTCGGTGGCGCCGCGACGGCGCTCGCGGGCGTGCTGCTCGTGTCGATGCTCACGCGGCTGCTCCCATCGGACGGGCCGGGCGGGTCGGACGGCTCGGACGGGTGAGGACCATCGCGCTCTGGAAGCCGCCAAACCCGCTGCCCACCGTCAGCACGGTGTCCGTCCGCTGCTCGCGCGCGGTGAGCGGGGTGTAGTCGAGGTCGCAGGCCGGGTCCGGCTCGTGCAGGTTCGCCGTCGGCGGCACCACCCCGTGCTCGACGGCCAGCGCGCAGGCGGCCACCTCCAGGGCGCCGACCGCGCCGAGCGAGTGCCCGATCATCGACTTGATGGAGCTCACCGGCACCTCGTACGCCCGCTGCCCCAGGCTCCGCTTGAACGCCTCGGTCTCGTGCTTGTCGTTCTGCTTCGTACCGGAGCCGTGCGCGTTGACGTAGTCCACCGAGGAGGGGTCGAGCCTGGCCTCGTCCAGGGCGCTGGTGATGGCCTCGGCCATCTCCGCGCCGTCGTTGCGCAGACCGGTCATGTGGTACGCGTTGCTGCGCGAGGCGAACCCGGCGATCTCGGCGTACACATGGGCCCCGCGCCGCCGCGCGTGCGCCAGCTCCTCGACGACCAGGACGGCCGCGCCCTCGCCGAGCACGAACCCGTTGCGGGTGCGGTCGAAGGGCCGGGAGGCGGTGGCGGGCGAGTCGTTGCGCGGGCTGGTGGCCCGTATGACGTCGAAGCAGGCCAGGCTGATCGGCGAGATCGGGGCCTCGGCGGCACCGGTCATCATGACGTCGGCGCTGCCCTCGCGGACGAGTTCGACGGCGTGCCCGATCGCGTCCAGGCCGGAGGTGCAGCCGGTGGACACCAGCGACACGGGTCCTCGCGCTCCTGCGGTACGTGCCACCTCGGCCGCCATCGACGAGGGCACGAAGTAGTCGTAGAGCCGTTCCGGGGCCCGGCCGTGGTCGACGAGCCACCGCTGCCCGCGCTCGCTGACGCGGTCGTAGCCGTGGTCGAGGGAGGTGGTGCAACCGAGGGCGCTGCCCAGGGTCACCCCGTACCGGGCCGGATCGTCCTGGCCGGAGGCGAGGCCCGTGGTGAGGCCGCTGTCGGCGAGCGCCTCGCGCGCGCTGACCACCGCGAACTGGGCAGCCCTGTCGAGGAGTTGGGCCTGCTCGTGGCTCAGCCCCTGCTCCAGCGGGTCGAAGTCCGCCTCGGCGGCGATCTGCGAGCGGTACGGCGCGGGGTCGAGGAGGGTGATGGTGCGGGTCGCCGTACGCCCGGACGTCAGCAGCGACCAGAACTCCTTGGTGCCGGGCCTGCCGGGGGCGACGACCCCGATGCCCGTGATGACCACGCGTCTCATCGTGCTGCCCCCAGCGGATTGGTGTCATGGGACCTCCGTCGAGCGTCTCCGACGGTGGTGGAGCGCGACTGGAGCCGCTTTCTGCCGCCGGGGCTCCCGGTTCCTCGTCCACGTCAGTCCGTCAGGCCCTCCGCGTGCCGCTTGGCGTGGTTCATGGTGGCGGTGCTGTTGCGGCCGAGGGCCTGGCGGACGTACTCGCGGGCGGACCTGACGGTGGCGTCGGGGCCGAGGACCGAGGCGATGTTCTCCGCGCGCAGGACGACGCTGTGCTGCGAGGTGACCGTGGTCCCGCTCCCCTCCCTGGCCGCCTCCGTCACCGTCCAGCAGCCCGTGTGGGCGTCCATCAGGGCCGGGGTGCGCGTCTGCTTGTAGACGATGCGACCGGATTCGGGGAAGCAGACGCGTACGGACTCGGTGGTGTGCGAGGCGCCGTCGGCGGTCAGCGTGTCCATCGCCATCACCTGCACCGGGCCCTCCTCGCTCACCTCCAGGCGCGAGACGTGCGGCAGCAGCCGCTGCCAGTCGGCGACCTGCTGGAGGAAGGCGTACACGGGCTCCGGCGGCGCGGCCACGTGCACGGTGTCCTCGAAGGACAGCACGAGTTCGTCCAGCCGCGCCCAGCGCTCGCCGAGCCTGGCGATGTTGGCGAGCTCCGCACGGCTGTTGGTGTCGGTGGCCCGCTCCACCCAGGCCACGTCCTCGGCCCGGTCGCCGGGCACCGAGAAGTCGTGCAGCAGCGTCAGCCGGGAGCGCTCGGCACCCTGCGGCTCCACGATCCAGGCGCCGGACATCGCGGCGAGCGGCGGCGCGGGCACCTCCTGGCGGAACGCGACCCGGCGCGCGTCCGCGTCGAGGCGGCGGCGCGAGGTCCAGTGCGAAACCCGGCCGTTGGCGGTCGCCCACATCGCCAGGTGCTCGTCGGTCCCGTCGAAGGCGAGCCGCTCGACGTGCACGTTCGGGCCGAAGAACAGCGGCCACTTGGTGGCGTCCGCGATCAGCCCGTAGACCGCGCCGGCGGGGGCGGCGACGTCCGTGGCGTGGACGGTGCGGTGGACGCGCCCGTCAGCCGCCGTACCCGTCCCTGTACCCGTCGCCGGGGCGGCCATTGTCGTCATCGCGATCCCTCCAGGACTCGGGTGGTGCCCTCGACCGTCTCCGGAACCGCTGGAGAGGCACTGGAGGAGTACTGGAGGGGCAGCACGTCAGGGCCGAGCACGGACAGGGCCCCGGCCAGCTGCCGCGCGGTCAACTCCGCGCCCCCCGCCGCCAGATAGCCGTCCGGCCGGATCAGCACCCAGCCGCCGCCGGCCAGCCCGAGAGCGTCACGAAGCCGCCCGTCCGGATCGGGCAGCGCCGCGTCCCCGCCGCCCCCGACCGCCCGTACCGACAACCACTCCCCCGTCCCGGCCGCCACCTCCCGCCTCGCCCCGCCCCCGTCGGCCGCATACAGCAGACTCCACCGCACGTCCCGCAGTTCGGCCCGCAGCGCCTCGGCCGCCGGACCCTCGGGGATGCTCGCGGCGACTGCCGCCGCACGCGATCCGGGGGCCGGGCGCGGACCGCCGTCGCCCGGTGTGGTCAGCGGTGATTCGCCGTAGTGCCGCAGCAGCCCGGACATGCCGCCGAGCACCTTGCGCTGGATCTTCCTGCGGAGCGCCGGAACCCTCCGTACGACGGCGAAGACGACCGGCAGCATCACCGGGGCCAGGGTGTTCTTGAACTGCACCAGGAAGGTCGCCCTGCTCGTCGAGCCGAGCAGCGCCCGCCCGATCGGCACCCGCTCCTGGCTGTACGTGTCGAGCAGCGCCCGCCCGGCCTGGCCGCGCGCGACCATGGCCAGCTTCCAGGCGAGGTTGTAGGCCTCCTGGATCCCGGTGTTCATGCCCTGCCCGGAGGCGGGGCTGTGCACGTGCGCGGCGTCGCCCGCGACGAAGACGCGGCCCTCGCCCATGGTCGGCACCATGCGCTGCTGGAAGGTGAAGACGGACGTCCACGACGGTTCGCCGACCCGCACCTCGCGGCCGAGTCCGGCGCTGAGCTTGGCGGAGAACCGGGCGGCGGCCTCGGTCGGCGTCTCGGCGGCGGCCTCGGGCCCCGGCGCGGTGTCGAGCAGCCGCCAGTACCCCTCCCGCTGGTACGGCACCGCCATCACAGCGTGCCCGTCGGCGTGCGCCCAGTAGATGGTGTCGGGCGGCAGGTCCATGGCCACGGGTGCGTCCGCCAGCTGCCAGGTCTCGCTGGACTCGCCGAGCAACGGGAGACCGAGCTGCTTGCGTACGGTGCTGTGCCCGCCGTCGCACCCGACCAGCCAAGGGGTCAGGTACTCCTCCGACTCACCGTCGGCGTGCGCGAGTTGGACCCGTACCCCGCTCTCGTCCTGCACCAGCCCGGTGAGCCGCACCCCCCACTCGACCCGCACCCCGAGCTCCGCGCACGCCTCGCGCAGCAGCTCCTCGGTACGGGTCTGCTCGATGATCACGGTGTACGGGAAGCGGGTGGGCATCGCGGCGTAGTCGGCCTGGAGCCGCACCAGTCGGCGCCCGGCCGCGTACATCGTGAACGCCTTGTTGTGCCGCCCACTGGTGAGCACCGGCTCGACCACGCCCATCTGGTCGAAGGTCTCCAGGGTGCGCGGGTGCACGGCCACGGCGCGGCTGGTGCGGGCGGGCCCCGGCGCGGCGTCGACGAGCCGGACGGGCACTCCCCTGCGGGCCAGTTCGTGCGCGGCGGTCAGGCCGACGGGTCCGGCGCCGACGACGAGGACGGGGTTGTCGTGGTCGGGGAAGGTGGCCATGGCGGTCTCCTCGTTGCCGGGGGCGGGCGTCAGGTGTCGGTGGGTGTCAGGCCGCGGCTTCGACGGCCGCGCGGTCCCGCAGGCTGCGGCGCAGCCCGCGCCGCTCGGGCTTGCCGACGGGGGTACGGGGCACGGAGTCGACCACCTCGATGCGGCGGATCTGCTCGAAGGCGGCGAGACGGGCGTTGGCCCCGTCCGCGATGGAGTCGAGGGTGTCGAGCAGATCGGCCGATGTGGGGTCGCGGAGCACGATCCCGGCCCAGGTCACGGCACCGTGGCGGGGGTGCGGCCAGTCGGCGACCACGCAGTCGGCGACCCGGGGGTCCTGCGCGAGGACGTGCTCGACGGCGGTGGGCGAGACGAGTTCGTTGTCGTACTTGAAGACGTCGCCGAGCCGGTCGATCAGGGTCAGTTCGCCGTCGGCGGCGATGCGGCCGATGTCCCCCGTGGAGAACCACCCTTCGGGTCCCGCCGGGTCGCCGCCGCCCAGGTACCCCGCCATCAGCTGCGGCCCGCGCACCTGCACTTCGCCGGTGTCCCCCGCGCCCAGCGGCTGCCGGGACTCCAGGTGCACGATGCGGCACTCGGTACCGGGGAGGGGGCGGCCGACGGTCCCGGCGTGCGGGCTCCCGGGGCTCTGGCAGTGCGTGAGCGGGGCGAGCTCCGCCATTCCGTACCCCTGGATGACGGGTACGCCGAGTCGCGCGCCGAGCGCGTCGGCGACGGCGGGGGCGAGCGCGGTGCCGCCGGAGAGGACGGCGGTAAGCGCGGGCAGCGCCGCCACCTCCCGCTTGCCGTCGGCCAGTTGGGCGTTCATCCGGTGCAGCCGCGCGGGCAGCCCGTAGTAGTGCGTGGCGCGGGTGCGGGCGGCCACGGCGAGGGACACCAGCGGGTCGGGGTCCGTGCACAGCACCTGGCGGGCGCCCGCGAAGAGGGCCGAGTTGAGGTGCATGGTGTGGAAGAGGGGGAGGTGGTTGAGGGTGACGGAGTCGGCGTCGAGGTGGTGGGCGGCGGCGGCCTGTGCCGCGTTCGCCACGAGGTTGCGGTGGGTGAGCCGGACCGCGCGGGGTGCCCCGGTCGTGCCCGTGGTGAACTGCACGCAGGCGTCCGCCCCGGGGTCCACCGGCGCGAACTCCACCGCCTCGCAGGGCCCGCCGAGCGCCACCGCGAGCGGCACCCCGTCCCCGGGCACCGCTCCCCCGGCCGCGTCGGTCACCACCACGGCGCGCAGCGCGGGCAGCCGGTCGCGGAGCCCGGTGAGCAGTTCGGCGGTGGCGGCCGGGACGAAGGCGATCTCGATCTCGGCGGTGGCGAAGACGTGCGCGAGACCGGCTTCCCTGATCAGCGGGTTGACCAGTACGGCCGTGTTGCCGCTGCGCACCACGCCGTAGTAGGCGGCGGCGAACTCCCTGCCGAGGGTGTTGGCCACCCCGATCCTGGCCCCCCGCGAGCCCCCGGCCAGCCATGCCGTACAGGCGGCGAACCGGTCGGCGAGGGCGTCCAGTTCCGCGAAGGTCGTCGCGGAACCCCCGGTCGCTGAGCCACCGACCGGGGAGCCATCGGTCTGCAACGCGACCCCGCCCGGATCGCGCTCGGCGGCCCGCCGCAGCAGTCCGTCCAGCGGGATCTCGGGATAGCTGAAGCTCGGCACGACGGACTCCTCCTCGCCGGACGCACATCGGACCCGCATGAGAATTGGGGGATCCGAGCCCCACCCTCGGCCGACCCGCTTGAGGAATCTTCGAAGAGCGCTCGATGCGCCGTGTAGATGCTGAGGAGCACCCACCCGGACCCTGTCCGGGAGAACTGGAGAAGGGAGCCCACCGGCATGACACCCCTCATCGCCGCAGTAGCGGCACCGGCAGCCCAACTAGCGCAACAGGAACCAGAGTTCGGGACCCTGTACGCCGAGGTCCAGCAGTTCTACTCGCACCAGATGCAGCTCTTCGACTCGTTCCGCGCCGAGCCGTGGGCGGGCACCTTCACGGAGGACGCCATCTTCGACGTACCGACGCTGGAGCGGCCCCTGCGCGGCCGGGCCGAACTGGCCGCTTCCGTACGGCGCAACGAGGAGACCGCCCGGCGCAGCGGCGAGCGGATGCGGCACTGGCTCGGCATGATCGACGTGACCCCGCACCCGGACGGCTCGCTGCGGACGCGCGCCTATGCGCTGGTGTACGTGACCACGCACGGCGGCAGTCCGAAGGTGCACCGGGTGTGCGTCATGGAGGACACGCTCGTACGCCGCCGGGGCAGCCTGCGCACGTCCCACCGCCTGGTCACCCGCGACGACCTGGCGTAGATCTGCGTAGACCTGGCGGAAGGCGCTACACCCGGCTCAGCACCAGCGCGCTCTGCGTCCCGCCGAAGCCGCTGCCCACCGCGAGGGCGGTCGCCGTGCGCTGCTCGCGGGCGGTGAGCGGGGTGTAGTCGAGGTCGCAGGCCGGGTCGGGCTCGTGCAGGTTCGCGGTCGGCGGCACGACACCGTGCTCGACGGCGAGCAGGCAGGCGGCGGCCCCGAAGGCACCGAGCGCGCCCAGCGAGTAGCCGAGCATGGAGGCCACCGCGCTGATCGGCACGCGGTGCGCATGGCTGCCCAGGGCGCGTTTGAGGGCGGTCGTCTCGTGGACGTCGCCGCGCCGGGTGCCCGCGCCGTGGGCGGCGACGTGGTCGACGTCGCCGGGGTCGATGCGGGCCTCGTCGAGCGCGGTCCGTACGGCTTCGGCGAGTTCGGCGCCGTCGGGCCGCAGCGCGGTCATGTGGTAGGCGCTGCTGCGCGCCCCGTACCCGGCGATCTCGGCGTACACATGGGCCCCGCGCCGCCGCGCGTGCGCGAGTTCCTCGACGACCAGGACGGCCGCGCCCTCCCCCAGTACGAAGCCGTCCCGGTTGCGGTCGAAGGGCCGGGCGGCCCCCGCCGGTGCCTCGTTGCAGTGGTACGAGGCGAGGCGCACGGCGTCGAACCCGGCCAGCACGACGGGGGTGATGGGCGCCTCGCAGCCGCCGGTGACGACCACATCGGCGGTGCCCTCGCGGACCAGGTCGGCGGCGTGCCCGATGGCGTCCAGCCCGGAGGTGCAGCCGGTCGACAGGAGCTGGACGGGGCCCCGTGCGCCGACCGCGCGGGCCGCCTCGGCAGCCATCGAGGACGGGGCGAGGTAGTCGTAGAGCCGCTCCGGGGCACCCTGTGCGGCCATGGCCCGCCCGCCACCGGCCGCGTACTCCCCGCCCGCCGCGTACTCCCGGTCCAGGGCGCTCGCGCAGCCGAGCGCGCTGCCCAGCGCGAGCGCGCACCGCCCGGGGTCGAGGGCGCCCGAGGTCAGACCGTCCGCCAGCCCGCTGTCGGCCATCGCCTCGCGGGAGGCCGCCACCGCGAACTGGGTCGCCCGGTCCAGGCAGAGCGCCTCCTCCAGGCTGAGCCCCCGGGCCAGTTCGTCGAAATCCGCCTCGGCCGCCACCTTCGACCGGAACTCCGAGGCGTCGAAGCGGGTCAGCGCCCGGGTGGCGGTCCGCCCGGAGGTGAGCAGCTCCCAGAAGCCGGCCACCCCGGTCCCGCCGGGCGCCACCACGCCCAGCCCTGTGACGACGGCCCGCCTCACCGGCCCGCCGCCACGACTGTCCCTGGCGCCGCCGTGCGCGCCACGACGCGTGCCGCCCGCCCGATCAGCCGGGGCAGGGCCGCGTCCCGTACGAAGAAGTGCCCGCCGGGGACGGTCCGCCGGGCGAAGGGTCCGGTGGTCCAGCGCGCCCAGCCGGCCGTCTCCTGCGGCGGCACCAGCGGATCGTCCCGCCCGGCGACCGCGAGGACCGGCACGGGAAGGGGCTCGTCCGTCGCGGCGGCACGCAGTGCCTCTGCCAGCCTGAAGTCGTCGCGCAGTACGGGCAGTACGGCCCGGTGCCACAGATCGCCGGGCTCCGTACCGGGCGGCACCGCCCCGAAGGCGTCCAGTACCCGCAGGAGTTCGGCGTCGGGCAGCTCCGCCCAGTGCCCGGAGGGGGTCGGGGCGTCCGGCGGCGGCAGTGCCCCGACGGTCAGGAGCGCAGGAAGGGGAAGCCCCCGCTGCCGCAGATCGCGAACAACAGCGCAGCCGATGAGGCCGCCCAGGCTGTGCCCGTAGAGCAGATACGGTTCCCCGCCGCGCGCGAGCGGGTCCACCGTCCGGCGGACGTCCGCGAGGAGCTGGTCCTGGCTGGTGACACGCGTTTCACTTCGCCTCCCGTCCCGGCCGGGCAGTGTCACGGGCACGATCTGCGGGTCCGGGCCGCCCAGCAGCCTCGGCCAGCGCCGGAAGGCCGAGACACCGGCCCCCGCATGTGCGAAGCACAGCACCCGCACGCTCATCCCTGCCCCTTCGTGTCCCGCTGCTTCGTGTCCCGCTGCCGACCGCAGCGGCCACCGACTATGCCGCGTACAGGTTGAAGGTCGAGCCGCGACGCGGCCCGGCGCTCACGTCGAGGGCGGGATCGACCGCGAGCATCGCCTGGTGCAGCCGCTGGACCTGCCGGGAGGGCTCGACGCCGAGGTCCTCGATGAGGCGGGCGCGCAGCCTGCGGTAGACGTCGAGGGCGGTGGCCTGACGGCCCGCCCGGTAGAGCGCCACCATGGCCTGGGAGTGCAGTCCCTCGTGCTGGGGGTGGCGGGCGATCAGCTCGGTGAGTTCGGCGAGGAGTTCGCTGTGCCTGCCGAGCCGGAGGTCGGCGTCGATGCGCCGCTCGACGGTCCCGAGCCTGCTCTCCTCCAGGCGCATGACCTCGATCTCCAGGATGGGTCCCACCCGTACGTCGACCAGCGCGGGGCCCTGCCACAGGGCGAGCGCGCGGCGCAGCAGGGTGGCGGCGTTGTCGTCGTCGCCCTCGTCGAAGGCGGCCTGGCCGCCCGTCACGAGCTGTTCGTAGGCGTGGACGTCGACGGAGTCCGGCGGTATCTGCATCAGGTATCCGCCGTGCCGGGTCGCGAGCACTTCCTTGGCGGCGCCGGGGGCGCCGGGCCCCATGGCCGTACCGAGCCGTCGGCGCAGATGGAGGATGTACGTCTGGAGGGTGGTCAGCGCGCTGTGCGGCAGCTCCGTCCCCCAGATCTCCTCCATGAGGGTCGGGACCGGTATGACCCGGCCAGGGTAGAGCGCGAGCAGCGCCAGGATCTGGCGCGGCTTTCTGGCCGTCGGAACGATGGATCCCCCGTTGACCTCTGCACTCAACGGACCCAGAACTTGAATCTCCACGGTCCCCTCCGTCGCGATAGCCCAGTTCCCGTCGATTTCCGGCCGTCGACCCGTGAAAGGTAGCGGGGCTCGGTCGATTCGGGCAGGAAGCTCCAGCGAGCATCGAGTCGCTTCCATGTACCGCTCCACGAAAGGAAGTTCGACGCTGGTGGGGGCGGGGAAGGAGGGGGAAATTCCGGCTGGGTGATTACGGCGTAATCACTCGGACTCACCTCGGACCGCTCGCCGGGTGATTACGCCGTAATCACCCGGCCGGTGATGACCCGGTCCGCCACTCCGCTCAGAGCGGGAGGGTTATGCCCAGTTCCTGCATGGCGGACGACGGCGGTCCGCCCTCGGAGCGCTCGGTCTTGCGGCCCTTGGTGCCCGGCGCCAGGGTGCGCGGGTCGACGGCCTCGGCGGGCGCCCCGCTGGAGTACAGGCCGGTGGGGGCGGTGTCGCGGTCGTGCGGCAGCAGCCAGAAGACGCGGCGGCGGAAGGTGCCCGAGGAGCGGGAGGACTTGGCGCCGGGGCCGAGCACCGCGTAGCCGACCATGCGGCCGTCCCGGTGGTACGCCGGCTTGCCGCGCCGGGTCGGCAGCCGGTCGAGGCTCTGCCGTACGTAGTCGAGGTCGCTGACGTCCTCCAGCCAGACGAGGTCGATTTCGTGGAGGATCTCGTCCTCTGCGATGAGGGCGCTCATGCTGTCTCCTCGTCGGCGAGCAGTCCGATGCCCGGGTAGTACTTCCGCTGGTTCGACAGGATCATCTGCTTGGGAGAGGCCAGACCCACCGTTTCGCGGACCCTCACCGCGAATGCTCGCGAGGAAATGGCCGGTGCCCCTTCATTTTGACACCATGTCCGATAGGCGGCGTACAGCTGTGCCTGTTCCGCCCTCAGATCGGGGTCCAGTGCGCAGGCCTCGCCGAGGAAGCGTCCGGTGTGGTCCTCGGTCTCCGCGTACGCCGTGGTGGCGATGCGCACCCGCTCCGGGCCTGTCAGGTCCTTCTCGCCGCGCAGGTAGCGGCGGGCGCCGTCGATCAGCCAGTTGAGGATGCCGGAGCCCTCCTCGGTGACCAGGACGTCGGCCAGGTTGTCGATCTTCCGGTCGTCGGAGACCACGCGCTCGAAGGGGATCATCCGCATGCGCCGCCAGAAGGCGAAGCCGCCGGTGCCGACCTCGGGGCGGTGGTTGCCCAGCAGCCAGAGCTTGTGGGTGGGCTCGAAGCTGAAGAAGTCCTGGCGCATCCGGCGGGCCTTGATGCGGTCGCCGCCGGTGAGCAGCTTGACCCTGGCCTCGTCGAACTTGTCGCCCGGCTTGACCTCGCTGCACACGATGACCCGGCGGCCGTGCAGTTCGGCCAGGTCGGTCGGGTGGCCCTCGTACGGCCGGGACATGAGGAAGCCGGGCGGAGCCGCGTCGGCGTAGTCGCCGAGCAGCTTCATCAGGACGTCCAGGAGTACGGACTTGCCGTTCTTGCCGGACCCGAAGAGGAACGGCATGACCTGGCCGCCGACGTCACCGGTCACCGAGTACCCGAGCAGCAGGTGCAGGAAGTCGATCATCTCCTCGCCCTCGGCGCCGTCGCCGAAGGTGTCGGTGAGGAACCGGTTCCAGCGCGGGGTCGCCATCGGGCGCGGCGCGAGTGAGGTGGAGCGGGAGTGGAAGTCCTTGTTGGGGTCGGGGGTGCGGGTCGTCCCGGTGCGCAGGTCGACGATGCCCGCCGGTGTGCAGAGGGCGTACGGGTCCGCGTCCAGCAGTGCGGCGTTGAGGACCATGCCGGGGGCCGACCTCGCCTGTGTCAGCATCGCGTTCATGCCGCTGGTGCTCAGGGCACGGCGGCGGTGCTGCTGCAGCGACTGGCTCGTGTAGACGCCGCGCGGGTCGCTGAGCGCGATGGATTCGGCGAGGTCCCCCGCCGCCCATATCACCGTGTCGTCCTCGTCGATCTGCCAGCGGGAGCTGTCCCAGCGGTACCAGCCGAGCCCGGGGATGTGCCGGTAGTCGTTGGCGTACAGCCGGACGAACAGCTTGGCGTTGCCCCGGTCGGTGAGGGTGTCGGGGAGCAGCCCCTGCGCGGTCGCCGGGGTGTTGCCGCCCACCACCTGGGCGGGCACCTCGGGGGTGGCCTGCGCGAGGATCTGGGCGGCCACGGCCTGGGCGTCGAAGAGGGTGCCCTCGTTGAACAGGGTGCCTTCGTTGTTGCCCGTCACCTGCGGTCCCCCAGCGACAGGGGGCGCAGCGCGCCGGCGCTCAGGCCGCTGCGGATGATCGGCGCGTAGCGGCGCTCCTGCCCCGGTCGGGCCCGTTCGGCCACCTCTCTCAGGATGTCCTCGGCCTCGTTTTCCTTCAGGTGTCCCGCAGCCACCAGTCCCCCAGCTGTATAGGCAGCCCTGTTGAGCTTCTCCGAAAATGCCGCCCCTTGCGGAGCGGCGGCACAGCCCGCCACTTCCGCGAGCACCCTGGAAAGGGCTCTGACGGGGCTCTGACGGCCTCCCCCGGCCGCGATGACCGCCTGCCTCGCCCGGGGCGGTACCGGGCGCGGAGCGGGCACGTGGGCGGACGCCAGGTGTCCGGTCCGCTCCAGCTCGCGGGCCAGCCAGTCGGGCAGCAGCGCCGGTTCCCGTACGGCGTCGACGGGGGTGTAGCGGCCCGCCTTCGTCGTGGTGCCCGGCGCGACGATGTAACCGCCGTGCGCGCGTACGTCGACCTGCCAGGCGAGGGCGCGGCCCGGGCCCGACCCGGTGGAGCAGCGCCAGTGGTGGGTGCGCTGGGCCCGGTACCAGACGTGCAGCCCGCCCGAGGGGGTTCGTACCCGCAGGGTTGTCGTGTCGTCCGCCGGGCTGGTGGTGCCGCGCAGGGCGGCCAGCACGGCGAGCGTGTGGAAGCCGTTGGCGAGCCCGGCCAGGTCGATGTCGGCGGAGATGCTGATCCCGGGCAGCAGGCGGTCCCGGCCCGGGATCTGCTGCGGGTGCGCGTCGATGTCGATGATGACGAGCCCGGCGGGCCCGCACGCCACACCCGTACCGAGGCCCGGTGTGCTCCCCCACCACTGCTCGATCCTGGCCGGGTCCAGCGTGGCGGCGTGGAATCCGTGGCACCAGCGACCCGCGGACAGACAGGCGCAGCCCTGGTGATTGTGTCCCGGTGTACGGCACGACTCACAATTGCCCGCGGGCGTCTTGCGTCCCGGTGCCAGCGGATGGACGGGCCAGCCCCGGTCCGCACACCACCTGGCGGTTGCCGCCGACTGGTTCGAACGACCCGAACCCGGGCGCACGGGACCCGCCCCGTCTGAGTCGCTGCGGGAAAACCGCAGGTCAGGCGCCATGTACATCCCCTATCAGCGACCGAAGCGACTCAACGACAGACATAGACTAGCGAAACCGTAGTGGCATGGGGGGTACTTGTTCCCATTCCGGGTGTGTCGATGGCAGGACACCGCCCTTTTTCGACCTTTTCGGAGCCTCTCCCCTCCCCCTCCGGGGGTTTACGACGACCCAGCGACCGAAGCGTTCGGGCGGAGCGACTGGACGTCCTTCGGTAGCTGTTCAGTCGCTGTGAAAAAACCGCAGGTCAGAGGCCATGAAGAGACCCTAACAGCGACTGAAGCGACTCAAGCTCTCTATATATGACGCACACACGCACACGCGAATGTCTTCATATACCCGGACTCACGGTCGCTTCAGTCGCTAATACCTGCACCCACCCCTCCTGACCTGCGCTTTTACCAGCTACCGAGGGAGCTACTGAAGCCCCTCTGGGTCGCTTTCCTTCAGTCGCTGCCCCCGAGAGCCCAGCGACCGAGCAGCGACCGAGCGATCCAGAGCGACTCAAGTTCCACCGTCGGCCGGGCTCCACAGCGACTTGAGCGACCGAAGCGACCCGCCCCCCGAACCACCCGCTCCCGCCCTCCCCCGCGAGCCACCCGCCCCCTCCGCGACCGGGCCGTCTTCCTTCCTTTCGGCCAAATCGCCGAGCAAGATGGAAAACTAACGTGTCTATGCGTCATGTGAGGCTGAGAGTTAGTAATGTGACGCCATGGCATCTCCTCACGCACCAGGTGACCGCGACAAGGTCGTCTCGAAGCTTCCGTCCTGGCTCCGTCAGGAACTCAAGATCCGTACTGCCCAACTGGGCGTCGACATCCAGGAAGCCGTCGCACAGGGCACCGCCGACTGGCGGAACCTGGGCGCGAACCTCTCCCCCGTCGACACCTCGGGCGCCGAGTCCTTCGCCACCCTGCTGCCGGCGGGACTCTGGGAAGAATTCCGTACCGACTGCAAAGCACGCGGAGTCTCACTGGTTCAAGGACTGGCCCAGTCCGTCCAGTTGTGGCTGGAGAAGAACCCCGCTCCGACCGTCCAGCGGCCTGCCTTCACCAAGCGACTCATCGTTTGCAATCAGAAAGGCGGGGTGGGCAAGACGGCCATCACCGCAGGCACGGGCGAAGCCCTCGCCGAGGACGCCCAATCGCTCTACCCGGTCCGGGTCTCCCGCCACTTCGCCGCCCTGACCGAGGGCGACACGACCCTCGACTCCGAACTCGTCCCGGGCCCCGGACTGCGCGTCCTGCTCGTCGACTTCGACCCCCAGGGCCACCTCACCAAGCAGCTCGGCCAGGACACCCTCCCGATGACCGGCGAGAGCCTGACCAAGCACATGTCCGGCGAAGCCACGACCCCCATCAAGGACCTGGTTGTCGCCATAGAGGACGAGCGCTTCGGCGATCGGCTGCACCTCCTGCCCGCCTGCACCGACGCCTTCCTCCTGGACGTCAAGCTCTCCTCCGTGCGCGCCCGCGAAGCAGCACTGGAACGCGCCCTGGCTCCCCTCGAAGACGATTACGACGTCATCCTCGTCGACTGCCCGCCGAGCCTGGGCCTGAGCATGGACGCCGCCGCCTACTACGCCCGCAGGCGTCCCGACGAGCCGTCGGGCAACTCCGGCATCCTCATCGTCGTCCAGGCCGAGGACAGCTCCGCCGACGCCTACGACCTGCTCACCGCCCAGATCGCCGACCTGCGTGACGACCTCGCCCTCGACATCAACTACCTGGGCATCGTCGTCAACCAGTACGACAGCAGGCGCGGTTTCATCGCCACCTCCTCGCTCCAGGCCTGGACCGACATCAAGGACCCCCGGGTCGTCGGCGTCATCGGCGACCTCAAGGAACAGAAGGAAGCCGTACGGGTCAAGCGACCCCTGCTGGCGTACGCGCCCAAATGCGAGCAGGCGGTCGCGCTGCGCGCACTGGCCCGGGAGATCTCATGAGCAGCAAGGCCAGCCGCCTCGGCACCAGCGCCTCCTTCGGCAACGCCCGCCCCGTCAGCGCCCGTCGGGCCGCCATCAACAGCGCGACCAAGGCCCCGACCGAGGGCGCCCCTCCCCCGGTCGTCCTTCCCGTACGGAACATCAGCCTCAACCCCTCCAACCCCAGGGCCACCCTCGGCGACCTCACCGCCCTCGCGGGAAGCCTCAAGGACCACGGGCAGAAGCAGGCCATCACCCTCATGGCCCGCGACTCCTACCTGGCGGCCAACCCCGACCAGCACGACAACCTCGAACCCGACACCGCGTACGTCGTCATCGACGGCAACAGCCGGCTGGCGGCCGCCCGCGAGGCCGGTCTCGCGACCATCAAGGTCATGGTCGACGACGAGCTGGGCAGCGACCCCGACGAACTCCTGGAGTCCGCCCTCGTCGCCAACATCCACCGCCAGGCGCTCGCCCCCCTCGACGAGGCCCGCGCCCTTCAGTCGCTGCTCGCCGTCCACGGCAGCCAGCGCAAACTGGCTGCACGGCTGCACCGCTCCCAGGGCTGGGTCGCCCAACGCATCGCCCTGCTCGGACTGACCCCCGAACTCCAGCAGCGCCTGGAGCGCAAGGAAGTACCGGTCGAACTGCTCCGTGCCGTGGGCAACAAGCCGCCCGAGGAGCAGGAAGCCGAGTTCGAGCGCCTGAAGCAGGCCAAGGCGGCCGAAGAAGCCGCCCGCGACGAACGCCGCTCCCCCACAGCCACCCCACAAAGCGATTACGCCGTAATCACCCCCACCCCGGACCCGGACCCGGCCACCACCCCCTCAAGTGATTACGGCGTAATCACTCCGCAGCCCGCATCGGGAGCCGAGCCGACTCCGCCCAGGACCCCCTCAGGTGATTACGCCGTAATCACCCCGCAGCCCGGGAGGGGAGTCGAGCCCGGATCTGCCGCGAGCCCGTCAGGTGATTACGCCGTAATCACCGCACCGCCCAAGTCGGAAGCCGACCCGGCCCCGGCTGGGGCCCCGTCAGGTGATTACGGCGTAATCACCCCGCAGCCCGGGAGGGGAGTCGAGCCGGGCCGGGCCACGAGCCCTTCAAGTGATTACGGCGTAATCACCCAGGCCTCGAAGCAGGCCCCCTCCCCCGGTCCGGAGACGGCAGGTGATTACGCCGTAATCACTTCGACCCCGAAGCCGACCGGCCCCCGGGCTCCGCAGCCGCCTGCCGCCCAGGACACCTCAGGTGATTACGCCGTAATCACTTCCAAGCCCTCCCGGGCCCCGGTGGACGCCGTGCCCTGGGAGGACCCGAAGGCCGTGCTCGCCATCGCCAAGCGGTGGATGACCCCGGAGAACTACCGGACGCTGCTCAAGCTGGCCGAAGAGGCCAACGTCTGAGGCAGTGACGGACGGCCGACCGGGCCGGTTCCTGACCGTGGGCGGGGGGTGAAGTGATTACGGCGTAATCACTTCACCCC
>NZ_JBVIMX010000016.1:72252-95000 GCF_055579625.1 Streptomyces sp. NPDC032721 | reverse complement strand
GGGGGGGGGGGGGGGGGGTGGTGTTTTGTGTCGGGGGGGGGGGGGGGGGGCCGACCCCCCCCCCCCCCCCCCCCCCCCCCCCCCCCCCCACACCCGTATCCGCAGCGACCGAAGCGACCCAAGCGACCTTCGCCCCGGGTTGCCCGGACGAGAAACGAGGCCTCCGGGCTCCCGGAGACCTCGCGAAGTGATTACGCCGTAATCACTTTCATGCCCACGAGGGCGCGCTCCCCAGCCCCTGTCCCTGTCCCTGCATGAAGCCATAGCCGTTCTCCTGCAGCATCGGCAGCGCCTCCAGGAACTCCGCAGGCAGGTCGAACGCATCGACCAGCGTCGTCATCCGAGGCGCGAGCTCGGCGGTCAGCGTCTCCACCGCGTCCGGCAGAGCAAGTGCGTGAGCGGCCGTCAGCCGCCCCTCGGCGAGCAGATCGCCGATGTGCTCCCCCAGCTGCTGCAGCAGGAAAAGCAGGAACGCGCTCTCCAGCAGGTCCCGCACCGCCGGGCCCTCGGCCCGGTCGATGGCCCGCGAGAACGCGTCGGCCGCCCGTACAGTCGCATGTACCGAAACCATCCGCAGCGCCGCGAACGAGGCCGAGTTCCAACGCCCCAGCGGATCCCCCGCCGGCCCCTTGCGCAGCCCCGCGCTCGCTCTGGCCCGCCACATCCGCTCGGCCTCCGCCAGCAGCCCGCGCAAGAACCGCCGGTCCATCAGCGACTGCTCGGCCAGCGGTACGTCGCTCACGTCAGGTCTTCCTGCGTCGGTCCCGAAGAGCAGCTCGCTGGCGGCCTTCAGCCAGACGACCAGGTTGTCGCCCTCGGCGGTGATGGTCCCCTCGGTGTACTGGGGGAAGTCGGCGAGCCCGTTCGCCGAGAACAGGGCCTGCGCCCCGCACCGCTCCCGGCACTCGGTGGTCACGGTGCGCGCCTGCCAGGTGATCCACCCCTTCAGGACGGCCACCTCGCGCTCGACCTCCACCCGCTCCTCGGGCGTACTGGCCTCGCACCAGCGGGTGACGGCCTCGCGGTGCGCGAAGGTCATGGCGTACGAGTTGACCAGCGGGCCGAGCAGCCTGCCGTGGTGGCTGCGGTGAGCCTGTAGCGGAACCCGCTCACCGGCCTTGGCCCCGCTGATGTGCCGGTGCTGCGAGTAACGCACGGCGATGGTGAGGGCGGCCCGCGAGGCCCCGATCGCGGCCCCGCTCATGCAGAGCTTGCCGGTGGTGACCCGGCCGATGGAGTGCAGGAAACGCTTGCGCCGGTTGCCCAGGGAGCTGGTCAGCTTCCCGTCCTCGTCCAGCCGCCCGTGCTCGGCCTCCAGCAGGGCGCTGCGGTCCAGCCGTACGTGGTCGAAGGAGGTCAGGCAGTGGTCCATCGGAGCCCCGGGCCGGTAGGGCAGCGGACGTACGTTGACCCCAGGGCGCAACCCGTCCTCGTCGCTCAGCGGCACCAGGAAGAGGAAGACGCCCTCGTCCCGCCCCTCGACCCGGAGCCGCGCCGCGACCACTCCGCTCTTGGGTCCGCCGATGGGGCTGGTGTTGGGCATGAACTTCTGGGCGCCCGCCGTCGGGGTGTGCAGGGTGAAGCTGTCGGTGATTACGTCGTAATCAGCGACCGTCCCCAGCGCGCTCGCATCGTTCCCGTGATCGAGCTCGGTGCACAGGAACGTCCCCGTACGGCGCATGGACGTGAAGTCCGAGAGGTCGCGCCCGGCGGTGCCCCCGTGGTCGAGGAGGCTCCCGAGGAACAGGTTGTAGTGGATGCTGACGAGGGAGCACAGCCCGCCGCCGCCGTCCACGATCGCGGCCCACTCGTGCAGGCTGGCCAGCATCCGCGGATCGCGGGCGAGGTCCTCGGAGCTGCCGATCACGGCGTTCACCTCCCGCAGCCGTTCGTAGGCGAGAGCGGCCCGGTCGGCGGGGGAGAGGCCGTCGCGGTAGCGGAACGACTCGTCCGAGATGAACTCGCGCCAGATGCCGTGGACCCGCTCCCGCTCGTCGCGGTCGAAGAGCAGATGGCTCAGCTCTGCGGCGATCGCGACGTCGGGGGAGACCTCCGTCGAGACGTCGGTCGAGATGTCGGGGGAGAGGGCCAGGGAGACGGCTGGGGAGGCCTGTTCCGGATCGGACGCGGTGTGCCCGTCCGTACCGTCCGGAAGAAGCGCCGTGTCCAGCAGCAGCGGCTGCGGGAGCCCGGCGAGAAGCAGCTCTTCCGGGCGGTGAGTGAGCACAGACATATTTCCCCCACAGCTTCGTCACGGATCTGAGGCAGGGCATGAAGATACGTACCAGCCGGTTTTATATTCAAGACCCCAACGGCACTGATTCATGGTCAACATAAAGAGGAATGTCTGATTCAGGCCAGAATCTCGCGCACGTGCGGGAGGAACTTGCCACAGTGCATGGGCATTGAAAAACCGGCTGACTGGTTTTATTGTCGTCCCATCAGCGGAGATGAGGGCCCCCACAGGTTCCCGGGGGTCGGAAACACGTCTCTGTGTCACAACTACGTGCTTGGACCAGTCGGTTCGGAGGGTGAGGGCGATAAGATACGTACCGTTCGGTCTTTAATTGCCTGGGCGGGACCAAGGCACGGCACGGCGCGGAGGTACTTGTGGCGAAGCAGGAGCGGGCAGTCCGGACGCGGGACGCGATCCTGGTCGGGGCGGCCGAAGTGTTCGACGAGGTCGGCTACGAAGCGGCGCCCATCTCCGAGATCCTCGCCAGAGCCGGGGTCACCAAGGGCGCCCTCTACTTCCACTTCGCCTCCAAGAAGGAACTGGCGCAGGCGGTCCTCGCCAACCAGGTCCTCGCCATGCCGCCGGTCCCCCGGCGCGAACTCACGCTCCAGCAGGGGATCGACGAAGGACTGCTGCTCGCCCACATGCTCAAGAAGCGCGACCCCATGGTGCGCGGCAGCGTCCGGCTCACCGTGGACCAGGGATCACGCGTGGACGGGCTGGACCGGCGGGTACCGGTGAGCGCCTGGATCGACCGCAACATCGCCATCCTCACCGAGGCGCAGGAGAAGGGGGAGCTCCTGCCCCAGGTGGACGTCGTCTCCGCGGCGAAGCTGTTCGCCGGCGCCTTCACCGGGGTCCAGGTCTGCTCGAAGATCATGACCGACCACGCCGACATGCCGGAACGGGTGGCCGACCTCCATCGCCACCTCATGGCGAGCCTCGCCCTGCCCGCGGTGCTCGTACGGCTCGACATCTCCCCGGAGCGGGCGGAGCACGTGTACGACGAAGTGGTCGAGGCACGCGAGCAGCAGGAGCTCGCGGCCGAGGTGAGCGTCTGACCCTCTGCGGGGGAGCGGTGTCCCGCAGAAGTGATTACGGCGTAATCACTTCCCGGTCCCGGCGACAGGTGATTACGGCGTAATCACCTTCCCGGCCCGGCGACTTGTACGGCTGGTACGAGTACGACGCAGTGGACATCGACGCATCGACGCAGGGGTGGGGAAATGACGGACGTAACTGCATGCCCGTACGCGCTGGACGTGACCGGACGCGATCTGCCCGGTGAGGCCGCCATGCTGCGGGCCCAGGGCCCCGCGGTCCAGGTGACCCTGCCGGGAGACGTGCAGGCCTGGGCCGTGGTGGGCCAGCAGCAGGTCGAGCGGCTGCTGATCGACCCGCGGGTGTCCAAGGACGCGCGGCAGCACTGGCCCGCCCTGCGGGAGGGGAAGATCCCCCCGGAGTGGCCGCTGTACGCCTGGGTCGCCAACGAGAACATGCTCTTCGCGTACGGGGAGCAGCACTCCAGACTCCGCCGCCTGGTCGCGGGAGCCTTCACCGCCCGCCGCTCCGAGGCCCTGCGCCCCCGGGTCGAGGAGATCGCCGCCGAGCTGGTCGACGACCTGGCGGCCCGCCCGGCCGGAACCCCGCTCGATCTGCGCACCTCGTACGCCGAGTTACTGCCCATGCGGGTGATCTGCGAGCTCTTCGGAATCCCGCAGGGCGATGCGACGAAGGCCCTGTGCACCGCGCTGCACACCGTGTTCAGCACCACGGTCTCCCCGCAGGAGATGGAGGCCGCCCGGATGGAGGCCTTCGGGCTGCTCGCCGCCCACGTGGCCACCAAGCGCGCCGAACCCGGCGAGGACCTCACCTCCCTGCTGATCCAGGCCCGTGACGAGGGCGACCAGCTCACCGAGTCCGAACTCCTCGGCACCCTCTACCTGATGATCGCGGGCGGCCAGGACACCACGGCCGCGCTCATCACCAACGCCGTCGGCGCGCTGCTCACCCACCCCGAGCAGTACGAGCACATACGGGCCGGCCGCGCCTCCTGGGAGGACGTGGCCGCCGAGACGATGCGCGTGCACACTCCCGGCGCGTACTCCCCGATGCGCTTCGCGGTCGAGGACATCGACCTGGACGGCGTCCTGATCCCCCAGGGCGACCCGATCCTCGTCTCCTTCGCCGCTGGGGGAGTGGACCCTGCGCGGTACGGGGAGAACGCCGCGGACTTCGATCTGCTGCGCACCGACCGCGACACCCTCGGCTTCGGCCACGGCACGCACCGCTGCATGGGCGTTCCGCTGGCCAGAGTGGAGGCGACCGCCGCCTTCGCCGCTCTCTTCGCGCGCTTCCCCGACATCAGCCTCGCGTGCGCCCCCGACGAACTCCGGCCCATGCCCACCTTCCTGATGAACAGCTATCAGTCGCTGCCCGTCCTGCTCGGCGAACAGGCGCACTGAACCGGGGGCTCCGAGCGCACTCGTAGCCCCCGACCGACCTGACCCGGAGCTCCGCGGCCCGCGACTGGGCCGCGGAGCCCTTTTTTGTGGCGCCAAGGTGATTACGCCGTAATCACTTCTGCACCGACCTACAAACCGCATAAGCGGTTTGTTAATCTTGAATGATCAAGGGACGGTGGCCGAGGGTCACTTGCCGCCACCGGAACGGGGAGAGAGCAGATGGTCAAACAGGAGCGTGCGATACGCACTCGCGAGTCATTGATCCACGCCGCCGCCGAGGTGTTCGCGGGGGAGGGGTACGTACCCGCCTCGCTGACCACGATCAGCCGGCGGGCCGGGGTCAGCAACGGCGCGCTGCACTTCCACTTCGAGAACAAGCGGTCGCTCGCCCTGGCCGTCGAGGCGGAGGCCTCCCGCACGCTCGGCCTGATCACCGAAGAGGTGCCCGGAGGCGGGGGCGGAGTGCTCCAGGAGCTCGTGGACGCGACCCATGCCCTCATGGGCAGGCTCGCCCAGGACGTCGTCGTCCGGGCGGGGTTCGAGCTGGGCGGAACCCTCTCCGAGGGCGCCGGCAGCTGTCGGCGGAGCTGGCAGCAGTGGGTCGAGGAGACGCTGTCCCGGGCCGACCGGGAGGGCTGCCTCGCCGACGGTGTGTCACCACAGGGCGCCGCGCGGGCGATCGTCGCCGCCACCGTGGGCTTCGAGGTGCTCGGGGCACAGGACCCGCACTGGTACACGGGGCAGCAGGTCGCCGGGTTCTGGGAGCTGCTGCTGCCGCTCCTGGCCCGGGACCGGGACCTCGTACGGGCAACTCCGAGAAACCCAAAGAAGACCCCTCAGTCTTCTCCTCTTGATTGATTCAGACTGAACGGTTTGCTTTTTGGGGAGTCCTCCCCGAAGGGCTCCCCTCGCACGGGGATGCCACCGCACCAGCACCTCACCCCAAACCCCCTCTACTTCAGGCAGAGTTCAGGAAGGCTGTCGACTCCGGCGTGACTATAGGGCCGCTTGAGTGGCGTGCGAGACACTAACAAAACAGCATGGACGGTTTCGTATTGACAGACCGGTTGGCCTGTTTTTAACTGGGTGTGTACCCGATGACGAGTAGCAGGTCCGAAGAGGGGAAACGGCGTGGACATCGCAGTACTGGGCCCGTTGGCCGTCAGGGAGAACGGGATCTCGGTGACGCCGACGGCCCCGAAACCGCGACAGGTGCTGGCTCTGCTGGCCCTGCACGCCGACGAGGTCGTTCCCGTGGCCTCGCTCGTCGAAGAGCTCTGGGGGGACCGGGCGCCGCGCAGCGCGCGCACGACCCTCCAGACGTACGTGCTCCAACTGCGCGAGATGATCGCGACCGCCCTCACCCACGACCCGGAGGGCAACGCGCCGCGCATCGCCAAGGACGTGCTCGTGACCGCCCCCGGCGGCTACGTGCTGCACACCTCGGGCGGCACCAGCGACGTCCGCGAGTTCGAGCGGCTCGCCGGGGTCGGCTACCGGGCCATGGACGCGGGCGACTTCCCGCGCGCGGCAAGGGAGTTGAGCACGGCACTCGCCCTGTGGAACGGGTCCGCGCTCGCCGACGTACAGGCGGGGCCGCAGCTGGAGATGCAGATCCGGCGGCTGGAGGAGACCTGGCTCTGCGCGCTCGACCAGCGCATAGAGGCAGATCTGCGGCTCGGCCGCCACCGCGAGCTCCTCGCCGAACTCACCGTCCTGGTCAGCCGCTACCGCACCCACGAGAACCTGCACGGCCAGTTCATGCTCGCCCTGCACCGTTCCGGCCGCCGCAGCGAGGCACTCGACGTCTACCAGCGCCTGCGCCAGACCCTGGTCCGCGAACTCGGCCTGGAACCCTCCGCAGGACTGCGCCGCCTCCAGCGCTCGATCCTGATGGCCGGCCCCGAACAGCCCCTGGAAGCCCCCGTCACGACCGCCGCACCCGGCACGGAGCGACTGAGCCGGGTGGGCTGACCCGGCGGGCACCGGAAGGGAAACCGATGCAGGCCAGATCGGAACAGACCCGGCGCCGGCTGGTGCTGGCCGCGGCGGAGATGTTCTGCCGCAAGGGATACGCGAGCGCCACCCTCGGGGAGATCGTCACCGCCGCCGGGCTGACCAAGGGCGCGCTCTACTTCCACTTCGTCTCCAAGGACCGCCTCGCCGACGCGGTGCAGGAGCAGGGCCGCACCATGCTCCACGACTTCGTACGCGCACGGCAGGAGGCGGGGGAGCCCCCGGTCCAGGTGCTCATCGACCTGACGCACTGGCTGGTACGGGCCCGCTGCGAGGACCCGGTCGTACGGGCCGGCTTCCGCATCGCCAACGAGTGCGTCGGCCGCCGGCCACCGGTCACCGACTTCCACCAGATCTGGATGACCGAGGTACTGCGCCTGATCGGCGAGGCCCGGGCAGCCGGGGACCTCCACCACCACGCCGGCCGCGAAACGACCGAGGCACTCCTCCCGGCAGCCGTCTGCGGCATCGGCGCGCTCTCGGGCACCGGCCTCACCTATCCCGAACTCCATTGCCGCACAAGGGAGTTGTGGACCGCACTGCTCCCGATCCTGGTACCCCCACCAGAAGCCCCCCGCTACCGCCTCAACGCCCCCAACCCCATCCCCGCCCTCACGGCACCCCACCCCGGCTGACACCGCCGACCGCTCCTCCCCTCCCCCCGACTGCCGGGCCCGAGCCACACCGGGCCCGGCAGTCGTTCGTGTGCGCCGTGCGGTGCGGTCTCCAACGCCGCTCCCGTCCCCCTCCACACCCACTGGACCGATCCTCTGCCCGTCCTCAAGCGAAAGTCGTCACAGTGCCACCATGACCACGATCGCCGAGATATCCGACACTTCGGGCACCCCCGGCACGGGCACGCACACAGACACGCACACAGACGCACACACGGGCACCGCCACCGCCCACGCCCGCGCCGCCCACCTGGAAGTCCTGCTCGGCGATCCCTGCGACCCCGCCAACCCCCACGGGCTGCGCGCCCTCTTCGCCGCCGACGCCCGCCGCGAACCCGCCGCCCGTACCGAAACGCTCCTCACCGAGAACGGCACCGGCGCCGAGTTCGTCCCCGCCGCGCACGGCGGCCTGCTCACCCGGGCCGACCACCTCGTCCGCGCCCTGCGCCCGGTCTTCCGGCGCGACCTCGCCCTCGGCTTCGGCCACGGCATCACCTCGCTCTTCGCCGTCGGCGTCGTCTGGGCCGCAGGCAGCGAGGCCCAGCGCAGGTACGTCGCCGAACTCCTGCTGGGCGGCGGCCGCGCCACCACCCTCCACCACGAACTCGCCCACGCGAACGCGATCCTGCGCCACGAGTTCACGGCCGGCCGCACCCCCCACGGCTACCGCCTCAGCGGCCGCAAGGACGTCATCATCAACGCCGCCCGCGCCGACCTCCACGTCGTGTACGCCCGCACCGACCCCGCCCGAGGCCCCCGCAGCCACTCCGTACTCCTCCTGGACCCCACCCGCCAACAGCCGCACCACATACAGCACTTGCCCCGGGTGACGGAGATCCCCGGCATGCGCGGAGCCCTGTTCAGCGGCCTGGAGTTCCACGACTGCCCCGTCCCCGCGGACGCCCTGGTCGGCCCCGAGGGCGCGGGCGTGGCCCTCGCCCTGCGCACCTTCCAGGTCAACCGCAGCCTGGTCTGCGGCGCCGCCACCGCCGCCGCCGACACGGTGCTGCGCTCCGCCGTGCGCGCCGCCACCGAGGGCCGGGGCGACCGCCCGCCGGCCCGCCGCTGGCACAAGCCCCTCGCCGGAGTCTTCGCCGACCTGCTCGCCTGCGACGCCATGAGCACCGTCGTCCTGCGCGCCCTGAGCCTGCTGCCCGCCGGAGCCCACGTCTTCGCCGCCGCCGTCAAGTACGTGGTCCCCGACCTGCTCCGCGAGAACCTGGAGGAACTCGCCCCCGTGCTCGGCGCACACGGCTACGACCACAGCAGCCCCGAGTACGGCGCCCTCGGCAAGCTCGCCCGCGACCTGCCCGTCGCCGGATTCGGTCACGCGGGCCGCGCCTCCTGCCAGGCCGCACTCGTACCCCAACTGCGCAACCTCGCCGAGCGGTCCTGGTTCACCGAACCGGAACCCCCCACCGAGCTCTTCCGCGGCGACACCCAACTCCCGCCCCTGGACTACCGGTTGCTCGGCATCGCGGGCGGCGGCGACTTCATGGCCGCCTCCCTCGTCGGCTCCGCCGCACGGCTCTCCGCCGCCCGGGGCGCCGGCGGGCACATCGCCGCCCTCGCCGCCCTCGCCGAGGAGTTCGTCGCCGAACTGCGCACCCTCCAGGAACAGTGCCGCCGCCTCCCGACCTCCGGCGCCGCCCTCGCCGACTCCGCCGTGGCCGTCCTCAGCGACCGCTACTGCCGCATCGTCGGCGCCGCCGCCGTCCTCGGCGTCTGGGAGGGCCAGAACGGCAGCGACCCGTTCCTCGCCAACCCCGCCTGGGCGGTGCTCGCCCTCTCCCGGATCGGCGGCCAGCTCGGCATCCCGATGCCCGAACTGCCCGCCGGCTGCCAGGAACAGGTCCTGGAGGAGCTCGTACGCCGCTACCGGGACGGCCGCGGCTACGACCTCGACGCGGTCGCCCCGACCTGGTGACAGCACGGCACACCCATGGACGGAAGGCAGGGACCACCTTGACCCACACCCCGTTGCCCGGCGCGGAGCGCATCGGAGACCCGGTCCACGTCAGCGGGCCCGACGCCCCCTGGCACCGGGTACGCGAATCCATGGACCGGCACGGCAACGCCGTCGTCCACACCACCTGGGGCGAATGGCTGCCCACCGCCGTCTCCGACCCCTCGCTGCGCCGCCTGCTCGGCCGCGACTGGCAGCGCTACCGGCGTACCGAGGACGCCACCACCCGCTACCGCTTCGTCGCCTCCCGGCTCGCCACCAAGTACACGGCCGCGGCGGCCCTGCGCATCGCCCCGGCCGGCATCGACCTCGCGTACAAGGCGGGCGGACGGCCCTACCTGCGCGGACTCGACCAGATCGACATCAGCCTGACGCACACCGAGGACCTGATCGCCGTCGGCATCAGCCGGGACGGCCGGATCGGCGTCGACTCCGAGCCCACCGACCGGCAGATGTCGTACGAGCTGCTCCAGGGCCAGGTCCTCACCCCCGCCGAACGCGCCGAACTCGAAGTGCTCCCCGAGGCGGAACGTGCCGCGAACCTGCTGTGCCTGTGGACCCTCAAGGAGGCGTACACCAAGGCACTCGGCCAGGGGATGCGGCTCGGCTTCACCAAGTTCGGCTTCGGCACGGTCGGCGCGGGCGGCACGGGCAACGGCGGACTGCGCGCCCCCGACGGCAGCCCGGCAGCCCCCGCCGCCGACGACGAATGGGCCTTCGTCACGCACCGGGTCCTGGGCGGCCGGTACCTGCTGAGCGTGGCCCGGCAGGACGCGGGCCTGAACAGCTCGCCCGACACGGCGGCGCACACCATGTTCGACGCGGGATTCATGGCAGCGGTCGCCGAACTCCTCGACACCGACTGAGCCGAGCCCGTTTCCACGCCCGCCAAAGGATGGCTCGTACTCTCCTCGAACCCCGCTCAAGGCCCCGCGCACACCCCCGCGCGCGCGGCTATCGTGCCGAGGCGGTGGGTGCGTGTGCGAAGACGAGGAGGCCGAAAATGGCGGAGCTCGACGCAGCTCCTCGTCCGCACTGCCCGACCCGTGGGACGGGGTGTTGCTCCCTGGCCGCCCCGTCCCCCACCTCCCCGTTCGGCCCCGTACGACCGCTTTCGGCGGGGTGTCGTACGGGCGCGATTCCGCGCATCCGTTTCGCGCAAGTGAAGGAGGGGAAGGAGAGGTTCCGCCGCATGAGCAGCGGATATCGCGCGTGGACGCACGCGCAGGCATGCGGACGTACGCGCCCCCGGAGACAATGACCGCCGACCACACCCCGCCCGACGACACCCTGATCGTCGTCGTCGACCTCACGGGCCCGGAACCCCCATCCCCAAAACCAACGGTCCCCACCCCCACGGACCCCAACCCCGGCGAGACCGCCCCCGGCGCCCATGACCCCTGCTTCATAGACCCTGCCGCATCCGGCGACCCTGCTCCCGGCGACCCTGGCGACCCTGGCGACCCTGGGGCCCACGCTGGCCCTGGCAGCCCCAACGGCCCTGGCGGCCCCGGTGACCTCGCTGCTCCCGGTGGCCCCGGTGGCCCTGGCGGCCCCGGTGACCACGCTGGTCCTGGCGGCCCCGGCGGTCCTGGCGGTTCTGGCGGTCCTGGCGGTCCTGGCGGCCCCGGCGGCCCCGGCGGCCCTTCCGGTCCTGGTGGTCCCGTCGACCCTGCCGATTCCACCCACCCTGCCGACCCCCGCGGTCCCGTCGACCCTGTCGACTCCACCCGGCCCGCCCAACTCGTCCTCCCCGTACTGGAGTTGTACGGCCCGCTGGACACCCACCGCCTCGAAGCCGCCCTCGATCGCATCGATCGGGCGACCCTCCGTCCCACCCGCGAACCCCTCTGGCTCCACCGTCTCGAACAGCACGGCCCCGGTCGTCACACCCTGCGGCTGACCGCCGCGACGGAACCGGACACCCCCGTCGACTTCCCGGCGGGGCTGCTCGCCGGCCTCCTCACCCACCCCGCGTCCAGCGGGCCCACCGGGCGCAGGCTCGAACCCACGCCGTTGCAGCGCGAGTTGATCGCCGACACCGACGCCCACCCCGGTACCGGCCGGCACACCGAACAGCTCTCCCTCACCTGGAGCGGGCCGCTCGACCCCGACCGGTTCACCGCCGCCTGGCAGTCGGTCTTCGACCACGAGAGCGTGCTGCGTACCGCCTTCGAGGACGGCCCCCAGCCCTACCTCGTCCAACGCGACCGGGTCACCCCCGACGTCGTACGGCTGCCGTACGACAGTGACTGGCCCGCCGCCGTGGAGGCGGACCGCCGCCGGGGCATCGACCCGCGGGACCGAGGACCGTTGCGGATCACGGTGCTGAGCGGCGGGGGAGTGGACCCGGGCATCGGTCCCACGGTCCCCGCCCGTATCCTCCTCACCTTCCACCACACGCTCCTGGACGCCTGGAGCGTGCGCATCCTGCTCCACGAGTTCTACCGCGCCTACCTGGCGGGCGGCGTACTCCCCGGTGGCGAACGGCGCCCCGACATGGGCGACTACCTGCACTGGCTCGCGGAACAGGACACCGCCCCCGCCCAGGAGTTCTGGTCCGGCGCCGACCTCGCCCCCGGCACGGACCTCCCCGGCACCGGCCTCCCGGGCCCTGCCTCCGACTCCGGTCCAGGCTCCGGCCCCGGCTACGCCCGCACCCGCCTCACCCCCGCCCAGACCGCCCGTCTCACCAAATGGGCCGCCGGACTCGGCAGCCCGGAAAGCAGCGTCCTGCACGCGGTATGGGCACTCCTCCTCCACCGCGCCCGAGGCACCGAAGGCCCGGCCCGTATTCGCTTCCACGCCACCGTCTCAGGCCGGGGCATCCCCTTCAGTGGCGTCGAACGGCTCCCCGCCCCCCTGCGCAACCCTCTGCCGGTCACCGTCGACCTCGACCCCCGCGCCACCCTCCCCGCCCTCCTGGGCACCCTCCGCGACCAGGCCGTCGACCGCTCCGCCTACGAATGGGTGACCGCGGGCCAGGCCCGCGCCTGGTCCGGACTGCGCGCCACACCGGCGACCGGCAGCCTGCTCATCTTCGAGAACCACAGGAAGCCGAACCCCCACCCCCTCACCCAACTCCTCGCCGACCAGGGCATCCGCGTCGGCACCGCCGAAACCCTCGGCGCCCGCACCGCCCACCCCCTCACCCTCACCGCCCAGCACAGCGACGACGGCGCCCTCGCCCTGACCACCTCCTACGACCGCACCCGTCTCGCCGACGCCGACCAACTCCTCGCCCACACCGCCCACCTGCTGCGCCGACTCCCCGCCGAGGCGGACCGCACCACCACCGTCGGCCACCTCATCGCCCTGCTCGCGGGCCTTCCCCGTGACCCCTCACCGCCGCCGCTCCCCACCCGCCCCGTCGCCCGCGCGTACGCCGAGACCGCCGGCGCACCCCCGCTCGTCGTGCTCCGCCCGGCCAGCCGCCCCGGCGCGGGCACCGTCTGCCTCGTCCAGCCCCCCGCCGCGCACCGCTCCACCCACGCCCCCCTCATCAGGGCGTACCAGGGCCCCGAAGCGGTGGCCCTGCTGCGCCCCGCCGAGGTGCCCCGCCTGCGCGACGCCGTACTGCGGGCCCTGTCCGACGGCCCGGTGGTGCTCGGCGGATTCTCCGGCGCGGGCGTGATCGCGTACGAACTCGCCCGCTCGGTCGCGGCGTTCGGCGCCCGCGCCCCCCTCGTGGTGCTCACCGGTACGGAAACGGCCGCCGCCGACTTCGTCCGCACGCTGGAGGAAACGGCGCAGCGCGCCCGGCAACGCCCCGACCCGCATGCGAAATAGGCACGACTCAGTCACTGGCACCACCCTCCATGCGTTATCCGCATGAGCCTTGCTAGGCTGACGGGCATGGGGATGAGCCTGGAGGAGACGCTGCAACTGACGGTGGCCGCACTGATGCAGGCGACGGGAGACTCGCAGCGGACCGTCGCCCAGGTCCTGGGCCTGACGCAGACCCAGGTCTCGCGCCGCCAGTCCGGAGCCGCCTCCTGGCAACTGGCCGACATCGACGCCCTGGCCATCCACTACGGCATCGGCCCGCTGGACCTGCTGTCCGGCCCGACGAAGGCGTGCGAGCTGCTGCCCGCCGCCCGCCGGCGCACCACGAGGAAAGGAACAGTCCGGTGAGTGACTTCGACGCGATCGACTCGCTGCTGTCGAACGTCGCCCCGCAGGCACCGCTTCCCACCCCGGAAGTACGACGTGACCTGCGCGAGCGCGCCCACCTGTCCAAGGCCCAGGTGGCCAGGGCGCTCGGCGTGAGCCCGTCCACGGTGTCCGGCTGGGAGTCGGGCCGCGACCCGGTGGGCGAGATCCGGCAGAAGTACGCGTACCTCCTGGACGGCCTGCACACCAAACTTGCCGCCGAGACACCCGAACCCGCCGAGACACCCGAACCCGCCAGGACACCCGAACCCACCAGGACACCCGAACCCACCGAGACCCCCGAACCCGCCGAGGAACCTCCCGCCGCCCAGGGCTACGACGACGTCGAAACCCTGGCCACCCCCGAGCCCTGCGTCTTCTGCGGCCTCCCGGCCCGCCACCGCATGGACGGCTTCGCCCAGCACCTGGACCCCACCGACTGCGGCACCGCACCGACCGGGACCCCAACTCCCGCTCCTGCCAAGGAAGTTGTACGGGACGCCACCCCAGCGGCACCCCGCCCGGCCACCTCCGCGAAGCCCTCCAAGCCTCCCAAGCCCGCCAAGCCGTCCAAGCCCCCACGCGGTCGCGCCTTCCAGCCCGAGTCCGGCCCCGCCGACCTCATCACCTCCGCCGTCGAAGCCGCCCTGTCCGAGAGCCAGGGTGACGTCGAAGCCGCCCTGGCCGCACTCCTCAAGCGGGCCATCCCGGACGCGATGCGCCTGCTGGACGAGACCCGCAAGGGCGGCAGGTACGACGTGGTGGCCCACCCGTGGATCCCCGACGTCCTGCGCAAGCAGTCCTCCAAGGGCGCGGACCAGGTGTGGGAGGCCCGCCCGAAGTGGACCCGCCGCGCCGTCCCGCCCGGCGCGCACGAAGTGACCGCGCTCGACATGAACGGCGCGTACCTCTCGGCCCTGAAGACCCACCTCCCGCTCGGCCAGCTGGAACACTCCACCGGCTTCGCCCACGACCGCCGCCGCGCCGGGGTGCACCTCATCACCCCGCCCGCCTGGGACCACGAGGACGTACTCCCCAACCCCATCGGCAACCGCGATGAACCCGGCCCCCTCTGGGTCACCGAGCCCACCCTGCGTCTCCTCCTGCGCCTCTCCGGCCCCAAGCACCAGCTGTGCGACCCGCCGGAGATCCACGAGTCGTACACCTCCGGAGCGACGGAAGGCCTGCTGGAGAAGTTCCGCGTCGTCCTCAAGGACGCGCGTGACACGGCCATCGCCGAGGACGACGAGGTGACGCTGGAGTACGTGAAGGCGATGTACTCCAAGTTCGTCTCGACGATGGGGGAGTCGAACTACAACCGGGAGCTCTACCGCCCCGACTGGATGCACCTCATCCGCTCCCAGGCCTTCGCCAACCTCTGGACCAAGGCCCTCAAGGCCCACACCGAAGGCCTGCACGTCGTACGCGCCATGGGCACCGACGAACTCCACGTCATCGGCGACTGGCGCCGCGTCTTCGCTGAAGGCCGAGGGGTTACGGAGGTGAAGGTGAAGGACACCTACACCGCCGGCACCACTGTCGAGGAGGACACGCCCTAGCTCCGGGCCCGGGCCGACCGCGGCCCCGGTCGATGAGCACCGGCCCCGGGGGCAGTGCTCATCGACCTCACGTACATGACCGTCAGGGTTGATTGCGCCATTTCAGCGACCGAAGCGACTCAAGTTCGAAGTCGTGGCGAGATGGGGCGAGGCGGGGTGCTGCGGGGTGCTGCGAGGTGCAGTGGGGCGCGGCGGGGTCGCTCAGAGGGTGGTGGTGGTCACCGAGCTGGTGAACACGGTGACCCCGCCCTGTTCGGCGACCATGTGGATGCCGTGGGGGTCGTGCGGGTGGGGCGCGGCGGTGACGTGGCAGTCGGCGCCGAACTCGACGTACTGGAAGAACTCCGAGGCGAACCGGAAGGGATAGACGCGCTGCGCCCGGTTCTGGGCGTACGCGGACTGGCGGGCCGCCTCCAGGAGCAGCATTCCCGGTACGTGGTCGACGGGGTGGTCGAAGAGCACCGGGTGCGTGGTGTCGCTGCGCAGCAGCCACCGCGACGCGGAGGGGCCGTCGGCCAGCACCACGTCCTTGGCGCGGGAGCGGCCGGCCTGGGCGGCCGGGATGCCCGGCGGCAGGGTGCCGGGTGCGACGTACGTGGGTGTGCCATCGCCGTAACTCGACCGCAGACGGCGGTAGATGGCGGGGGAGTGGCTGGAGAAGCGGGCCTGGGCGGTGCCCATCGGTATGCCGTCCCGCAGGGCGGTGACCCGCAATGTCAGGGCGGAGAGGTTCCCTCCCCTGCGGGTGACGTCCGAGCAGGTGAGGTGCAGGGTGATCGCGCCGGGCGTGGAGCCGATGTGCATGGCCGCCGGGTCGACGTCGAAGGTGAAGTACTGCCAGATGAGGTGGTGTCCGACCGGCACCCCGTAGGCGACGTGCGAGAGGAGCGGGATGCACTGGCGGACGGTTTCCGCGAACAGCATCGGGTCGTAGAGGCCGTTGCTCAGGCAGTAGAGCGGGTGGTTGCGGGGCCAGAGTGCGGTGACCACGAATTCGTCGTCACGGGTCTGCGTCCATCCGCAGAGCAGCACCTCGGCCGCGTCTCTCTTGTGTACGTGCTCCTGCTGGACCGCTGACAGAAGAGTGGTTGGTGCGGGACGTTCCTCGGTGACAGTCACTGTGCCCCCCAAAGGCGGTGTGGTGCATCAGAGTTGCTCCACGCATCTGGCGCCGATGCGCTCAGGCCAGTAACATAACGCATGTTCTTTTTGTTTGTCGAGGAAAGGCCGCAGTCCGATGCCGGAGCCGAAGCAGGACCGAGCCATCAAGACGCGTGAGGAGATCCTTCATGCGGCGGCCGCTGTCTTCGACGAGCGCGGTTACAGCGGCGCGAGCATGAGAGAGATCATGAAGCGCGCCGGAGTGACGCTCGGAGCGGTCTACTTCCACTTCGAGAACAAGGAACAGCTCGCCCACGCGGTCATGAACGCCCAGCCCAGCAGCGTGATGCCCCGGCTGGACTCCGAAGGCCTGCAGCGGCTGGTCGACCTGACCCTCGTATGGGCCCACCAGCTCCAGACCAACCCCGTGCTGCGCGCGGGCGTCCGGCTCACCAACGAGCAGGCCAGCTTCGGCATGCACGACGCCACCCCCTACCGGGAGTGGGCGCAGATCATGGAGGACTGCCTGATCACGGCACGTGCCGCCGACGAACTGCGCACCGACGTCGCCGACCACACCGTCGCGGAGTTCGTGGTGGCCGCCTGTACCGGCATGCAGATGTACTCGAACCTGGTCAGCGGTCGCACCGACCTGACGGACCGGACCATCGGCATGTGGCAGCTCCTCCTGCCGACGCTCACCGCCCCGGAGCACGCGGCGGAGATCAGCGCGACCCAGCAGCGCTCGGACTGGCTGAACTCCTGATCCGCGGGTGTCCGTCCGCACCCCCGGAACCCTCGAAGCCCCGGAAATCCCGGAACGCTCGGAAGCCCCCGAAACCCTCGAAGAGAGAGACCACGCCATGACGTCTGCCCTCACGCGCTTACGCCTCGTCGCGCTCAACATCGACGGCGTCCTGCTCAACGACACGTTCAGCCCGGTCATCCACCACTTCATCACCAGCCGGGGCGGCGCGTACACCGCCGACGTCGAGCGGCGGATCTTCTCCCAGTCCCGTGCCGTCGCCGGTACGGAGATGGCCGCCGCCATCGGCAGCGACCTCAGCGGTGACGAGGCGCTCGACCTCTACTTCGAGGAGCGCGACGCCTACCTCGCCGGGAACCCCGTCCGGCTGACGGACGGGGCCGTGCAGCTCGTCGAGTCGGTCCGTGCCCTCGGGCTCCGTACCGTCTGCTACGGCGGCCTGAGCAAGTCCCACTTCGACGAACACCTCGGCCGTCACGCCGACCTGTTCGACGGGCCCGGCTACATCTGCACCGACGCCTTCCGCCCCGGCCTCCGTGAGATCGCCGACGCCTTCGGGCTCGACGTCGGCGAGGTGCTCTTCGTCGACGACGTGGCACGGGTCGCCGAGGCGGCCGCCGCTCTCGGCGCCCCCTTCATCGGCCACCCCACCGGCTTCGAGAGCAGCTTCCAGCCGCAGCTGATGCGCGAGGCAGGCGTGCGCCACCTCGTGAGCGGCCTGCACCAGATCGACGCGGACCTGCTGCGGACGGTGGACACCGAGGCCGCGGCCGGCCTGTCCTGGGCGGCCTGAGCCGACCACCCTCCGGGCCCCGGCGGCCCCGGCCGGGGCCGCCCCGGCCCCGGGCGTCACCGGGCACCCGCCGGCACCGCGGCCCCGGCTGCACCGTGCTCCAGCGCGGCCAGCTGATCGGCGAGCCACTTCCGCGGCGGCAGCGCCGCGGCGGCAGCGGCCAGCCGCGCGCCGGCCGCGGACCGCTCCTGCTCGGGCATGCACAGCGCCCGGTGCAGCGCCTCGGCCGTGGCGCCGACGTCGAAGGGGTTCACCAGGAAGGCGTCCGCGCCGAGTTCGGCGGCGGCGCCCGCCTCCCGGGACAGCACCAGGGCGCACCCGTGATCGGAAACCACGGGAATCTCCTTGGCCACCAGGTTCATGCCGTCCCGCACCGGGTTGACCAGCGCGACGTCCGCCAGCCGGTAGGCGGCCAGGGAGCGGGCGAAGTCGTCCTTCATCCGCAGCTGGACCGGCTGCCAGTCCCCGGTGGCGAACTCCTCGTTGATGTCCTCGGCCAGCTGCCGTACCTGTGCGCTGTAGCGCCGGTAGCTCTCCAGGGCCTCGCGGGACGGGTAGGCGAAGGCCAGATGGACGACCTCGCCGCGCCACCGCGGGTGTGTGTGCAGCAGTTCCCGGTAGGCGAGCAGCCCCCGGACGATGTTCTTGGAGAGCTCGGCACGGTCCACCCGCACGATGGTCCTGCGTCCGCCGACCGAGGCGCGCAGCTCGGCGAGCGCGGCGTCGACGTCCGGCCGGTGGGCCCGCTCGCGCAGGGCGTCGGCATCAACTCCCAATCCGTGTACGCCGATCCGGGTGCGGTGCCCCTCGTGCTCGACGACCGGACTCCCGTCGGGCCCGGTGCTGACGGTGGCGCCCAGCAGCTCCGTACAGCACGCGGTGAAGGCGGCGGCCCAGCGCTCGGTCAGGAACGCGGCCCGGTCGGCGGCCAGGATGCCGGTGAGCAGGGAGTGCGCCACCTCGTCGGGGAGCATCCGCAGGTACTCCGGCGGCGCCCACGGGGTGTGCGAGAAGTGCCCGATGTCCAGGTCGGGGCGGGCCTCGCGCAGCATCCGGGGTACCAGGGACAGGTGGTAGTCCTGCACGACGACGGTGCCCCCCTCCGCGGCGTCCTCGGCCAGCGCCCGCGCGAAATGGGCGTTGTACCTCGTGTACGCCGCCCACCTGCGGGCGAACCGGGCGTCGAAGACCGGGTCCACCGCGGTGTCGTGGAGCAGGTGGTGCAGGAACCACAGGGTCGAGTTGGAGACGTGGTGGTACGCGTCGTCGAAGGTCTCCGGCGCGATGTCCAGCATTCTGACCTCGGCGCCGGACAGGCCGTGCACGTCCGGGGCGAGGAGCTCGCTCCCGGCGGCCCGCACGGCGGCGCGGTCCGCGTCGCCCAGCGCCGCGCACACCCAGCGCACCGGGGTGCCGGCCGCGAGCGCGGAGAGCCCCGAGACCAGTCCGCCACCGCCGCGCCGGGGGTGCGGGGTGCCGTCCTGGGCCCGGGTGAAGGACACCGGCCCGCGGTTGGAGGCGAGCAGGAGGCGGGCTCCGCCCCGGTCGCGGCTCATGCGGTACGGCTCGGAACCGGGCGCACGGCCGGGCCTGCGGACACGGACCCGGACGCGGACGCGGACCCGGAGACGGACGCGAGCGCGCGGCTGCTGTGGCTGCTGCGGCTGCCGGTGAGGCTGTCGGTGAGCAGCCGGCTGTAGGCGTAGGCGGAGGACACCAGGGTCATGTGGTGGTGCCAGCCGGGGAAGGAACGGCCCTCGAAGTCCAGCAGCCCGTAGTCCCGTTGCAGGGAGTCCATCGTGGTCAGGGTGCTGGTGTGGAGGTGGGCGAGCGCGGAGAGCCGGTTGAGCCGTGCGTCCACCATGTTGCTGATCCACGCGCGGCCGGGGCGGCGTCCGGTGAGGGGCCACTCGGTGAAGATCCGGTAGGTGTCCCGGCCGCCCGGCAGGCGGACCAGGGCCGACATGATGCGGATGTGCCGCTGCGGCCGGCCGTCGGAGGTGAGCGTCATCGTGTGCGGCTGCCGGGTGCTGTGCTGGTGCAGGAGGTGGGCGGCCGTCATCGGACGCTGCGGGTCGGGTGCGCCCCGGTGCGGGCCCTGGGGGCGGCTGGTGTCCGGCAGCACCTGAAGGCCGGAGGGCACGGCGACGACGAAGTCCCGGCCCCTCCTGCTGAGTCCGTGGAGCAGCGGCGCGGTGTCGGGGTGCTCGCTCATGTCGGCCACCACCGGCACCGGCGCCAGCGAGGTGCGCGCGGACAGCGCGTCGACGAGTTCGAGGGCGTGGGCCCACAGCGGGCGGTGCCGCGCGGAGTCGGGAACCTTGGTGCGCTCCCTCAACCGGGCGTCGTCGTCCCAGTGTTCGGGCAGTACGAGCCGCCAGTCGACGGGCAGCGCCTCTTCGCCGGTGGCCAGGGAGGCGCTCAGTCCGAGCTGGCAGTTGATGGTGCGTCCGGCCGCCGGTACGAAACGGCGGTGCACCCCGCAGGAGTGGTCGCCCCGCTTGGGCAGGACGGTGGTGGCCAGCGTCCAGGCGTGCGGCACGGTGTGCGCCTCGACGGTCCTGGCCAGCTCGTCGCGGGCCGGTTCCCAGTCCCAGGGGCTGGCGTTGATGAACTGCTGCAACGACTGCGAGGCGGTCGGCGAGGAGGAGACCGCGGCGGCCAGGTTGCGCACCGACTTCTTGCCCGGTGTGGTCAGGAGCCCCTGGAGGTAGGACTGGGCCCAGCGCCGCTGGTCGGCGCGCGGCAGGTGCCCGAAGAGCAGCTCCGTGAACGAGGACAACTCGCCGTCGCCGTCCGGACCGGGACCCGTCCGGCGGATCGGACCCGGCTCGCGGGGCTGGGCATACCCTCCCCGGACCTCCCGGCCCCGCTCCAGCAGGGCCGGCCCCGTCCGCTGTCCGGCCCGATCCGCCGGGCAGGCCCTGGGCATCAGACTCAAGTGCTGCTCGGCCATGGGGCGTTCCCTTCCTGACGTACTCGACTCCCAAAAGAATAGCGAACGTTCGATATTTTTCTAGACGGCGGGACGTCGTACCGCTGAGACTTGGCCAACTCCGCACAGTCACCGCGCTGTCCGGACCGCCCCGAGAAAGCCGGTGCGTCTTTCCCAGGTTGCCGTTGTGTGTGCGCGCAGTTCGCCCGGAGGCTGGGCGTTGCTGACATTCAGGACAGCGAACGGCCCTGTCGTCGCTTCAGAGCCTGAGGCGCACGACCCCGGAGGCAGGCGATGGCGAAACAGGTACGCGCGGTACGCACACGAGAGGCGCTGATCGAGGCCGCCGGAGAGGCCTTCGACCAGGTCGGATACGACGGTGCGGGACTGCAGCGGATCAGTGAGGCCGCGGGGATCTCGCTGGGCGCGCTGACCTTCCACTTCAGCTCCAAGCAGGACCTCGCCGCCACCGTCCGGCAGTGCGGCACCGACAGGGTCGCCGCCGTCGTCGCGCGGGTGACCGGCCGCGGCGAGGAGGTCCTGCCGACGGCCATCGAGGTCACCGTCGAGATCGCCCGACTGCTGGAGGAAGACGCCCTGGTACGGGCCGCCGCCCGGCTCGCCCGCGAGGACCAGGACCCGTACGAACACTGGCCGCAGTCGTGGCTGGGCCCCTTGGAGGACCTGGCCACGGGAGCCGGCGAACAGCCCCCGCGCACCGACGCCGACGCCGGTGTCGACGTGGATGCCGGTGACGAGGTGAAGCCGGACGGTAAGGATCTGACCGTGCTCGCTCTGGCCGCACACCTCGTGGCGGGCGCGGAGGTGTACATCCGCAACCACCCCCGCCGTACGCATCCGGACTGCGAGAGCGCACCCTCCCAACTCGCCCAGATCTGGGACCTGGTACTGCGCGGAGCCTCCGACGCCGACTGGGCGGAACCGCTCTGATTCTGTCCGGATCTCTTCCATCGAACGATCGAAGGAGCACCGTCATGGGCGCCGACCACCTGCTCGCACAGGCGATAGAAGCGGCCGACCTGCCCCGGGTCGCCCGGCTGCTGAGCGACGGAGCGGACCCCAACTCCAAGGACCCACTGGGCAATCCGCCGCTCTCGCTGGCCGCCGCGCGCGGCGGGTCGCAGACGGTGCGCATGCTCCTCACCGCGGGGGCAGACCCCCATCTGCTGGACACCAGGATGGGCGCCTCCGCCCTGCACAAGGCCGCCCAGTCGGGCTCGGTGGACACCATCGACCTGCTCCTCGACCACGGCGCCTTCATCGACCTCCAGGCCGCCACCCACGGCCACACCCCGCTCATCGACGCCGTGTGGCACAAACGCCTGCCCGCCGTCGCCCGCCTGCTCGCCCGCGGCGCCCACCCCGGCCTGCGCGCCCACGGCGGCTACCGGGCGGCCGAGCTGGGTCCGCTGGCCTGCGACGAGGACCAGGGCCCCTATCTGCGTCTCCTCGACGAGGCGCAGGCGTCGCGCGACCGGGCCGAGGACGGCGTACTGCGGCGCGCCGCGCTCGGCGGAGACACGGCGCGCACCGTACGGGCCCTCACCGACGACGCCCGCGACATCGACGCCAAGGCCCCCGACGGCCACACCCCCCTGCTGGACGCCGCACGCGAGGGACACACCGACGTGGTCGGTGCCCTGCTGGAGCATCGTGCCGATCCGCGCGTCGTCGACCACCTGATGAAGGCGACGCCCGCGCACAAGGCCGCGTACAACGGACACGCCGGGGTCCTCGCACTCCTGGTGCGCGACCCCCGGCTCGAACTCGACGCCCAGGGCCCGTACAACGGGTACACCGCGCTGCACGACGCCGTCTGGCACGGTCACCTGGAGTCGGTCCGGGTCCTGCTGGCGGCCGGAGCCCGCACCGACCTGCGCGGCTGGGACGGCCGGACCCCGGCCGAGATGGCCCAGGAGTACGGCTACGCGGAGATCGCCGCACTCCTTTCCGCGCACTAGTCGGCGAACAGCGATACGGCACCGGGGGGGGGGGGGGGGAGAGGGGGGAGGGGGGGGCATATGGGCCAGGGAGGACGGCAGTCCGCGAAAATATTCCTTGCCC
>NZ_JBVIMX010000016.1:27558-72242 GCF_055579625.1 Streptomyces sp. NPDC032721 | reverse complement strand
AGAAACAACCCCCCACCCCGCCCCCCCCCCCCCCCCCCCCCCCCCTCCCCCCCCCCCACCCCCCCCCCCCCCCCCACCCCCTCCCCCCCCCCCCCCCCCCCCCCCCCCCCGGTGCCGTATCGGCCGTGCGGCCGGCCGCTATGCGACCAGTTCCTCCACCGTGGCGCACCACTCGTCCAGCAGCGCGTCCGCCGCGGCCGGGTCGGGGCCCTCCGCCCACAGCCGGGTGACGGGGGCGGTCGAGTCGGGGAGCACCAGTGCCCAGCGGCCGTCCTCCTCCAGGACCCGGACCCCGTCGGTGGTGTCGATCCGGCGGCCGCCCGCCGCCTCCACCACCGTGCGCATGACCTGCCCCTTGGCCCGCCAGGCGGTGGGCAGTTCGCGGTGCCGGACGTGGATGCGGGGGAGCGGGGCGACCAGTTCGCCGAGCTCGACGGTGCCCCGGGCGAGCAGCCCGGCCAGCCGTACGAAGGCGGCGACGCCGTCCGCGTACAGGGAGAACTCCGGCAGGATGAAGGCGCCTTCGCCGTCGCCCGCCAGTACGGCGGCGTCCGCCGCGGCGGCCCGGGTCAGCTCGCCCGGCGCGGTGGCGACCCTGCGGACCCGGCCGCCCTTCGACTCGGCGGCCTCCTCGACGAGACGGCTGGCGGTCACCGGGGCGGCGATGCGCCCGCCGCCCGACTCGGCGGTGATCAGCTGGACCATCAGGAGCAGCGCCGTGTCGTCCTCGACGATGTGGCCCTGCTCGTCCACCAGCGACATCCGCTCGCCGGTCGCGTCGAAGCGCACCCCGAACGCGGCCTTGGACGCGGCGACCAGATGCCCCAGCGTGTGCAGGGCAGCCCGGCGCTCGGCACGGGTCTCGGTGCACGAGCCCGGCGTCAGCGCGTTGTTGACCGTGAGGGCCTCGATGCCCAGCAGACCCAGGACCGGCGGCAGCGTCAGAGCGGTGCTGCCGCAGGCCGCGTCCACCACGATCTTCAGGCGCCGCTCCGCGATGCCCGACACGTCGATGCCCTCGACCAGCTGCTCCGCGTACTCCTCCAGAGAGGTCGGGGCGCTGCTGAGGCGGCCCATCTCACCGGCCAGCACCCGGCGGTACTCGCGCCGGCCGAAGACCCGCTCCAGTCCGCGCTGGGTGGTCTGCGACAGGTCCACGCCGTAGGAGTCGAGGAAGACGATGTCCACGCTCTCGGGGCTGCCGGGCGTGGTGGTGACGACGATGCCGCCGTCCAGACCGGCCGCGGTCGCCCGTCGGGCCAGCGGAAGCGGCACATGGCCCAGGTCGCGTACGTCGACCCCGGCCGAGCGCAGCGCCGCGGTCATGGCGGGCAGCAGGACCTGGGCGGCCGCGCCGTGGTCGCGGGCCACCGAGACGCGTGCCCCGCGCGGCAGGGTGGTGGCGAAGGCACTGGCCAGCCGTACGGCGAGATCGGGGGTGATCTGGTTGTTGACGACCCCGCTCACCCCGCGCACCCCGAACAGCGACTTCGTCGCCCGGGACTCCCAGATCAGCGAGTCGTTGACGGTGGTGCCCGACTCGATGGTCTTGCCCGGGTACACCAGGACGTCACCGGCGACGCTGGCCTCGTCCTCCAGTACGCAGCCCGTGCCGATGACCGCGCCCTCCGCCACCCGGCTGCCGCGCCGCAGGCTGCTGTTGCGGCCGACGACACAGCCGCGCAGGGCGGCCGAGGGCCCCACGTAGGCGTGCGGGTGCACCACGGTCCGCTCCAGGGAGGCGCCCTGGTCGATCACCGCGTGCCCGCCGACGACGGTGTGCCTGCCGATCCGGGCACCGGCCCCGACCTGGGCGTACGGGCCGATGAGCACGGGGGATTCGAGGACGGCGGTGGGGTGGACCTGCGCGGTGGCGGCCACGTGCACCCCGGGGGAGGTCTCGAACCCGGCCGGGTCCACCGTCACCCGCCCGTCCAGGACGTCGGCCTGGGCCTTCATGTAGCTGGCGTGCGTGCCCACGTCCTCCCAGTAGCCCTCGGCGACATAGCCGTAGACGCCGTGGCCCTCTTCGAGGAGGCGCGGGAAGACGTCCGAGGACCAGTCCACGCTCTGCCCGGCGGCCACGTGGTCGAGGACCTCGGGCTCCATCACGTAGATGCCGGTGTTGACGGTGTCGGAGAAGACCTGTCCCCAGGTCGGCTTCTCCAGGAACCGCTCCACCTTGCCGTCGTCGCCGACGATGGTGATGCCGAACTCCACGGGCTCGGGCACCCGGGTGAGGCAGACGGTGACCAGTGCCCCCTTCTCCCGGTGGAAGCGGATCAGGTCCGTCAGGTCGATGTCGGTCAGCGCGTCGCCCGAGATCACCACGAACGGCTCGCCCGCCAGCTGCTCCTGCGCGTTCTTCACACTGCCCGCGGTGCCCAGCGGGGTGTCCTCCTTCGCGTACGAGAGGGACATCCCGAGCTCCTTGCCGTCGCCGAACTGGTCCTGGACCAGGGAGGCGAGGAACTGGACGGTGACCACCGTCTCCGCCAGGCCGTGCCGTCTGAGCAGCCGCAGTACGTGTTCCATGATCGGTCGGTCGGCGACCGGGAGCAGGGGCTTGGGGAGGTCCGAGGTCATCGGGCGCAGCCGGGAGCCCTCGCCGCCGGCCATCACAACAGCCTTCATCGCAGATCCTTTTCCGTGCGGTGTGGAAGTGACATGGGTGGGACAACGCGCCGGGGAACGCGGGGTACGGCGCTTCAGGCTGCGGGTTCGTCGGGGAATTCGTCGGGGAAGGCGAGCGACCGCTCGATCACCGTGACGGACCGGTCGAAGCCGCTGGCGGCGAGGAGACGGCGGATGCCGGGACCGGCCCCGTCGAGCACGACCTCCGCGTCGGGCGGAAGCCTCTGCTGGGCGAAGGCCAGGCAGCGGATCCCGCCCGCGGTGATGGACTCCAGGTCGTGCAGGCGCAGCACGAGGCGGTGGACCGGGTGGGTGAGCGCCTGCTCGACGAGGGTGTGCAGGGCAGGGACCCGCTTGTCGGTGAGCTGCCCGGAGAGGTGGAGGGTGGCGGTGGTACCGGTGAAGCCGTAGTAGGCCTCGAAGCTCATGGTCTGCTTCCTTGTTCAGGGCGGGGCGGTTCGGGGTGGTGCGGTTCGGGGTGGGGCGGGGGAGTGGTGGGCCGCAGCCGTACCCGGACCGTCACGCGGTCCTCGCGCGGCGGCAGGCGCACGGTCATCTCCTCGGCGTCGAAGTCGTGCCAGGGCGCTCCGTCGATGAGCACGTGCTCGATGACGACGCGGCCCGGCGGCAGCAGGTCCGGTGCCACGCGCAGCAGCCCGTCCGGGAACTGCGCGTCGGCGTGCGGCTTGAACCAGAGGTCCAGGGGATCGCCGCGCACCAGCAGCCGGGTGTAGACCTCGGCGAGGTAGCAGAGCTCGGCCTTGTGGTACATGGCCATCGCGTGGTTGCCCTTGAGGCGTTCGTTGCCCATCAGGTACGGGATGCCGGAGGCCAGCACGGTGAAGTGGACGCCGCCCGAGTCGTGGTCGAGGAAGAACGCGTTGTAGAACGCGGACGCCTCGTGCGCATGGCGCAGATGCTCCCGGTCGCCGGTGTGCCCGGCCAGCACCAGATAGGCCAGGATGGCCTGTTCCTGCTGCCACCAGGTCTTGCGGTCGTGCCAGACGAAGGCGTGCCGGCCCCTCTCGGCGTCGCGTTCCAGCAGGTCGTACCAGCCGCCGCGCTGACCATCGCGGCCGACGGCGGGCATCGTGGCCGCCAGCTCCGCGGCCAGCTGCCGGTACTCGCGCTTGGGCAGTGCGGCGTTCATCCGCATCAGGTTCCAGGCGATCTTGAGGTTGTGGCCGACGACCGCGCGGTTCTGCTGCCAGCCCCAGGAGTGGTCGGGCGTCCAGTCCGCGTAGAAGCGCTCGTTCACGAAGGGACCGGCGTCCGGGGCGCGGTCCGGGAGATAGGTGACGATCATGTCCTGGGTGTGTTCCAGCATCCGCAGATGGCGGTCGTCGCCGGTGGCCAGGTACAGGTTGATCAGGTACGCGGGGGCGTGGTCGCCGACCGAGTTCCAGTTCTTGCGGGAGTGGTTGGGACCCAGGCTGTCGTGGTGGGGGCTGAGGGTGACCGGGTCGATGTGCGAGTAGTAGCCGCCGAGGCGCGGATCGCGGAAGAACCTCTCGAAGAGGCTGACGGTGCCCTCGATGTCCGCGAGGAGTGCCGGACTGCCGGTGACGCGGTAGGTCTGGGTGAGGCCGACCAGGGCGTAGATCTGCTCGTACGCCGGGATCGCCCGGTAGTCGTCGCCGAACTCCGAGGCGAACAGCTTGCGTTCGCGGGAGCCCGTCAGATCGATGCCGTGGTACCAGTAGACGATCCCCTCGCTCTCGTCGTGGAATCGCAGGTGCTCCTGGAGGTACTGGGCCCCGCGCTCGGCGACCTCCAGGTGGTCCTCGTTCCCGGTGAGCAGGTAGGCGCAGGCCATGCCGTAGACCAGCCGCGAGATGGTGATGCCCTCCTGCACCTGCTGGTCGGTCTTGTGCCCGCTGCCGTGGATCTGGGTGCGGTAATCCGCGAAGTCGACCGGCCCGTCGCCGAACTGGGTGCGCCGGTAGAAGCGGGCCAGCTCGTCCAGCTGCCGGGTCCACCAGCCCTTCTCCTCGTACGGGTGCGGGGTGGGCTCCTGTCCGACGATGACCAGCCGGTCCGCCTGGAAGTCGAGGCCCTCGGGGTCGGGGTACACGGGCCCGTAGCAGAACACCAGGGTGCCGGGCGTCAGGCAGTCGCGTATCCGGGCGGTCTCGTCCTTGTAGGGCTCGCCGAGGTTGCGCAGCAGCTGCGCGGTGGTGGCGTCGGTCAGCCGGACGGTGACCTCGCGGTCGTCCAGGGTCTTGAGCGAGAAGCCGCCGGCCCGCAGGCCCGTGACGTAGCCGGCCGTCAGATCGGAGAACGAGAAGGGGACTTCGGCGGGCACGGGGAATCCTTTCCGGTGTGGTGACACGGTCGTCACGGGTGCGGGGTGCGGGGTGCGGCGCTTCAGGCGGCGGACCTGGCGGGGGCCGCGAGGCGTTCGACGAGGGTGCGGGCCAGCAGGTGGCAGTCGTCGACGCTGCGCGAGGTGATCAGGTCCCGGTCCTCCACCAGGTCCTGGTTGAGGTGGACGGCGCCCATGCGGCGGACGTCGAAGACCACGTTGTTGTGACACGCGACCTGGCGGCCCTCGATCAACTCCGGTGCGGCGGACAGGAGTTGGAGCCCGTGGCAGGAGAAGGCCTTGATCAGGTCCGGGAGCCGGAAGGCGCGGCGCAGCAGATCGAGCGCGGGCGAACCCCGTTCGACGTCCTCGCTGTAGCGCAGCCGGTCGGGAACGGTCCCCGAAGGCACCACGAGGGCGGAGAACCGGAGCAGTTCGTGGTAGTCGAGTGCCTCCAGGTCGCCGTCGACCTCCAGCGGAACCTGGTGCTCGTGGCCGGTGAAGGTGAGGCTGGGCTGCCCCCAGAGGCGGGTGAGGAGCACCACCTCGGCACCCTCCTCGGCGAAGCGGCGCCGGAAGTAGGCGATCTCCTCCTCGACGTAACCGCTCTCCATGAGCACCCCGATGCGACGGCCCTCCAGCCGGCCGGCGGGCAAGGGTTTGACGGCTCCCATGTCAGAGCGCTGCGGAGCCGGCCATCGGAGCGAGGCCGTCCACGGTGTAGGTGCGGATGCGGGCGGTGCCGTCCTCGACGGCCAGGGTCCAGGTCTGGTACGCGTCGAAGCCGAGCCACTCGCTGGTGGGGGCGGGTGAATTCCACACCATGGTCTGCCAGTTGACGACCAGCTTGATCTCCGCGCCGGGCCCGTCGCCGAGCCGGATGTCCACCGAGGCGAGCGTGTGCGTCTCGTCGAAGAACCGGTGGATGACCGTCTCGTACCAGGAGCGGAAGCCGTCGAGCCCGTGCAGGGTGCCTTCCGGCAGGTGCATGGTGAGTCCGTCGGACACCAGGAACCGCTCGACGTCCTCGACCGGGTCGTGCCGGTCGAGGGCCGCGAACCAGTCCGTGACGAGGCGCTGGGCCGTGGCGACGGTCACGGGGCGCTGGGCCTGAAGAGTGGGCATGGGGTGCTCCTCGGGAAGTCGGGAGTGGGGTCTCACGCGGTGAGCAGGTCGATGAGGAAGGGGCCGTCGTGCGCGAGCATCGTGCGGACCGCGTCCGGGATCTGCTCGGGCGTCCGCACCCGTAGCGCCGCGACGCCCAGGGACTCGGCCAGTTCGGGAAAGCCGATGTGGGGCCGGGACAGGTCGAAGGAGTCGGGCGGGGAGTGCGGTGCGATGCCCTGCTCCCGCCAGTACTGCTCGATGTTCAGGTCGAGCAGCCGGTAGCGGCCGTTGTTGCAGACGACGAACTTGGCGGCGATGTCGTACCGGGCGGCCGTCCACAGCGCCTGGATGGTGTACATGCTTCCGCCGTCCCCGGTGAAGCCCACCACGTGCAGGTCGGGCCGGGCCAGCTTGACCCCCATGGCACCGGGGATGCCGACGCCGAGCGAGCCGCCGCGGGTCTGGAAGTACGTGCCGGGAGTGCGGGGCGGCAGGTGCCGGGTCAGCGCGGGCGACGAGGTCAGTGCCTCGTCGAAGACGGCGAGGTTCTGCGGTGCCTGAGCGGCCAGTTCGGCCGCGAAGGCATCCATGAGGGAGGAGCCGTCGGACGGCGGGGCCACGGGGCGCACCGCGCTGGAACGGCCGGCGGGAGTCTCGGCCCGGCCGGGGGAGTCGTGCCGCAGCCGGGCAGCCAGGGCGGCCAGAGTGAGCTTCGGGTCGGCGACGAGGCCGAGGTCCACGGGGAAGTTCTTGGCGATCTCGTGGGCGTCCGCGTCGATGTGCACGATCCGGGCGCCGTCCGCGAACGGGCTCTCCAGCTCCGGGAAGACCTCGGGGAAGACATAGGTGCCGACGATCAGGACCGAATCCGCCTCCCCCACGACCCGGGCACTGTCGGCGCCGAACATGTGCCCGAGGTTGCCGCCGAAGAGCGGATGGGTGGTGTCGAAGTTGACCTCGGAGGAGTTCACCCCCCACACCTCCGCCCCCAACTCCTCTGCCACGGCGGTCAGTTCGGGCTGTGCGCCGCTGGTGGCCACCCCGTCGCCCATCAGGATCAGCGGGGCGCTGCCCGAGCGGAGCAGACCGGCCGCCTCCGCCACCGCTTCGGGCGCGGGCATGGTGCGGGTGGAGGGGACCGAGGTGGCCACCGCGGGCTCCGTGGTGAGCTCGTCCAGGACGTCGGCGGGCAGCACCACCAGGACCGGGCCGCGCGGCGGAGTCATCGCGACCTTCACCGCGCGCCGCAGCACCCGCAGCACGGAGGACGGATCCAGCACCCGGGTCGCGTACTTGGTGACCGGCTCCGCCATCGCGACCAGGTCCGCCGCCATCTGGGCGTCCATGGCGTCGTAGCGGACACCGGCCTCCCCGACCAGGGTGACCAGCGGGGACCCGCCGCGCTTGGCCTGGTACAGCATGCCGATCCCGTTGCCGAGACCGACCCCGCTGTGCAGCTGGACCACGCCGGGGCCGCCGCCCGCACGGGCGTACCCGTCGGCCATCGCGACGGCCACGGACTCGTGCAGGGCCAGCACGTACGACGTGCCGCTCTTGTCCGCGAGGTCGAGCATCCCCTGCTCCACGGTCCCGGGGTTGCCGAAGAGGTGGCTGACACCGTCGGCGGCGAGCTGCTCGAACAGGGCGGCGTTCCCTGACCTGGCACGCATGAGTGGCTCCTCACAGAAGTACGGCACGGCGGGTCACCAGCCGTAGCGGCGCAGCCCGTTGTCCAGGACCTCGACGAGCAGTTCGCCCGCGAGTACGGAGTCCGGGGTGGAGCGCCCGGTGACGAAGGGGAAGTCGACGACGACCGAGGTGGGCCTGCCGACGTTGCCGTGGAAGGCGCCGTCGGGGCCGGTGGCGTCGCGCAGGATGTACTCCAGCGGGTAGGGCGGCGGCCCCATGTTGAAGTCGACGCCGACGAACCCGGTGCCGTCCTTGTAGTCGTACTCCTTGGGGTGCCCGGTGACGTGCTTGCCCCACAGGATGCTGGTGCGGGTCTCGAGGTCGCGGGCGAAGGCGAGGGCGGCGACGCCGTAGCACTCGGCGAGGATCGGCCGGTCGGCGGCGGCGAAGGCCAGGATCAGTTCGTGCAGCCGTTCGTTGTTGGCCAGGTCGACGATCGGCCCGCTGCCCCCGACGATGACCAGCGCGTCGAAGCCGGACAGCAGCTCCTCGGTGGCGGCGGCCAGCTTGCGGTGGTAGTCCTCCAGGTCGCGCAGGTGGTTCAGGGCGCTGAAGTACGGCCGCTCGGGTACGAGTTCGGCCAGGCTGAGCGGGGTGTCCAGCCGGCTCGACCCGTCCAGCGCACCGGCCAGGGCGGCCATGTCGCGGGTCGTCACCGAGCGCCCCAGCGGGGGGTCGATGTAGTGCGGGTCGAGGCTCGGCGGGAGTGCCTGCGGTCGTTTCCCGGTGGGTGTGAGGAACGTCGTGCGGTAGCCGTGGGCGTCGAACGCCCGCAGCGGGCCCACGAGTTCCTCGCCCCAGTAGCCGTACTCGGACAGCACGACCAGGATGCGTTGTGACACGAGCTCTCCCTGCCGTCGGATCCGGATGTGATCAGGAGTCAATCCCCTCCCACGTGGCCGGGCAACGGGATGGGGCCAGCGCGGGGCGACTGTCGAAACTTGCCCCAGTCGTACCGAAGGCGCGGGCGGGCAGGGCACTTCCCAGGCGTTCGCTGGTCCCCTGTGGGGTCCCGTAGTGCACCGCAGAGGAGTGCCTCCCATGGCCCCCACCACCGTCCGGACCGCCGTCGTCCGCCCCGCCCCCACCAACTCCGCCCGCCCCGCCGTCCTGCCGTCCCTGACCGGGCTGCGCTTCGTCGCGGCCGCGCTCGTCTTCGCCTTCCACGCCTCGTTCGAGGGCTTCTTCCGGGACGAGGAGACGGGCGGGGCGGTCGCCGCGCTGCTGGGCAAGGCGGGCTGGGCCGGGGTGTCGTTCTTCTTCGTCCTGAGCGGGTTCGTACTGGCCTGGTCGGCGCGCGAGCGGGACACCACCCGCCGGTTCTGGCGGCGCAGGATCCTCAAGATCGGGCCCAGTCACCTGGTCACCGCCGCCGCGGCGTTCCTGCTGCTCGTCACCGCAGGGGCCGCCCCGGGGGCCGCCGAGATCATCCCCAACGTCCTGCTGCTGCACTCCTGGTTCCCGCAACTGGAGATCTTCATCAGCGGGAACCCGGTGAGCTGGTCACTCTCCTGCGAGCTGTTCTTCTACCTGGCCTTCCCACTGCTGTGGCGGGCCCTGTCCCGCATCGCCCCGGCCCGGCTGTGGTGGTGGGCGGGAGCGGTGACCCTTGCCATCGTGTGCATGCCGCTGGTCGCCGGGCTGCTGCCGGCCGACCCCGCGGTGGCCATGCCGGACGGCAGCACCGGGCTCTGGCAGTACTGGTTCGTGTACGTCCTGCCCCCGGTGCGGGCCCTGGAGTTCGTGCTCGGCATCCTGCTCGCCCGCCTCCTGCGCGAAGGGCGGTGGATCCGGGTGCACCCACTGCTCGCGTGGGCCGCGGCCGTCGCCGGCTACGTACTGGCGAACCTGGTCCCCTACCTGTACGGACTGGTCGCCGCCACGATCGTGCCGATCGCCGTGCTGATCGTCTCGGCGGCCCACACGGATGCCACCGGGCGCGGCGGCCTGTGCGCCGGGCGCACCATGCGGTGGCTCGGCGAGACCTCCTTCGCGTTCTATCTGGTCCACCGGCTGGTCCTCGTCCACGGCCACCGGCTGCTGGGCACCGAAAGCAGCTGGTCCACCCCGGTGGCATTCCTTCTCATAGCGGCCGCATTCGCCCTCTGCCTGCTGCTCGCCCGCATTCTTTACGTCCTGGTGGAAAGGCCCCTTTCGCGATACGGGGCGGCGGAAAGCCTCTCACCGGAAAACCCCTCAGCGGAAATCCTTCCGGCGGAACCCCTCTCAGCGGAAAGCCCCTCAAAGGAAAGTCGGCCGGACACCGCTCCGTGCGTAATTCCAGCACCGCCACCACCGACTTCGGCAACTTGCCAGGGTGAAATCCCCGTCCTTGCCCACCGCGCCCCCCAGACCGAATGCTGATCCTCCTGCACGGTCGACGACTCAGGGGAGTGAACAATGGGCGGGCGCCTGGGAATTGACGAAGTGGCGCCGGTGATCGGCGCGGGCGAGCACCCGGCCAGGGCCGTCGTCGGCGAACACCTTCCGATCACCGCCCTCGTGTGGCGCGAAGGCCACGAAGCGGTGGGCGCCACCGTGTGCTGGAGCGGACCCGACGGGAACCGGCAGGAAATCGCCATGTCCCCGAGCACCACCGACTGCGACCGCTGGCACGCCACCGTCGTCCCCGACACGGAGGGACTGTGGACCTTCCAGGTCGTCGCCTGGAGCGACCCCTGGGCCACCTGGATGCAGGGCCTGCGGGCGAAGCTCGCGGCAGGAATCCGGCACCTCGACAACGAACTGGAGAGCGGCGCCCGGCTCCTGGAACGCATGGGCCGGCGCCGCTGCGCCGCCGACCTCCCCCGGTTCCGGGCCGCCGCCGCGCAACTCCGCGACACCCGGCTCGGCGCGCCCGAGCGGGCCGCCGCCCTCACCACCTCGCTGCTCGCGCAGATCGCCACCACCCCGTGCCGCGAACTCCTCACCCCGGGCCCGGTCCACCAGGTCCGGGTGGAGCGCCAGAAGGCCCTGTTCAGCAGCTGGTACGAGATGTTCCCCCGCTCCACCGGCGGCTGGGACGCCGACGGGCGGCCCGTCCACGGCACCCTGCGCACCGCCGCCGCGGAACTGCCGCGCATCGCCGACATGGGCTTCGACACCGTCTACCTCCCGCCCGTCCACCCGATCGGCGAGCTCCGCCGCAAGGGCCGCAACAACGCGCTGACCGCGGACGCGGACGACGTCGGCTGCCCCTGGGCGATCGGCTCCGCCGACGGCGGGCACGACGCCCTGCACCCGGCCCTCGGCACCCCGGACGACTTCGCCTTCTTCGTCGCCGAGGCCCGCGCCCTGGGCCTTGAGGTCGCCCTCGACCTCGCCCTGCAGTGCGCCCCCGACCACCCCTGGATCACCGAGCACCCGGAGTGGTTCACCCACCGCCCCGACGGCTCCATCGCGTACGCCGAGAACCCGCCCAAGGCGTACGAGGACATCCACCCCCTCGACTTCGACCAGGCCCCCGAGAGCCTCTACGCGGAGATCCTGCGCATCGTGCGCCTCTGGGTCTCCCGGGGGGTGCGCGTCTTCAGGGTCGACAACCCGCACACCAAGCCGCCGGACTTCTGGCAGTGGCTGATCCGCAGCGTCCAGCACACCGACCCCGACGTGCTGTTCCTCGCCGAGGCCTTCACCCGCCCCGCCGTGCTGGAAGGGCTCGCCAAACGCGGCTTCTCGCAGTCGTACACGTACTTCACCTGGCGCAACACCAAGCAGGAGCTGACCGACTACCTCACCGAGCTCCGCGCCAAGGCCGACTTCCTGCGCCCCAACTTCTGGGTCACCACCCCCGACATCCTGCCGGCGGAACTCCAGCACGCCGGGCCCGGAACGTTCGCCCTGCGCGCCACCCTGGCCGCGACCCTCTCGCCGAGCTGGGGCCTCTACAGCGGATACGAGCTCTACGAGGGCACCCCGCTGGAAGCCGGCGGCGAGGACTACCTGGACTCGGAGAAGTACCAGCTCAGGCCCCGGGACTTCGACGGCGCCCTGCGCGAGGGCCGCTCGCTGCAACCGTGGATCACCGAGCTCAACCGGCTCCGCCGGGCCCACCCGGCCCTCCAGCAACTGCGCACCCTGCGCTTCCACCCCGTCGACAACGACCACCTCATCGCCTACAGCAAGACCGACCCCGTCGGCGGCGACACCGTGCTGTGCGTGGTCAGCCTCAACCCCGAGGGCACCGAGACGGGCACCGTCGCCCTCGACCTGACGCCGATCGGCCCGCAGGGCCACACCCTGGCGCCCTGCGACCGGTTCGACGCCGTCGACCTGCTGCGCGGCGAAAAGACCGACCTCGGCCCCCTCATCAACATCACGATCCACCCCGAACAGGCCCCGGCCTGCATCTTCACCTGGAGGAACGGTTGAGCACGGACTTCGCCCCACCAGCCACGACCCGGGCACCGGCCGAGACACCCGCAACACCACCACCGTCCGCACCAGGGACGACACTGGCACCGGCCGCACGGGCCGCGACTCCGCCACCAGCCGCACCGGCCGCACTGACGGCGCCTATGGCACCGGCGGTACCGGTCGCACCGGCCGCGGCACCGGTCGCACCGGTCGCACCGGCCGCACCGGCCGCACCGGCCGCACCGGCCACGACATCAGCACCGGCACCGGCCACGACCCCCGCACCGCCCGCGAGACCCGCCCCGGCCGCCGCCCCCAGTGTCCAGATGCTGTCCGACACCCCCGACTGGTACAAGCGGGCCGTCTTCTACGAGGTTCTCGTCCGGTCCTTCCAGGACAGCAACGGTGACGGGGTCGGTGACCTCAAGGGCCTCACCGGGAAGCTGGACTACCTCCAGTGGCTGGGTGTCGACTGCCTCTGGCTGCCGCCGTTCTTCAAGTCGCCGCTGCGCGACGGGGGTTACGACGTCGCCGACTACCGGTCCGTACTCCCGGAGTTCGGCACCCTGGGCGACTTCACCGAACTCCTGGACGCCGCCCACAGCCGGGGCATGCGGGTCATCACCGACTTCGTCATGAACCACACCAGCGATCAGCACGACTGGTTCCAGCAGTCGCGGAGCGATCCGCAAGGACCGTACGGCGACTACTACGTCTGGGCCGACGACGACAAGGGCTACCCGGACGCCCGGATCATCTTCACCGACACCGAAACCTCCAACTGGACCTACGACCCGGTCCGGGGGCAGTACTACTGGCACCGCTTCTTCTCCCACCAGCCGGACCTCAACTTCGCCAACCCGGCCGTCCAGGAGGAGATCGTCGACGCGCTGAAGTTCTGGCTCGACCTGGGCATCGACGGCTTCCGGCTGGACGCGGTGCCCTACCTCTACGCCGCCGAGGGCACCAACTGCGAGAACCTCCCGGAGACCCACGCCTTCCTCAAGCGGGTACGCGCACTCATCGACGACCACTACCCCGGCCGCATCCTGCTGGCCGAGGCCAACCAGTGGCCGGAGGACGTCGCCGACTACTTCGGCGAACACGCCAGCGGCGGCGACGAGTGCCACATGGCGTTCCACTTCCCCCTGATGCCCCGGCTGTTCATGGCCGTACGCAAGGAATCCAAGTACCCGGTCTCGGAGATCCTGGCCCGCACCCCGAAGATCCCGGACACCGCCCAGTGGGGCATCTTCCTGCGCAACCACGACGAGCTCACCCTCGAAATGGTCACCGACGAAGAGCGCGACTATATGTACGCGGAGTACGCCACGGATCCCCGGATGCGCGCCAACATCGGCATCCGCCGCCGCCTCGCCCCGCTCCTGGACAACGACCGCAACCAGATCGAACTGTTCACCGCGTTGCTGCTGTCCCTCCCCGGCTCGCCGATCCTCTACTACGGCGACGAGATCGGCATGGGCGACAACATCTGGCTCGGCGACCGCGACGCCGTCCGCACCCCCATGCAGTGGAGCCCGGACCGCAACGCCGGATTCTCCACCGGCGACCCCGGCAGCCTGACCCTCCCCAGCAACCTCGGGCCGGTCTACGGCTACCAGGCCGTCAACGTCGAGAGCCAGCGCAACAACCGCGCGTCCCTGCTCCGCTGGACCCGCCGGATGCTCGCCGCCCGCCGCCGCCACCTCGCCTTCGGACTGGGCGAGTTCGAGGAGATCGCCACCGACAACCCCGCGGTGCTCGCCTACGTACGCCGGCACGAGGACGAGAACGGACACCGCACCACCGTGCTGTGCGTCAACAACCTCTCGCGCGACCCGCAGCCGGTGGGCCTCGAACTGCGCGACTTCGCGGGCATCGTCCCGGTGGAGGTCACCGGCAAGACCCCCTTCCACCCCATCGGCGAGACGCCCTACCAACTCACCCTGCGCGGCCACGGCTTCTACTGGTTCTGCGTCTGCCCGGCCGACGAGAACCGATGACGTCCACCGGGCTGTCCATCCCCTTCGACAGCCTGGAGCGCGCGCTCGCGGTGTGGCTCCCCTGGCAGCGCTGGTACGCGGCCAAGGGGCGCCCGCTGCGACATGCGTCGATCGAGCAACTCTGCCCGTTCACCGAGGGCACCGGAACCGAGGCCTCCGGCACCGATGCCTCCGGCCCCACCCCCCGGCAGGGGCTGATCCTGGTCACCCGTACGGCATTCGACGACGGCGGCGCCGACGAGTACTACCAGGTGCCCGTCGGCATCCGCCCGGCCACGGCCCCGCCGCACGGCCCCCGGGTGATCGCGGTCCTGGACGACGTGGTCGTCTACGAAGCACTCGGGGACACCGGCCTGGTGCGTGCGCTGCTCGCACTGGTGGCCGAGGACGCCGACCGGGACACGCTCGCCTTCCGCAGCGAGCCGTCCGCCCCGCGGGACTGGCCGCCCGCCGCCCCGGCCGCCTCCAGCAGGCTGCTGGACGTGGACCAGAGCAACACCTCCGTCGTGGTCGACGACAAGTACCTCCTGAAGTTCTACCGGCGCCTGCACACCGGCACCCACCCCGAACCGGAGCTGCAACGCGTCCTGCGGAGCGTCCCCGGCGCCCCGACACCACCCCTGCACGGGGCGGTGGAGGGAGCCATGCACGGGGCGCCCGTCACCTACGCCGTGCTCCAGGGCTATGTGCCCGGCGCCGAGGACGGCTGGAGCGCGGCCCTGGCGCGGCTGGGCGGCGAGGCACCCGCATGGGACGGCTTCACGGCGGACGCGTACGGGATGGGCCGCGCCACGGCGGCCGTGCACGTCGCACTGGCCGGGGCGTTCGGCACCCGGGAACTGGCCGCGGAAGGCCTCGACGCCCTGGTGGCACGACTGCTGGCCGGACTCGACGAAGCCCTGCACGTGGTGCCCGCCCTGCTCCCGCACGAGCAGGCGGTACGGGAGGTGTACGCGCAGGTGGCAGCGGAACCACGCGTGCGGGTGCAGCGGGTGCACGGCGATCTGCACCTCGGGCAGGTCCTGCGCTCGGGACGCTCAGGGCCCTCGGGGTCCGACTGGCTGCTGACCGACTTCGAGGGCGAGCCCTCGGCGCCGACGGCGGAACGCCGTGCGGTGCGCCCCGCCGTCAGCGACGTGGCGGGCATGCTCCGCTCGTTCGACTACGCCGCCCACTTCGCCGCCCGGGAGAACCCGGCCGTGCCCGCCGCGCTCCGGCGCCGGTGGGTGCGCGCCGCGCAGAACGCGTTCTGCGCCGGATACGCCCGCACCGCCGGGCACGACCCGCGCGAGGACCGGGTCCTGTTGCGCGCGTACACCCTCTCCAAGGCCCTGTACGAAACCGTCTACGAGGCACGCGGCCGGCCGCACTGGGTCCATGTGCCGCTCGCCGCCGTCGCCCGGCTCACCCGGCCCACCCGGCTCACCGGAACGTCCCACCCCTCTGACGAGGAGCAGCCCCGATGCCCCTGACACAGCTGACACCCCTGACCCTCGACGTCTGGTTCGACTACCTCTGCCCGTTCTCCGTGATGACCAGCAAGGTCATCGCCGACACCGGCCTGGACCCGGACGTCCGCATCCGGTGGCGGCCCTACGAACTGCACCCCGGCGGCGTCCCCGCGAGCGGCAAGCGGGACTACCCCGAGGGAGTGTGGGAGAACTCCGTGGTGCCCATGGCCGCGCGCCTGGGACTGGACTTCAGCCGGCCCCCGTCCGGCCGGCTGCCCCGGACCCAGCCCGCCATGCACGGACACCGCTACGCCGAGCGGCACGGAGTCGAACTCGCCTACGACACCCGGGTCTTCGACGCGTACTTCCACGAGGACCGGGACATCGAGGACCCGGTGACCCTGGCCGAGCTGGCGGGCGAGGTGGGTCTGGACCCGGCCCGGTTCCATGCCCGGATACTCTCCGCGGAGGCGGACGAGGAGCACCTCGCGGCGCAGCGGGAGGCCCGTCGGGAACACCGGATCCACACGGTGCCGACGCTGGTCATCGGCGCGTGGCGGTCCGAGGGCGTACCGGACGCCGGAAGGCTGCGGGAGGTCGTGTCGGAGCTGACGCTGCGCAAGCGCCCCCGGGCGCGGGCCCGCGCCCGGGTCTGAGGCAGGCCCCGGCCCCGCCCCCCGGCCCCGGCCCCGGCCCCGGACGTCAGTCGTCCTCTTCGGCCTCAAGCGCGTCGACCGCCTGGGCCAGCAGCGCGGACAGGGCGTCGACCACGCCCGGCGGCAGCTTTTCCAGCCGCCGGTCGTGGGCGGCGTCGATGCCGTCCTGGATACGGGCGCACACCAGCAGCCCCTCCTCGGTCAGCTGGGCCCAGGCGCTGCGACCGTCGTACAGGTCGGCCTCGCGCACCACGTACCCGGACTCCGTCATCCGGCGCACCACGTTGCTGGTACCGCCCGAGGAGAGCCGGCAGCGCGCCATCAGCTCCGTCGGCTTGAGGCGCAGGCGCGGGCCAGAGCTGCGCAGCGCGGCCAGGACGTCGTAGTCCGCGCGGGTCAGACCGTACTCGGCGGCCCGGCCGTTGATGGTGGTGTCCATCGACGCGCACAGCCGGGACGCCAGCTCGGCCAACTCCGCGGAGGGAGCCGGCGCAAGGCCGTGCCCCCGTCCCGCGCCTGCGCCAGCCGCCACGTGCACTCGCTTTCCCGGTCCGCCCCGATGGATCGCTGGATCGCTGGATTGATGGATCGGTGATCCACGCCAAGGGTCAGCGCAGTCTAGACGGGGCCAACACGGTGGCACCAGAACAGGCCGGAACAGACCGGAACGGACCGGAACGGAATTGCCGAAGTAGGAGTTCCGTAAGGGGAAATGCTTCCTTGTCGTGCGGGTCGGCTCCTAGCGTAATTCCCATGAATGACACGTCTGTCGGTATAACCAAGGCAGTTGTTCCCGTCGCCGGTCTGGGAACCCGTTTCCTCCCGGCCACCAAGGCGACCCCGAAGGAAATGCTTCCCGTGGTGGACAAGCCCGCCATTCAGTATGTGGTCGAGGAGGCGACGTCCGCGGGAATGACGGACATCCTCATGATCACCGGGCGCAACAAGAGGCCGCTGGAAGACCACTTCGACCGCAACTACGAACTGGAGGCGACCCTCCAGCGCAAGGGCGACGCGGACCGGCTCGCCCGGGTCTGCGAGCCCTCCGAGCTCGGCGACATCCACTACGTGCGCCAGGGGGACCCGCGCGGACTCGGGCACGCCGTGCTGTGCGCCGCACCGCACGTCGGCAACGAACCGTTCGCGGTGCTGCTCGGCGACGACCTCATCGACCCCAGGGACCCGCTGCTCTCCCGGATGGCCGAGGTCCGCGCGCGGCACGGCGGCAGCGTGGTGGCCCTGATGGAGGTCGACCCCGCCCAGATCCATCTGTACGGGTGCGCCGCCGTCGCGCCGTCGACGTGCGGGGACGACGACGTCGTACGCATCACCGGGCTGGTCGAGAAGCCGGACGCGGGGACGGCCCCGAGCAACTACGCGGTCATCGGCCGCTATGTGCTCGACCCGGAGATCTTCGACGTCCTGCGCCGTACGGAGCCGGGGCGCGGCGGCGAGATCCAGCTCACCGACGCCTTGCAGGAACTGGCCGCCCCGGCCGCCCCCGAGGACGGGGCGGACACCGGACCGGTGCACGGGGTGATCTTCAAGGGGCGCCGGTACGACACCGGCGACCGCGCCGACTTCCTGCGCGCCACCGTGCGCCTGGCCTGGGAGCGCGACGACCTGGGGCCCGAATTCCGGCAGTGGCTGCGGGAGTTCGTGGCCCAGGACGCGACGGTGCCGGTGCAGGTGGACCGGAGCACGCTCGTACCCGTGGCGTGAGCGCACTGTGCAACCGGGGAATCTCCCGCGGTTGCACAGGCCGGGAGGTGCTGTGCCCGGGGGCGTCGTGCCTGCGGGTGCCGTGCCCGCGAGTGCCGTGCCGGAGGGCGCCGTACGGGCCGGCGATTTCGGCAACTTGCCCAGATCGTAGGCGGAGTTGGCTCCCGCCGAAAGAAAATAGCGTTCGTTATGTAATCTCGGAGAGTCGCGCCGGGCCGCTCCGTACGACCGGGCGCGACGGACCATCTGTCCACACCGACACCTGAGGGGGTGTGCCGCACATGGACGTACAACACGCCGTACCCGTACGCCAGTTGGGCGGGGCATCCGACTCGGACACCGTGTACGAAGTACCCGTCGGCGCCCTGCTGCCGGCCGATTCGCCGCGCATGGGGGAGAACCTCCAGCATGCGCGGACCCTCGGCGCATCGGGCGGCTTCGCGCCGATCCTCGTGCACCGGCCCACCATGCGGGTCATCGACGGCATGCACCGCGTGCGGGCGGCGATGATGCGCCAACAGGACGTCATCGAGGCGCGGTTCTTCGACGGAACACCGGAGGAGGCCTATGTCGTGGCCGTGCGGTCCAACATGGCCCACGGTCTGCCGCTGACCCTGGCGGAGCGGGCCGCGGCCGCGGCCCGCATCATGATCACCCACCCGCAGTGGTCGGACCGGGCCATCGCCTCCGTGGCGGGGCTCGACCCCAAGACCATAGGGGCCCTGCGCCGCCGGAGTGCCGGGGAGAACCCCGGGCCCGCGGTACGCGTGGGGCAGGACGGCCGACTGCGGCCCGTCAACTCGGCCAACGGCCGCCGGGCCGCCGGCCGGCTGCTGAGCGAGGAACCCGACGCCTCCCTGCGGCACATAGCCCGTAAGGCAGGCATCTCACCCGGCACGGTGCGTGACGTACGCGCCCGTATCGCGCGCGGGGAGGACCCGGTCCCCCCGGCCCTGCGCGCACCGGCGAGGCCAGGAGCGGCAAGGCCCGCACCGGCAACGCCCGGTACGGCGAGGCCAGGAACAGCGAGTCCAGGAGCAGCGGCGCCGACGGCGGCGCCCCGAGCGGCGACGGGCACCCCCGGCCCGGCCGCGCGGGGAACCGGCGGCGGCACGGCGGTCGACCTGGCGTCGGCCGTGGCGAGTCTGCGCAGGGACCCGTCCCTGCGCCAGACGGAAGCCGGGCGCCTGCTGCTGCGGCTGCTGGAAATGCACCTCCCCGCTCAATGGAGGCGCATAGCCGAAGCCGTCCCCCCGCACCGGGCAGGCCTGGTCGCCACGGCGGCCATGGAATGCGCTACGGCATGGCAGGAATTCGCGGAAAAAACCCAGCGGACCAACCCCACGTAGCAGTCGCGCAGCACTTCGCTTTCTTTCCACCGGTTCCGATCCGTCGGCACCGGTGTGAGGAGAGCTCTGCGAATGAACCAGTGAACAACAGATGAGGGAGCTTTCCATGTCGGTGATCGAAGAGGTTTCAGTAGCAGCGCGGAGCGGAGGGAAGGCGCCCGATCCCACGAAGATGACCGGGCGAATGCGCCTGGTACTGGTGGTGCTGCTGGTGGCGCAGTTCATGCTCGCGGTGGACTTCTCCATCTTGAACGTGGCCCTGCCGGTCATCGGCAAGGGGCTCGGCTTCGATCTCGCGAACCTCCAGTGGATCGCGACCTCGTTCGCACTCTGCGCGGCGGGCTTCACCCTGCTGTTCGGCCGGATCGCGGACCTCTTCGGCCGCCGCCGGCTGTTCCTGCTCGGCCTGGCCCTGCTGGGCGTCTCCTCGCTGGTCGGCGGTCTCGCCACCTCGCCGGAGATGCTGCTCATCGCCCGTGTGGCGCAGGGTCTGGCGACGGCGATGGTGACCCCCGCCGGTCTCTCGCTGCTGACCACCTCCTTCCCGGAGGGCCCGCTGCGCGACAAGGCGCTGGGCCTCAACGGCGCGCTGATGTCGGCCGGTTTCACCACCGGCGCGATCCTCGGCGGCGTACTGACCGACCTGCTGTCGTGGCGCTGGTCGTTCTTCATCAACGTGCCGGTGGCGCTGGCCGTGCTGCTGATCGCCCCCGCGGTGATCAAGGAGTCCAAGCCGACCGTCCGCCCGAAGCTGGACCTGCCCGGCGCCGTCGCGGTGACCGTCGGTCTCCTTGCCCTGGTCTTCGGTCTGACCCAGGCCGGTGAGCACGGCTGGGGCGCGCCCGTCACGCTGATCTCGCTGGCCGTCGGTGTGGTGCTGCTCCTGATCTTCTACGCGATCGAGAAGAACGCCGCCTCGCCGCTGGTGCCGGTGTCGGTCCTCAAGCGCCGCACGGTCGCCTGGGGCAACGTGGCCGGTGTCATCGCGTTCATCACCGAGACCTCGCTGGTCTTCCTGATGACGCTCTACCTCCAGGAAGTACTGGGCTTCTCGCCGCTCGCGGCGGGCCTGTCCTTCGGTGTGCTGGGTGTCGGCACGGTCATCGGCGGCATGGTCGCCGCGAAGGTGATCGGGAAGATCGGCACGAAGTCGACGCTGATCCTCGGTGGCCTGCTCCAGGCCGCCGCCACCTTCGGACTGTTCTTCCTCGGTGACGAGCGGTCGTTCATCTGGCTCCTGCTGGTGGGCACCTTCCTCGGCGGCATCGGCAACATGCTGGTCATCGTCGGGTTCATGGTGACCGCCACGTCCGGACTGCCGGACAGCGAGCAGGGCATGGCGACCGGTCTGGCCACCATGACCCAGCAGATCGGTATCACCATGGGTACGCCGATCATGAGCGCGATCGCCACCGGGCACATGGCGGGGAACACCGGCCCCGGTGCCGTCCTGGACGGCGTCTCCCTCGCCGTTCTGATCAACACCGCCATCGTCCTGATCGGTGTCGCCGCGGCCGCTGTCTTCCTCAAGGGGAAGAAGCGCGAGTCGGCCCTCAACTAGCCCCTGCTGTACGGCACTTGAGGGCTCGCCCCCGAGTGCCGTACCGCTTCGGCAGCTGACCGGCGGTGCGTGCACGTCCCCCCCCCCGTCGTCCACGCACCGCCGCCTTACCCGGCTCCTCCCGTTCCCCCCCCCCGCGCCCGCCACCGGTGCCCCGGGCACCCCCCCGTACACGCAAAGGAACCCTCCGATGGACCTGCAACTCGCCGACAAGGTCTTCCTGGTCACCGGTGCCTCCGCCGGAATCGGCGCGGCCACCGTGCGGCTGCTCGCCACCGAGGGCGCCACCGTGGTGGGAGTCGCCCGCAAGGCCGACCGCATCGAGGCCCTGGGCGAGGGCACGGACGGCACCGTCACCGCCGTCGCCGCCGACGTCACCGACCCCGACGCGGCCCGGCTCGTCGTCGACACCGTCCTGGAACGCCACCAGCGGCTCGACGGTCTGGTCAACAACGTCGGCGGACTCAAGTCCCGCACCGGATTCCTGGACATCACCGACGACCAGTGGCGCGAGACCTTCGAACTCAACTTCCACTCGCTGGTCCGCATGACCAGGACCGCGCTGCCCGCCCTCCTCGCCCAGGGCCGGGGCAGCATCGTCCACCTGGCCAGCGAGGCCGCACGCTTCCCCGACTTCCCGCTGGCCGACTACGCGGCCACCAAGACCGCACTCCTGTCGCTCTCCAAGTCGCTCACCGCCGAATTCGCCCCGCGCGGCATCCGGTCCAACATCGTCTCCCCGGGACCGACCAGGACCGCCCTGTTCGACGCCCCCGGCGGCTTCGCCGAACAGCTCGCCGAACGCTTCGGCCTGTCGCCGGACGACGCCGTGGAGCACTTCGTACGCGAAGTACGCGCCTTGCCCAGCGGCCGGATCGGCACCCCCGACGACGTCGCCCGCGTCATCGCCTACCTCCTCTCCCCGCTGGCCGGACAGGTCACCGGCGCCGAATGGGCGGTCGACGGCGGCGCCCTGCGCCAGATCTGAGCGGCCAGGCCCCCTGCGGGCGCAGCGGACGTAACGGAGCGCGAGGACACCGATGACGCACACGACGACGATCAACGCAGAGACCGACCAGCAGCGCGCGGCGCGCTTCGCCCGCGACGCGCTGAGCCACCAGTCCGACCTCTACGCCCGCGCCCTGCGCCTGACCCGCAACCCCTCGGACGCCGAGGACCTGGTGCAGGAGACCTACACCAGGGCCTACCGGGGCTTCCACCAGTTCAGCCCCGGCACCAACCTCGGGGGCTGGCTGTCGCGCATCCTCACCAACACCCACTTCACGGCCCACCGCAAGAAGCAGCGCGAGCCGAGGTACGTCCCGATGCCCGAGGCCGACGACTGGCAGCTCGCCCGCTCCGCCTCCCACACCTCGGGCGGACTGCCCTCCGCCGAGGAACAGCTCCTGGCACGGATCCCCGACCCCGACCTCAGCTCGGCCATGCGCGCCATACCCGACGACTTCCGCACCGTCGTCTACCTCGCCGACGTGGAGGGCCTGCCCTACCAGGAGATCGCCTCCCTGGTCGGCATCCCCGGCGGCACCGTCAACTCCCGGCTGCACCGCGGCCGCAGACGCCTGCGCAGCCTGCTGGAGGAGCGCTCCGAGCGCCGCCCGGCCGGCCGTCGGGGCAAGACCAACAAGCCCAAGGAGACGGTCTGAATGCCCCTCGCCCTCGTGGCCCTGGCCCTCGGCGCCTTCGGCATCGGCACCACCGAGTTCGTCATCGTCGGCCTGCTGCCGGAGATCGCCGGGGACTTCGGCGTCTCGATCCCCTCGGCGGGCATGCTCGTCACCGGTTACGCCCTGGGAGTCGTCGTCGGCGCCCCCCTGATGACCGCGGCGGGTTCCCGGCTGCCCCGCAAGACCATGCTCGGCGCCCTGATGCTCGTCTTCATCGCGGGCAACCTGCTGTGCGCGCTCGCCGACACCTACGGCCTGCTCATGGCCGGCCGTCTGGTCGCGGCCCTCACCCACGGCGCGTTCTTCGGCATCGGCTCCGTCGTCGCGGCCGGACTGGTCGCACCGGAGAAGAAGGCCGGCGCGATCGCCCTGATGTTCACCGGCCTCACCGTGGCCAACGTGCTCGGCGTACCGCTCGGGACCTTCCTCGGCCAGCACTTCGGCTGGCGCTCCACCTTCTGGGTGGTGACCGCGTTCGGAATCGTCGGCCTGCTGGGCATCATGGCCCTGGTGCCGCACCAGCCCCGCGACGACAGCGGCGGTCTGCGCCGCGAACTCGCCGTCTTCCGCTCGCCGCAGGTGTGGCTGGCACTTTTGACCACCACCTTCGGATTCGCCGGTGTCTTCGCCTCGTTCACCTACGTCGCCCCCATGATGACGGGGCTCGCGGGGTTCTCCGACGGGGCGGTGACCTGGCTGCTCGTCCTGTTCGGCGTGGGGCTGTGCGTGGGCAACATGGCAGGCGGGCGGCTCGCGGACCGCAATCTGATGCGCAGCCTCTGCCTCATCCTGGCCGCCCTCGCGACCATCCTGGTGATCTTCGTGTTCACCGTGCACGCGGCGCTGCCCGCCGCCCTCACCCTCGCCGCGTTCGGCGCCATCGGGTTCGCGACCGTACCGCCGTTGCAGATGCGGGTGATGCGCAAGGCCGAAGGCGCACCGGCGCTGGCCTCGGCGGCCAACATCGCCGCCTTCAACCTCGGCAACGCACTCGGCGCCTGGCTGGGCGGCCTCGCCATCAGCAACGGCCTCGGCTACACCGCCCCGAACTGGATCGGAGCCCTACTGGCCGCCGCGGGCCTGGCCGTGGCCCTGCTCTCCGTCCTGCTCGACCGCCGCCCGGCCAAACGCCGCACACTCGCCAACGCGCCCGCAGAACCCACCACGGCCGCCGGACCTGCCGGGCCTGGCATGCCCGGCGCGCCTGCCGGGTCCGCCGCACTTGCCGCGCCCGCCGGGTCCGCCGCGCCCGCCGGGTCTGGTGCGCCTGCCACGCCCGCCACGCCCGCCGGGCCCGCCACGCCCGCCGGGCCCGCCACGCCCGCCACGCCCGCCGGGCCCGCCACGCCCGCCACGCCCGCCGGGCCCGCCACGCCCGCCGGGCCCGCCACGCCCGCCGAGCCCGCCGCATCCGCTACCCCCGCCGGGTCCCCCGCATCCGCCGATCCCACCGCACCCCCAGCACCGACGCACGCCCGCGTATGACCGTACGACCGCCCGACCCCGTGCCCAGCCTCCTCCGCGCCTTCCGCGCAGCCGATTCGAGAATTCGAGGTTTCTGACGATGAGTGGTGTCGCTCGCCGGACAATGCTGGGCCGCAGTGCTGCGGTCGCCGGCACCGTTGCCGTCTCCGGTCTTGTGGCCAAGACCGCGGTGGCAGCCCCCACCGGATCCGGCCCGGCCGCGGTCGGGGCGACCGTCAAGCCCGGTGACCCGCGCTATCCGCTGCTCACCAGCGGCAACAACCAGCGCTTCGTGGCCCGCCCCGACTACGTAAAAATGATCAAGTCGTCGGCGGACGCCGAACGCGCCCTGGAGCAGGCCTTCCGCGCCAAGAAGCGCATATCGGTGCGCAGCGGCGGCCACTGCTTCGCCGACTTCACGGCCAACCCCGACATCGAGGTGATCCTCGACTTCTCCGAGATGACCGAGGTGGGCTACGACGCCGGACTCCGCGCCTTCACCGTCGAGCCGGGCGCCCGTCTGGTGAACGTGTACGAGGCCCTCTACAAGGGCTGGGGAGTGACCATCCCCGGCGGCATCTGCTACAGCGTCGGCGCCGGCGGCCACATAGCCGGCGGTGGCTACGGCCTCCTCTCCCGCGCCCACGGCCTGGTCTCCGACCACCTCTACGCCGTGCAGGTCGTGGTCGTGGACGAGCGCGGCAAGGCCCGCACCGTACTGGCCACCCGGGAGGCCAACGACCCGAACCGCGAGCTGTGGTGGGCCCACACCGGCGGTGGCGGCGGCAACTTCGGCCTGGTGACCCGGTACTACTTCCGCTCCCCGGGCGCCACCGGCAGCCGCCCCGAGGACCAGCTGATATCCCCGCCGTCCACGGTCCTGGTCAGCGCGATTGACCTGCCCTGGGACCAGCTGACGGAGGCCAGGTTCACCCGGCTGCTGAAGAACTTCGGCGCCTGGCACGAGGCACACAGCGCCCCCGACTCCAAGTACCGCCACCTCAGCAGCCTGTTCAACGTCAGCGCCAAGGCACACGGCAGCATGGGCATGTTCACCCAGGTCGACGCCACCGTCCCCGGCGCCCGGCAACTCCTGGACGACTACCTCAAGGCGATCCTGGCGGGCACCGGCGTCACGCCCACCGCCCTCGCCAAGGCCAACGGCGAACTGCCCGCGATGCCCGAACTCCTGGCCCCCCAGCACCTGCCGTGGCTCCAGGCCACCCGCCTGGTCGGCACCAACAACCCGACCATCACCAACCCGACCTCGCGCGGCGCCCACAAGTCCGGGTACATGCGGAAGAACTTCACCGACCACCAGGTCGCCGCCCTCTACAAGCACATGTCCCGGCCGGACTTCCACAACCCGAACACCATGCTCGTGCTGTTCTCCTTCGGCGGCCAGGTCAACGCCCTCGCCCCGGACGCCACCGCGAACGCGCAGCGCAGCTCCATCTTCAAGATGTGCTTCCAGACCTTCTGGGCCGACGAGAGCGAGGACGACTTCCACCTCGACTGGGCCCGCGGCCTGTACGAGGACTTCTTCGCCAAGACGGGCGGCGTCCCGGTCATCGACGACCGTACGGACGGCTGCTACATCAACTACCCCGACCGGGACGTCTCCGACCCCCGCCACAACACCTCCGGCGTGCCCTGGCAGACCCTCTACTACAAGGGCAACTACCCGCGCCTCCAGCAGGTGAAGAAGCGCTGGGACCCCACCGACTTCTTCCGCCACTCGCTCTCCGTCGAGCTGCCCCGCCGCTGACCCGTACGCACCGGGCGCGCCCCTCGTGACTCACGCGGGGCGCGCCCGTTGCCGTACCCCCTGCTCTTGCCCTGCTCGCCCGGCCCGTACCCCACGGAGGACCCCCTTGCCCAGCACGCCCCTGCCCCTCGCCCCGCTGCCCGCCGCCCCGCCGGAGATCGACCTCACCCCCTTGGTGAAGGCGTACGACATCCGAGGCGTCGTCCCCGACCAGTGGGACAACGCCCTGGCCGGCCTCTTCGGCGCCGCCTTCGCGCAGATCACCGGGGCGGACGCGATCGTCACCGGATACGACATGCGGCCCTCGTCGCCCGCCCTGGCGCTGGCCTTCGCCCAGGGCGCGGCGCTGTACGGCACCGCCGTCACGGAGATCGGCCTGTGCTCCACCGACCAGCTGTACTACGCGTCGGGCGCCCTCGGCCTGCCGGGCGCGATGTTCACCGCCTCGCACAACCCGGCCCAGTACAACGGCATCAAGCTGTGCCGCGCGGGCGCCGCCCCGGTCGGCCAGGACACCGGCCTGACCCAGATCCGCCTGCTGGTCGAGAGCTGGGTGCGCAACGGCCCGCCGCCCTCGCTCACCCCCGTCGGGCAGATCCGGCGCAAGGACGTCCAGCAGGAGTACGCGGCCCACCTGAGGTCGCTCGTCGACCTCTCCGCGATCCGGCCGCTGAAGGTCGTGGTCGACGCGGGCAACGGCATGGGCGGCCACACGGTGCCCACCGTCTTCGCGGGCCTTCCGCTCGAAGTGGTGGAGATGTACTTCGAGTTGGACGGTACGTTCCCCCACCACGAGGCCAATCCGATGGACCCGGCGAACATCGTGGACCTCCAGGAACGGGTCCGTGCGGAGGGCGCGGACCTGGGCCTGGCCTTCGACGGTGACGCCGACCGCTGCTTCGTGGTCGACGAGCGGGGCCAGGGCGTTTCCCCCTCCGCGATCACGGCCCTGGTCGCGGCCCGTGAGCTGGCCCGCAACGGCGGCAAGGGCACGGTCATCCACAACCTGATCACCTCCTGGTCGGTCCCCGAGGTGGTCCGCGAGCACGGCGGCACCCCGGTCCGCACCCGGGTCGGCCACTCCTTCATCAAGCAGGAGATGGCCAACTCGGGCGCGATCTTCGGCGGCGAACACTCCGCGCACTACTACTTCAAGGACTTCTGGAACGCGGACACCGGCATGCTCGCCGCCCTCCACGTCCTGGCGGCCCTGGGCGGCCAGGAGGGCCCGCTGTCCGCGCTGGTGGCCGGCTACGACCGCTACCACTCCTCCGGCGAGATCAACTCGACCGTGGCCGACCAGGCAGGACGTACGGAAGCGGTGCGTGCGGCCTTCGACGGCCGCGAGGGGCTCCTCTTCGACGAGCTCGACGGTCTGACCGCCTCCGGGGCCGACTGGTGGTTCAACCTGCGCCCGTCCAACACCGAACCGGTGCTGCGGCTGAACGTGGAGGCACGCGACGCCACCACCATGTCCCGCATCCGCGACGAGGTCCTCGCCCTCATCCGCAGTTAGCTTTTGACCTGCCCAAACCCCGTGCTCGCGCCGCGAGCACGGGGTTTTTTCATGCCCGCGGGCTGCTTACCGCAGGCCCCTCCCGGGTGTGCAACTCCCACCTAGCTCAATTGACGCAGAACTAGCTCACGGGAAAGATATCTATCAGCGGAAGGGGGAACGGAAAGCCCCCCAAGAAGCGCTGAGAAACACCGAGAAGCACTGAGAAGAACCGAGAAGAACTGAGAAGCACCGACAAAAGCCCAAGTCGATTCCATCCAAACCGTCTTCGGATGCGAATTGCCGACCTGATTGATTACGCCCGGAAATTCCCGTTGCCCGCCCCCACAGTTGAAGGAAGAAGACCCATGCGTTCCGTAGCAGTCGTTCTCGGCACCCGGCCCGAGGCCATCAAGTTCGCACCGGTGATCCGGGCACTCCAGGACGACCCCCGATTCGATCCCATCGTCATCTCCACCGGCCAGCACCGTCAGATGCTCGACGAGACCCTGGAGGCCTTCGACCTCAGGCCCGACATCGACCTCAAGATCATGGCGCCCAAGCAGACCCTCTCCCAGGTGACCTCCCGCTCGCTGAACGGTCTGGGCGAGATATTCAAGGAGCTCCACGCCGACGCGATCCTCGTCCACGGCGACACCGCCACCACCCTCGCCGCCGCCCTCTGCGGCTTCCACCACCAGATCCCCGTCATCCACGTCGAAGCGGGCCTGCGCAGCGGCTACCTGGGATCCCCCTTCCCCGAGGAGGGCAACCGCCGGCTGGTCGCCCAGATCGCCGCGCTGCACCTGGCGCCCACCCCGGGCAACAAGACCAACCTGCTGCGCGAGGGCATCCCGGAGAGCTGCATCGTCGTCACCGGGAACACGGTCATCGACGCCCTGCGCTGGGCCGCCGACAAGTCCCACTCCTACGGCGACCCCGCTCTCGCCGACCTCGACACCGACCCCAGGCGCATCGTCCTGGCCTCCGCCCACCGCCGCGAGGCCTGGCCCCACCTGCCCCAGATCGCCCAGGCCCTGGTGGAGATCGCCGAGGAGCCCGACGTCAGGGTCGTCGTACCGCTGCACCGCAACCCCGTGGTCCGCGACGCCCTGCTCCCCAGGATCGGCGGCCACCCGAACATCACCGTCGTCGACCCGCTGGCCTACCTGAACTTCAGCAAGCTGATGCGGCGCGCCGACATCATCGTCTCCGACAGCAGCGGCGCACAGGAGGAGGGACCGGCCCTCGGAAAGCCGACCCTCGTACTGGGCAGCGTGACCGAACGCTCCGAAGCCGTGGTCGCAGGAACCGCACGCCTCGTCGGCACCAGCACCGAGGGAATCGTCACCGCCGCCACCGAACTGCTGCGCAACAAGGACGAGTACGACCGCATGGCCAACGCCGCCAACCCCTACGGCGACGGACTCGCCACCGAACGCACCGTCAACGCGATCGCCCACCACTTCGGCGACGGCCCCGCGGTCGCGCCCTTCGTCCCGGCCATGCCGATCGACGACCTGGTCGTGGACCTGGCCCGCACCGCCGCCTACGCGGACGCCTGATGAGTACGCCCACCCGCCCCCGCCCGACGACGACCACCCCCACCCGCGCCAACCAGGAGACACCCCTCAACTTCAGCGGCCGCCACGTCCGCGCCACCCTCGTCGGCAACGCCGAGAACTACCTCGTCCGGGGCACCGCCATCGTCGTCAACACCGGTGCCACCCCGGCCCACCTCGCCGAGATCCCCCGCAAGAGCATCCCGCCCCTGTCCTCGACGATCCTGCGCGACACCCGCATCGAGCGGGCCGACACCCTCGTACTCCTGCACACCGACCTGGACGCACCGGTCGCCGGCATCGTCGGCGAACCGGGCTGGGACCTGCTGGGAGACCTGCTCCCCGCCTTCCCCCGCGAAACCCCCCTCTGGAAGAGCCCCCAGGACGACGGAGGAACCGTCTCCTTCGACCCCGACCACCTCCTGACGGGCAGTCAACTGCCGCTCCAGGAACGGAAGTTCCAGATCAAGCTCAACCTCTGGTACGCCCCGGCCGGCACCGACTGCGCCATCCACAACCAGCACGACTTCATCGAGGTCCACACCCAGGTGCACGGCCTGGGCCGCATGCAGAAGTTCACCGCCCAGGACCACGCAACCCTCTACGAGGACCTCCGGATGAGCCCGGGCTACACCACCCCGGACCCCTTCTGCGACATCGCGCCCGACGGCTCGTACCGCTACCCCTGGCACCAGTACTACGCCGACACCGACTGCGTCTGGCTAGCAGTCGAGTACCACGCCCTCCCCCACTGACCCACTGACCCACCCACCCACTTGCCCCGACTTTCAGGACTTCAGGAGAAGACCATGCCGAACAACGACCTCGCCACCTTCCGCGCCCCCAAGTTCACGCCGGAGGTCGTCGCCGACCAACTCCGCGACGGGTACTGGCTGGAGGCCCCGGACATCGACAACGACAACAAGCCGGACCTCTTCGGCTACGGTCTGCGCCTCGGCGAGATCTACTGGTACCAGAACGACGACAAGTGGACGAAGCACCTGGTCGCCGACAAGATCAAGATGCCGGTCGGCGCGGACTACGCCGACGTCAGCGGCAACGGCCACCCGGACATCATCGTCTGCTACGACCTCTACGGCCCGATCGGCACCATCCACGACGCCAACACAGCCGGCGGCAAGATCGACTGGCTGGAGAACCCGGGCAGCCCCGACAAGGACGAGTCGCGCTGGAAGCGCCACTACATCGGCCGCGCCACCGGAATGCACCGGCTGCGGGTCGGCCACTTCACCCAGACCGAACGCCTGGAGATCATCGGCCTGCCGATCGTCGCCAAGGAGGACGTCCACGCGGTGCTGCCGGTGGTCATGTTCACCCAGCCCGACGACGTCCACGCCGCCGAGGAGTGGCCGATGACGGTCATCGACGACAACCACTTCCGCATGATCCACGGAGCCGAGAAGAAGAAGGGCCTGATCCCCGGCTCGGACCGCGACTCGATGCTGCTCGCCTCAGACGAAGGCGTCACCTGGCTGTTCTGGGACGACGCGAAGAAGGAGTGGATCCGCAAGCTGATCGGCACCGGCGAACTGACCCAGTTCGAGCAGACCGGCTTCCGCGGCAGCGGTGACCTGAACGTCGGCCGGGTCGGCGACGACCCGATGGCGTACGTCGCCGCCGTCGAGCCCTTCCACGGCAACACCGTGGCCGTCTACACCAAGGCCACCGACGGCGCCCCCGAGGACGTCGAGTGGAACCGCGTACTGCTGGACGTCTACGGCGACCCCAACGAGAACGGCGAGGGACCGGGCCACCAGATCGTGACCGCCGACTTCGACGGCGACGGGGAGGACGAGTTCCTGGTCGCGCTGCGGGGGCCGTGGCCGTGGCAGGGCGTCATGTACTACAAGGCCATCGACATGAAGAACGGCGTCTGGGCCAAGTGGCGGGTCTCCGACGAGTCCGTCGCCCGCATCGCCACCGCGGACTTCAACGGCGACGGCCGCCTCGACTTCGCCACGATCGCCTACTCGGTCCAGAACTACTACGTGGCCAAGGACGCCAAGCTCATGCTCTACCGCAACGAAACGGACGTGCAGTAACCCCGGCCCGGGACCGGGGGCGGCCCCACCAAAGCCGCCCCCTCCGCCCCAAGGACCCTCCGCTTCAAGCCTTCCGCTTCAAGGCCCGTCCGCCCCAAGCGCCCTCCGCTTCAAGGACCCACCACTTCAAGGGCCTCCGCCCTTGGTGGCCTCCGCCTCAGCGGGCCCCACTCTCGCTAGGCCTCAGCCCTGGCGGATCTCCGCCCCGACGGGCTCCTGCCTCAACGGGCTCCCGCCCCAAGTGCGCCCGCCCCAACGGCCCGGCCCGACAGGCTCCCGACTCGGTGGACTTCCCCCCTCGGTGGGCCTCCACCTCGGTCCACCTCCGGCCCGTCACGCACCTCAGGTCCCGAAGGGCCCCGCCCCTCCCGCTCCTGCCGGCCTCCGCCCCCCGCAGCGTCACCCGCCCCGCGCCACCCCACCCGCCGTACCTCCCGCCGCTTCACCGACTCAGAAGGCCACTCCTGTCATGTCCACGACCATACGTACCGCCCCCAGCCCATCCGGAGCGACAGCGACCAAGCCGCCGAAGCTTCCCTCCCTCACCGGTCTCCGGTTCTTCGCCGCGCTGCTCGTCTTCTTCTTCCACTCCTCCCTGATGGACTCCCCGATCCCGCCGAACGCCCCCATCAACCCCTTCGCCGACGGGGGACTGGCCAACCTCTTCGAGGCCGCCTTCAGCAAGGCCGGCTACCTGGGAGTCTCCTTCTTCTTCGTACTCAGCGGATTCGTCCTCGCCTGGGCCGCGAAGCCCGGTGAGAAGGTCACCTCGTTCTGGCGCCGCCGGATGCTCAAGATCTTCCCCAACCACCTGGTGGTGTTCGCCGCCTCGATGATCCTCTTCGCCGGCGCCGCGGTGTCCGGCATCGCCGACTGGCTCCCCAACCTGTTCCTGCTGCACACGTTCTTCCCGCAGCCCGGCATCAACCTCAGCGTCAACCCGCCGAGCTGGTCCCTGGGCAGCGAGCTGCTGTTCTACTTGCTCTTCCCGCTGCTCATCGTCCCGATCCGCAAGATCGCCCAGAAGGCCCTGTGGGCCTGGTCCGGCGTCATGGTCCTCGGCATGGTCGCCGTCCAGCTCATCTCGACCTACCTGGTCTCCGACTCCCCGAAGTCGGCCATCACCCCGATCTCCGACATGCAGTTCTGGTTCGGCTACCTCTTCCCGCCCGGCCGCGTCTTCGAGTTCGCCCTCGGCATCCTGCTCGCCCGCATCGTCCTGTCCGGCAACTGGCCGCGCCGCATCGGCATCGGCTTCTCCCTGGTCCTGACCGCCGTCGGTTACGCCGCCGCGCTGGTCCTGCCCTTCCAGTACGGCTTCGTGGTCGCCACGATCATCCCGGTCGGCGCGCTGATCAGCGCCGTGGCCGCCGCCGACGTCGACGGCCGCAGGACCCGTCTGCGGGGCCCGGTCATGCAGTGGCTCGGCGAGATCTCCTTCGGCTTCTACCTCGTCCAGGGCGTCACGATCTTCTACTTGCGCTCCCTGCTCGGCGCGAACACCTACAGCGTCCCCGTCTCGATCGCCGTGATCGCCCTCTTCTTCGCCGCCTCCCTCCTCGGCGGCTGGCTCCTCTACCGCTTCGTGGAAATGCCCGCGATGCGCCGCTGGGCCCGCAGCCGGAAGCCCCGTACCGCCGTCGCACCGTCCACCCCCGAGCAGGCGGCACCCGTCGCCACCGTTCACGCGACGGAAAGCACCCCGGCCGACCCGATCGACCCGGCCGACCCGGCCGTTTCGAAGGCGCAGGACAAGGCCCTGGCCGGCCTCCCCTCCCTCTGACCGCCTCAGCCACCCCCCCAGCAGAATGGAGCACAGCCCCCATGCCGACCCTCCAAGTCGCAGACACACAGGTCCACTACCGAAAGAACGGCACCGGCCCCGGCCTGCTCCTCGTCCACGGCTCCACCGCCGACTCCGAAGCCAACTTCGCCGGCCTGCGCCCGTACTTCACCGACCGCCACACCGTCATCACCCCCGACTACGCGGGCAGCGGCCTCACCGCACTGCCGCCCGGCGGAACCCTCACCCTCGACCACCTGGTCGACCAGATCGCCGCCGTCGCACAAGCCGAGAGCGACAGCACGGGGAACGACAGTGCCCCGCTGGATGTCGTCGGCGCCTCCCTGGGCGCGGTCATCGCCGCCGCCCTCGCGGCGGACCACCCCCACCTGGTGAACCGCCTTGTCCTGGTGGGTGGTTGGGCCCGCAACGACGATCCGCGCCAGCAACTGGCCCTCGGTCTGTGGCGGCGCCTGGCCGACCTCGACCCGCAGGCCTACGGCGAGTTCATCACCCTGCTGTCCCTGGCCCCCGGCCACCTCTCAGGACTGGCTCCCGAGCAGATCGCGAAACTGGCGGCATCGGCCCTGCCCACCGAAGGGGCCCGCCGCCAGATAGATCTGGACATCACGGTCGACATACACAACAAACTGGCCGAGATCCGAGCGCCAACACTCGTGATCGGGGCCCGCCAGGACCAGGTGATCCCGATCGCGCACTCCCGTGACCTGCACACCGGCATCGCCGGCAGCCGTTACGCCGAGATCGACGGCGGACACAACATCCCCTTCGAGAACCCCGGCGAACTGGCCGGCCTGATCACCGAGTTCCTCAGCTAGTACCTAGTGCCTAGCACCTAGTACCCCCAGTACCTGGCACTCCCGGAGGGGCCCGCGGCAACCAGCCGCGGGCCCCTCCGGCGTTGTGTCGCCCAGCCCCCGCCCGGCCCCAACGCCCGCTCTTCTTGGGCGAGTTGCCAGTGTCGTGGCCACCCCCGCCGCAACCACGTGAAACCGAACGGTCGCTACCTAATATCGGTCGCTGTACGCAGCCGCCGGCCGACCGGCCCACGCCACGGTCGGCCCACACTCCAGGGGGTGCACCACCATGGCCGGTCACCGCAGCGCCACACCGCAACACCCGGCGAGCGAAGCCCGCGGACCCGGAACCGTACCCGTGCCCGTACCCGGACCCGACGGCCAGGCGAACGCCGGACACCCGCCGTTCGCCGTGCTCCTCGGCCCCGACTACGCGGGCAAGTCCTCCGCACTGGCCCGCCTGGCCAAGCTGGCACCGCACTGGCGCTACCTCTCGGTCGACACCGACCGCCTCGCCCCGGAGCACCGGCTCATCGGGCAGCTGCGCCGGGACGTGGTGAAGGAAGTGGCCCCCCACCCGGGCGCCTGGTCGCCCGAGTTCCTCACCACGCTGCTGCAGACCGCCGCCGTGCACCTCCGCGACGAACTCCTGCGCGGCGACCCCCGGACGCCCGCGGTCATCGACTCGTACTACTACAAGCTCCTCGCCAAGTGCCGCCTCGCAGGCGCCCCCGACAGCGCCCTGTTCGACTGGTGGCGTACGTTCCCCCGGCCGCGCCGGGTCGTCTACCTCGACGTACCCCCGGAGATCGCCTGGCGCCGCAGCAGACGGGGCGCCGAGCTGAACCTGCTCGAACACTACGGACCGAGCCCCGAGTGGGACGGCTTCCGCCGCTACCAGAACGACCTGGCCAAAACCCTCCGCGACGAGATCCAGGACCTCCCCGTGACCGTGATCGACGCGGTGGAGCACCCCCAGCACACCGCGGCGGCGATACGAGAGGCACTCACCCATGACCTCGGCTGAAGCGTGGAGCGACCCTGCCCGGCTGCGGGCCTACCGGGAACGGGTCTTCGCCGAACGCGACGCCCTGCGCGGCGCCTTCGCCGACCCGGCCGCCCAGCAGGACCGCGTCCTGCACGACCTGCTCGACTTCAACGCCGGCACGGACTACGGAACGCGGCACGGCTTCGCCCGCGTCCGCACCCTGGACGACTACCGCGACGCGGTACCGATCCAGACGTACGCCGACCTCGAACCCTGGATCGAGCGTGCCGCCGCGGGCGAGAACAACGTCCTGACCGCGGACCGCCCCGCCGTCTTCTTCACCAGCAGCGGCAGCACCGGCGCGCACAAGAAGATCCCGGTGACGCCCCGCTTCATGCGCACCTCCTTCTTCCCGTTCTACTTCGCCGCCTGGGCACCCCTCATCGAGCACTTCCCCGACGTCCTGTCCACGCCCGGAGCGGTGCTCAACCTCAAGCACGACCCGCTCAGCGCCCCGCCCACCACCGCGTCCGGCAAACCGCACGTCGGCGCCAGCCAGGTCGACTTCGGCACGGCCTTCGGCGAGCCGCTCTCCGCGGAGCCCGGCACCGGGGCCCCCTGGGCACGGTTGCCCGTACAGGTGGCGGCGGACCAGCACCTGGAGAAGACGTACCTGCGCCTGCGGCTCGCGGTGGAGAGCGACGTCCGCTGCGTCATCGGGATCAACCCGGCGATGGTCGCTGCCCTGCCGTACCAGCTGAACCTGTGGTGGGACCGCATCCTCAAGGAGGTCCGCGACGGCACCCTGGGCGGCCTGCCGTACGGCACCCCCAACCCCGCGCGGGCCGCCGAGCTCGAACAGCTCGCCCGGCGACACGGCACCGTCAGGCCGGCCCACGTCTGGCCCCGGATCCGGGCCCTGTTCTGCTGGACGACCGGGCTCGCCTCGCTCTACCTGCCCAGACTGCGGGAGGAGTTCGGGCCCGGAGTGACGGTCCTTCCGGCACCCGTGGCCGCGTCCGAGGGCCCCACCGGCGTCGCCCTCGACCGGCACCCCACCGCGGGCAGCCTGGTGGTCACCGCCTCGGTGTACGAATTCGCCGACGCCGACCAGGACCTCACCCCCGGCACGGCCACCCTGCTGCCGCACGAACTCGAAGCGGGCCGCGACTACCACGTCGTCTTCAGCCACGTCGGCGGGCTCTACCGGTACGCGGTCGGCGACGTCGTCCGCGTGGCCGACCACCAGGACGGCGTACCGCGCCTCGCCTACGCGGGCCGCAGCACCCTCTCGGACCACGCCGGCGAAAGGCTCCGCGACGCCCAGGTGATCAGAGCCCTGCAACACGCCCAGGACGCCACAGGACTGGAAATGCACAACGCCGCCTGCCGCGTGGCCACCGCAGAACAGAGCGCCCCCGGACAAAGGGCCCCCGAACGAGGCCTCGCCGCCTACGAGTTCGCCGTCGCCGTCCGTACCCCGTGGAGCCAGGACGAGACCGACCGCTTCACCGCCCACCTCGACCGGGGACTCCAGCACGAGTCGCCCGGCTACCGCACGGCACGCTCCCGGGGGCTCCTCGGCGCCCCCACTCTGCGCCGCCTGGACCCGGAAGCCTTCCTGCGCGACTGGCACACCCGGCTCGAAAGCGGAATCCGCCCCACCCAAATCAAAGACCGCCTCTTCCGCCAAGACCCCACCCACTGGTCCCCCCTCACCACCCCTGATTCCCCCACCCCCTAGCCCCCTCGGTCGGCGAGGCCGCGCGCCGAGCCACCTTGGGCGGCGGGGCCGCCCCCCGGGGGCGGAACGGGCGGGCAAGGGGGCGGCCCCCGGCGGAGCCGAACCCCCCGCCCCCGCCCCACCTCCGCCATGGCCCCACACCCCCGCCCCCGGCGCCCCGCCCACCGCAACCAACCCCAGACCAGAAAGGCCCACCCATGACCACCCCCACCACCCTCGACGCAGTCGAACGCACCGCCCTCCTCACCGCCGCCCTCCGCGCCGCCGAAACCCGCCGCCCCGACCGCCTCTACGAGGACCCGATCGCCGCCGCCCTGGCCGGCGACATCGGCCCCGAGCTCCTCGCCGAGGTCCGCACCGCGACCTTCCCGCCCGACGGAGAGCGCACCCTCCCCAGCACCCCCGACTACAACGCCATCCGCACCCGCTTCTTCGACGACTACCTCCAGGAGGCCGCCCGCGACCCCCAGACCACCCAGATCGTGCTGGCCCCCGCCGGCATGGACTCGCGCGCCTACCGCCTCGACTGGCCGGACCGGGTGCGCTGGTACGAGGTCGACCGCCCGGCCGTCCTCGCGTACAAGGACGAGCGCCTCGGCGACACCCCGCCGCGCACGGACCACCGCAAGGTCGCCGTCGACCTCACCGAACCCGACTGGGAGGACCGCCTCCAGGCAGCCGGTTACGACCCCACCGTCCCCTCCACCTGGCTCCTCGAAGGGCTGCTGTACTACATCCCCGAGGCCGACACCCACCGCATCCTCCGCCGGATCGCGGCGATCTCCGCCCCCGGCAGCCGCATCGCCGCCGACATCGTCAACTCCGCCGCCCTGACGCTCCCTCACATGCGGGGCCTGCTCGACGTGTTCGAGGGCTGGGGCTGCCCCTGGCTGTTCGGCACCGACGAGCCCGAAGCCCTCTTCGACACCTACGGGTACGACGTACAGGCGGCCCAACCGGGCGAGGAGGGCGCCGACTTCGGCCGCTGGCCCGACCCGGTCCCGCCGCGCAGCGAGAAGAACGTACGCAGGGTGTTCTTCGTCCACGGACGGCGACGCTGACATGCCGACCACAGCCATGCCGACCACAGCTGGGCCGACCAAAGCCATGCCGACCACAGCTGGGCCGACCAAAGCCATGCCGACCACAGCCATGCCGACCACAACCACGCCCGCCAAAGCCACGCCGACCGCAGTAGTCGCCGGCGGCAGCATCGCCGGCCTCGCCACCGCACTCGCCCTGTCCCGCATCGGCTACCGGGTGCTGGTCCTCGAACGCGCCCCCGAACCCCCGCGGTGGTCCCTCGCCGAAGCGGCAGGCCGCTGGGAGCGCCCCACCGTCCCGCAGGGCGTGCACTCGCACACCCTCACCTCGCTCGGCGTGAAGGTGCTGCGCGAGCGGGCCCCGCAGATCCTGGCCGCCGCCCGCGCCGCCTCGGCACCCACCCTCCACCTCACCGACGCCCTCCCCGCCGCCGTCACCGACCGCGCGCCCCGGCCCGGCGACGACGAACTCGTCGCACTCGGCATCCGCCGCTCCACCCTCGAACTGATCCTGCACCGGGCGGTCCGCGAGCTCCCCGGGGTGGAGATACGGCACGACACCACGGTGGCCAGGCTCGAACTCGCCGCCCGCCGGGTACGCGCCGTCGTCACCGGCACGGGCGAGCGCATCCCCGCCGACATCGTCGTCGACGCCACCGGCCGCCGGGCCCTGTCCCGCACCTGGCTGCGCAACGAGGGCATCCTGCTCGCCGCGAACTGGACCAGCCCCTCCGGACTCGCCGGCCACACCCGCTTCTACCGGCTCAAGGGCAGCACCCTGCCCGGCCCCGTCAACCGCGGCAACGCGGTGGGCGGCATCTACAGCCACTACGCCGGCGTCCTGCACCCCGGCGACAACGACACCTTCTCCATCGCCCTCGCCACCCTCCCCGGCGACCGCGCACTGCACGGCCTGAACACCCGCGCGGGATTCACCGCGGCAGCACGTGCCACCCCCGGACTCCAGCCCTGGCTGGACCCCGACGTCAGCGAACCGATCTCGCCCGTCCACGCGATCACCAGCCCGCCCAACACCCTGTGGGGCACCGCGGGACCGCTCCAGTGCCCGGTCGCCGGACTCTTCCCGGTCGGCGACGCGGCCTGCATCACCAACCCCCTGTTCGGCCGGGGCATGTCACTGGCCCTGTCCCACGCCTTCGCCCTCGCCGACTTGCTGGCCGAACAGCCGTCCGTCGACTACGCCCAGCGGCAGGCCGTCGCCCGGATGACCCAGGAGCACTTCCTGCCCTGGTACGCCCAGTCGGTGGCCTCCGACCGGATGCGCATCGCCCGCTGGAAGGCCGCGGTCCACGGCACTCCGGCCCCCCTCCCGGGCAGGCCGAAGGGCGCGCTGCCGACCATCGAGGAGGTGGCGGGCGCCGCCGAGCACGACGCCACCGTGTGGCGCGGCCTGATGCGGATGCTCATGACGCTCAGCGTCCCCGCGGAAGTACTCGGCGACGAGGCGTTCCTCGCCCGGGTGGAACGGGCGGGCCCCGCAGCCGCGCCCGACCCCCACCTGCTGCCACCGTCCCGGCAGGAACTCCTGCGCCGCGTCACGGAAGCGGCAACCGAAGCGGCAACGCGAGCCGAAATGCAGGCGGAAACGCAAGCGGAAACACAAGCGGCAAGGGAAGCGGAAGGAGTCCTCGTGTGACGACCCTGACCCTGAACCTGCCCCTCACCCACCCCCGCCCGGAGAACCCCCCGACCGCCCCCCGCCCCAAGGTCCTCCTGGCCCCCATCACCATCACCCCGTCCAAACCCCTGACCCCCAGCCACCTCAAGGGACTGCTGTGGACCGACGTCATGTACCGGGCCACCTGCGCCCTCGCGGACGTCACCTACCGCTACAGCCACACCACCTACCACCCCACCGAACAGACCCTCGGCTTCTGGGAGTTCCTCGACCGCACCCGCGGCGACACCGACTACGACGACCTCACCGAGCACCGGATCGGCGACCTGTACGTCGCCTTCCGCGCCGCGCCCCGCGCACCCGCCCCCGCGCTGCGCCCCTACGCGGAAGCCGCCGCCCGGGGCTGGGTGCACCCCGCCGGTGCCCGGGTGCTGGAACTCTGGGCCCAGCACTACCGCGCCCTGGGCCTGCACGACCCCGGACTCCAGGCGTACCAGCCACCAGGACTGGAACTGGAACCCGCCCTCCACCGCCTCGCCGAACTCGGCATGTGTCTCGACCAGCGCTCCGTCGGCGGCCCCGTCTACCTGGACCTCACCCGTTACGGCCTCCCGCTGCGCCAGCTCGTCACCGCCGACGGCCGCCCCAACTACCTGGCCTGCGCCCTGCGTGAACTGCTGCCGCTGGCACCGGACTTCGACGAGGTGGTGCTCCTGTACGACAGCGAGCTCGACCCCGACTACCAGCTGCTCGAACGGGTCCTGACAGCGCTGGGCCCCCGGGTCCGCCGGGTCAGCCTGGGCCGCGTACCCATCGACGGAAAGATCCTCTCCGCGCGGCACGGCGGCCTGCCGGACCTCCAGGCCGCGGCGCTCCTGGACGCCGCGTACGCGGAGCACGACCCGCAGACCGTACACCTGGGCATGCGGCTGTACTTCGTCGCCGTACTGGGCCCCGGCCAGCAGCAGTCCTTCCGCGCCGACCTGCTGCACCAGAGCCTCAAACGGGCCCGCAGGCTGCTCGACTCGGCGGACCTCGACGTGCCGGGCCCGCTCGGCGCACGCCTCGCGTCCCACCGCAAGGACCACCTGTACGTCGACCCCTACCGGCTCACCTCGGGACTCCTCGGCAAACGGCGCGCGGCACCCGCCCTCGACCTGCTCAGGGAGGTGTTCCTGTGACCCTCACCCAACTCGGACTGCGCGAGCGGGCCGCGTCGCGCATCCAGGGCGCCCGGCCCGACCTCGCGGGCCGCCACGACCTGGACTCGCTGGACGGACTGCTGGCCGCCCAGGCCGACATCGCCGCCGAGGACGCGGCCCTGACCACCCTGGCCACCGTGGTCCTCCGGGACCTCGACCTCGCCCGCTGGGTGCGCGACACCTGCGCGTTCGGCCTGAGCCTGACACCGGAGCAGGGCGCGGCCTGGCGCACCGCCTTCACCCGGACCGTCTTCCTGGCCGGAAACCCGGCGCACCTGCGCGACCGGTTCTCTTTCGCGTACGTCGCCGAGGACCGGTCCGCCGCCTGGACCAGCCCCGCCGAGGCCCCGCAGACCGCCGCACTGCGACGGCTGCTGAAACTGTTCCAGGGCCCCATCGCGCTCCCGGCCCGCCCGGACACCCTCATCGAGGTCCCCGGCGGCACCCCGGCGCGCGGCCCCCGGAGCCGCTGCCGCGTGCTCTGCGTCGCCACCGCCGGATGCACCGTCGCCGAAGCCCTGGTGCACCTCAACCACGTGATCACCGAAGCGGTCCTGGACGGACTGATCGCTCCCGGCGACCGGCTCCTGCTGCGACAGGTGCCCCGCATCGCCGGACTGCCCGCCCCGCTGGCAGGGGTGCGCGTCGTCACCGAACCCCAACTCCCCGGCCGGCTCAGGGCCGCCGCCGGGCTGACCGAGGAGGTCCTCGTTGCCTGACCCGACCCCCACCCCCACGCTCACCCGCACCCTGCGGGCCACGCCCACCATCCGGTTCGGCTACCACGGTTCCAGCGCGGTCGCCTCCGACATCGCCCGGTCGGCAGGCTGGGAGGAGTCCGCCGTCGCACTGAGCGAGTACGACGTCGCCGACCCGTTCCGCGGCGTACGGTCCGGCGAACTCGACCTCATGATCATCAAGTTCGGGCTCCGCGAACCCGACCTGGTGGCCGGCCGGACCCTGGCCCACGACGCCCGCGCCGCCGTCGTCGCCGCCGACCACCCGCTCGCCGCCCGGACATCGGTGTCCATCGAGGACCTCGCCGACTACGACACCTTCGCGCGGCCCGGCAACTTCCCTGCCTACGTCTGGGACGAGGTCGTACCGCCGCGCACCCCGGCGGGCCGTCTGGTCCGCCGCAACCAGCACGTCGCCGCCATCCCCGACATGATGCGCCTGGTGGCATCCGGCAAGGCCATCCACATCTCGCTGCTCTCGCTGGCCGACGTCGCCCCGCCGGCCATCCGCGTCGTCCCCATCCACGACCTGCCGCCCGCACCGGTCACCGTGGCATGGCGGCGCGGCGAACTCCCCTCCCACGTCGCCCACTTCATCGCGGCGGCAGAAGCAGCGGCCGAAGCGGCGGCCGAATCCGCGGGCCCGGCGGCGGCCCTCCGATGAGCACCCCCGAGCCGCGTACCCCCGAGCCACGTACCCCCGAACAGCACACCCCCGTCGTCCTGCTGCACGCACTGTCCCTGCACGCCTCCATGTGGGACGCGCAGCGCGACGCCCTGCGTGCGGCCGGACACCAGGTCCTCGCGTTCGACCAACGGGGCTTCGGCGGTACGCCGCTGGGCAGCGCGCCCCCCTCGCTGGACGTGGTGGCCGACGACCTCGCCCGCACGCTGGACGCACAACGCGTCCAGCGTGCGGTGCTGGCCGGATCGTCGATGGGCGGATACGTGGCCATGGCGTTCCTGCGCCGCCACCCCGAGCGGGTGGCCGGCCTGGCCCTGCTGTCGGCCCGCGCGGGTGCCGACAGCCCCGAAGCGGCCGCCCAGCGGCGGCAGTTCGCCCAACTCGTCCAAGACGAACAGCACCACCGGGCCCTCGTCGAGAAGGTCACCCCCCTGCTGCTGGGCGCCACCACCCGCACCGAACACCCCGGACTCCTGGACCGGGTCCTCACGGACGCGCACGCCGCCGACCCCGCCGCGCTGGCCTGGGCACAGCGGGCCATCGCCGACCGGCCGGACGCCACCGACGTACTGCGCACCGCACGGGTGCCCGCCGTGGTGGTCGCCGGAGCCGAGGACGCCCTGGTCACCGCCGAGGAGTCCGCCCACGTGGCGGACACCCTGCCGTACGGGCGCCTGATCACCCTCCCGCGCACCGGCCACCTCCAGCCCCTGGAAGCACCCCGGGACGTCACCCGGACCCTCCTCGACCTCCTCGACCAGGTCGACCGCACCCAGGACCACGACGACGCCCGCCACCCCGCCCCCGCCACGAAGGAAGCCACCGCATGCTGACCGAGGACCACCGGGACTGGGGATACACCTCGTCCACCGGACTGGGCTTCACCGACGCCGGCATCGTCGACGCCCACTTCCGCGCCTGCGAGAAGCCCTACCTGGAACTCCTGGGACGCGCCGGGTTCCGTGCCGGACAGCACGTCCTGGACGCGGGCTGCGGCCCCGGCGACTTCCTCCCGCACCTGGCCGGGATCGTCGGCGCCGAAGGACGCGTCACCGGCATCGACCTGGCCCGGGAGAACGCAGCCCTCGCCGCCGAACGCGCGGCCACCTGGCAGCTCCCCTGCCCCCTGGACGTACGGGAGGCAAGCCTGCACGCCCTGCCCTTCCCCGACGACACCTTCGACGCCGCCTGGTGCTCCAACACCGTGCAGTACCTCGACGACGACGAACTCGCCACCGCGCTCGGCGAGTTGAGCCGTGTCGTACGCCCCGGCGGAACCATCGCGGTCAAGGACCTGGACGCCCACCTGATCACCGCACGCCCCGCCGACCCCTACCTGTTCGCCGACTTCTTCCGCGCCGCGGGCACCCAGCAGGGGTACGCCCGCCAACTGCTGCGCACCCGCGAGCTCTCCCGCCACCTCAAGCGGGCCGGACTGGTCTCCGTATCCCAGCAGTCCCTCCTGATCGAGCACCACGCCCCCCTGGCACCGGTCGCCCGGGACTTCTACACCGCGGCCTGCGCCCAACTCGCCCACCAGGCCCTGGCCCTCGGCCTGGACCCGTCCTGGCACCGCTTCACCGACCCCGCCGCCACCGACCACCCCCTGGACGACCCGGACGGCTACATCAGCGAGGGAAACGTACTGGCCACGGGCACCGTCCCGGACCCCCACCGGTAGTACCCGCCCCCACCCGTCCGAAGAGGAGCCCTCCCGCCCATGTCAGCGACCCTCACCGCCTGCCCACCCGCCCCCGGCCGCGTCCCCGTCCTGGGTCACGCGCCCGCCCTGCTCCGCAAGCCGCTCTCCTTCTTCGAGTCCACCAGGACCCGCGACCCCCTGGTACGGGTGGGATTCGGCCCCATCGGGCTGTACCTCGCCAACGACCCCGCCCTCGTCCACCGCATCCAGGTGGACACCGAGACCTTCGAACGGGGCCGCTTCTTCGAGGGCCTGGCCGGCCACTTCGGCAGCCCGCTCATCGCCTCCAACGGCGAGGCCCACCGACACCAGCGCCGCACCGTCAAACCGGCCTTCAACCGGCGCAGCGTCCGCAACCACAGCCAGGACATCGTCGACGAGGCCCGGAACCGCTTCGCCGCCTGGCGGCCCGGCACCCCCGTCGCCGCCGACGAGGAGATGTCCGACCTGGTCGCCGCCGTCGTCCTGCGCGCGCTGTTCTCCACGGACCTCGGGCAGGACGTCGTACGGGACATCCGCGAGACCCTCTTCATGATCGCGCGCAGGCTGATCTCCCGCACCGTCTTCCCCGACGCCCTGACCTCCCTGCCCACCCCCGCCAACCGCCGCTTCCAGGCCGCGGTGCAACGCTTCCACGCCACCATCGACACCCTCGTCCAGCAGCGCAGGACCACCCCCGACCCCGCCGCCCACGACGTGCTCGACGCCATCCTCCGGGCGACCCACCCGCACACCGGCCTGCCCTACACCGACGAACAGGTCCGCAGCGAGCTGCTCATGATGCTCTTCGCCGGACTGGAGACCACCAGCGCCTCACTGACCTGGGCGGTCTTCGAGACGGCCGTCCGCCCCGAGGTGCAGCAGAGGCTGTACGAGGAGGCCGCCGCGGTACTCGACGGGCGCCCCCTCACCTACGACCGGCTCCAGGAACTCACGTACACCCGCAAGGTCATCGACGAGACGCTGCGCCTGCACTCGCCGATGCTCTTCACCCGCCGGGCCCGCCACGACGTCGTGCTCGCGGGCATCGAGGTCCCGGCCGGCGCCGAGGTCGGCTACAGCCCCCGGGCCATGCACCGCAACCCCGGCACCTACGACATGCCCCACCTGTTCGACCCCGAGCGCACCGAGTCCGCACTGGGCAAGGACCTTCCCCGGGGCGCCTACTTCCCCTGGGGCACCGGACCGCACCGCTGCGTCGGCGAGCACCTGGCCGAGACCACCATGGTGGTGGCCCTGGCCACCCTGGTCACCCAGTGGCGGCTGCGCATCGCCCCGGGCACCCGGATCCGCGAGATGAACAGTTCCCTGCCGCACCCCAGCAGCCTGCCCCTGATGGTGACACCGCGCACCTGACACGAGGACGTGACGCATGGCGGAGGGGGGGGGGGGGGGAGGGGGTCCTCCCCCCCCCCCCCCCCCTCCCCCCCCCCCCCCCCCACCCCCCCACCCAAGGGAACGACAACAACCCAA
>NZ_JBVIMX010000016.1:0-27548 GCF_055579625.1 Streptomyces sp. NPDC032721 | reverse complement strand
CCCTTCACCCCCTGAATCCTCTCTCGGGGGGGGAGAACAAAAAACAGAAAGGGGGGGGGGGGGGGGGGGGGGGGGGGCGCCCCCCCCCCCCCCCCCCCCCCCTCCGCCATGTCCGTCACGCCGCCAGGGACTCCCGCACCCGGGCGGTGAGCGCGAACGCCTCGGACAGCAGCGAGTAGGAGCGCAGCCGGTCCGCCGGGTCGTGCGTCAGCGTGTTGACGACGATCTCGCCGACCCCGTGCACGGCCGCCAGCTCGGTGAGCCGGGCGTGCACGCGCTCCGGGGTCCCGTACACCAGCGACCGGCCGTTGACGGCCGCCCGCTCCACCTCGTCACCCGTCCACCGGTGGTGACGCGTGGTGTGCAGGGACGGCATCGGAAGGTCCTGCCCGAGGTCCTTGCGGCTGCGCCACAGCAGCAGCGACTGGGCGAGTTCGTCGGCCTTCGCATCGGTGTCGGCGACCACCGCCCGTACCGCCAGCACCCCGGTCCCGGCCCGCTGCCCGGAGGACGGTCCGGACGACGATCCGGCGAGCTCGCGCCGGTAGGACTCCAGCGCCGCCCGCCCCGGCGTGGGGGCGAGGAAGTGGGCGAAGGCGAACGACGTGCCCAGCTTCCCGGCCAGTTCGGCGGACCGGGTCCCGGCCCCCAGCAGCCACATCTGCGGCGCGGGCGCCCCGCCGGCCGCCGTCGCGTTGTCCTGGTCCTGGTCCATGCCCAGCAGCCGGCGTACGTCGCTCACCTGCTCGGGGAAGCGCTGCGCAGGACCACCGGCCCTGCCGAGCCCCAGATCGACCCGCCCCGGGTGGAGCGCCGCCAGGACGCGGAAGACCTCCGCCACCTTCAGCGCGGAGTACCGGGGCAGCAGCACGCCCCCGGTGCCGATGCGCATGTTCCTGGTACGGGCGAGCAGTTGCCCGGCCAGGATCTCCGGGGCGGTGCCCGCGAAGCCCGGCGAATTGTGGTGCTCGGCGAGCCAGTACCGGGTGAACCCCTGCACGTCGAGCGCCTCGGCGAGCTCGACGGAGGCCCGCAGCGCATCGGCGGGCGAGTGCCCCTCACCGACCGGCGTCTGGTCCAGCACCGACAGCCGCAGCGGCGCGGGCGTGGGCGCGTACGTGTCCGTCATGTCAGACCCCCTGCCCGGCACGGGCCGCGGCCCCGGACGGGTCGACGACGGCGGGCACGATGCGGAAGTCCCGCTGGAAGACCAGGTTGTGCAGGTCGCCCGAGGCGATGGCCCGCAGCGTCGGCACCTCGGCCGCGGCCTGGGCGTCGGTGAACACGTTGAGCGGCCACTCGGCCACCGTGGCGCCCCGCAGATGCGGGTGGTGGAACGTCCGCCCGTAGTGCGCCACGAGACTGACCGGCGAAATGCCCTCCTTGCGCTGCTCCTCCCAGGTCAGCCCCCAGGTGGCCAGCAGGTCACCGTCCCTGGTGCGGATCGACCCGCTGGCCACGACCTCGCCGGTGCCGTGCAGCAGATGCGTGTTGATCTCCTCCAGCACCAGCCGGGCGTACGGGTCGAGCAGGTCCACGGCCTCGTGGAACAGCCGCTCCTTGGCCTGGCGCGAGACGGCGGACTCCCCGTGGGTGCCGTCGCGCAGGTCGCCGAAGTGCCTCAGCAGGGCCTCCACATGGGGCGCGGGGCTCGTCTCGGTGATGCTCATGGTTCCTCTCCTTCGTGCGGTGGGTCGCGGTGGGTCGTGTGGTCAGTCAGTGGGCCTGGGCCGTGCCGGAGGGCAGGGGGGCGCCCGCCGCCGTCAGCCGGCGTTGCAGAGCGGCCCCGAGCCACGGCCGCAGCTCGCGGGGGCCGGGCCCCCCGGGCCTGCCCGGCTGGAGGAAGGCGCCGTGCATCATCCGCGGGAACTCCTCGAACTCGACGTCGTTGCCCGCCCTCGCCAGCCGGTGGGCGTACTGGCGCACGTCGTCGGCGACCGGGTCGAACTCGCCGACGCCGAGCACCGCGGGCGCCAGCCCGGACAGGTCGTCGACCTCGAAGGGGGTGATCGGGAGGGCGGCCGGGGGAGTGGTGCCGTTGCCGCGGTACGAGCGCCAGGCCGCGCGGAGCAGCTTCGGCGCGGGGAAGTTGTCGTGGTAGCGGGTGTACGAGGGAGCCAGGCACTCCGGGTCCAGCGGGGGATAGGCCAGCACCTGGGCGCGCAGTGCCTGCCCCCGGTCGCGGAGCACCACGGCGGCGCAGGCCGCGATGGTGCCACCCGAGCTGTCCCCGCCGACGCTCACCGGGCCGAGACCCTCCTCGTCGGACCGCTCCTGGGCCCAGTCCACGGCGGCGAGCACGTCTTCGAGCGCCGCCGGGTGCGGGTTCTCCGGCGCCAGCCGGTAGTCCACGCTCAGCACGGCACAGCCCGAGTGCCGTGCCAGGTCCGCACAGGCCCGGTGCCAGCCCTCCACGGACCCGCTGTGCCAACTGCCCCCGTGCGCCCACACCAGCCAGCCGCGGTGGCCCGACGGGGGCCGGAAGATCCGGACGGGGATCTGCCCTTGTGCCGCAGGGACGCGCGCGGACTTCCACTCGACGGCGGCGGACATACGGGCTGCGGGATCCGACACGACCCTCTCCTCCACGTTGCAGGGATTGCTTGGCACCGATCCTTCGCCGGTCGGCGAGGACCAGCCAGTGCCCTGCTCTGGGTAGTCATTTCGCGGTCACCCTGGAAGTTCGCGGTCGTCAGGGGAGCACTGCACCCCCCCTGTAAGCCCCAACTGAGCACCGCCGCGAATCGGTCCCGGTCAGCCGTCCCCGCTGCCGCCGCCGTCCGACGGCGGGCGCAACAGCCTTCGGTACGCGAAGAGTTCGGGCAGCGGGACGTACCGCTTCTGCCCCACGCTCACGTATCGCAGCGTGCCGTTCCGCACCAGCCTGCACACCACGCGGGCATCGAGGCCCAGCATCGAGGCCGCCGTCCGTACCGACACCGAGAACTCCGCCAGGTCGAAGGGGGGTTCGGGGGCGGCTTCGTCGGCAGGTTCGTCGGCCGGTTCTTCGGCCGGTTCGTCCGAAGGGGAGACGGTCGTCTCCGGTCCGGAGCACTCCGCCTCTTCGTAGGACATGGCGCACTCCGCATCTGTCTGGACAGTGACGAAGTGGAAGCCTGCGGGGTGATCCGCCGGCTGCCCAGACCTCCGACCTGAGTACGCAGCCGGCCACCCTCCGGGCGGAGGGTACTCAGGACAGGACTACCTTCCGGGCTCCCGGACCCGGTGCGGCCGAGGCAGACTCGATGTCATGAACGCACAGTCGGAACTGGGTGACTTCCTCCGCAACCGCCGTGGCGCCCTGCGCCCCGAGGACGTCGGACTGCAGCCCCACGGGACACGCCGCCGCGTACCGGGACTGCGGCGCGAGGAGCTCGCCATCCTCGCCGGGGTCAGCGTCACCCACTACACCCGGCTCGAACAGGGGCAGAGCACCAACGTCTCGGACTCGGTCCTCGACGCGATCGCCGGAGCCCTGCGGCTCACCGAGGACGAGTGCGCACACCTGCACGACCTGGCCCGTCCGGTCCGCACCCACCGGCGGCGCCCCGCCGCGCGGCCGGAGCAGGCTCCCCTCGCCGTACGACAGCTGCTCGCCGCCATGCCCGACGTACCCGCGGTCGTCCTGGACCGCCGCAACAACGTCCTGGCCTGGAACCCGCTGGGGCACGCCCTGCTCGCCGGACACCTGGCCGCCGACAGCCCCGACCAGCCGTCCCGGCGCCCCAATCTGACCCGGCTGCTCTTCCTCGACGAGCTCACCCGCGACCTCTACCTCCACTGGAACGACGAGGCCAGGACGGCGCTCGCCGCCCTGCGACTGGTCGCCGGACGTCACCCCGAGGACCGCCAGCTGGCCGAACTGATCGGCCAACTCGCCCTGAACAGCCCGGAGTTCAGCACCATGTGGGCGCGTCATCCGGTACGCGGATGCGTCTCGGGAACCAAGCACTTCCAGCACCCCTCGGTGGGCTGCATGGAGCTCGCCTTCGAGACCATGCAACTCGCGGGCGGCGCAGGACGGCGCATGCTCGCCTACTCCGCCGAGCCGGGCACCCCGTCCGAGGCCGCACTGCGACTCCTCGCGGGATCCCTCGAACAGCCCGGCCGGGCCGCGCCGTACGACGCCTCCGCGCCGGCCCGGTCCACGCTCGGCGGCTGACACCGGCCGCTGTCACGGCACTCTCCTCCGGCGTTCCTCGCGCCGCCTTCCAGTGCTGCGTTCCGCCGCCACCTTCCACCGCCGCGTTCCGCCATCGGTACGTCCCACCTGTCCACGGGCCGCTTCAGGGTGCCCGTCACGCCCGTCAACTCACGTACGGAGGAAGCATGCCCGTCGGCATGGACATCGACATCGACATCGCTGAAGCACCCGGCCGGGGAGCCATGGGCATGGCCGTGTCCGTCCCGGTCGACACGCTGCTGGACGCCGAGACGCCCCGGCTGTCGGGGATGGACCGCGACCACGTGCGACGGCTCGCCGGTCTGGAGGAGCCGCTGCCGCCGATCATCGTGCACCGCCAGACCATGCGGGTCGTCGACGGCATGCACCGGCTGCACGCCGCACGGCTCAGCGGCCGGACCACCATCGAGGTCACCTATTTCAGCGGATCGACGGCCGACGCGTTCCTGCTGGCCGTCGAGTCGAACGTCCGGCACGGCCTCCCGCTGACGCTGTCGGAACGCAGACAGGCGGCACAACGGATCCTGCGCAGCCACCCCCAGTGGTCCGACCGGGCCATCGCCGTACGCACCGGACTGTCGGGCAAGACCGTCGGCACCCTGCGCAGGGCCGGTGCACGGGACGCCCCGCAGGACGCCCGGCCCACCGTGCGCGTCGGCCACGACGGCCGGGCGCGTTCCCTGAGCCCGGCCGAGGGCCGGCTGCGGTGCCGTGACGTCATCGAGGAGCTGGGGGAGGGAACCCCGCTCCGGGTGATCGCCGCCGCGGCCGGGGTCTCCGTCGAGACGGCCAGGGACGTACGCGACCGGATCGGACGCGGGGAGGACCCGCTGCCCCCCGGGGTCCGGGGTGCCGCCGCACGGCAGACGCCGCCGCGCCCCCGCCGGAGCGTGGCGGTCGACTCCGCCACGGTCCTCGACTCGATGAAGAAGGACCCGGCGCTCCGCTACAGCAACGAGGGGCGGGAGGTACTGCGCTGGCTGGACACCCATGTGATCGGCAAGGGCGGCCCCGACATCGCACAACGGGTGCCCGCACACCGGGCCACCCAGCTGGCCGCGGTGGCCCGCGCCTCCGCCGCGGCCTGGAACGAGCTCGCCGGCGAGCTCGAACGCCGGGTCGCCGGGTGAACGCACCCGCTCCGGTCCCCCACGTGAACAAGGTCCCCCACCTGAACAACCAGCAGACGTAAGGTCGTTGATCGAAGTGGATACAGGTCTGACAGCCCCCGCGAAGCGGGTGAACCCCTGGGTCGCCCTGGTGCCGCTCTGCATCGGGTTCTTCCTGATCATGATGGACATCACCATCGTCAACGTCGCCATCCCCGGCATGCTGGCCGACCTGGACGCCGACCTGAACCAGATGGTCTGGGTCAACAGCGTCTACCTGCTGGCCTACGCCGTTCCCCTGTTGGCGGCCGGCCGGCTCGGCGACCAGCTGGGCCGCAAGCCGATGTTCCTCGTCGGCCTCGGCGTGTTCACCGCGGCCTCGCTGTGGTGTGGGTTCGCGGGCAGCGCGGGCATGCTGATCGCCGCCCGTGCCGTGCAGGGGCTGGGCGCCGCGCTGATGGCGCCGCAGACGATGGCCCTGGTGACCACGCTCTTCCCGGCCCACCGCATCGGCGCCGCACTCGGCGTGTGGGGCGCGGTCGCCGGACTGGCGTCGGTCGTCGGCCCGCTCCTTGGCGGGTTCCTGGTCGACAGCCTCGGCTGGGAGTGGATCTTCCTGCTCAACGTGCCGATCGGACTGGCCGGACTGGCCATGGCCGTATGGCTGCTGCCCGGCGGACTGCCGCGCAACAAGCACCGGTTCGACGTCCTGGGCACGGTGCTCTCCGGACTCGGCCTGCTCGCCCTGGTCTTCGGGCTGCAGAACGGCCAGCAGTACGACTGGGGAACGGTGGCCGGTCCGGTCACGGTCCCCGGCCTGCTGGCCGTCGGCGTCCTGCTGCTCGTCGCCTTCGCCGTCCGCCAGCGCCGTACCTCCCGGGCCGGCCGGGAACCGCTGATGCCACCGGCCCTCTTCCGGCAGCGGAACTTCAGCGCGGCATCCGTCGCCGCCGCGTCCGTCGCCTTCTCCCTGACCGGGCTGTTCCTGCCGCTGATGCTCTTCCTCCAGTCGGTGATGGAACTCTCGCCGCAGCAGGCCGGGACGCTGATGATCCCGACCGCGATCGCCAGCGGAGCCGTCGGACCGTTCGCCGGGGTGCTCTCCGACCGCATCGGCGGCAAGTGGGTCGTACTGAGCGGATTCCTGGTGTTCGCCCTGGGCATCGGGATGCTCGTGGTGGTCATGGCCCCCGGGGCGAGCCAGTGGCTGCTGGGCGTGGCGCTGTTCGTGTGCGGACTCGGCACCGGAGCGTCCTTCGCGCCGCTGGCACAGGTGGCGACCAGCGGGGTGCCGCAGGAGCTGATGGGCGCGGCGTCCGGGGCGTACAACCAGCTGCGCCAGGTCGGCAGCGTCATCGGCAGCGCGGCGGTCGGCGTGCTGCTCCAGGTGCAGATCTCCACCCGCGAGGGACTCGCGGACGCCGCCGCCACCACGCTGCTGCTGCCGGTGGCGGTACTGCTCCTCGGCTCGGCCGCCTGCCTGGCGATGCGCTCCCGCGTGCGGGAAGGGCGGCAGGAATCCACGCTGGACACAAAGGAGATGTCCGACGGCCGAGTCGGGTGAAAGCGCATCGGTATCGGTGCGGAGGATCGTATGCAATTAAGGAATAGGGAAGATGACTGACGACAGTGAATTCGCCACCCTCGCGAAGCAGGCCCAAGGGCCGGTACTGGTACCGGGACAGGACGGCTACGAAGAGGAGTTGAAGGGATTCCAGACCGCATATCACCACCGTCCGGCCGTGGTCGTCGGTGCGGCCGATGCCAAGGACGTACAACTCGCGGTGAAATTCGCCGCCGAGCGCGGGCTTGCAGTCGCCGTTCAAGCGACCGGCCACGGCGTGACCGTGCTCGCCGAGGACGGTGTGGTGATCAATACGCGACGGCTCACCGGGACCACGGTCGACGCCGCGGCCGGTACCGCGCGCATCGGCGCGGGCGCCCAGTGGAAGGACGTCGTCGCCGAGACCGTACGGCACGGGCTGGCGCCCCTGAGCGGCTCGGCGCCGCACACCGGAGTGGCGGGCTACACCCTCGGCGGTGGAATCGGCCTGCTGGGACGGGAGTTCGGCTACGCCGCCGACCGGGTGCGCTCCCTGGAGGTGGTGACGGCGGACGGCGAGCTGCGGCAGGTCAGCGCCGACAGCGACGCCGATCTGTACTGGGCGCTGCTCGGAGGCCGGGACAACTTCGGCATCGTGACCTCCCTGGAGATCGAGCTGCTGCCCGCAGCCCGGATCTACGGGGGCGGCATCTACTACGACGCCCAGGACGCCGAGGCGGTGCTGTCCTTCTTCCGTGAGTGGACCGCCACCGCGCCCGACAGCATCACGTCCTCGGTCGGCATGATCGAGTACCCGCCCATCGAGGTGTTCCCCGAGCCGCTGCGGGGCCGCCACGTGCTGCACGTCAGGTTCGCCACCACCGACCTCGTCCACGGGCCCGAACTGGTGGCACCCTGGCTCAAGGCGGCGAACCCGATCTTCGAGCACCTGGGCGAGATCGGCTACGAGGAAGTGGGCTCCATCTACCGGGAGCCGGACTTCGCCCACTCCTTCCACGGCAACAACGTACTGCTCGGCGAGCTGCCCACCGAGGTGCTCGACGCGGTGCGCGAGCTGGCCGGCACGACGGCGCCGGTCTCCTGCATCGTCGACCTGCGCCACCTGGGCGGTGCGATGTCGCGGGTGCCGAAGGCGGGCAACGCGGTGCCGTTCCGGCAGGCCCAGTACATCCTCAGGGTGCTCTCCGGCCTCGACGGCACCCCGGAGGAGGACATCCGGGCCGCCCACCAGGCCGTCTACGACGCGGTGGCGCCGTGGACCATCGGGCGTTCACTGAACTTCGTCTACGGCAGGCGCAGCGACGAGGAGTTCGTGGCCGAGGTGTACGACGAGGAGACGCTGCGCCGGCTGGCCGAGCTGAAGAGCGTGTACGACCCGGGCAACGTCTTCAGGCGGAACCAGAACATCCGGCCCGGGAAGCCCGGGAAGCCCGGGAAGTAGGGCCTCGCGGGCAGGACAGCGGGGGCGCTTCGGGCTGCGGCCACGAAGCGCCCCCGCGGTCGTCACGCAGCGGGTGAGGCAAGGGCGACGACGTTCCCCTCGGGGTCGGCGACCTTGGCCACCCGCTCGCCCCAGGGCATGCGTACCGGCTCGCTGAGCACCCGTACGCCCTCGGCACGCAGGCGGGCCACGACGGCGTCGAGGGACCCCGGCTCCACGAAGACAAAGATCTCGAAGTGCCCCTCGGCGGGAGGCGGTTGGGCCGTGCCCCCGGTCCGCTGGGCGAGAGCGAGCTCCGCGTCACCGCGCCGCAGCGCGACGAAGCTGGGCTCCCCGGAGTCCGGGTGCGCCACCCGGCGCGTGAAGCCCAGCCGCTCGTAGAAGGCCGCGGTGGCCGCCACCCGGCCGACCCGCAGCACGGGGAACGCCCGCTGGTGCGAGGCGGTTCGGGCGGCGGTGCGGGCGACGGTTCGCGTACCGGCCCCGCTCACGCCTGCACCCGGTCGGCGAAGACCTTCCAGACCGGCAGCCGGGTACGGCCCCGCTCGTCCAGTTCCGGCCGCCGCCCGGTCCGCTCGAAGAACTCCTTCACCGGCCCCGCGACCCCCGCGTACACGGTCCGGGACAGCTCGGTGACCTCCCAGCCCGCCTCCTCCAGTACGGTCCTGACCTCCGTCTCCGTCACCGACAGCGGGGCCGGCATGCCCCCGGGAACGTCCGCGAAGCACAGCATGCTCAGCCGCGCGCCCGGCCTGGTCGCACGGTGCAGCGCGGCCGCGTACCGGCGGCGTCCTTCCGCGCTGAGGGTGTGGAAGAGCGCGCTGTCGAGGACGGAACCGAAGCGGCCCTCGTAGCCGTCGAGCCGGGTCGCGTCCGCCACCGCGAAGTCGATGGACAGCCCGCGCGCCCGCTGCCTGGCCTGCGCGATCGCCGCGGAGGAGGCATCCACGGCCGTCACCCGGTGGCCGCGGCCGGCCAGGAACACGGCGTTGTCGCCGGGACCGCAGCCGTTGTCCAGGACGTCGTCGCCGAAGCGCCCCTGGCCCTCCATCTCGACGACGCCCGGCTGGGCCTCTCCGATGTCCCACGGCACGCCCTTGATCTCGGCACCCGGCAGCAGGTCGCCGCCGGTGTACACGGCGTTGAAGTCGGCAGTGGTGAAGTCATAGGACTGTTCGGTGGTACGCAAGGCAATCTCCTTGGCCGGGGGATTTCTGGGGTTTTTCCGGGGGCTTGCCGGGGGATTCCGCATTCCCGGGATTTCCTGGATTCCCGGAAAGTATCGCCACAGTCGCCGGTCCGGGGGAAGGTCGGTGGCGGGCGTGACGGGGACAACCCGGTGTCAAGGGGCTGGAGTTGGTGTCCGACTGAGGAAATTCCTCGGTTGGAAATCAGAAAAGTGATTCGGTGATCGGTGTGCATGGACATTCCCTCCCGGTGTGACGGTGAATGGAGACAGGCCGGTGGAAGGAATTCCCGCCGGGCCCGGAAAGCCGCGAACTGCACCGAGGAAAGGGAGACTTCTGTGTCCGGCAAGGTCTGGTTCATCACCGGTACGTCCCGGGGGTTCGGCAGGATCTGGGCGCGGGCGGCCCTCGACCGGGGCGACCGCGTCGCCGCCACCGCACGCGACACGGCGAGCCTGGAGGACCTCGTCACCCAGTACGGCGACCGGGTGCTGCCGCTGGAGCTGGACGTCGCCGACCGCCGGGCCGTGGGCGAGGCGGTGGCCACGGCCCACGCACGGTTCGGCCGCCTCGACGTCGTGGTCAACAACGCCGGGTACGGCCTCTTCGGAGCGGTGGAGGACATCACCGAGGAGCAGGCACGCGCCCAGCTCGACACCAACTTCTTCGGCACCCTGTGGGTCACCCAGGCCGTACTGCCGATCCTGCGCGCCCAGCGCGGCGGCCACCTCGTACAGATGTCGAGCATCGCGGGCATCGCGTCCTGGCCGAACCTGGGCCTGTACCACGCGTCGAAGTGGGCGATCGAAGGGCTCAGCGACGCGCTGGCCCAGGAAGTGGAGCGCTTCGGCATCCACGTCACCCTGCTGGAGCCGGGCCCCTACCGCACCGACTGGCGCGGCAGCTCGGCGGTCCGGGCCGACCCCGGACCCGCCTACGCCGAGTGGTCCCAGCCCCCCTCGGCCGGTACGGCACCGGGAGACCCCGAGGCCACCGCAGGCCCCCTCCTGCGGATCGTCGACGCCGAACGGCCGCCCCTGCGCGCCTTCCTCGGTGCGGGCGCGCTCAAGACCGCCCAGGCGGTGTACGAGGACCGGCTGCGCACCTGGCAGGAGTGGGACCCCGTCGCCCTCGCAGCCCAGGGCAACTGACCTCACGCCGGCCCGCGGGGCCGGCCGACCCGAAGGAGAAGACATCGTGCTGACACAAGCGGCGCCCGTGGCCGCGGCACCCGGAGAACAGCGGACGGCGGTACCGGACCGGGCCGAACTCCTCGCACGCGCGGCAAAGTTGAGGCCGCTGCTGTGGGAGGACGCCCCGGCCGCCGACCGGTCGCGGCGCCTGACCGACCGGGTGGTCGACGCCCTCGCCCAAGCGGGTCTGACGCGGCTGCTGACCCCGCGCGGCCAGGGCGGCTACGGCGCCGACACCCGCACGCTCCTGGAGGTGGCGACCGAACTGGGCCGCGGCTGCGTCTCCACCGCCTGGGTCACCGGTGTCCTGAACGTGGGCAACTTCGTGACCTCCCTCTTTCCCCCTGCCGCCCAGGACGAGGTGTGGGGGAGCGCCCCGGCCGCCCGGACCGCGCAGGTGCTCGGGCTGCCCGCGAAGGGCGTCGAACCGGTCGAAGGCGGGGTCCTCGTCACCGGCGAATGGGCCTACCTGTCGGGCTCCCTGCACGCCGAGTGGATCGGAGTGCTGCTGGCACGCGGCCCCGGACCCGCGGGCGGCTCCGGCTCCGCTTCCGGCTCCGGCGAAGGCGGCCCGGACGGCGTGCACTTCGCGCTGATCCCGCGCACCGAGCTGACTGTCAGGGACACCTGGCACTTCGCCGGGATGCGCGGCACCGGCAGCAACACGGCCGTCGCCGAATCGGTGTTCGTCCCGCGGCACCGGATCCGCCCGTACCTCCCCGTGCTCAACGGCGAACTGACCGCCTCCGACGCCGAATCCCCCTACCGCAACAGCCTCACCGGGGTCTTCTCGATCGGCCTGCTCGGCGCCTTGATCGGCGGCGCCGACGCGGCCCTGGGCTTCGTACAGGAGAAGGCCCCCGGCCGCCCGGCCGCCGGCTCCACCTATCCGAACCAGGCCGAGTCGCCGACGCTGCAGCTCGCACTGGCCGAGGCCGCGACGAAGATCGACTCCGCGAAGCTGCACGCACGGCGCCTCGCCGACACGGTCGACGAGCACGCCCGCGAGGGCCGCAACGCGGACTCCCGCACCCGGGCCAGGGCCCGTATGGACGGTGCCCACGTCGCCGAGCTGTGCCGGGCCGCGGTGGACGTCCTGCTCACCGCCTACGGCTCCTCGGCCTTCCACGAGGCCAATCCCCTCCAGCGCATCTGGCGCGACATCCACGTCGGCAGCCGGCACGCCGGGTTCGGCATGGGCATCCCGCAGCAGGTCTACGGCCGGTCGCTGGTCGGCAAGGACCCGCGCGAGATCAGCCTCCTCGTATGACCTGACGGCCCTGCGCAACCCACCCCCACCGCGAGCAGAAAGCACGGGACAGCCATGCCTCCCTCCACCATGCCTCCCTCCACGCCGACCACCACCGAACTCCCCACGGATCCGGACGCGTTGCGCGCGCACAACCGCGCCGTCGTCGACCAGTACATGCACACCACGGGCCAGGACCGGCTCCGGCGCCACCTGCTGTTCACCGAGGACGGCGTCGGCGGGCTGTGGACCACGGACACCGGCGAGCCGATCACCATCAACGGCCGGGACCGGCTCGCCGAGCACGCCGTCTGGTCGCTCAAGTGCTTCCCCGACTGGGTCTGGACCAACATCGAGATCTTCGACACCCAGGACCCCGACCGCTTCTGGGTCGAGTGCGACGGCGAAGGAAAGATCCGCTTCGACGGGTATCCCGAGGGCCACTACCGCAACCACTTCCTGCACTCGTTCACCTTCGAGGGCGGAAAGATCAAGCTCCAGCGCGAATTCATGAACGTCACCCAGCAGTTCCGCGCCCTGGGCATCGAAACGCCCGTCGTGCGCCGCGCCGGGATACCCACGTGACCGCCAGCAGCCGGGATACCCACGTGACCGCCAGCACCCGAGGAGACGCCCGATGACAGCCGGACTGCCGGTCATCACGCCCTACCCGCTGCCGGCGCGGGAGACCCTGCCGAGCAACACCGCCCCCTGGATCCCGCGTCCGGAACGCTCGGTCCTGCTCATCCACGACATGCAGCGGTACTTCGTCGGCTCCCTTCCCGAGCCCCTCCGCAGCGACCTGGTCCACCACACGTCCCAGCTGCGCAAACGCGCCGCCGCCCTGGGCGTACCGGTCGCGTACACCGCCCAGCCCGGCGGCATGGACGACGCACAGCGCGGACTGCTGCTGGACTTCTGGGGACCGGGCATGCGCACCGACCCCGCGGACCGCGAAGTGGTGCCCGAACTGGCGCCGGAGGAAGGCGACTGGCAGTTCACCAAGCTGCGCTACAGCGCCCTGTTCCGCTCGGACCTGCTGGAACGGATGCGCGCGGCCGGACGCGACCAGCTGGTGCTGTGCGGCGTGTACGCGCACATCGGCGTCCTGGGCACCGCCCTGGAGGCGTTCGCGCACGACATCCAGCCCTTCCTCGTGGCCGACGCGCTCGGCGACTTCAGCGAGGCCGACCACCGGCTCGCCCTCGACTACGCGGCACGCCGGTGCGCGGTCGTCCTGCCCGCGGCGGAGGTCTTCTCATGAACTCCCGCCGACCCGACCTCCTGGAGCGGATCCTGCACGGAGAAGGCCCGCCCGCCTTCGCCCTCCTGCACCGCCCGGACAGCGACCCCCGTGGCACGGGCACGGTCGACGTACTGGCCGGAGCGGTGTCGCTGCCCGCCTCGCTCGCGGACATCCCGCTGCGCCCGCAGCACGAAGCGAGCGGCGGCGCCGCACCAGAAGCAGCCCACGAAGTCCTCGTCCTGATCCCCTACCGGCAGCTCGCGGAGCGCGGCTTCGACGCCCCCGATGACGGGGCGCCGCTGATCGCGATGGCCGCCGACGAGCAGACCACGCTGCCGCTGGCCCACGTCCTGACCCGTATCCCCGACGCCCCGGTGTCCGTCACCGGCGGCCACTTCGACATCGACGACGAGACCTACGAACAGACCGTCCGCCGGATCGTCACCGACGAGATCGGCACCGGCGCCGGTTCCAACTTCGTCGTCAAACGGTCCTTCCTGGCCGACATCGACGGCTTCTCCCCCCGTACGGCGCTGTCCCTGTTCCGGCGGCTGCTGGAACGCGAGAAGGGCACCCACTGGACGTTCGTGATCCACACCGGTGACCGCACCTTCGTCGGCGCCACCCCGGAGCGGCACGTCTCGCTCAGCGGCGGCACCGCCGTGATGAACCCCATCAGCGGCACCTACCGCTACCCGCCGACCGGGCCCACCCTGCGCGGCGTCACGGACTTCCTCGCGGACCGCAAGGAAGCGGACGAGCTCTACATGGTCGTCGACGAGGAACTCAAGATGATGGCCAGGCTCTGTCCCGCCGGCGGGCGCGTCGCAGGGCCGTACCTCAAGGAGATGACCCGGCTCGCCCACACCGAGTACGTCATCGAGGGGCACACCGACCGGGACGTGCGCGACATCCTGCGCGAGACGATGTTCGCGCCGACCGTCACCGGCAGCCCCCTGCAGAGCGCGGCCGGCGTCATCAGCCGCTACGAACCGCAGGGGCGGGGCTACTACGGGGGGGTCGCGGCGCTCATCGGCCGCGACGCCCACGCCCAACGCACCCTGGATTCCGCCCTGTTGATCCGTACCGCCGACATCACCCCCGAGGGGCGGATGCGGATCGGCGTCGGCGCCACCCTCGTACGCCACTCCGACCCCGCGTCGGAAGCGGCCGAGACCCGGGCCAAGGCCGCCGGGCTGCTCGCCGCGCTCGACGAGGACGCACCCGCCCGCTTCAAGGAGCACCCCCAGGTGCTGGCCGCCCTGCGCGCCCGCAACACCCGTATCTCGGACTTCTGGCTGCGCGACGCCGGCCACCGGCGCAGCCGGGTCTCCGCACTCGCCGGGCTGAAGACCCTCGTCGTCGACGCCGAGGACACCTTCACCGCGATGATCGCCCAGCAGCTCCGGGCGCTGGGCCTGGACGTCACCGTCCGGCGGTTCGACGAGCCGTACTCCTTCGACGGCCACGACCTCGTGGTCCTGGGACCCGGACCCGGCGACCCGCGCGATCCGGACGACCCCCGAATGACCCACCTGCGCAAGGCAGTTGACGTCCTGCTCGCCGAACGCCGCCCCTTCGTCGCCGTCTGCCTCAGCCACCAGGTACTCAGCCTGCGGCTCGGCCTGGACCTCGTCCGCCGGAAGGTGCCCAACCAGGGCGTCCAGCGGGAGACCGACCTGTACGGCAGCCGCGAGCGGCTGGGCTTCTACAACACCTACGCGGCCCACAGCCCCGAGGACAAACTGGAGGCCGCAGGGGTCGGAATCGTCGAGATCAGCCGCGACGCGGACACCTGTGAAGTGCACGCGCTGCGCGGCCCGCACTTCGCCACCATGCAGTTCCACGCCGAATCGGTGCTCACCGTCGACGGACCGCGCATCACCGCCGAAGCCGTCCGCTGGGCGATGGACCGATGAGGGCCGACATCGCCTGGTGGGACCTGGACGGCACCGGCCAGAGCATCGACTCCCTGCGGGAGCACCTGCGCGACGGCGCCGTCGAACCGTGGGCCCACGTACCGGGCCTCGCCCTGAAGTTCTGGATGGCCGACCGTACGGGCAACCGGTGGGGCGCGGTGATGCTCTGGGAGCGCGACCGCCCCGGCAGCGCCCAACTGCCCCCGAACCGGGCGGCCGAACTGCTCGGCGGCCCGCCCACGCACCGCACCAGCTTTGAGGTCGAGGCCACCGCCGAGGGCGTACACACGCTGTCCTCGCTGCACGGCCTCGGCCCGGCACTCGACGCCCCTTCCCCTACCCACCCCTCACTCACAGGGAGCATGACCGGTGCATGACTACATGGTGGTGGACGCGTTCGCCCGCACCCCCCTCGAAGGCAACCCCGTGGCGGTCTTCTTCGACGCCGCCGACCTGACGCCCGAGGTGATGCAGCGCATCGCCAAGGAGATGAACCTCTCCGAAGTCACCTTCGTACTGCCACCCGACACGGACGCCGCCCACGCCCGCATCCGGATCTTCACCCCCGTCAACGAACTGCCCTTCGCCGGACACCCGATGCTCGGCACGGCGGTCGCACTCGGCCTGAAGTTCAAGGAACAGCGGCTGCGCCTGGAGACGGCCATGGGCATCATCCCCTTCGAGCTGACCCCCGACGACCCGGCGAACCCGGACGGCTCGGTGTCGGTCCGGATGCGCCAGCCGGTCCCGACCTGGGAGCCCTACGAGCACGCCGACGCACTCTGCGCGGCCCTCGGCGTGGACACCGCCACCGTGCCCGTGGACATCTACCGCAACGGACCGCGCCACGCCTTCGTCGGCCTGCCGAGCCTCGACGCGCTTTCCGCGCTGCGCCCCGACCACCGGGCGCTCGCCGCCTTCCCCGACATGGCCGCCAACTGCTTCGCGGGGGAGGGGACCCAGTGGCGCAGCCGGATGTTCTCCCCCGCGTACGGAGTGGTCGAGGACGCCGCGACCGGCTCGGCCGCAGGGCCGCTCGCCATCCACCTGGCCAGGCACGGACTCGCACCCTACGGGCAGGAGATCGAGATCCTCCAGGGCCTCGAAATGGGCCGCCCCTCGCTGATGCGGGCCCTGGCCGAGGGCGACGACGAGCGGATCGAAGCCGTCTGGGTACGGGGCCACGGCGTGCCGGTCGCCCACGGAGTGCTCCATGTCTAGCGCCCCCACCGAGAACGTCAGCCGGCACGAATCCCTGACCGGGTCCGTCGGCCTCGACTTCCCCGAGTACGACGACCCGCCGCCCGACCCGCTGCCCCTGCTGCGGCAGTGGCTCGACGCGGCCACCGAGGACGGTGTGCGCGAGCCCCGCTCCATGGCACTGGCCACCGCAGACGAACGGGGCCGGGCCTCCAACCGCATCGTCACCCTCGGCGAACTGACCGGCCGGGGACTCGTCTTCACCACCCACAGCACCAGCCGCAAGGGCCGCGACCTGGCCGCGAACGGCTGGGCCAGCGCGGTCCTGTACTGGCGCGAACGGGCCCAGCAAGTCGTAGTGACCGGTCCCGTACGGCAGTTGGGCCCTCAGGAGTGCGACGCCCTGTGGTCCGCCCGCCCGGCCGCGCTGCACCCCATGACCTCGGCCTCGCACCAGAGCGAACCCGTGCACGACACCGAGCGCCTGCGCGCCAGGGCACGCGGCCTCGGCCGGACGGGAGAGCCGCTGCCACGCCCGGCCCGCTTCGTCGGCTACCTGCTGGAACCGGCCGAGCTGGAGTTCTGGAGCGCCAGCCCGGACCGGCTGCACCGCAGGCTGCACTACGCCCGCGACGGCGCGCGCTGGCGGACCGGCCGACTCCAGCCCTGACACACCACACAGCGAAGCCAAGGAGAGGAACCGGCATGGAACGCGCGGCGTTCACGGACACGATGGCCCGGGTACCGGGCCCGGTCACAGTGGTGACCACCGTCGACGACTCGGGGACCCGGTGGGGCTTCACCGCCAGCTCGTTCACCTCGGTGTCGCTGGACCCCCCGCTCGTCCTGGTCTGCCTCGACAGGGGAGCCACCACGCACGCCGCCTTCACCGGCGCCGAGCGGTTCGCCGTCAACGTGCTGGCCCAGGGACAGGAAGCCATCGCCCTGCGCTTCGCCGCCTCCGGGACCGACCGGTTCGCGGCCGGTGACATGAAGTCGTACGAGGACGGCCTGCCGGTCCTGCCCGGGGCCGCCGCGCGAGTGATCTGCTCGCTGTACTCCCGCTTCGACGCCGGGGACCACACCATCCTCGTCGGCCACGTCGAGAAGACCTACACGGCCGACCGCACCCCCCTCGTCCACCACGCCCGCTCCTTCTCCCGCCCGGTGCCTCTCGGCCCACCGCTGGAGCAGCTGCTCGCCTCTGCCCGCGCCGTCACCTCCGCCTGAGCCCGGCGCTCCGGCAGGACTCACCGAGCCCCCCCAAGCCTCAAGCCCTCAAGCCCTCAAGGAGGTGCTTTCCATGACCACGACCGTGCCCGTCGCCGCACCCCCGGCGAAGCAGGACACGAACAGGACCGGCCCCGGCCGGCCGCACAACGGACAGGACCCCGCCCGCACCCTGGCCGCCGCGTTCGCGAACAGCCTCGCGGCCGACGGCGCGGCCACCGCACTCGTCGCCGACGGCGCGTCCTTCACCTACCAGCAGCTCGACACCTGGTCGCGCGCCGTCGCCGCGCTGCTGCGCTCCTACGGCGTGCGACGGGGAGACCGGGTGGCGCTGCGGCTGCCGCCCGGCGCCGCAGCCATCGTGTCCATGCTGGGCATCCTGCGTACCGGCGCCGCCTACGTCCCCCTGGACGTACGCAACCCACCGTCCCGCAACATGCTCATCCTCCGGGACAGCCGGGTCGCCGCCTTCATCGGCAGCCCGGAAGGCTGCGCCGTCGACGGCCTGCCCGTCATCGGCGAGGAGCGGGTGACCGAACTGCACGACGCGACCCCGCCGCCCGCCGAGTCAGCCCCCGACCCGGTCCAGGCCCCCGGCCCGGACGACTGCGCGTACGTCATCTACACCTCCGGTACGACGGGAAAGCCGAAGGGCGTACCCATCCACCACGGCGCGGTGACGGCCCTGCTCACAGCAGCGGCGCAGCGGTTCGACTTCCGCGGCGACGACCGGTGGCTGCTGTTCCACTCGATCGCCTTCGACGTCTCCGTCTGGGAGATCTGGGGTGCGCTGTCCACCGGCGGCCGGCTGGTCGTACTCCCGTACTGGCAGACCCGCTCACCCGAGCACTGCCTGGCCGTCATCGAGGCGGAGCGGATATCTGTCCTGAGCCAGACACCCACCGCCTTCAGCACCCTGTCGGCGGCGGCGCTGAACAGCGAGGCGGACCTGAGCGCGCTGCGCTACGTCGTGTTCGCGGGCGAAAGACTCGCACCGGACACGCTGCGGCCCTGGGCCGCACGCCACGGAACGGCACGGCCCGCCCTGGTCAACATGTACGGGATCACCGAGACGACCGTACACTCCACCTTCCACCGGCTGACCACCGACGACATCGCGGGCAGCGACTCCGTCATCGGCCACCCGCTGCCCGGCTTCGCCCACCGGGTGATCACCCCACAGGGCACCGAGGCAGGGCCCGGCGAACAGGGCGTCCTCTGGCTCGCCGGACCGCAGCTCAGCAAGGGATACCTGCACCGTCCCGAGCTCAACGAGGCACGGTTCCGCACCCTGCCACCGTCCGGTGACGGCCCCGGTCGGCGCTACTACCGCTCCGGCGACCTCGTCAGCCGCCGCCCGGACGGCACCCTGATCTACCACGGCCGCGAGGACCTCCAGGTCAAGCTGCGCGGACACCGGATCGAACTCAGCGACATCGAGTCGGCGGTGCGGTCCCACGAGCGGATCGCGGACGCCGTGGTCTGGGTGCGCCGATACGGCGACGGCGACGAGCGGCTGGTGTGCGCGTACGCGACGGCCACCGGCGCCCCGGACACCCCGGCCCGCCACCTGCGCGACCACCTCAAGAGCCTCCTGCCCTCCTACATGCGGCCCGCCGCCTACCGGCGGCTGCCGCAACTGCCCCGCACCGTCAACGGAAAGCTCGACCGGGACGCGATCTCCCGGCTCTGGGAAGAAGAAAGGGACCGCCAGTCATGAGCGCGCCGCACAGCACGACCTACAGCACAACGCACAGCACGACCGACACCGACCGGATCACCGAGATACAGGAGCTCACCGTCCAGTGGGCGGCCAAGGTCCTGGAAGAGCCGGACGTCACCCCCCAGGACAACTTCCTCGACCTGGGCGGCCACTCCATCCTCGCCCTGCGGATGTCCCGGTACGCCAAGGACCGCCTCGGCGTCGACTACGACCTGATGGTCCTGTTCGAAGCCGACCTCGCCACCGCCGCCCGGGACCTCGCCGCCCGCGCCGACGCCGGCTGACCGGACAGGAGCCCTCACCATGAGCCCGACCGTGAACCTCGGCATCGCGAGCTTCGGCATCGCCTTCGGCGAGGACCAGGACGTCGCGTCGACCGCCGGAAATTACGTCACCAACCCCGAACGCGTGATCAAGTGGGGCTACCGCACCTACCACCGCGCGGCCGACGACGTGCACTCCACCGCACTGGCCAAAGCCGCGGCCCAGCAGGCCCTGGACCGGCTCGCCCTCACCGCCGACGCCGTCGACCTGGTGGTACTCGCCAACTCGGACCTGCCGGAGTACGCCTACCAGGACAGCGCCGCCGTACTGGCCCGGGAACTGAAGATCGAACGCACCCGGACCCTGCTGCTCAACGAGGGCTGCAGCGCCGGCGTCCACGGCCTGTACTACGTGGCCTCGACGATGGCGATGGAACCGGACGTCAACACGGCGCTGTTCGTGGCCGTGAACCGGGTGAGCGAGTTCCACCGCAACCGGATGAACGTCGTCAACGCCGTACTGAGCGACGCGGCCGTGGCCGTCGTCGTACGCCGCGACCACACCGGCAACCAGTGGCTGGCCACCGAACAGTTCACCGAACCCGAACACTGCGACCTGCTCCGCGTCGACTACGGCGGCACCGTCCACCCCCTGCCGCCCCAAGGCTGGTCGAGCACCGACGCCCCCGGCGCACACGAGGTCGTACGCAGCAAGTTCGCCGACGACCCCGAGGCGCTCCAGCGCTTCCTGCACAACCGGTACGGACGCCTCGTCGAGGTCGTCGACGGCGCCTGCCGCCGCGCGGGCATCACCCGCGACAGCATCGACCACCTGATCTACCTGAACGACAGCGCCGCGAGCATCGCCGCGGTCGCCGAGCCCCTGGGCATCCCCCTGGAACGGACGAATGCCTCCCTCTCCCCCGACCACGGCCACATGGGAGCCGCGGACCAACTGATCGCCCTCGGACTGCAATTGGGGCGCGGCGAAGTGCGCCCCGGCGAAGTGGTGGCCCTCTGCGGCATCTCCACCGACCGCTGGAGCGCCACGCTCATCCGCATCTGAGACCGGCACCCAGCCGAACCCCGCACCCCGCCAGACCCCCACGGAGCCACCATGCCTTCGACCGCACCCGGAATCCTCGACCTCCCGGCCGACGCACACCCCGACCCCGACGAGTTCCTCCGCGCCGCCATGGACTGGCACTTCAGCCCCGAGACCGGCTCGCCGTACTGGCTGGAGCGCGCCCGCACCCTCGACTTCGACCCCCGGAGCGACATCCGGACCCACGCGGACCTCGCCCTCTTCCCGAACGTCTCCGCGGAACTGCGGGACGTCCGCGCGCAGGACCTGATCCCCGGCGGCTACGGACCCCGCCCCGACGTGGTCGGAATCTTCGAGAGCGGCGGCACCACCGGAGCACCCAAGCGCGTCGTGCTCCTGCGCGACTGGCTGGACCGCATGCTCAGCGTCAGCAACGCCGACCTCGACGCGCACGGCGTCGAGCGAGGTGCCGACTGGCTGGGCATCGTACCCACCGGACCGCACATCGTCGGAGAGCTCTTCCGCAGGACGGCGACCAGCCACGGCCGCCACGGCTTCACGGTCGACCTGGACCCCCGCTGGGTGAAGAAGCTCATCGCCGACGGCCGCCACCAGGACGCCGGAGACTACGCGGAACACGTACTCGACCAGGCCGAACACATCCTGCGGACCCAGGACATCGGCGTCCTGACGATCACCCCGGCACTGCTGGAGCGACTGGCCGGGCGGGACGACCTGGTGAAACTGGTCAACGAGAAGGTACGCGCCATCCGCTGGGGAGGCACCCAACTCGACCCCGACTCAAGGCACTTGTACCGCACGGAAGTCTTCCCCCGGACCACCCTGAGCGGCAACTACGGCAGCACCATGATCCTCGGCACAGCGGGCGAGCGCCCCGGCCTCCCGGACGACGCACCCTGCACCTTCGACCCCCTCAGCCCGTACGTGACGTTCTCCGTCGTCGACCCCGCCGGCCGCGAACCGGTCGGGTACGGAGAGCGCGGCCAGGTCCTCGTCCACCACGTCAGCAAGTCCTTCCTGCTGCCGAACAACCTGGAACGCGACCTGGCCACCCGCATCGAAGCACCCGCGGGCCGGGCCGGCGACTCGGTCGCCGACATCGCACCCGTCGCGACCTTCGAGAACGAGGCCGTCATCGAAGGCGTCTACTGACCGCCCCCACGGCGCCCGCCCCCGTCGCCGAAGCCCTCCGCGCCCGAAGTCCTCCGCGAGCAGAAAACGAAAACGAAAGGGAGAAGCCGCATGCGCCACGATGAACTCACCGCCCTCCTCACCCAGCACGAGAACGTCGCACAGGCCGTCGTCGTCCCCGCACCCTCCACCTCCCCGGCGGCCGGCCCGCGCCACATCGCCTACGTGGTCCCCGCACCACAGGCCAACAGCGGCCCCACCAGCGCCGAGGAACAGGTCGACGACTGGCAGCAGATCTACGACCGGCTGTACGAGGACTCACCCGCCACCGCGTTCGGCGACAACTTCGTCGGCTGGAACAGCAGTTACGACCGCCGCCCGATCGACCTGCCCGAGATGCGCCAGTGGCGCTCCACGACCGTCGACCGCATCCGCGAACTCGGCCCGCGCCGCATCCTGGAGATCGGCGCAGGCAGCGGACTCCTGCTGGCACGGCTCGCGGCCGGATGCGAGGAGTACTGGGCCACGGACCTGTCCACCGTCGCCGTCAACGACCTCGCCCGCCACATCGCGGACGACCCCGCGCTCAAGGACCGCGTCACCCTCCGCGCACAGGGCGCCGACCGCGTCGACGGACTTCCCACCGAGTACTTCGACACCATCGTCATCAACTCGGTCGTCCAGCTCTTCCCCGACGGCGACTACCTCACCACCGTCATCGAGCGGGCCCTGACCCTCCTCGCCCCCGGCGGCTCGTTCTTCCTCGGCGACATCCGCGACCCGCGCAGCCTGGCGGACCTCCACACCGCCGTCGCACTGGGGCGCCCCACCCTGAAGGACACACCCGGCGTCCTGCGCAGCGAGCGAAAGACCCGCTCCAAGGAGGAGGAACTCTTCGTCCACCCCGACTACTTCGCGACCCTGCCCCACACCGTCCCCGCCGTCACCGGCGTCGACATCCAGCTCAAGCGGGGCGACTACCACAACGAACTCTCCCGGCACCGCTACGACGTCGTCCTCCACAAGGGCCCCGGCCGCCCCACCGACCTGGGCGGCTGCCGCGCACTGCGCTGGGGCACCGACGTCACCGGCACCGACGAACTGAACGCAGCACTGGCCCTCGGCCCACTCCCCGTACGCATCACCCACATCCCCAACTCCCGTACCGCAGGCGAGACTTCCGCCCGCCGGGCACTGCTGGACGGGGCCGGCCTCGAACAGGCCCGCCACCTCCTCGCCGGGCCCGTACCCGGCGCAGTCGACCCCCACCAACTCGCCCTCCTCGCCGAACGAAGCGGCCACCACGTCGCGCTCGCCCCCGCTCCCGCAAGCCCCGGCCACTTCGAGGCCGTCTTCACCGAGGGCAACGAACGCCCCACCGCGCTCACCGGCACCTACCGCCCCGAACACCGCCCCCAGCCGCTCACCGAGGTACCCGCCGCCACCCACCGCGCCGAGGCATTCGCCGCCCGCCTGGACAACTGGCTGCGCGACCGGCTCCCCGGCAACCGGAGCGACCGGGCGCCCGCCACCGTCGTCACCCTCGACGCCCTGCCCCTCAGCGACGACGGCACCCCCGACATCGCCGCGCTGCACCGCCTGACGGGCGACCGTACGAAGCCCCACACCCACACCCACACCCCCGGCCACCACCGCGGAGGCCACTGATGCGCTACCTCGACGCCCTCGGCGCGCAGGGCCCCTACCGCTCCAGGAAACGGCTCACCGTCCCCGACGTGACCGGCCACGCCATCGCCGAACTCAGCCTGGTCCCCCCGCTGTTCATCAACCGCACCACAGCCGCCCTGCGCCGCTCCACCGCACCCGGCCCTGAAGAAGCGGCCGAACTCCTGCAACGGGCCGCCGCACTCTTCGCCACCGCCGAACTCGACGGCCAGAGCGCCGTGGAGTACCAAGAGGCGGCCAGCCGGACCGGCGGCACCCCCCTCCCGGTGGTCCGCCGCACCACCACCGCCCTGGCCGACCGCCTGACCCGGGCCCACGACACCGTCCAGCACGCCCGCCCCACAGGCAACGTCAACAACTGGCAGGACCCGCTCACCCGGACCGGCCGGGGCACCTGGACCCGGCGCGGCGAAGTGTTCGCCGTACACGCCGCCGGAAACCACCCCGGCACCCACAGCATCTGGCCGCAGGCCCTCGCCCTCGGCTACCGCGTCGCCGTCCGCCCCTCACGACGCGAGCCCTTCACCCCGCACCGGCTCGTGACCGCACTGCGCACCGCAGGCTTCGGAAACGACCAAGTGGCACTGCTGCCCACCGCCCACGAACACGCGGACACCGTGCTGAACGGCGCCGATCTAGGCCTGGTCTACGGCGGCGCGGACGTCGTACGCCGATACGGCGGCGACCCCTCCCTACGGCTCCAGGGCCCAGGACGCTCAAAGATCCTGCTCACCGCCGACACGGACTGGCACGACCACCTGGACATGATCGTCGACTCGGTCAGCGCCCACGGCGGCACCGGCTGCGTGAACGCCACCGCCGTCTTCGTGGAATCGGACCCCACCCCACTGGCAGAGGCACTCGCCGAACGGCTCGCCGCACTGCCCTCCCTCCCGCCGACCGACGAAAAGGCCGTACTCCCCGTCCAGCAGACCGAAGCGGCACGAGCCATCGAGGCACACCTGCACCGCACGGCGGCCGGCACACGCCCCTGGCTCGGCGGCGACGGCATCGTGGACGAACTGGGCGACGGAAGCGCCGTACTGCGCCCCGCCGTCCACCAGCTCGACCGCGCGGACGCCCCCCAGGCAGGCATCGAACTGCCCTTCCCCTGCGTATGGGTGGCGCCCTGGTCCCGCCAGGACGGCATCGCACCCCTCCGGGACACCCTCGTCCTGGCAGCGGTCACCCACGACGAAGAACTCGTCGAGCAGGTCGTCGCAGAGCCCACCATCAGCAACATCTACGTCGGCGGCGGCCACCCCACCCACCTCAAGCAGCACGGACTCCCGCACGACGGCCACCTCGCCGAATTCCTCATGCGCAGCAAATCCGTCATCCGCAACTGACCCCCTACGTGCCACAGCCCAGGAGCCCGCCATGATCACCACCCAGCCCACCACCACCCCCCAACAGCCCCACTGGCCAGACCAGTTGACCCTGCACCAAGTCACCGACCACCTGCGCGAACTGCCCGCGCTGACAACCCCGGCCGCCACCGACCGCCTGCGCGAACGCCTCGCCGCCGCAGCGACAGGCAGAGCACTCCTCCTCCAGGGCGGACACTGCGCCGAGACCTTCGGCGCCGCATCCCTCAACGAGGTGAACGGCAACGTGGCCACCCTGCGCCAGATGGCCAGGATCATCTCGTACGGCACGACACTTCCGGTGATCCCGGTGGGCCGCATGGCAGGCCAGTACGCCAAACCCCGCTCCCGACCGACCGAGGCACGCGACGGAGTGGAGCTCCCCGCCTACCGGGGCGACGCGGTAAACGGTCCGGGCTTCAACGAACACGAACGAACCCCGGACCCCCGCCGGATGACGACCGCCTACCACCAGTCGGCCGCCGCCCTGGACCGCATCCGCGCCATCGACACCGACGACGCCGAATTCCACGTCAGCCACGAGGCACTCCTGCTCGACTACGAGCGCGCACTCGTACGCACCGACCCCGCCACCGGCAGGCGCTACGCCGGCTCGGGCCACATGCTGTGGATCGGCGAACGCACCCGCCAGCTCACCGGCGCCCACCTCGCGTTCGCCGCAAGCGTCGACAACCCGATCGGCGTCAAGATCGGCCCGAACACAACCCCCGACGACCTCCTGGCCCTGGCACGCCTCCTCGACCCCACCCGGCAACCCGGCAGACTCACCTTCATCACCCGCATGGGAGCCGACCGAATCCGAGACGTCCTGCCGGGACTGATCGAAGGGATCACCGCCGCCGGACTCCCCGCCCTCTGGGTCTGCGACCCCATGCACGGCAACACCTACCTCACCGACGACGGCATCAAGACCCGCAGCGTCAGCGACATCGCGGCCGAGACCCAGGCCTTCGTAGAGATCCACCGAGCACTGGGCACCCACCCCGGCGGCCTGCACCTGGAACTGACCGGCAGCCACGTCACCGAATGCGTCGGCGGCTCCTCCGCCCCCATACGCCCCGAAGACCTGAACCGCAACTACACCACCGCCTGCGACCCCCGCCTGAACCACCACCAGTCCCTCGACCTGGCCTACCTGGCAGCCCGCCTGTGGAACCGCCCGGCGTAGCGTGTCTTCGCGGAGGGGCACGGGGTTACGAAAGCGAAGCCGAAGGAGACCCACACCGGGGAGAACAGGCGAAAGTGTCGGAGAAGAACCACGACTTCGGTAAGTACGGCGCCACCGGAATCAAGGGCGGCGAAGCCGTAGCGGCCCAACTCGACCAACTAGCGGGCGGGATCACCACCCCGGTCACCTCGAAGCGCGGCTGGACGGCCCGCCTGAACTACCTCACCCGAACTCCCCACGCCAGGCAGGCGGCAAGGGCAGCCGGCCTGACGGTCACCGACCGCACGATCAGGGCATGGCAGCAGGGGAAACAACAGCCGTCCCGGGCCAGCCTAAAAATGATCGCCACCGCCTACACCACGGTCCGCCGCCAGAACGTCGCCAGACACCTCCTGAAACGCCTCAACGCCAACGGCGGCACCCGCATCGAGATCCACCCGTTCAACCAGTCAGGCGTCGACCAACGCCTGACGCGTGTCGTCGAGTACCGCACGATCAACGTCCGCCGCTGGGAGAACTTCATCCGAGCCTGGGCTGCCGGGGACTTGAGAGGTCTCGATGATGCTTGGCACGACGTGATCATCAACCTCGGCTCGAAGTGGAGGCAATACGAGTACGTGACGAAGGTGGGGTTCGCGGCTTAGGGGGCGTACCTGCTCAGGCCAGTTGATCTGTTTCAGGGCCCCGAGGCGGCTCCACGGCCAAGTGACCGGCGGGGGGGGGTATGGCCTGCGACGGAATTCCGCTGCTTGGCTGGCGATCCGGCCCTGCGCCTCGGCGACCTGATCCCGCAGCAGAGTGATCGCGTCCGCCAGGCCCATCCACTCCTGACCCGAACCACTTGCGTTGCTCACCACAATCCCCCTTTCCCACCCCTTCCGACGCGACGGGCTGCCGATAACCCATTCCACCCATTCCACGCGGTTGAGCTTGAGCCGCACCGCCCAGGGGCGAGCTCCGGCAGCCCTCGCCGGGCCCAACCCGGCACTTCGGTCAGCGGCCCGTGCGGCGTGGGTTGCCCGTACCGGCCTCGACGTCCGCGGTGGGCGCGGGCTCGGCGGCGGCCTCGCGGTCCATCTCCCGGCCGACCGACCACGGTGGCACTTCGATCACCACGGTCCCCGGCGGCGATTGCCAGTAGAGGGCACCGCGCCCGTACAGGCCCCGGGCGGTGTCGCAGTCCCGCTTGTAGTCGATCCAGCCGTGGACACCGAGTTCGCGCAGCACGGTGAGGATACGGCGCAGGTCGTCGAGGTCGCGGTAGTCGCGGGTGTAAACGCACGCGCGGGTGAAGTCCTTCAGGACCTTGGACTGGGTGCCGAGGTAGCCCTCGATCGTGGCGCCCCGGATCCGCTCCCACAGCTCCTGGTTGATGCCCTTGGGCATCCACTTCCCAGTGACCTGGTTGCCGAACTCGTCCAGGCCCTCGTCGAAGCTCTCGGGAGCCCGAACCCGGTCGGTCCACCCCAGGCTCTTCGGGGGTGGCAGGCCGGCTCGGGGTCGCGGAACTCCTGGACGGTGAGCTGTCGGTTCATCTGCCTGCGGTAGGTGTCGTCGACCAGGTCGACCACGCGCAGCAGGTCGTAGGCGCGGACCTGGCCG